>JBBDMZ010000073.1:0-9038 GCA_040877955.1 Dehalococcoidia bacterium | reverse complement strand
TCACCACCCGCAGCCCGATGAGCTCGTGCACGAAGTACGACTCCTCGTCGGCTCGCTCCACCTCCGCGTCCGGCACCTCGAGTAGCACCCCGCGCAGCGCCTCCGCCTCCTCGCGCGTATTCACCCCGCTCAGCGCCAGCAGCCACACACCCCGGTCGAAGCGCGAGCTCCGTATCCGCTTCCGCTCGCCCTCCATCCAGACCCACCGGCCCTGCTGCAGGTGCGGCGCCTCCACCGAGAACCCCCGCACCCGCACCTCGCCCCGCACCCCGTGCGCCTTCACCACCTGCCCCACCGCCGTGAACCCCTCCCGCGGCTCCCGCACCGGCTCCGGCTCGATCCGCCGGCCCCCACGCCGCCCCCGCGGCACGCCCGACTCCTCTGGCCGGCTCACGCTGCTCCGCCTCCGGTCGCTTCCCCGCGGCCACGCCTCCCCTCGCTCGCCCCAGCGGGAGAGGGGCCGGGGGTGAGGGCGCGCTCGCACGAAGAACCGCCCCTCTGGGCGACGACCATGTCACCTGCAGGAGCGGTCACTCAGTCCTCAGTCCTTTGACCTCAGTCCTCGTGCGACGTCAGTCGCCGATCTCAAGGTTCGCCCGCACGCCTTCCTTCACCGCCGCCACCTTCACCATCGACCGCATCGCCGTCGCGATTCGCCCGCCCTTGCCGATGACCTTCCCCCAGTCCCCCTCGGCCACGTCCAGCCGCACCGTGATCCGCCCCCCGTCGTCGATCTCCTGGACCTTCACCTGGTCTGGCTCGTCCACCATCGCCTTCGCCAGGTAGTCAATCACGTCCGTCAGCATCGAGGCCATCGTGCGGCTCCTCTCGTCTCGTTCGTCACTCGACCGTCGGCGCTTCCGCGCCAGCGGCATCGTCGCCCGGAGCCTGTTCGGACCCCGCCTGCCGCTCCTCCACCGGCGTGCCCTCGACCGCCGCTTCCATCACGTCCTCGGTCGCCGGTTCGCCCGCCTCCGGAGCAGCCTTCGCATCAACCTCCGCCGAAGGCGGAGGGTCAGCTTCGGCCTCCGCGACCGCAGTTTCCGGCTCGACCACAGCCTCAGCCGGTTCGACTGCGGCCTGGGCCTCAGGCGCCGTTTCAGCTTCGGCCACCTCAGCAGCCGCCGGGGCAGCAGTCTCGGCAACGGCAGCAGCGGCAGCAGCCGCCGGAGCAGCCTTCTCGGCAGCAGGCGCTGCTGCCCGCGCGGCCGCCTTCGATCCATCCTTGCCCTTGCTCTTGCCTGTCAGCGCAGGCGCGACCTTCGCCTCCGTCCTCACCGGCGCCTCGAGGATGCCCACGCGCTGCAGCACCTTCACGGCCGCCTCGCTCGGCTGCGCACCCTTGCGGATCCACTCCCGCGTCTTGTCCGCATCGATCTCCGCAGTCGGCGGGTTCGTATGCGGGTCATAGCTCCCCAGCGTCTCCAGGAACGCACCGTCCCGCTTCGCTTCCTTCTCCGCCACCACCACCCGGTAATACGGCGTCCGCTTCTTGCCAGTCCGCCGCAGTCGAATCTTCAGCATCCTCTCTCCTAAACCCCAGCCCGCTTCATACGGGCCACGTCAATCTCGTATCCAACCACTCTACCCGAACCCCCGCCTAGAGTCCCAAGCCGCAAGTTCAAAGTCCAAAACCGACGCCCTTGGACTTTCGACTTTGGACCTTCCATTTTGGCCGCCGCGTCATCACTCAGTCCTCAGGGCACGAGCCACGAGCCACGAGCCTCTAGCCTCTAGCCTCTACCGCATCCCCGGCAGCACCGGCATCTTCCCGCTCGCCAGCTGCTTCGCGATTTTGCGCGCCTCGAAGAACTGCTTCAGCAGCTGGTTCACCTGCTGCGCGTTCGTCCCACTCCCACGCGCAATCCGCTTGCGACGCTTCCCGTCGATCTGCTCCGGGTGGCGTCGCTCCCACGAGGTCATCGAGAGCACGATCGCCTCCGCGTGGTTGAAGAACGAGTCGTCCATGTCGTCCACGTCCAGCTGCGCCTTGATCTTGTTGAAGCCGGGCAGCATCTGCACCAGCTGGCCCAGCGGGCCCATGCGGCGCACCTTCCGCAGTTGCTCCACGAAGTCCTGCAGGTCGAACGACCCCTTCTTCAGCTTCTCCTTGAACTTGTCCGTGTCCTCGTCGCCCATCTCCTCTTTGGCCTTGTCGATGAGCGTGAGCAGGTCCCCCATGCCCAGGATGCGGCCCGCCAGCCGGTCCGGGTAGAACGGCTCCAGTGCGTCCGACTTCTCCCCCATGCCGATGAATTTCACCGGCACACCCGTCACCTCGCGGATGCTCAGCGCCGCCCCACCGCGCGCGTCCCCGTCCATCTTCGTGAGCACCAGCCCCGTCGTGCCCACCTTCTCGTGGAACTCCTTCGCCGCCGTGACCGCGTCCTGGCCCGCCATCGCATCGGCGACGAACAGCACCTCCGTCGGCCCGAGCTGCTTCCGCAGGTCCGCCACCTCGGCCATCATCGCCTCGTCGATGTGCAGCCGGCCCGCCGTGTCCACCAGCAGGTGCGTCGCGTTCATGCGCTTCGCCTTCTCCAGCCCGTTCGCCGCGATCTTCGCCGGCTTCTCCTTCGTCCCCTCCTCGTGGTAGGGCACATCCAGCTGCTTCGCCAGCGTCACGAGCTGCTCCACCGCCGCCGGCCGGTACACGTCGCAGGCCACCACCAGCGGCCGCTGCCCCTGCTTCTTCAGCAGGTTCGCCAGCTTCGCGATGCTTGTGGTCTTACCCGACCCCTGCAGGCCCACCAGCATGATCACCGTCGGCGGCCGCGACGACGTCTCCAGCTTCGGCGCCGCGCCCCCGAGGAGCTGCACCATCTCCTGGTGCACGATGTCGATGACCTGCTGCGCCGGCGTCAGGCTGCGAAGCACCTCCGCGCCAAGCGCCTTCTCCTTCACTCGCGCCGTGAACTCGCGCACCACCTTGAAGTTCACGTCCGCCTCGAGCATGGCCATGCGCACCTCGCGCATCGCCTGGTCCAGGTCCTCCTCCGTCACCGTCCCCTTGCTCCCGAACTTCCGGAACGCCCCCTGCAGCTTGTCAGTCAGTGATTCGAACATTTGAGAACCATTGTACGGCCGTTGGCCGTTGGCCGTTGGCCGTTCGACTGGTTCCATCCCTCACACCCACCGCTCGCCGGACCTTCGCCGCCGTCCGGCTTCCCCTTGACGCGAGGCCAGCACAACGATATTGTTGTGTTGTGCCCATCCCCGAGTTCGCCGAGCACGGAGGCCTCCCCCCGGGCATCCACGCAGTTGGTTGGGCGGAGTTCGAGCAGCGATTTGGTGCCTCGCCCAAGCGAAAGAGACTGCTTAGAGGCCTGGGGGCGGCCCTTCAATCACTGAGCCGTGCTGGATGCCGCAAGGTGTGGATTGATGGCAGCTTCGTCACGAACAAACTCGAGCCGAACGACTTCGATGGCTGCTGGGACCCGTCTGGCGTGGATCCCTCCAAGCTCGACCCCGTCCTCATGCGCTTCGAACAGGCTCGTCGAGCTCAGAAACTGCGCTTCGGCGGGGAGCTCTTCCCGTCATTACTCGCGGCGAACCGTGAGGGAGACACGTACCTAGAGTTCTTTCAAACGGACAGTGACGGCAACGCAAAGGGAATTGTCGAGATCGACATACAGGGAATGACATGATTAAGAACGAGCGCCAGTACGCTATTACCCGCTCTAAGGCAGACTCGCTGCGCCGTGCCCTGCACGAGGCGCCCGCCCCGGACGAACGTCCCGACATCGATCCACGGATTCTAAACGTCCACAAAGCTGGGATCGAGGAAATCCTCGCGGAACTGACTGAGGATCTTCAAGAGTACGAGCAGCTTCAGGCAGGTGCCACGTCTGCCACATCGATTCGCGAGTTCGCAGATCTCCCGCGTGCCCTGATTCGCGCCCGCATCAGCCGCAGCTGGACCCAAGAAGAGCTGGCTGAGCGAGTCGGGATGCACTCACAGCAAATACAACGCTATGAGGCGACGGATTACGCGTCTGCCAGTCTCGCTACGCTGGGTAGGATCGCCAACGCGCTACAGGTTGGAATAGAAGGCATCGTCGAACCAAGGGAGAACGCGGGAACACTCTTATCCAGAGCGATGGCAAAGGTCCGCGCTGCTGGGTTAAGTCGCGAGTTCATAGAACGGCGACTGCTCGGCTCTCCACTAGCCGATGGGGGCGAGGAGCCCGGAGCAGCTACGCGGAGACTCTCGGCGCTTTCGCGCGCGCTTCGATTGCCACTTCCGTCTCTCCTGAGCCAGTCAAGTGCTGGCCTGGGAGCGGAGTCTCAGGTTCTGTTCAAGCTTCCAAGCGGGTATCATCAAACCAATCCTCTCTACCTACGATACGTGGAGACCCTAGCAGAAGCGGTGGCAAAGGCTCGACCGATCGACGGCCATCGCCGGTCTCGGATTGCGACGAGCAGTCGAGAAACACACGAGCAGATCCGCGACGAGTACGGCGTCATCTCCTTCTCGTCTGTATTGGACTATGTCTGGTCGCGAGGTATCCCCGTGGTACCGCTCCTAGATGCAGCCGAATTCCACGCCGCTTGCTTCCAGGCCAGTTCCGGGCCTGTCATCTTTATCAAGCAAAGGCACCGCCTCGCCGCACGTTGGATGTTTGACCTTTTGCATGAAGTGTCCCATGCGTCCGAGAGCACGACTGATGAGGGTTGGATCGCCTTGGATGATGACCACCAGGTTGACGGGGACGAGCGGGAGCAAAGGGCCAATAGGTTCGCAGGCAACGTTGCTCTAGCTGGGAAAGCCGAAACACTCGCCGAAGCCGTCGTCTCGAGAGCCGCTGGCCGCGTCGACTGGTTGAAGATCGCCGTTGCAGGAGTCGCACGAGAGGAGAACGTCGACCAAGGGGCGCTCGCCAACTACATCGCTCTGCGACTATCGAGACAGGGCCTCAACTGGTGGGGCACCGCGCACAACCTGCAGCGAGGGGGTGAAGACCCTTGGGGCGAGGCGCGGGACAAGTTGCTTTCGCGACTGCGGCTCGAGCTGCTCGAAAATTACGAATTAGAGCTGCTTCAGCTCGCTCTAGAAGAGGAGGACGAGTGACTGCCTTGGATTTTGACGATGACTCGGTCGACCCGCCGCCCTTAAAGGTTAGCTGCACCAGTGCAGATTGCGAATCTGGTCTTCATTGCTTCCTGACTACAAAGAGGCTCGCTTCTCAAGGGCGTGCCGACCAGTGCCGCTATTGCGAGGCGGCACCGGTGGACTGGACTCGAGTCCGCCGGCGCTCGGCCACCGACCAGCGCCACACGATGGCCTCGCTTCGACATGAGTTCATTCGGCATCACTTCTGGCACGTCGACATCGACCAACGTGCCATCAATCACGCACTGAGAAAGGGCAGGAGCGGCCTCAGCTCGGGCGTGATCAAACGGATTGCCGAGTCCGTTGGTACGCCACCTCATCCGCGTGAGGGTCGCCAAACGCCTTGGAAGGGCAATGTCATCTACTATGCACAGCACGCCGTCGCTGCCTGTTGTAGGCGGTGCATTGAACAATGGCATGGGATTCCCCGAGAGGAGCCCCTGACCACGACAGAAATCGAGTATCTTGCGGAACTTGTTTGGTGCTTTATCGACGAGCGGGTTCCGGAACTCGACCAAGAGGGTGTGTACGTCCCCAGGCTCATCGGGAGCTCGGTGTGATGGCCGCGATCAACACGGATCTTGCGTCCCGCGCCCACCGTGCTCGTGGATGGAACCCGAAGACCAGCCAGATCCTGCTGGCACGCATCGCAGGGTCTGAGCAGGAGAAAGACCTCACGGCTCCCCCTAATTGCGGGGGCCTTGGACGCATCAGGCACTTCCGTCGTGCCACACAGGAGGGATGGCCGCCGAACCCGCTCCCAATCGATCCCGCAACGAAGGCACTCGGCCTCCCTAGGACGGACGAGCTCAACGCGCAGGTCTTTCAGAACGCAGCCTGCAACTGGCGCTGCTGGTACTGTTACGTGCCCTTCGAGCTCCTCTCAGCGAAGGAGCACCTCGGCGAGTGGGTTACGGCAGACGAGATGGTCGACTTGTTCCTATCGGAAGCCAACCATCCCCACGTTCTCGACCTGACCGGCGGTCAGCCGGACCTGGTTCCCGAGTGGATCCCACGCACAATGGAAGCGTTGCTGGATCGGGATGCAGAGAACTCTGTCTTCTTGTGGTCCGACGACAACCTAAGCAACGACTACTTCTGGCGGTACCTGTCGGCGGCCGACATCGACCTTGTCTCGTCGTACCGTAACTACGCCAAGGTGTGCTGTTTCAAGGGTTTCGACGCGCCGTCGTTTGCTTTCAACACCGGCACGGATCCGGAAGGATTCGAGGCACAATTCGAACTATTCTCCCGCTATCTGGAAATCAACGTGGACCTCTACGCTTACGTCACGCTAACCGGGACAGAGATGGACCGTCTCTCGCACCGCATCTCCGGGTTCATTGATCGTCTGCAGGCAGTACATTCGCTCCTGCCATTACGCACGATCCCGCTCGAGATCAGAGTCTTTTCTACAGTCGTTGAGCGCGTTGGCGCCCGAGAGACCGATGCCCTGGGCGTGCAGCAATTGGCGATCGCTGCGTGGACTAAGGAGATCACACGCCGGTTCACTGCGGCCGAGCGGGCATTGCCGATCACCGAGGTGCCGTTGCGGACGCGGCGGACTATTCGCGATGTCGGCTAGCGGCGAAGGGATCGGACTTGCTCCCGTTGTCGCCCTGTCGGGTAGGACGGGGTCCGGCAAGACGTCCCTTGGACACAGACTTTCATCCGAGCTAGGGCTGGTTCGGGCATCATTCGGCGACTACGTGAGGGCAGCGGCCTCGGAGAGAGGTGAAAGCGACGATCGCGCGACGCTCCAATCCGTCGGTGAGCAGCTAATTGGTGACCTGGGACCGCTCGAGTTCTCGCGGCGTGTTCTTACCTCCTCTGGTTGGCGCACCGGTAGCGGACTCGTAGTCGATGGGGTCAGGCACATAACGGTACTTGAGGCCTTGAGCTCTCTGGTAATGCCGCAGCGCCTGCGACTCATCTACTTGTCGGTCGATGCCGCTCATAGGCTTGATCGGCTGGCTCATCGCGGTGCGGGAGAAACGAACCTCGCGAAGGTAGATCAGCACTCGACGGAGGTCGACGTTCCGGTGCTCGCTTCAAGAGCGGACCTAGTCCTCTCGGGAGAAGCGTCGGTCGAGTCGCTGGCGCACTCGGTGGAGCGCTTTCTGATAGCTCGCGGATAGAGCGCCATCTCCCCCTTCCACCTCCGACCACCCCCACCCCACCCTGCCCCGCAAACCCACCGCGGAGGCAATCACCATGACATCCCCCGGCCGCAACCCCGTCACCCCTCCACCCGCAGGGCTCAGCCCCGAAGTCGCCAGCTCCCCCGAGGCCGCCCAGGCCTTCATCAAGGCCCTCGCCCGCCAGCTCGACCTCCCCGACCCCACCCGCGGCATCGGCGTCGGCCGCGGCAAGTCTCACCCTGTGGACAGGGGGCCGGGGCGTGAGGTCGAGGCCGCCCTCGAAACCGTCGAACAAACCGACGACCCCGCCCTCGCTCGCCAGCTCATCCGCGACATCGCGCGCACCATGGGCCACGACCTCGACACCCCCGGATCCGCGCAATCATCCCCCGCGCCGCCCGCCGGCGCCCGAATCACCAATCCTGGATCGCCAATCGTGCATGCCTTCGAGCCCTTCGACATCGAGAAATTCGAACAGGAACGCAGGGAGCGCGAACAGGTCAACGAACAGGCACGAAAAGCCCGCGAACAGGGGAAATCCCCTGTTCAACAGGCAAAAAAAAAGAAATCGCGCCGCCCCCGCGTACCCGCTCAGCCGCCGAGACCACGGGCCGACACCAGCCAGCCCATCGCTTCAATCCCCGCGGCGCAGCCGCCGAGAGTAGGGGCTGGCAGCAGCCAGCCCTCACCTCCACCCGCCCGCCGGCCCCCTGCCGGGTCCAACAGCCACCAGCGCATCGACTTCTACCTCAGGACGGAACAGTGGGACCTCTTCAACCAGGAGACGAAGGCTTCCGACGAACGCCGGCGACGCCTCATGCCCGTGACCCCCGATTACGGCCCTCGCTGCAAGGCCGCGACCTCAAAAGGCCTCACCTGCCGCGGCCCCGTCGATAACGACGGCGACCTCTGCTACTTCCACGATCCCGCCAAGGCCGATGAGCGTCGCGAAGGCGCCCGCCGTGGCGGCATCGCCTCCGGGGAGTCCCGCCGCAATCCGCGCCCCCTCCTCGAGCCGCGCGTCGCCACCCTCACCGACCCCCTCAGCATCCAGGTACTCCTCGACGCCGTCCTCCGCCTCGAAATGCTCGGCAAGATGACCGACGCCCGCGGCAAGCGCCTCGCCAAGCTCCTCGCCCTCGCCGTCAAGAACGTCGGCCGAGACGGCCTCGATTCCGCCGCCTACACCGCCCGCCGCAACTCCCTCGACTCCGAGCTATCCGACGTCGTCCGCCAGTACGAACGGACCGACCACGAGCACCACTTCCGCGCCATCGCCGCCGTCGGCCTCAAGCGCCAGGAAGTCCTCAAAGCCAACGAGCTCTTCGCCGACGCCCCCTGAGCCGCGCCGCCCAATCGAAATCGCAAATCGGAAATCGCGGACCTCAGTCCGCCCGCCAACGGGTGACGCCGCGGGCGTAGCAGATGAGGGTGACGGCGTGGTCGTCGGCGGCGAGGATGGCGTCGCCGGCGAGCCACATCTCGGTTTCGTCCCTGCGGCGGACCTTGAGGCGCTCGCGGTCGCCGCCGACGACCTGGCCGACTTCGACGCCGTCGTAGCCGATGACCCGTGTCCCAGCTCTCACCACAGCCACACACCTTCTCCGCCACCGGTCGCGTTACCGGTTAGAACGTCGCGGGCGAGAGCGGGTTAACGGGCCGGGCGCAGCTGTAACGAAAGCCGCCTTACTGTGGGCCTTTCGGGTGAACTTCAGCACCCGGGTCAGAGGACGATCGCACGCTCCCTATACGTCGTAGCGAAGCGGCGAGAAGGTCGACTGTGA
>JBBDMZ010000072.1:0-9111 GCA_040877955.1 Dehalococcoidia bacterium | reverse complement strand
GGGGCCGGGGGCGTTTGGTGCTAGTTGAGGGAGGCTTCGTAGCCTTCTTCGGCGATTGCGGCGATCACGGCCTCGGGGTCGATGTTCTCGCCGGTCACGGTGGCGCGCTTCTCGTCGAGGCTGACCTGCGCGTCAGTGACGCCGGGGGTTTCCTTCGCAGCGGTGGTGACCGAGTGGACGCAGTGGTCGCAGGTCATGCCGGTAACGGTGAATTCGAGGGTCTGGTTTGCCATTTGGGTTTCCTCCTGGGATTGTTTGCATTGGGCGGCTGATGGCCTTACGCGTCGCCGGGGCCCTGGATCTTGTACAGCCTGAGGAGCTCGCCGACGGCCTTATCCTGCTCGCCGCCCTGCATCATCTCCACGACGTGCGTGCGGAGGTGGCCCTCCATCACGAGGCCGTCCAGGCTGCGGAGCGCCTTCTGGACCGAGAGGGAGAGGTCGAGGATGTCGACGCAGTACTTGTCCTCTTCGATCTGGCGGGCGAGTGCGTTGACCTGGCCGGCGATGATCTTGATGCGGCGGGTGGCGAGTTGCTGTGTTTCGGGGGTCATGTGTGCGGCTCCAATAGGGTACCCCCCTATCCTATTACCTCTGGCAGGCCTCGTCAACATGCCGCGGATCCTGACACCTGGGGGGCCCATACATGCGACGGAGTTGCCCGGAGTGGAGGTCTCAGGGCGTTATCAGGAACCAAGTGCCCAGGAAGTAGCCGAGCCCATCTATCTGCTCGGGCTGGATGAGGCGCTTGGTGATGACCGGTCTCTGGCCGGCGCACGCCCACTCGAACGCGTTGTTGTGGCCCGTGGCCGCCAACGGGGGAAAGGAATCCGGATTGGCCTGGCACCAGGAGACGAGCTCGGCGGGCGGCTCCGTGGAGGCGTTTATCTTCATACAGGCTCCGCCGCTTGCGCCGGCGTAGCAGCCGAGCACTTTGCCGTCCCAGCAGCGCCAGGCGATCGCCTGCTCCGCCGACCCGAACGGCGAAGGATTCCCGACATAGCCCGCTCCTTCCGGCTGGAGATGGACCGGCCAGTCGATCGTACTGACGTTCTGACAAAACTCGAAAGGATCGTCGAAGGTCACCAAATCTGGCGCGGGCTGGCGTCCAGCAGTGCCCTGGACGAGTAATTCAGCCTCGGGCTGCGCATCAGCCTGGGCGATCGCGATTCCGAAGCCTTCTGAACCCTTGAGCTTACGAGTGTTAACCCCCACCACCTGCCCGCAAGCCGTCAGTAACGGGCCCCCGCTGTTGCCGGGATTGAGGGCGGCATCGGTCTGGACCAAGGCTTCGCCGCCGCTGACGCCGACTCGCGAGACGATACCCTTCGTCACTACGGGCTGGCCCCTCGCATCGAAAGGGTAACCGACCGCGAAGACATCCTGCCCTGCCTGCAGGTCGTTGGTGCTTCCCCACACAAGCACCCGTGGAGCGTCCTCTGAGACGCGAAGAACCGCGAGATCCAGGGTTTCGCTGAGAGACACAACGGCGGCCTGCAGTCGAGTTCCGTCCGCCAGCTCGATCACCACCTGGGAGTACCCGCCCACCACGTGTCGGTTGGTGAGCAAGTGGCGGTTCTCGATAAAGAACGCTGTCCCACCTCCGTCGGGGGTCTCTACGACCACAACGGCGTCCGACGCCTCCGCCAGCTTGTTCAGCCCACAGGCCGCTGACGCCGGAGTGGGAGGCGGAGTCGGACTTCGAACGGCGGTCGGCTGGCCCGATGCGGTCTGGAGCGACTCGACAGTCGCTCGAAGATCCTCGACCTCCCGATCCGGCTCCTCCTCGCCTCCACAACTGGAGAGGAGAACCACGACGATGGCAAACGCCGCGACGACGGCCTTGCTCCAAACGGTCACCCCCGAAGTGTAGTAGGGGTGCTCGTGCGCTGGGGAGGGCTGGCTTCCCCTGATCTAGAACACCCGGTGAGAACTGTTAGTCGCCGTCGTCGAAGCGGTCGACCTCGCGGGCGTTGCAGTACAGGACGGCGTCGTCGTCCTCAGAGTTGTTCCATACATTGTCGGCGATCCACCAAAGCCTCCTTGGACTGTCCGGGAATTGAGGAACGCCGGACACGATTTGAATAGGTCCTGCGCCGACGAGGCCGCCCGGGAAGTCGAACTCTTGAGTCCCCCTTGTGCTCACCAGCTGCAAACCGCCAAGGGGTCCGTGGACCTCCACCGTAACCAGCTCGCCCCGCTTGTCGAGCGCCACGACTCGAGCGCTCCCGTGGTCGCACTGGCCCTGAGGTAAACAGGCCTGCCATCGGCCTCGCGCCGCTTCTCGGGCTTCTCGTTCGGCTTGCTCAATCCGGTCCCGATATCTGGTATCAGGCGGGTAGACTGCGAGGACGGCGTATCCTTCGCGCACAAGTCGCTCGTTGAAGAACTCACCTTCCAGCCAGACGTATCTGAGGTAACGGCCCTGATCGTCGAGGTCGCGGGTGTCTCGCTCAAGTCGCACCACATTTCCTTCCAGGGCGTTCCGAACGTACTCCTTGGCCTCCTCCCCGAAACACTCGCCTTCAAAGGACGCCTCGGGCGCATCGACCAAGATCAGTCGTACGGTGCCGGTCGCCTCGCATCCATCGACCTCGATCGTGTCGCCGTCGGCAACGTTCACAACCCGGCACTCGTCGAGCGATAGCGTCGGAGACGGTGCTGGGGCGGTCGCGGTTAACGAGGGCGTGGGGGCGGACGCTGTGGTTTGTCCGGAGTCGACTACCGGATCGTCTCCATTGCAAGCAAGGACAATGCCGCCGCAACACAACGCGAGCAGAAGTCTTTCCCCGCCGATCACTCCCGGCTCCCAATGCCGAGCCCGCGCCGTTGAAGAGCTCCGATCGTACATCGGCCTAAGGATGGCCTTTACCGCGCCCCTATTGCCCCCGACTCCTTGAGCGCGGCGATTTCGTCCCAGGTGAAGCCGTGGGCGAGGAGCACCTCTTCGGTGTGTTCGCCGAATTCGGGGGCGCCGTGGCGGATGGTGCCGGGCGTGGCGTCGAGCTGGACCGCGGGGCCGACGATCTTGCGGCGCTCACCGCTGGGGTGGTCGTACTCAACGATGTAGTCGTTCGCGAGCACCTGCGGGTCCTCGATGATCTGGCCGTAGTCCTGCACGGGCGCGCACGGCAGGCCCCGCTCGCAGAGGAACTCGACCCACTCCCACTGGTCCTTCTGTGCGAAGAGCGCGTCGAGCTCCCGCACGAGCTCGCCGCGGTGCTCGTAATGCGCGGCAAATTCGCAGAAGCGCGGGTCGTCGCGCAAGTCGAGGCGCCCGACGGCCTCACAGAAGGGCACCCACCAGCGCCCAAGCTGGGACATGCTGAGCGCGATCCAGCGGCCGTCCTTGCACTGGTAAACGTTCCACATCGGCGCCGCTTCCTCGCGCTTGCGGCGCTCGGGGACCAGGCCGGTGAACAGGGTGCCCGTGATGTTGAATGATTGCAGCATCACCTGGCCCCCGAGCAGGGAGGCATCGAGCTGCTGCCCCTCGCCCGTGCGCGCGCGGTGCCAGAGCGCGATGAGGATGCCGTACGAGAGGGACATCGCGCCCACCTGGTCGGCCATGCCCCCAAAGGCGAAGATCGGTGCGAGGTCGGGCGGGCCCATCGTCATCATCGTGCCGCCGCGGGCCTGCCCGAGGATGTCCATCGCCGGCCACTTGCGCTGTGGCCCCTTCGAGCCATAGCCGCTGGCGGAGGCGTAGATGATGCGCGGGTTGCGCGCCTTCATGTCCTCGTAGGCGAGCCCGAGCTTCTCCATCACACCCTGGCGCATGTTCTGCACGAACACGTCCGCGTCTTCGACGAGGCGGAGCAGCGTTTCGCGGCCGTCGGGGTGCTTGAGGTCAAGGACGATGCCCTTCTTGTTCCGGTTGTGGCTCTGGAAGTAGGCGTCGCCCACGCCGCGGCCGGGGTCGGGCGAGTCCGGCCCTTCGACTTTGATCACGTCGGCCCCGAAGTCGGCGAGCATGGCCGATGCATACGTGCCCTGCTGCCAGATGGTGCAGTCGATGACCTTCAGCCCGGAAAGGGGAAGGCCAGTGTGGGGGATGTCGGGGAACATGGGGCCTCCGAGTCAGCTGTGAGCTGTTGGCTGTTAGCTGTTCGTGACTCTGGCGCAATCATCGAGACGGACGCGGGGCGAGTCAACGCGGATGAAGAGGCATTTGGCCAGAGTCGGCGCGGCCGACCCCTACTATCCCTATGCCGGCAGCCGGTGATAGTAGGGGCTGGCTGCGCCAGCCCTCTCCCCGGTGGCGTGCCTACGCGCACGCGGCGTACTGTTTCACCGTGCAGGAACCGTCCAAGACAAACCAGACGTCGGCCCCAACTGGTCACAAGCGGTTCGCAGCATTCTGGGACTGGGCAGTGCGTCACGAGAACAAGGACGTTCATGCCGCGCGGCGCGAGGTCGTGGGCGGCGCGATGGGCCGCGTCCTCGAGCTGGGCGTGGGCGTCGGCGCCAACTGGGAGTACCTGCCCGACGGCATCGACTACTCGGGAATCGAGCCGGACCCGTTCATGCTCGAGCGGGCGCGCAAGCACGCCGCCGAGACCGGCCGGACGTACGACCTGCGCGAAGCACCAGCTGAAGCGCTCCCGTTCGAGGACGAGATCTTCGACACCGTCATCGTCACGCTCACGCTCTGCACGGTGCAGGACGTTGCAAGCTCGCTGGCGGAGGCACGGCGCGTGGTCAAGCCGGGCGGAGAGCTGCGCTTCGCGGAGCACGTCAGGTCCGACGGCCGTACCGGCGCATGGCTCCAGGACCGGCTCACGCCGGCATGGAGGAAGGTGGGCGCCGGGTGTCACCTCAACCGGACCTCGGTGGACTCGATACGGGAGGCGGGGTTCGAGATCACGGAGCTGCGGCGCTGGCGCCAGTCCTTCATGCCCATGGTCACGGGGGTCGCCCGTGCGCCCGGTGATTCCGGGAGTCCCGCCGAATGACGTCCGCGCTCCCTCTCATTGGCGCGCACGTGTCGAGCGCGGGGGGCCCGCACAACGTGTTCCCCACGGCGCTCGAAATCGGCGCGGAGGCCGTGCAGATGTTCATTTCCGCGCCGCGGCAGTGGAAGGCGCCCGCGCTCCAGGACGAGCACGTCGAGGCCTTCCTGGCGGCGAAGGGGGAGGCCGGACTGCCCGTGTTCTTTCACGGCGTCTACCTGATGAACTTCGGCAGCCAGGACGCCGCCATCCTCGAGAAGTCGGTGACCTCGCTCGCGAACTACATGCGCTGGGCGGACCGGTTTGGCGCGAAGGGCACGATCTTCCACGTCGGCAGCCACCTCGGTCTCGGGTTCGAAGCCGTGTTGCCGCAAATGTGCCGCCTGCTGCGCCAGGCCCTCGACGAGGCGGGGAACGAGAGCTGGCTCATCCTTGAGAACAACGCCGGGGTGGGCAACTGCTGCGGGCGCAACTTCAACGAGCTCGGCGCCATCGTCGGCGGGCTCGATGGCGACCCTCGCGTGAAAGTGTGCATCGACACCTGCCACGCCTTCGCGATGGGCTACGACATCTCCACGCCGGAGGGCTGCGCGTCGGCAGTGGCGGAATTCGAGCGCGAGATCGGCCTCGACCGCCTCGTCGCGGTCCACGCAAACGACAGCAAGACACCCCTCGGGGGCATCCGCGACCGCCACGAGAACATCGGCGACGGCGAGATCGGCTACGAGGGGTTCAAGGCGGTGATGTCGCACCCCACCTTCGCCGGGATCCCGTTCCTGCTCGAGGTCCCGGGACTGGACGGTAAGGGGCCGGATGCGGAAAACATCGGGCGGCTGAAGCGCATCCGGGAGGAGATTGCGGGGAATACGAAGGGATCTGCGCGGAAGCGCACCAGGGCGTAGGGGCGGTGGCGCATGCGATTCGCAGAAGCACGATCCCGCCCTCACCCCCGACCCCTCTCCCGCTGCGGCGGGAGAGGGGAGTGACCATTGTTGCCCTTGGTCACTTGCCGTGGCCGTCGGATTCGCCGACGAGGACGAGCTGTGATGGCCCGCGGAGGAGAAAGGTGTCGCCACGGCGGAGGCCGCCTTCCGCTAGCTTCACCTTAGCGAACCGGTCCGCCACCGCCCCTAGCACGGCCGCCAGCTCGGTGCGGGCGAGCGGGGCTCCGAGGCAGAAGTGGATGCCGTGGCCGAACGCGAGCTGGCCCGTGGCGTCGCGGGTGACGTCAAACACATCGGGGTCGGGGAAACGCGCGGGGTCGCGGTTAGCGGCGCCAACCACCACAGCCACAGTCTCGCCCGGCCGCAGCTTGCGCCCGTTCAATTCCGCCTGGGCCGTCACGAAGCGGTGCACGACGTGCGTGGGCGTGTCGAACCGGAGGCACTCCTCGACGGCGCCGCGCACGAGCGTCGGGCCGGCACGGAGGGCGGCGAACTGGTCTGTGTGGGTGGCGAGAGCGAGGAGTGCGTTGCCGATGGCGTAGGCGAGAGGCCCGTTGCCAGCAAGCGAGATGTGGATGAGCAGCATCACGAGGTCGTCGAAGGTGAGCTGGCCCTCCGCCTCGGCCGAGAGCAGTTCGCCGATGACGCCGCCTGGGCTCTCAGCGCGGAGATACTCCTCTATCGTTGTACGGGCACGAAGGGCGGCCTCGGCGCCACCCGGGCCAGCCTCGCCGGAGCGCGCCTTCATGATGTCCGCTGCGCACGCATGGAAGAGACCGAGCCCGCCGGGCGGCACTCCCAGGTAGGCGAGGACGGCCGTAATCGCCAGCGGCTGGGCAAGGTGGCCCATGACCTCGAACGGTTCCCCAGGGCGCCAGCCAAGCAGCAGGTCGCTGACCATCGCCTCGACTTCAGGCTGGAAGGCCTCGACGGCACGGGGAGTGAAGGCGCGATTGACGATGGCGCGTAGCCGCGTATGCTCCGGCGGGTCCGAGTTCCCGAGGATCGGGGAGCCGCCAAGGGGCATGGTCGCGCGCTGACGGCGCACCATCGCACCGAGCTCGCCGGCCTCGTGGGTAGGATCCGGAGAAAAGTGGGCATCGTCGGTTAAGACGCGTTGCCCCTCAGCGAAGGAGGTCACGACCCAGGCCGAGAGTTCGCGGCTGCGGTATACCGGCTCTTCAGCCCGAAGGCGATGCAGAAACGAATATGGATCGAGGCTGTAGGCCGGGCGATTCGGTTGGTAAATAGCCACGGATCGGATTGTAGCGAAGGTAATTCACGGGAGGGTAAACGTTGACAGTGACCCATAGGCCGGGTAGATAGGCTGTGCCGGTTTCATAGCTAGCATCGGGGAATCCTATTTAAGCGGGATAACGTATTAGCGGGTGACGGCATACCTAAGGAGGGGAACATTGCCTAGTGACTATTGGGCCCAACAGTGGGCAAAGCGCTCCAGTCGCCGACGGTTTCTTGGTGGAGCAACCGCGGCCAGCGCCGGCGTAGCCGGCCTTGCACTCGTCGGATGCGGGGACGATGACGACGACGACGACCCCGGTCTCGCGACCCCCACGTCCAGTGGTGTGGCGACGGCCACTCCCGTTGATCCGTTTGCCGGCGCGAAGCGGGGTGGCACCTACAACATCGACGCCACCGGCGACCCGCCGTCCCTCGACCCGTACGGGAACCTGAGCTTCCTGACCAAGGGCAACGCGGTCTATCACTACAGCCGCCTCTACAAGTACCAGACCGGCCCTGGCATCGCACCGTTGAGCGTGCGCCCAACGCCGGACATCGCTGAGTCGGCCGAGGCGAGCGCCGACGGCCTCGTTTGGACAGTCAAGCTGCGCTCGAACGTGAACTTCCACAACCTCGCTCCCGTAAACGGCCGCGCCGTCACGAGCGATGACGTGAAGTTCTCGTGGGGCAGGGCGACCGACGCCGCAAACGGTAACGCCGTCCAGCTGTCGTTCGTCGACAAGGTTGAGTATCCAGACAAGTCGACCATTAAATTCACGTTGAAGACGCCAAACGCGGCGTTCCTGGACGTGCTTGCCGACACGAACCTGCTGTTCATCATGCCGACCGAGTCCGACGGCGGGTTCGACCCGGCGAAAACGATGATCGGAAGCGGGCCGTGGATCCTGAAGGAATACCAGCCGTCCGTGAAGTTCCTGCGCGACAAGAACCCGGACTGGTACCTCGAAGGTTTCCCGCTGTTCGACGGCATTGAGCACGCCATCATCCCGGAGTACGCGAACCGGCTCGCCCAGTTCCTCTCCGGCAACACAGACAGCTCAGGCCTCAACGCCGCCGACCTCGTGACGGCGAAGGGCCAGATCCCGCAGTTGCAGCTCGAAGGCCGCACCGGGCCGACGTTGAGCTTCACCTTCTTCGACTCCGTTCCCACGTCGCCGTGGAATGGCGCCAACGGCGAAAAGGTGCGGCAGGCCATCTCGATGAGCTACAACCGCGACGACCTGATGGAGCTTGGCTACAACGTGAAGGCCCTCAAGGCGGCGGGGCTCGACATCAAGACGCCGTGGCACAACATCATCCCCGCCGGCGAGACCCGCTGGTGGCTCGACCCCGTCGGCAGCGACATCGGGGACGCTTCGAAGTACTACAAGTACGACCCGGAAGGCGCAAAGAAGCTCCTCGCCGAGGCGGGCTTCCCCAACGGCTTCGAGGCCGTGTACCAGTACACCGAGAACCGCTACGGCAAGACCTTCAACGACATCGCCGCCGCCAACGGCGCCTACATGAACGCTATCGGCATCAAGACCACGACGGACGTTCAAGACTACAGCTCGAAGTACATCACGCAGACCTTCGTGGGCAACTTCACGGGCATCGCCTTCGGCTACCAAACGCCGTTCCCGGAGGCTGGCTCGTACCTGATCCGCTTCTTCACGGACAACCCGAACAACCACGGGCGCGTGAAGGACCCGGACCTCATGAAGATCGCCGTGGACCAGGCGAAAGAGCTCGACGAAGAGAAGCGCAAGGCCCTCTTCTGGGATGCTCAGAAGCTGAACAGCGAAAGGATGTACTACATCCCGAACGTTGCCGGTGCGGGCACCGGGTGGATCGGCCACCAGGGGAACGTCCGCAACGGCATCGAGTACGTCGTCAAGGGCTACGGAGGCGGCACCGAAGAGGCGCCCTTCCGCTGGAAGGCCTAGGCCACCGTTAACGACCATGTGCCGGGGGGGG
>JBBDMZ010000071.1:0-45726 GCA_040877955.1 Dehalococcoidia bacterium | reverse complement strand
GGAAGTAGTTGTAGATCGGCTGCGCCCGGTCGCTCAGCACGGCGAGCGGCGTGTCAGTGCCCATCGAGCCCAGGGCTTCCTCGCTGTTCGCCGTCATCGGGTTGAGGATGTACTTCTGATCCTCGAGTGTGAATCCAAACGCCATCTGCAGCTCGAGCAATTGCTCAGCGCTGGGCGACGGCGGAATCTCGCCCTCCGGCGCATCGTCGAGGGGAAGGAGATTCTGAGTGAGCCAGGCTGCGTAGGGCCGCTCCGCCGCCAGGTTTGCCTTCAGCTCGGCGTCGTCGATGATGCGGCCTTCCTGCAGGCTAACGAGGAACATCTTGCCGGGCTGCAGCCGGCCCTTATAGAGCACCCGCTCCGGCTCCACGGGCAAGACACCGACCTCGGACGCCATGATCACGAGGTCGTCCTTGGTCACAATGTAGCGGGAGGGGCGTAGCCCGTTGCGGTCGAGGACCGCGCCGATGTCCTTGCCATCGGTGAATGCCACCGATGCGGGGCCATCCCATGGCTCCATCAGGCAACTGTGATATTCGTAGAACGCCTTCTTCTCGGCGGGCATGGACTCGTGTCCCTGCCAGGCCTCCGGAATGAGCATCATCATCGCGTGCGCCACTGAGCGGCCGCCGCGCACAAGGAGCTCGAGCGCATTGTCGAGGCACGCGGTGTCGCTGCCGCGCTCGTCGATCACCGGGAGAATCTTCGGAAGGTCGTTGCCGAATAGAGGCGAATCGAAAAGCGCTTCGCGGGCGGCCATCCAGTTGAGGTTGCCCTGCTTCGTGTTGATTTCGCCGTTGTGGGAGATCATCCGGTACGGGTGGGCGAGCTTCCAGCTCGGGAACGTGTTCGTGCTGAAGCGCGAATGGAACATCGCGTAGGCGCTGATCATTCGCCCGTCGGATAGATCCGTGTAGTAGTCCCGCAGTTGGGTCGCGGTGAGCATCCCTTTGTACACGAGGGTCCGGCACGAGAGGCTCGGGAAGTAGAAGTACGCCGAGTCACGCAGACCCCAGCGGCTCACGGCCCTCTCGAAACGCTTACGGATTATGTAGAGCTTCCGCTCGAAGGCGTCGTCGTCGCCGTCCAGCTCGTGGTCGCGCGCGATGAACACGTGGTGCATCGAAGGCTCCACGTCTGCCGCGCTCTTCCCGACCATGCTGCTGTTGCGAGGAACGTCTCGCCACCCGAGCAAGTGCTGGCCCTCCTCTTCCACGATGGCCGTAAAGAGCGCTTGCGCCTGGTAGGTTGCCCGCGCATCGGGCGAGCCGAAGAAGAACCCGACGCCATAGTGGCCGGCCTCGGGCAATCGAATGCCGAGCTGCGCGCACTCGCGACGGAAGAACTCGTGGGGAAGCTGGATCAGGAGTCCGGCGCCATCACCCGTGTTCACTTCGGAGCCGGAGGCGCCCCGGTGGTTCAGGTTCTCCAGCGCCGTGAGCCCATCGAGCACGATCTGGTGCGACCGCTGGCCCTTGAGGTTCACGATGAAGCCGACGCCACAGCTATCGTGCTCGTTGGCCGGGTCGTAGAGGCCCTGTGCCGCGGGCAGGCCCGGATCGCGCATAGTTGCCCCTCTGCACCCGCGACCGGCGATCCCCCGAATAGGAAAAACCCCCGCGGCAATCGGTGTGTTAACCGTGCCGCCGGGTTTGTGAAACAAATCCCAAAGTTTCCCGGCGCGGATTGGTGAGCTTGCAGTATAGCAAAGCCGTCAAGCCTTACGTCACCAACCGCTCCTCGATGACGGCTATCGCCGCTTCCTATCCGTATACTGGTGCTAACCCGCCCGCGGAGCCATGCCCGTGACCACTCCAACACAGCACGAGACCTACTGGGACGCTGACCACCTCGAGGAGGTGGTCAGCCAGCGCGCGAAGGTCCTTGGCCCCACTGTCTGGGCCGCCGCTCAGCCGGACCCTCGGCCCGTCATCTCCTTCGCGGGGGGCCTGCCGGACATCCCCTCGCTCCCGGGTGAGATCCTTCTGCGCGCTGCCCGGACGGTCATCGACCGCGAACAGAAGCAGGCGCTCGAGTATGGCGGCACCTTCGGGCCGCATCCCCTCCGGGAGGAGATCGCGAAGCGCTCCACGGAGATCGAGGGCATTCCCGTTGGCGTGGAGAACGTGATGGTCTGCTCGGGCTCCGCTCACGGCATCGGCGTCATTTGCGAGACGCTGCTCGACCCCGGCGACATCGTCATGACCGAAAGCCCCAACTTCCCCGGCAGCATGCGCACCATCCGAACCTTCGGGGCGAGCCAGGTCGCCATCCCCATGGACGAGGACGGGATGCGTGTGGACATCCTCGGGGAGGAGCTCAAGAAGCTCCGGGACCAGGGGAAGCGGGCAAAGTTCATCTACTGCATCCCAACCCATCAGAATCCCGCCGGCTGCACCCTTCCCCGCGACCGCCGCGAGAGGCTCGTGGAGCTGGCGCGCGAGTACAACACATTCGTCCTCGAGGACGACGCCTACGGCGAGCTCTGGTTCGACGAAGCTCCGCCGCCGTCCATCTTCGCGCTCTCGAACGGCGACCACGGCATCAAGGTCTCGAGCTTCTCGAAGATCATTGCGACGGGGCTGCGCATGGGCTGGGTGATGGGCCCGCCGGCGCTCATCAGCCGCGCCGCGGCGACACGGTATGACATGGGATCCAGCGTGTTCCAGGGCCGGGTCATCGCGGAGCTCATCCGCAACGGGGACCTCGAGCGCCATATCCAGAACCTGCGGGGCATCTACAAGCGCAAGCTCGAGCGCGTGGAGGATGCCCTTCGCCGCTACTGCGCGGACTACTGCACGTGGACCCAGCCGCAGGGCGGGTTCTTCCTCTGGCTCGACCTCCGGCCCGGCATGTATTCCCGCGATGTTGCCCAGGCGGCGAACGAGAAGGCAGTGATCGTCGGCCAGGGCCCGCAGTTCTTCGCGGACGGCCAGGCCACGAACCACGTGCGGCTCGCCTTCAGCTACGTCGCCATGGAGGACATCGAAGAGGGCATCCAGCGCCTCGGCGAAGCCATGGCCGAAGTCGCAGCCCGAAGCACGGCCAAGTGACCCGCAAGCGAGTATCCTGATAGCCATGAGCGCAGAGCCAGCCACCAAAACCCTGACCGCGGAGGAGTTCTACCAGCTCCCCGATCCTCCCGAGGGCGGAAAGATGGAGCTCGTCTGCGGGAGGGTCGTCACGCACATGCCAGTCGGTGGGGAACACGGCAGCATCGCTCTGAGCGTCGGCTCCGACCTTCGATCCTTCGTCCGGGAACACGGACTGGGGCTAGCAGGAGTGGAAGTCGGCTTTCGTCTGTTCGAGGTGCCCGATACCGTTCGCGCCCCAGATGCACACTTCGTGCGCGCCGATCGATTGTTCGACGGGCGCATGCCCAAGTCGTTCTACCCCGGCTACCCCGACCTTGCGATCGAAGTTGTCTCTCCCGACGACAGGGACACCGAGATACAGGAAAAGGTGGACGACTACCTCCTGGGTGGAACGCCCCGAGTCTGGGTGGTCCGCCCCGAGCGGCAGAGCGTGACGGTGCATACGCCGGATGGCGTCGCGCGGACCCTTCGAGGCGACGATACCCTCACCAGCGCCGATGCCGGGTTCGATGTCGAAGGCTTCGCCCTTCCGGTCGCGAGGATCTTCGAGTAGCGATGTTCGCTTCGGTTCCCGTCGTTTCGTAAGCTTGCGGGACATCCCTTCGTGGAGCTTCTCGTGACCCTCGACCCGCGCCATAAGAGCCATGTCATGGTGGACGGCCCCGGCCGCGCACCAGCGCGGTCCTATCTCAAGTCCGTGGGCTTCACCAGCGAGGACCTGAAGAAGCCGCTGGTCATGGTCGCCCACGAATGGATCGGGACGATGCCCTGCAACTTCAACCAGCGCGAGCTGGCGCAGCGCGTCATGGCTGGCGTCCGCGCCGCCGGCGGCACGCCGATGGAGGTGAACACCATCTCCATCTCCGACGGCATCTCAATGGGCACGGAGGGCATGAAGGCCTCGCTCATCAGCCGCGAGATTATCGCCGACTCGATCGAGCTTGCCGGCGTGGGTTACTCCTTCGACGCCGCCGTCGTCATCGTGGGTTGCGATAAGACCATTCCCGGCGGCGCGATGGCACTCGCCCGCCTGAACATTCCGGGCGTGCTCCTTTACGGAGGCTCGATCGCTCCGGGCAAATACGAGGGCCGCGACCTCACGATCCAGGATGTGTTCGAGGGGGTCGGCCAGGAAGCGGCGGGCACGATCACCGAGGAGGAGCTCGAGCGCATCGTCGACGCCGCCTGCCCCGGCGCGGGCGCATGCGGCGCCCAGTACACGGCGAACACGATGGCGACCGTGATGGAGTTCATGGGCATCGCCCCGATGGGTTCGGGCACTGTCGGCGCCACGGATCCCCGCAAGGACGCCGTGGGCTATGCGGCCGGCGAACTGGTGATGGACGTCCTCCACCGCGGCCTTCGTCCCCGCGACATTTTCACCCGCGAGTCCTTCGAGAACGGCATCATTTGCGCGGCCTCAACGGGTGGCTCGACGAACGTCGTTCTACACCTGCTGGCACTCGCCCGCGAATGCGATGTGCCGCTCAACATCGACGACTTCGACCGTATTTCGGACGCGACGCCATTGATCGGCGACATGCGACCCGGCGGGCGATACGTGGCCCTCGACATGGACCGGGCGGGCGGGACGCCCCTCCTGGCCAAGAGGCTACTCGAAGCGGGAAAGCTGCACGGAGACGTGGGCACGGTCACCGGCCTGACCATCGCCGATGAGGCCGCGAGGGCGCGAGAGGAACCGGGCCAGGACGTCATCCTCACCGCCGGCACCGCCCTGAAGCCCACCGGCGGATTGGTCATTCTCAAAGGCAACCTCGCCCCGGATGGCTGCGTCATCAAGGTCGCGGGCCACGAGCGCATGACTCACAGCGGCCCGGCGCGTGTGTTCGAGTGCGAAGAAGACGCCTTCGCCGCCGTCTCCGAACGCACGATCCGCGAGGGCGACGTCCTCGTCATCCGCAACGAGGGGCCGAAGGGGGGCCCGGGCATGCGCGAGATGCTCGGCGTCACGGCGGCACTGGTCGGCATCGGCCTGGGCGAATCGGTCGCGCTCATTACCGACGGTCGGTTCAGTGGCGCCACCCGCGGGCTGATGGCCGGGCACGTCGCCCCGGAGGCGTTCGTGGGAGGTCCGATCGCGCTTGTCCACGAGGGCGACACCATCAGCTTCGACATCCCCGGCCGGAAGCTGACGCTCGAAGTGGAAGAAGCCGAGTTGGCCCGCCGCCGCTCTACCTGGTCGGCGCCAGCGCCGAAGTACACGCAGGGTGTGTTCGCCAAGTACGCCCGCAGCGTCTCCAGCGCCGCAGAGGGCGCCGTCACGAGCTGATCGAGTGGTGTAAGCAAGCGCCGCTCGCGGGAGTGCCGGTCTACACCCCCGAACGTTAAGCTGGGATGGTGCTCAGTCTGCAGTCTGGAGTGCCGCGATGACGCAGCCACCGCAACCACCGCGCGACCCGTTCGAAGGCCCCGATTCACCGGATCCGCCGGCGACTTCGGCTGCCGAAGGTCCCGTTGCGCCCCCGTCCAACGTGGCGAGCAGCGCCCCGTCGACAGCGTCAGCGACCCCGACCACCGCCCCGGCCGCCGCAGCCGCCCCACCGAAAGTCCCGTTCGACCTCCAGGAGGGCGAGGGCGTGGTTAAGGTCGCCCGTCGCCACTGGGCATTTCTCACCGTGAACCTCGGCAAGGTGGCGTTGATGGGCCTGATCCCCATCATTGCTGTCATCGTCCTTGTCCAGCTGACCTCAGGATTCGACGGTACCGTGGGACGCGTGGTCATCGCCGTGCTCGTGTTATGGGCCATCTTCTGGGCCATCCGCGGCTACTTCACCTGGTACAAATACCAGAACGACCAGTGGGTGCTCACGAACCAGCGCATTGTCGACTCTCAGCGCAACCATTGGTTTCACCACCGCATGTCCTCCGCAGACCTCGTCAACGTCGAGGACATGAGTGTCAACAAGAGCGGCATCTTCCCAACAATGTTCAACTACGGTGATTTGCTGGCGCAGACGGCGGGTTCGCGTGAGAAGTTCATCCTCTCGGGCATCCCCGACCCCACCGCCGTGCTCTCGCTGGTCGACCGCTACCGGGACGCGGCGAAGCGGGAGCTCATACGCGGCAACCTCGTCTGACCGGTCGGAGGTCATTGAGAGTTTACATTTCCGGATAGCTCCTACCCGCGACCGCTCGTAGCTTGGCTCCATGAGGAAGCGGCTCGCCGTCCCCGCGGCGCTGCCAGGGCTGTGCCTCCTTTGGCTCCTTGTCTCCGGCTGTTTCGGCGGCGGCGGGGCTCCGGCTGACCTCGGCCAGGCCGACTCCGCCAATGCTGTGGACGTCCGCTCCGGTCCCACACCTACCCCCGGACCCATGGTCGAGGAGCAAACTGGCCCACCCCGCGCGACGGTGCCCGAACTGGCCATGGACGGCCCCGTGCCGACGGCCACGTTGTCGGCCACGGCCGTGTACCAGGGAGGCGCGATCCTCGTCCGCGCAACCGGAGGTACCAGTGGCGCGGTTACTGTGCTCGAACGGACGGTGCCCATGGCGCTGGTCGGGGACGAGCTCGTCGCGCTCGTCGGGTTCGGTACTCAAGATCCGCCTGGCTCCACCTATCTGAGCATCGACATCCTGAATTCCCAGGGCGAGTGGGACTACATTGCGCGCACGATCACCGTGTACTCCACCGAGTGGACCGTCGACTACATCACCATCCCGCCGCCGCCTCCGCCAGACCCGAACGCACCTCCCGGGCCGCCACCACCTCCACCGCCCCCGGACGAAGGGCCGCTCCTGCCGGGAATCTACGCCGGGATCACGGGGCGGAAGTGGGATGGCGGCTGGGGCGCCCCCCTCGACGAGCTTCGCATAACCGGCCACTTCGGCGAGCAACGCTCCTTCAACGGCGGGCCAGTGCAGGGCCATCACGGCGGCACGGACTTCGGCGCCAACTTCGGCACCCCCATCTATGCATCGAATGCCGGCGTGGTTGTCATGAGCGGGCTCTATCTCCTCCGCGGGAACATCGTCGTGGTCGACCATGGGCTGGGAGTGTTTTCCCTCTACGGCCACATGAGCGAGCGCGCCGTCGAGGTCGGAGACACCGTGTCGAAGGGCCAGGTGCTCGGCTACATCGGCTCGACGGGGCTCTCGACGGGGGCTCACCTCCACTGGGAGGTGTCTGTCTTCGGCGTGCTGGTGGACGGCCTCCGTTGGCTCGATGGCTCCCAGGGGTTCTGACTATGCCGGCCCCCGATCCGGTGGCGTCTCCGTAGGGGATGTGGCACCCTGAGCTTCCCCGGCCGCTTGCGATAACTTTCACAGGCGCCCGCATTCTCCCACCTGCGAAAGGCACGTTCTCGACGGCATGAAGAACGCACAGCGCCTTGCCTTCGCCACCGTCCTCGCCACGCTCGTGCTGATCGGTGTCGGCGTCCTCGTACGCGCCACCGGCTCCGGCCTGGGCTGCCCCGACTGGCCGACGTGCCATGGCGGCGCCGTCCCGCCGAACGATAACAAGGCCATCATCGAGTACTCCCACCGCTTCGTGGCGTCGCTCGTCGGCCTCCTCGTGATCGCGACGGCTGTCTTCGCCTGGCGGCACTACCGTCAGTCGCCCATCGTCCTGTGGACGGCCATGCTCGCGGTCCCACTGGTCGGGCTCCAGGGACTGCTCGGCGCGGTCGCCGTCGTTCGAGAGCTCCCGCCCGAGGTTGTGGCAACGCATCTCCTCACGGCAATGGTCATCCTCACGTTCGAAATCGTGGTCGCGATCGGAATGTGGGCCGAGGACCCGGGTCACCGTGAGCGCTTCGAATCTTTTGACACCCCCGCTCGCCGTCGCCTCGCGGGGCTCTCGCTGGCAGCTCTCGGCTGGCTGGCCGTGGTCATGTGGGTCGGCGGCTACATGACGGAGAGCGGCGCGAGCACCGCCTGCGAAGGCTGGCCCCTCTGCAACGGCAGCGTGACCCCGGCGAACGACGACCAGGAGATCACTCACATGCTCCACCGATACCTGGCCGGGGCGTTCATCTTCCTCGTTGTGCCCGTGGCCGTCGTCGCCTGGCGGTCACGCAAGGAACTGCCATGGGGCATGTGGGTCGCGGGAGGGCTGGCGATCCTGTACAGCGCGCAGGTCATGGTGGGCGCGTTGAACGTCTGGTACACGTTCCCCGAACCGCTCACGATTTCGCACACGGTGATCGCCTCGCTCGTCTGGTCGACACTGTCGACGGGGGCGGTCTTCGGCTACTACCAACTCGCACCACAGCGCCAGGCCCGGCCCATGCGCCGCGCGGAGGCCACGACATGACAGCACCAGCCGCCTACCTGCCGCGCACGTCCCTTTCGGACCTCCTCCGCGCGTACGTCTCTCTGACCAAGCCGCGAATCATCGTCCTCCTGCTGATCACGACGGTGCCCGCGATGATGGTCGCCGAGAAGGGCTGGCCCGATGGGTGGCTCATCATCGCGACCCTCATCGGTGGCACGCTCTCGGCGGCCGGCGCGAACACCATCAACTGCTGGTACGACCGCGACATCGACGGCATCATGCGCCGCACCCAGAGCCGCCCGCTGGTCACGGGCGTCATCGAGCCCGCGCACGCCCTCGTCTTCGGCATCCTGCTCGGGGCGGGCGCCTTCGCGTTCCTCTGGGCGACGACAACCCCAATGGCCGCGATCCTTTCCCTCGCCGCGCTCCTCTTCTATGTGTTCATCTACACGATCTGGCTGAAGCGCCGGACGCCGCAGAACATCGTCATCGGCGGGGCCGCCGGCGCATTCCCCCCGATGGTCGGGTGGGCGGCGGTCACCGGCGACATCGCCGTCGCATCCGCGGTGATGTTCGCCATCATCTTCTTCTGGACACCGCCCCACTTCTGGGCGCTTGCCCTCCGACTACAGGGCGACTACGCGGAGGCGGGCGTGCCCATGCTCCCCGTGACGGACGGCCCAGAGGTGACCCGCTTCCAGATCCTCCGTTACACCGCCATGCTCGTGGTCATCACCGTGCTCCTCGCGCCCGCCGCGGACCTCGGGCTCATCTACCTCGGCTCGGTGCTTGCGCTCGGCGGGATGTTCGCCTGGTACGCCTTCCGCCTCTGGCGCCACCCCGACCGCGAGTCCCCCATGACCCTCTACAAGTACTCGCTGCTCTACCTCGCGCTCGTGTTTGTCGCGATGGGCGTGGACGCGCTTGTCCTCGGTTAACGCCAGACCACAGTTGGAGCCCGACGCGTTAGCGAGGGTTCACGCCCGGCCCGCCACCGCCCGCTCCCGCGCGAGCTGGCGGTCAACGCGCTTCGCCTGCCGGTCTTCGTGCTTGATCCAACCGTAGGCCACGATGGCGGCGGCGCCGACGAAGAACAGGTCGCCGACCACCCACATGGTGATGCCCGCGAGTTGCTGATCGCTCAGTGGGGACGGGCCCCAATCCCGGACGACTGTCGCGTAGTGGTCATAGAGAACTTCGTTCGCCCCATAGATAGCCACCGCGAGGAACGTGTTCTGGGGCATCTGCAGGCCAAGATAGAGGAGCCGCACCGGGTGGCTCATGCGCCACGGCGTGGGGTCGACCTGGATCACCTGCCACCAGAATAGCAGTGCGGCGCCGAGGTACCAGAAGTGTTCGAAGCGGTGGGCCCACACGTTTTCCAGCGACTCGTTGTAGAGCGGCGAGAAGTGTGACGCCCACATGGTCGCCGCGAATGCCAGCCACGCGATCGCCGGGAAGGTGACCACGCGCATGAACCTGCTGTGGAGGAAGGGCAGGAGCACTTCGCGGCGCAACTCGGTGCTCGCACACCGGAGTCCCAGCGTGATGGGCGTCCCCAGCAGGAGCAGCGGTGCCGCCACCATCGTGATGAGCATGTGCTGCCACATGTGAACGGAGAACAGCGTGGTGTCGTACGTTGCCAGCGGGGACATCACTGCCAGCACCATCACGGCCATGCCGGCGAAGAAGTACGCGGTGCGCTTGCGTGGCCAGGGCGATGCCGGGTGGAGACTGTTCACGCGTCGCAGCCCTGCGATGTAGAGCCAGCTGGCGATTAGCGCGGGTGCGATGAAGAGGGCATCGAACTCCCACTCCGTGAGCAGCGTCCCGAGCCCCGGTTTTTCCTGGCCGCCTCCATGCGCAAGTGCGCTCGACGGAACGAGTGCCAGGAGCAAGCCCACGCCCAAACCGAAGCGTCGAAAACCAGTTGTCATGATCCCGTCCTCAGTCTCGCACAGGGTCACGCGGGGCACGAGCGGGGGCATGGTCAGGAGGATTTCCGCTTCCTTGACGCCTATCGAGGGCCGGGCTATAACTTCGATTGCGACGCAGTTCACAAGTCAGCTCAGGCATCGCCGCGCCCATCATGTCCACCCGTACTCCGGGGCGACGGGCGCCCATTAAGGGGGGACGCGCAAGACATGCGAAAAGCCGCCCGGCGCTGGCCGGTCCGCACGACCGGAATCCTGCTCTCCGTCGCCCTCCTCTCGCTCCTTTCCGTCAACGCCGCGCTCGCACTCGATCCGACCGGGCAGCCGCCCGGGGTCACGGACGAGGCGAACACGATGCACAACCTCTACATCTTCGTGTCGATTCTCGCGCTCGCGGTGCTCGTCGCGGTGGAGGCAGCGCTCGTCTTCATGATCTTCCGCTTCCGCAAGAAGAGTGACGAGCTCCCGCCCCAGGTTCACGGCAACAACGTGCTCGAGATCATCTGGACGGCGATCCCCATGATCATCGTGCTTGTGCTCTTCGTCGCCTCCTTTGTGGTCCTCATCGACGTGGAGCAGGACGCCGACGACGAGGACCTCACGGTGCAGGTGGAGGGCCTCCAGTTCACCTGGATCTTCACATACTCGTTCAACGACCTCGGCACCAGCGGGAGCGAGGAAGGTTCCGAGGAGACCTTCAGCATCGAGGGTAGGGCTGGTGAGGAGAACGAGCCGACCCTGGTGATCCCCATTGGCGAGCCCGTTGAGTTCGCGCTCATGTCGAACGATGTAATCCACTCGTTCTACGTCCGGGACTTCCTCTACAAGCTCGATGTCGTCCCCGGACGGGATAACCGCTTCACCATCACCGCGAACCAGGAAGGCACATTCGAGGGCCAGTGCGCCGAGCTCTGTGGCCTCAACCACGCGCTCATGCGCTTCAAGGTCCAGGTCATGAGCCGCGAAGACTTCGATGCCTGGGTGCTGGAACGGCGCGAAGAAGCACAAGCACAAGCAGCGGCGCGGCAACAATGACCACGCAAGCACTTCGACCCGCTGCGCCCGGCAGGCGCCAGCGACAGGAGGAGGTCGGCCCCCGGGCCGGAGGAGGACACACATGGCGACAGTAGTCGTCCCACGCGCCGTGGGGTATCAGCGCCCGGCCGTCCTCGACTGGTTGACCACTGTCGACCACAAGAAGCTGGGCATCCTCTACCTCTACACGACGATGTTCTTCTTCGCCGTCGGAGGCATCCTCGCCTTGCTCGTCCGCACCCAGCTCGCAGTGGCTGACAGCACATTCGTCGGCAACAACACCTACAACCAGATATTCACGATGCACGCCTCCGCGATGCTCTTCCTGTTCATCATCCCCGTGTGGGCCGGCTTCGGAAACTACATCGTCCCCCTTCAGATCGGCGCGGCGGACATGGCGTTCCCGCGCGTCAACGCGCTCTCGTTCTGGCTTATCCCACCCGCGGGCGTCCTGATGTTCGCTGGTTTCCTCGTCGAAGGCGGCTCGGCGCAGGCCGGGTGGACCGCCTACAGCCCGCTCGCACGCAACCTGGGCACTGGCATGGACCTCTGGATCATCTCGGTCATGATGCTCGGGATCTCCTCCACGATTGGTGCGGCGAACTTCCTCGTCACGATGTTCCGGATGCGTGCGCCTGGCATGACGATGTTCCGCATGCCCATCTTCTGCTGGACCGTGCTCGTGACGGCCGTCCTGCAGCTCCTGGCGACGCCGGTGCTCGCCGCCGCGCTCTCCATGCTCTTCATCGACCGAAACTTCGGCGGCTCGTTCTTCGACCCCAACGGCGGTGGCAACGCGATCCTCTGGCAGAACGTCTTCTGGTTCTACTCTCACCCCGCGGTCTACATCATGATCCTGCCGGGCATGGGCATCGTCTCCGAGATCCTGCCCGTGTTCGCCCGCAAGCCCCTCTTCGGCTACAAGGCGTTCGTCTTCGCGACGATGGGCATCGGCGCGCTCGGCTTCAGCGTCTGGGCGCACCATATGTTCACCACCGGCGCCGTCCTCAAGCCGTTCTTCGCCTTCATGACCGCCATGATTGGAATCCCCACCGGCGTCAAGATCTTCAACTGGCTGGCGACCCTCTGGAAGGGATCAATCACCTTCGAGACACCGATGCTCTTTGGCCTGGGCTTCGTCGCCATGTTCCTGATCGGCGGAATCAACGGCACCTACAGCGCGGCCGTGCCCGTGGACTTCGCGCTCCACGATACTTACTTCGTCGTTGCTCACATCCACTACGTGCTCTTCGGTGGATCGGTCTTCGCCGTGTTCGGCGGGCTGTATTACTGGTTCCCGAAGATCTGGGGCCGCAAGCTCAACGAGAAGCTGGGCCTGCTCCACTTCGTCCTCATGTTCATCGGCTTCAACCTCACGTTCTTCCCGATGCACCTGCTCGGCCTCGACGGCATGCCTCGCCGCATCGCGACGTACAACAACAGTGACTGGGAGGCTTTGAACCTCGTCGCGAGCATCGGCGCGTTCACCATTGCCGTCTCGACGATCCCCTTCCTGATCGCCGTCGTTGCCGCCTTCATGCGGCCGAAGGACCAGCCCAACGATCCCTGGCAGGCGAACACGCTCGAGTGGTACACGAGCTCGCCGCCGCCGGTGCACAACTTCGATGACGTGCCCGAGGTCCATTCCGAACGCCCCCTCTTCGACCTGCGACATGGGGCCACGCACGAACACGCCTCGGCGCCGGTCGGGCATTAGGGAGACGAGGACGCCATGGCAGTACACGCCGGTCACCGCGAGGGCGAGCTCAGCAACACGATGCTGGGCTTCATCCTCTTTCTCGCTTCCGAAGTCATGTTCTTCGGCGGCCTCTTCGCGGCCTATTTCATCGCTCGCGCGGACGCGCTCGAGTGGCCCCCAGACTACCTGCTCACGGAGGCCCAGCATGCCGCCGGCGTGGAGTTAGAGCTGGAGCTCCCGCTGGCTCTCATCGCAACCATTATCCTGATCACTAGCTCATTCACCATCCAATACGCGGTCATGCAGATACAGCGTGGAAACCGCACCGGCCTCATCACCTGGCTCCTCATCAGCCTCGTTATGGGAGTCGTCTTCCTCGCGATTCAGCTGTACGACTACACGCAGCTCCCGTTCCGCGCGGATGACACGATCTTCGGGACCACCTTCTTCACGCTCACGGGTTTCCACGGCCTGCACGTCGCGGGCGGTGCCATTTTCATGCTCATCATCCTGATGAGAGCAATGGGCGGGCAGTTCAGCGCGCGCAGCCACGAGGGCGTGGAGGCATGCTCGCTGTATTGGCACTTCGTGGACATCGTCTGGGTGATCCTCTTCTCGACGCTCTACATCTTCGGCGGATAGCCGCAGCCAACCAGGAGTACCGACTGCATGGCCCAACACGAAACGGAACACGGCGCGTCCGGCGACCACGCCGGTATCCACCTGCCAGATCCGAGCATCTGGCCGCTCGTGGTTGGCCTGGCGTTCGCATTCGTGGGTGGAGGGCTCATCTGGTGGCAGCGCGACCCGTCGAGTGACATTGCCCTCGTGGCCATGGGCGCCGCCGGCGCGTTCGCGCTCCTCTCAGCGGCCGGTTGGGCGTATGAAGACGGCCGCATGCGCGCCAAGGCCGAGGCTGCCGGTGGCCACGGCGAAAGGCTCCCTCGATATCAGCAGCTCATCACCTTCGCCCTCACCGAGGGCGCCCTGGCAGCGGGCCGTGCCGAGGGTGGCGTCCTCACGGAGATCGAGGAAGCAGCGTCGCACATGCGCGACCTCGATGGTTTCCAGGACTTCCGGATAACCGTCTCCCCCGCCGAGAACGGCCCGTCGCAGGTGGTCGTGGAGACCACCTGGTCAGGTCGAGACCAGCTCGCCACCTACAACGAGGGGCGTGAGACCATCCTCGACATCCTTGCCCGCCATGAGGAGTCGGTCGTGCCCGGCTCCGTCCAGGCCTTCGACATGGAGGTCATTCGGGACACCAAGGACACGTCGTTCCGTTTCGGGTGGGGTGCGGCGACCACGGTCTTCGGCTCACTGGTGGCGCTCGGCCTCATGATCGGGGCCGGCCTCACCCTCTTCGAGAGTGATGAAGTCGCCGGTAGTGGCGGCGATGGCCCGCCTCCCGCGGAGAACCCGTATGAAGTGGTCGCCACAGACAACGAGTTCCCGAGAGCTACCCTCCAAGCGCCTCCGAACACTGAGGTAACGTTCACCCTGGTGAACGAAGGAAACTCGCCCCACAACCTTTCGTTCTATGAATCTCGAGACGGGACTGTCTTTGCCGAGGGCGAGACGGTCAGCCGCGGCGAAACGGGTGAGGTTACATTCACGACGCCTGGCGAAGGCACATACTTCTTTCAGTGCGATATCCACGCCACGCTGGACATGAACGGCACCTTCGAGGTCACCGCCACTGCCCCGCCACCAGGTGGCGGACCAGGCGGGCCTCCTGGCGACACCACTGTCACCGCCGACGACCTTGAGTTCGACACCAACACACTCCAGGCGACCGCTGGGCAGCCGTTCACAGTGACCCTCGTGAACGAGGACACCGCGATCCACAACATCGCCTTCTACGATGAAGAGGGCGGCGATTACCTGGTGCCGGAGGCCGAAGGGGACCGCGTGGCAGCGGGAGAGACGGGCACGGTCAGCTTCACGCCACCCGAGGCAGGCACCTTCTACTTCCAGTGCGACTTCCACCCTGAGATGAACGGGGAGTTCATCGTCAGCTGAGCGGCCTGAACGGCGAGGCGTCAGTTCGGTACAGGGGCCGTTAGGCCCCTGCCACACCTACTCGAACGCGCCGTCCGCCAGGAGCTCGATGAACTCGTCGTCGCTCAGGCCGATAAGCTCCTTGTAGACACGCTCGTTGTCGGCGCCCATGCATGGGGCGGCCTTCGTCAGCTCCGTGGGCGTCTTCGAGAGCTTGAAGGCCGGGCTGTCATAGGTCCGCTCACCCATGACAGGGTGCTCCAGCTTCCAGAAGTGCTTGCGGTGCGTGAGCTGCGGGTCTTTGTGGACGTCCTCGGCCGACTGCACGAGGCCGGCAGGCACGCCATGGCGCTGCAGGTGCTCCATGAGCTCGTAGGCGGTCAGGCGGCGCACGAAGATGCCCTCCTGGCCCTCCACGGCCACCTCCGCGGGCTCGTCCGCGCGGCGCGTCATGTCCTCCACCCACGCGCCGATGTGGCGGTCGATCTCCTTCTGCTCGTTCAGCCGCGCCCACTTTCGCCGCATCCGCTCAAGGTCGCCCCAATCGGGGCGACCCATCGCCGCCTTTAGTGCTGTCCATTGCTCCTCGGTCTCGCAGCCGATGACGATCCACTTGCCGTCGCGGCACTGATACGCCCCGTGGGGCGCCGCGTTCATATCGCGGTTGCCCATGCGCGCCTGCTCGTGCCCGTTCACCGTCCAGTCCAGCACCGTCGTGCCCAGCCCGTGGATAGCCGCCTCCATCTGGCCGAAGTCGATGTACTGGCCCTTGCCCGTGCGCCTGCGGTAGTCGAGCGCAGCGATCAACGAGATGGCGGCGATGTGCGGCACGAGGAAGTCCGTGTAGGCCACGCCCGTCCCGATCGGCGGCCCGTCCGGCCAGCCGGTGAGGTGGTTGTAGCCTGCCGCGGCCTGGAGCACGTGCCCGTAGCCCATGAAGCTCGCCCAGGGGCCCGTCTGGCCATACAGGGGCATGGAGATCATCACCAGGTCATCGCGCCCATCGCTCAACACTTCGTAGTCCAGCCCAAAGCGCGCCATCGTTCCAGGAGTGAACGACTCCGTGACCACGTCACAGGTCGCGACGAGCCGGCGCATGAGCTCGGGGCCGCGCGGGTGCTTGAGGTTCACCGAGATGCCCTGCTTGGAGCTGTTGAAGTTGGCGTAGTAGCCGGAGCGGTCGAGGTCGGGCTGGTCGTCCACGAAGGGCCCCACGCGCCGCAGCGCCTCCGGGTATGTGCTCGACTCGATGCGGATGACCTCCGCGCCGTGGTCCGCCAGGTACTTCGACGTCAGCGGCCCGACACCGACCCAGGCGAAGTCGGCCACGCGCAGGCCGGCGAACGGCTTCTTCATCTCGCTCACAGGACCATCCTCAGCTTGAGCCGCCGCAGCTCGGCGTCGGACACGCCTAGCTCGCCGTAGATCTCGGCGTTATGTTCACCCAGGTGCGGCGCGCGCCCCCGCTGCATCCATGGCGTTTCGCTCAGCTTCCACGGCGCGCCCGGATACAGGAATGACTCGCCGAGGTCCTCATGCTGCACCCGCACCCAGTAGTCACGCTCCGCCAGGTGGCGACTCTCCACGATGTCGCATGGGCTGAACACGGGCGCCCACCCGAGGTTGCGCCGCTGCGCTTCCTCCACCAGTGCGACCTTCGGGCGCTTGCGGAGGAAGTCCTGGAGCACCTTCTCGACGTGGGCACGGTCCTCCGGCACGGGCGGTGGCGCCAGCGACGTTAGCTTCTCTCGCCACTCGCGGGTGTCGATGTCCTGCGCCTCAGCCGTCTCCGCCAGCCAGTCGATCACGGTGTTGGCCGTTGGCCCGATGAGCCCGCCGGACTGCAGCGCGGTGAGCCAGCCGTCCGCGGTCTCGAACAGGTATTGGGCGCCAACCTGGTGCTCTTTCGCCCCCGGCTGTGAGCTGGTGCTGCGATAGATCCCGGGTCCCCACCCGTTCACGTGGCGAATGTCCCACGTGGCCTGGGCGTGGTCCATCGCGTTCGTGATTGCCTCCTGCATGGACACATCGACGTGCTGCCCCGCGCCATCGTTCACGCCGCGCGCGTAGAGGGCCACCATCGCTCCCACAGCGGCCTGGAAGTTCACCTGCGCCACCGCCTGGGGCGCGGTCGTGCGCACCGGTCCATGTTCGGGGTCGCCGTTGAGGTGCATGTGCCCGCCCATCGCCGAGCCCACGATGTCGGTCGCCGCCCAGTCCTTGTACGGCCCGGTCTGGCCGAAGTTCGTGATGCTCACATGGATGAGCCCAGGGTTCAGCCTCTCCAGCGAACGGTAGTCGAACCCCTCCGGCGCCTGGCCGGGCGCCCATGTCTCCACAAGGATGTCGGCCTGCGTCACGAGCTTGCGGGCGAGTTCGCGCCCAGCTTCGAGCCGCAGCTCGCAGGTCACGGCCCGCTTGCCCGCGTTCAACGTCCACCACCAGAGGCTGAGCTCGGGGTTCTCCTCGTGCTTGTAGTACGGGCCTTTAGTGCGAGCGGGGTCGCCCTCTCGCGGCTCCACCTTGACGACATCCGCACCCAGCTCGCCCAGTACCCGGGCACAAAGCTGGCCTTTCTCGTCGGCGAAGTCCACGACGCGATAACCCGCGAGCGGGCCGGAGGGATGGGGCAGGGGCATGTGCTTGTTCTACCGCCTCAGCGCCACTCCATCAAACGCGGGGGAGGTGCGGAAGGAGCCGCGGCCCGCCGTGGCCGCTGAAACCGCGACGTTGTTGACGCGCGAGCCGTCGTCAAAGCGCGTCACCCGCTACGGGCGAGGACCTCGCCCGCGTCCATACCCTCGTCCAGCCCGCCGTCGAGCCCCTGCTCGATGCGCTCCAGCAACCGGTCCAGTCCCCACCGCTTCGTGGCAGAGCACAGCACGACATTGGCCGGTGGTGCGCCCGCGCCGTGGATCAACGCCTTCGCTTCGTCCAGGCTCGCCACTGTTTCGCCATCCGGGCGGCGTAGCAGGTCCACCTTGTTCAAGGCCAGCAGCTGCGGCTTCTCACCGACGCCGAGGTCCGCCAGCGTCGCGTCCACGGTCTGTGTCTGCTCGTAGGCGTGCGGGTGGGAGATATCGATGACGTGGAGGAGGATGTCCGCCTCCTCAAGCTCCTCCAGCGTCGCCCGGAAGGCGGCTACCAGCTGAGTCGGTAGCTTCTGGATGAACCCCACGGTGTCGGTCAGCAGAACGGCTTCGCCCGAGGCCAGCCTGATGCGCCGGGTTATCGGATCGAGCGTCGCAAACAGCTTGTCCTCGGCCAGTACGTCCGCCCCCGACAGCGCGCGCATCAACGTCGACTTCCCGGCGTTGGTATATCCCACCAGGGCCACCACGGGCAGCCCCGCCCGCTGGCGCTGCCGCCGGTAGAGTGCGCGGTTCTTGCGGACGTCCTCGAGGTCGCGCTTGATCTTCGAGATGCGCGACCGGATGAGGCGCCGGTCTGTCTCAATCTGCGTCTCGCCCGGGCCACGCGTCCCGATAGCACCCTCCATGCGCTCCAGGTGGGACCACTGCCCCGCCAGCCGGGGCAACAGATACTCCATCTGTGCGAGCGACACCTGCAGCCCGCCCTCCCGGGTGCGCGCCCTCGACGCGAAGATATCGAGGATGAGCGCCGTGCGGTCAATCACCTTCAAGCCGAGCGCCTTCTCCAGGTTGCGTTGCTGCGAGGGCGACAGCTCGTCGTCGAAGACAACGACGTTCGCGTCGGCGGCCCGCGCCGCTTCCTTCACTTCGTCCACCTTGCCCTTGCCGATGTATGTGGCCACGTTGGGGTGGCCGAGCCGCTGCGTGGTCGTCCCCACAACCTCGGCGCCGGCGGTGTAAGCCAGCTCGGCGAGCTCCACCAGCGACTCCGCCGCCGGCAACAGCGACGCGCGCGTATCCGCCGCCACGAGGAATGCGCGGTCTGCAACGGGCGCGGTGGAGTGGAGGGGACGGGGCATGGACTACAGCGTAGCCGGTCAGAACCTCAGCAGGCAGTCTCCTCACGCGACGTGTCGCTGGTCAGGCGGGAGCGCAGACAGCTTCACCACGACGGTACCTCGATCACACACGCGAGCCTCCTAATAACGCTTGACGTTATTAGGAGGTCTCCTCAGACTGCATTGGTGATCAGATCCTTCAAGGATCGAGAGGCCGAGACCATCTTTGCTGGTCGCCGCTCCCGACGGATACCGGGCCAACGTCCAAAGCACTGCGTTGCGAAAGCTCCTCCTGTTGGAAGCTGCGACGAGTCTCTCGGAACTGCGAACTCCGCCGGACAACCGCCTGGAGGCGCTCAGCGGAGCCCGGGAGGGACAGCACAGCATCCGCATCAACGACCAATGGAGAGTGTGCTTTCGATGGCACGAAGGAGGAGCGAGGGACGTTGAAGTCGTCGACTACCACTCCTGAGCAGGAACTGCTCCCACTGATTCATCCCGGTGAGATCCTCCTGGAGGAGTTCCTGCGTCCACTGGAGCTCAGCCAGTACAAGCTCGCTCACGCGATCAATGTCCCCGCGCGCCGAGTCAACGAGATCGTGCACGGTACGCGCGCGATAACCCCAGACACCGCCTTCAGGCTTGGCCGCTTCTTCGGAACCAGCGCCCAGTTTTGGATGAATCTGCAGACCAGTTACGAACTACGGCGCATCGAGAGAGAGGCGGGGGACAGGATTGCGCGAGAGGTCACACCCCTGGAGCGAATGGGCTAACGGCCCTGGGGTCGCGCGGCAGACCGAGGGGCCGGCGCTCCGCGCAGCAGGCCATCCGTGCTCAGATCCTCATCGATGTCCGGCCAGTGAATGCCGAACCCAGCCCCCGCAATCTCCCAGTGCTCCCGTTGTTGCGGAGTTGCGTGGAGAAGTCGCGGATACCACGCGAGGGGCACCGTGATCGTTCGCCCATCCATAAGATCCACACTGAGGGTGTGCTCGTCCACGCGCACATCCTTGACCTGTTCGCCGGGACTAGGAACCGTGGAACCCACGCCAAGCCTCCAGTAGCGCCTCTACGTTTTCGCGCACGATCGACTCTATCCTACTGAGCTCGTGAGGGGGAAAGCCAAGGTTCGCTGAGAGCGCCACTGGGTCCAGCCAGTACTTTGCGCTGGACCGATCCCGATCAACGTGTACGTGCGCCGGCTCATTCGGCTCGTGGCTGTAGAAATAGAGTCGATACGGCCCCGACCGCAGGATGGCGGGCACGCTATCCGCCCCACCGCTCCAGGCGCGCCAGGCCCTCCTCCATCCGGTCATCGGGGGTCGTCACGCTCAAGCGGATGTAGCCTTCGCCCTGCTCGCCGTAGCCGCGGCCGGGGGTGACCACCACGGAGCACTCCTCGATCAGGCGCGCCGCGTAGTCCGCGCTGGTCACGCCGTCGGGCAGCTTCGCCCAGACGTAGAGCGACGCCTTCGGGGTGTCCACGTCGAGGCCGATCTTCCGGAGCACCTCGACCATGCGGTCGCGGCGGCGCTGGTAGATGCGGTTGTGCTCGTCGATGCAGTCCTGCGGGCCATACACCGCCTCGATCGCCATGTGCTGGATCGCCTGGGGGATGCCGCTATCGACGTTCGACTTCACCCGCATGAGCGCGTCGATCATCTGCCCGTTGCCCACGACCATACCGATGCGCCAGCCGGTCATGTTGTAGATCTTCGACCACGAGTTGAACTCGACTGCCACGTCCCGCGCGCCCGGCACCTGGAAGATGCTGATCGGCTTGTAGCCGTCATACGCCACGTCGCAGTAGGGGTTGTCGTGGAGGATGGCGACGTCATACTTCTTCGCCCACGCGACCGCTCGCTCGAAGAAGTCGAAGTCCGCCACGGCGCCCGTGGGGTTGTTGGGGTAGTTGAGCCAGATGAGCTTCGCCTTCTGCGCGACATCCGCCGGAATGGCGTCGAAGTCGGGCTTCCAGCCGCCCTCACGGGTGCACTTCACCTTGTAGGACGTGCCGCCCGCAAACATCGTGCCTACCTCGTACACCGGGTAGCCGGGGTCCGGCACGATGGCGATGTCGCCCGGATCGATGAAGCAGAGGGCCATGTGGGCGATGCCCTCCTTCGAGCCGATCAGAGGGAGCGTCTCCTTCTGGGGGTCGAACTTTGTCTCGAAGCGCCGTTCGTACCAGTCAGAGATCGATTGCCGCAGCTCCGGCAACCCCTCCGACTCCGGGTAGCGGTGGTTCACGGGCTCTTCCGCGGCGTTATGTAACGCATCAAGAATGTTCCGGGGCGTGGGCAGATCGGGGTCGCCGATGCCGAAGGTGACGATGTCGTGGCCCTCCGCGCGCCTGACGGCGATCTTCTTGGAGATCTCGGCAAAGAGGTACGGGGGGAGCGCCTCGACGCGCTTCGCGAGCTGCATGTTCGTGTTCCTGGGTGCGGGATGGTGTGCCCGCGATTCTACCAACGACCCGCCTCAGGCGCTTCCTCAGGCCAGCCGCGCCTCGTCCCCGACAGCCACCTTCCCCGAGATGGACACTGAGGCGTACACACCCGCGAAGGCATCGTTCATCTCGCCGGTCTTTTTCAGGACCGCGGGAGTCGAAGCTCCCGTCTCCGGGTGGAACGTGGTCATGACACAGCGACGATCCTGCTCGGTCACGACCAGTCGCACCCCGCCCAGGCTCAGCGCGCGGCCGACCCACTCCCGCTCGCCGAACGGCTCGATGTCGGCGTCCAGGACGAGGTTCATGCGCCAACGACGGTGGTCGGGTTCCACCCCGGCTGCCTCCGCGAGCGCCCGAACTGTCGCCATGGAGATGACGGAGATGTAGGCCACGTCCTTGTTGCCCCGGTAGTCCGCGTGTAGCCGCACGGGCTGGCCCACTCGTCGCTCAACCTCGGCCCGAAGCTCGTCGCTCAGGATCCCGAGCCGCGTGCCGTCGGGAGTCACGACGAACAGCTCCGGCCGTGGCTCGCCGGCCCCCCACTCGGGCTGGTAGCGCATGAGGTCCGGGCAGTCGCGTCCGGTGAGGAACGGCCACAGCGAGCGCAGGTCGTCCCGCTCGCGGATGAAGGTGTAGGTCCGATCGCCCGGGATGCCGTGCAGCGCGACCTGCGCCTCGTCGAGGACCTCGCCGCGCATCGACTTCACCGGATAGCGGGCGATGTGCTGGATGCGTCCGACGGCGGTCATCGGGTGATTGTAGCCGCTACCGCGCTCCAACCGCCTTCCTCTCGTCGATCAGCGCGTCCAGCTCGACCTTCAGCCGCTCCAGTACGGTGTCGTACGGGAACGCGCCGATGTCCTCCTCGCCCTTCTTCAGGTTCACGAAGGTGGGCGCGCACCAGAGGCCGAGGTCCGCGTCGTCGGTCTCGCCGGGACCGTTCACTCGGCATCCCATCACGGCGATGGTGATGTCGTAGGCCTTCGCGTACTGCGCCATCTGCTTCACGTTGAAGGCGAGGTCCACGAACGCCTCATTCTCGACGCGGCTGCAGCTCGGACAGCTGATGATGTTCAGGCCCGTCCCAAAGTCCTTCGGCACTGACCGGAAGCGGCCGTTCTCGATGTCGTCGAGGATCTGCCTGCCCACTTCGACTTCGCGCCACTTCTCCGCGAAGGGCAGCGTCAGCGAGACGCGGATGGTGTCCCCGATGCCAGCGGTGAGGAGCTGCTCAAACGCGATACGCGTCTTGATCGCACCGTCGGGGAGCATGCCCGCCTCGGTCACGCCCAGGTGTAGCGGCACGTCAGGCCGCGCCGCCGCGAAGCGCTTGTTGCCCGCGATCACCTTCTTCGGGTCGCTGTCCTTAAGCGAGACGACGTACCGGGTGAATGCGAGGTCGTCGAGCATCTGGCAGTGCTCCAGCGCGCTCTCCACCATCGCCGTGACGCCGCCGAGGCCCGGTTCGTCGGCGCCCTCGAACTTCGCGTCCATTGCCGGATCCACCGAGCCACAGTTCACACCCACGCGGATGGCGCAGTCGTGCCGGGCAGCCGTCTCCGCGATCAGCGCGACCTTGTCCCGCACGGGCTTCTGCTTCTCATGGTGGTAAAGGTGCCCCGGGTTGTAGCGCACCTTGTTCACATGCGGCGCGACCTGTGTGACCAGCCGGTAGTTCTCCTGCAGGTCTACGACGAAGTTCGCCTTGGGCACTCGCGCACGCACCTCGGCCAGCGCGGCGACGTCCTTCGGGTTGTCGACTGCCACGCGCACGAGGCCGGCGCCCGCCCTGTGGATCATCTCGGCCTGCTCAACCGTCGCCTCGATGTCCTGCGTGCGCGTGGCGCACATCGACTGCACGACGATCGGGTTTGCGCCGCCGATCAAGACCGACCCCGCCCGGACTTCCCGCGTGTTAGCTCTCTTCACAGGCTCAGGATAGCAGTGACCTGCCATGGGCGCGTTATCGCCGCCTCTCGCTGGCCTATGATGAACGCATGCCCAAACCGCGCACGTCCCCGATGGGACAACCCCGGATGGACCTCGGCGAGCGCGACGCCATGCTCGCGACCGCGCCCCTCGCCGCGCGCATGCGCCCACGGTCGCTCGACGAGTTTGTCGGGCAGGAGGCAGCGGTCGGCCCGAACTCGATGCTTCGGACGGCGATCGAGCGTGGGACACTGCCCTCGTTCCTCCTCTGGGGGCCGCCTGGTTGCGGCAAGACCACGCTCGCGCGGCTCGCGGCGCGGGAGTCGAACGCGGACTTCGTCGCCGTGTCAGCTGTCTCGTCGGGGGTGGCGGAACTGCGCAAGATCGTGGCGGAGGCACACGCCCGCCGTACTGCCGGCCAGCGGACGGTCCTCTTCATCGACGAGATCCACCGCTTCAACAAGGCCCAGCAGGACGTCATCCTCCCCTATGTCGAGGACGGGACCGTCACCCTTATCGGAGCGACCACCGAGAACCCGTCGTTCGAGGTCATCGCACCGCTGCTCAGCCGCACGCGCGTCATCCGCCTCCACGGTCTCACCGAAGGCGACATCGGCGCCCTCATCGACCGCGCCCTCGACGACGAGGAGCGCGGCCTCGGCGAGCTTGGCCTCGAGCTCCACCCGGACGCTCGCGGCCTCCTGATCGAGGGCGCAGGCGGTGATGGCCGCGCCGCTCTGACCGCACTCGAAATTGCCTCCGGCCTCGCGACCGCCGAGGAATCGACCACCATCACACTCGCGCACGTGCAGCAGGCCCTCCAGGACCGCCGCCCCTACTACGACCGTGCCGGCGACTACCACTACGACACCATCTCCGCGTTCATCAAGTCGCTCCGGGGTTCCGACCCTGACGCCGCCCTCTACTGGCTCGCGCGCATGATCGAGAGCGGCGAGGACCCGCTCTTCATCGTGCGCCGCATGGTCATTCTCGCAGCCGAGGATGTCGGCCTGGCGGACCCGCAGGCGCTGCAGGTCGCCGTCGCGTGCCAGCAAGCGGTGCACTTCATCGGCATGCCCGAAGGCTTCTTCCCGATGACCGAGTGCGCGCTCTACCTGGCCACGGCGCCGAAGAGCAACAGCACGCTCGAGTCGTACGGACGCGCCCGGCAGGCGGCGCTCGACACCCAGCACCTGCCCGTGCCCATGCACCTGCGCAACGCCGTCACGGGGCTGATGCACCACATGGGCTATGGCCAGGGCTACCGCTACGCCCACAGCGAACGCGACCATTTCGCCCGCGGCGCCACCTACTTGCCCGAAGAACTCGGCCAGCCACACTATTGGGTACCCGGCGAGCTCGGATATGAGGCGCAGGCAGCCGCCCGCCTCAACGAGCTACGCAAACTCCCGGAGCTACCACCAGAGCAATGAAGATCGAGTTCCTTTTCTCCCGCCAGGGAGGCCGCCATCCAGAGGCCGAAGAGGCCCTCCGCCTCGCCCTCGAAGCCACCGGTCTCGATACAAGCGTCGTCAGCTACACCGAGGTCGATAGCGGCGAAGACGCCCGCGACAAGAAGTTCCTCGGCAACCCCAGCATCCGCGTCAACGGCATCGACGTGGAGTACGGCGAACGCGAGCCCGACGAGTACCAGGCCGGCACCCGATACTACAACACCCCCCAGGGCTGGAAGCCCTTCCCCCACGCAAGGCTGATCGCGAACACGATCCTCGAGCAGCAGGAGAAGGCGAAGGGCTAGCGCACGGGGTTATCGGCCCATCAGCGCGCGTGCAAAGGCTCCTGGTCGCCGCTATCGTGCGCCTCGTGTCCCCCGAAGCCGATGTCCTCGCCGCCAATGACGCCTTTTACGACGCCTTCGCGCGGCGCGACCCTGGCGCGATGGACGTGTTGTGGTCACGGACGCGGCCGGTGGCCTGTATCCACCCGGGCTGGAACGTGCTGCGGACCCGCGAGGAGATCATCGCGAGCTGGGACGCCATCATCGCGAACCCGAACCAGCCGCGCGTCGTCTCCGGAGGCGCTGAGGCGCTCGTGTTCGGCGACACCGCCGTCGTCATCTGCCGGGAGTTCGTTGGCGGCGCACCGCTGGTCGCGACCAACGTGTTCGTGAACGAAGGCGGCCGCTGGCGGATGGTTCACCACCAGTCGGGGCCGGTTGCGGAGTTGCCGTCGTAGGCATTGGGGGCCTCAGTTTTCGGGGCGAGCACCAAGCGCTCCTTCACAGTCGCGGCTCGGATTGCTTTCGTGTTGTGGCACAATGGGCGCGATCGCCCGAAGGAGGCCGTTATGACGAGCGCATCCGCTCCTCTTCGCGTGCAGCATCTCGTCCTGAACGTGCGCGACATCGAGGAGTCCCACCGCTTCTACACCGAGGTCATGGGCTTCCAGTTCGTGACCGAGCTCGACCGGCGGCCGCAAATGCACATGCGCTTCTACAAGGGCGGCACGGAGAACCACCACGACCTCGCCATCGCCGCCGTTCGCGACCCCGCCGCCCTCCCTGACCCCGCGCAGTGGTCGATGACCGCGCGCCAGCTCGGCCTCAACCACATGGCGGTGCAGTACCCGGACCGCGGCTCGTGGCTCAAGCAGGTGGAGCACCTCCAGCAGCAAGGCGTGAAGTTCCACGTCCGCGGCGAGCACGGCATGAGCCACAGCGTGTACATCTCCGACCCGAACGGCTACGGCATCGAGGTCCTGTACGACCTCCCACCGGAGATGTACCAGGACGACATCGACGAAGCCTTCGCCTACTTCAAAACCCTCCCCACCGAAGGTCCCGGCGCCCTCGAAGACTCCACCGAGGCGCCCGTCCTGCGGAGGGCGTAGGTCGTCGACAAAGAGCAGGGGCCTAACGGTCCCTGCACCGATACTGCTCCGCTCGGGAGCTGCCGAGGTAGGGAGCGCGAGTGTCCGTCTGCCGCACCGACGGGCGACTCCAGTCGGTACAGCGGGCGTTAGCCCGCTGCTAAACCTCGCGCGACTCAGCGATCCGGCAGGAATTGATCCACCAACGCAAACGCACGATCGCGCGGGGCCGACGCGTGCGCAATCTGATAGCAGCGCGCGGCTGACGCCAGGTAGAAGCGCTCGTACTGCTCGTTGCGGCTCGCCAGTGCGCTGCCCGTGAAGTCCCACCCCAGCCGGAAGATGGCCGCCCGGCGGTCGGCGGGCATCTCCTTCGCGCCGCGCAGGTAGTGGTCGATGAGGGGGCGCAGGTCGCCGTCAGCGAACTCTGCCTCGGGCGGCGAAACGAGGAGGTTGTGCGAGCCGATCAGGCGGATGATCTCGTTCACCCGGGGGAACCAGCGTGGGAGCTGGGCGCGCAGCGCGTTCATCGGCCCGGACGCCGGGAACCAGACGCCGTCGCCGTAGTCGCGCGCGTCCAGCTCGGCCGTGCGGATGGCGGCGCGCGTGAACTCGCCGTAGCTCCAGATTTCCCCCAGCATCTCGTTCGTGCCGGCCGACGTGTCGTTGATCGCCTCGGCCATCCGGCAGGCGAGCCCGTAGGCGAACTCGAGCTTCACCTGCGCGCGGATCATCGTCTGCTGCGCGACGTTGGGGAACCAGCCTGCGCGCATGACGTTGTTGTAGACCGCGAGGTTCCCATCGATGAATACGCGGTCCCGCGGCACTTCTACATCCTCGAAGATGATGAAGGCGTCCTGCTCGTCGAAACGGCTGGACAGGGGGTGGTCGAAGCTCCCTGGTACGCTGGATACGCTGTCGCGACATAGGGTTCGCAGTCCCGGTGTCGCCATCGGCACTGAGAACGAGAGCGCGAAGTGTTCGCTTCCCTCCGGGATGGGATGGGCCGGGTACACGGCGATCTCGTCCGAGAAGGGCGCCAACGTCGCCAGCACCTTCGCGCCTCGCACCACGATTCCCTTCGCCGTCTCGCCCACCTTCCGCAGTACGACGTCGTTCTCCGGGCGTGGCGCGTCCCCCATCGACTTGTCCACCGTCGGATGGATGATGGTATGCGTGAGCGCGAGGTCGCGGCTGGCCAGTTCCCGCTGGAAGGCCACCAGGCGCTCGGCCCCGTCCTCATTCCCCGCCAGGCGCCACTCAGCCGCGCGCCCGGCGAACCCCGCGAACGTGACGTTGAGGTAGTCGGGCGTGCGGCCCATGAGCCCGACGGTCGCGCTGGCCGTCGCCTCCAGTGCTACGTGCCGCCGCTCCAGGTCGGCGTACGACCGCGGGATCATGTGGCTAACAGCGATCGGGCCTACCTCGCCGTCGTCCATCAGGCAGATTTCGCGCAGGTCGTGCTGGAGGTCGAACAGCGACGCGAGCGTCCCCGCCGCGCCAGCAAGCTTTGGATGGGCGGTCACGTCGACGACGCGGTCACCTTCGAGCCAGACCTCGCGCTCGTCCCGTAGCCCCTCGAGGTACTCCGAACCGGTCCGCGCACCCATCCGCACGCTCCTCCGCAGTGTCTCCGGGGATTGTACGCTTCGAGCTGGCCTTAGCCCCGATCGACGCGCGTGAGGATGCCCTCGAGGTGGCAGGTGTCGTTGTGGCGGGCGGTAGCCCGCCCCGGCCCGCGCGGTCGAGCACGACCTCCGTTATGGCGCAATTCGCGATCTCGAAGAGGCCCGGCCGCTTCGGGTCGATGCCTGCGACGGCGTAGCAGACGGCCGTGATCACGCCCCCATGCGCCACGGCCACCACCGTCTTCCGCGACTCCGCCCAGTCATCCAGGACCTCCCGCACGCGCGCGGCGAACACGTCTCGTCCTTCCTCGCCGGGGAACACCGGCCGCACGCCTCTCGCGTACGCCTGCCCGATCTCGGGATACCGCTCCCGAATCTGGGCGCCCGTGAGGCCACTCACCGCGCCAAGGTCGTACTCCATCAGGTCTGGTACTGGTTCGACCTCCAGCGCGTGAGGCGCGGCGATGACAACAGCCGTGCTGAACGCGCGCTTCAGCGGGCTCGCGATGATGCGGTCGACCTTCTCGCCGCGGAGCCGCTCCGCCGTGGCTTCAGCCTGCATGCGCCCGATGTCGGTGAGGTCGAAGTCGCGGTGGCCCTGCACGATTCCCGAGGCGTTCCCCTCCGACTGACCGTGGCGCACGAGCAGCAGTCTCATGCGAGCGGCTCCCCGTCCCACCGCTCGCGCGTGACGAAGTCGCTCACGGCCTTCCGCCGCAGCTTGCGGAGCTGCTTCACGGGTTTGCCGAGGGGGATGACCGCGCAGACCGCCCCGTACTCCGGAATGCCCAGCAGCTCGCGCATGCGGGGCTCCTCGGCGATGGGCATGGTCGTGAGGGTGCCACCGTACCCCTCGTTGCGGGCGGCCAGCAGGATGTTCCACGCCAGGGGATAGATGCTCGCCCCGCTCGCCATGCCGATGCGGTCGAGATCCTTGTCGATGGATGCCAGCACCCTCAGGTCCACGCACACCACCAGCAAGACAGGCGCCTTCCGGTAGGGCACGTGAAGGGTCGCGGGGACGGGCGTGGCCGCAATCGTGGCCGCGTCCACCTTCGACTCCGTCACAGTGTTCCAGGGGCTCTCGCCAGCGGCCAGCTGCGCGGCGTATTGGCGCGCGGCCGTGCCCGCAAGGTCGGCGATCCGGTCCTTGGTCGCCTGGTCCCGCACGATGATGACGCGCCCACCCTGGCGGTTGCCTCCGCTCGGCGCGAAGCGTGCGTTCTCCAGGATGCGCGCGAGCACCTCGTCCGGCACCGGGTCGTCCGTGAACTCCCGTGCGGAGAAAGTGGTGCGCATGACCTCATACAGTTCCATGGCCATCCCTCATGAGAGTGCTCCCTCTTCAGCGAGCGCCGCGATCTCGTCGTCGCCGAGTCCGAGGACGTCCGTGAGCATCGCGAATGTGTCCTCGCCAATCGCGTGCACCCCGTCGTAGACGGGCGCGCGCTCGCCGTTGAAGTGCGCCGGGAAGCGGTCGAACCCATACTCGCCCCAGTTGGCGGATTGCGTGACCCCGAAGAACCCGCGCGCCGCCAGTTGCGGGTCACGCACGTTCAGGTCCTCGCCATCCTGCACGGCCCCCGCGGCGAGCCCGGCCTCCTGACAGCGGCGCATGACCTCGTAGCGGTCGAGCCCGCGCGTCCACCTCGAGATCTTCTCATCGAGGGCGTCCTGGTTCGCGAGCCGCGCCGCATGGGTAGCGAACCTGGTGTCACCGGCGAGGTCCTCGCGGCCCATCACACCGCAGAGCGCCTGCCACTGGTCGTCGCCGCGAACGGCGATGGCCACCCAGCGGTCCTCGCCCGCAGCCGGGTAGATGCCGTGCGGTGCCCACGCCCGGAACGGGTGCCGGTTGCCCACGGGCTCGGGGTTCACCCCGTTCGCGAGGAAGTCTATGTAGGCAGGTGCCATGAGTCCGAGACCGAGCTCGTACTGCGCGAGGTCGATGTCGAGGCCCTGTCCCGTCCGCTCGCGGTGCTCGAGCCCCTCCAGGGCCGCGAAAGCCCCGGCGAGCCCGCTCAAATGGTCCGTGAGCGAGAACCCGTAGCCAAGGTCGTGGCGTCCCCGTGGGTTCGTCAGGTAGGTCAGGCCCGTGACCGCGTGGATGGTGGGTGCGAACGTGACGAAGTCGCGCCACGGCCCAGTTTGGCCCATGCCGCCCATGGAGATGACGGTGAGTCCCGGGTTTGGCTCGGCCATCGACGCGCGGTCCAATCCCCAGCGCTTGAGCACCCCGGCGCTGAAGTTCTCGATGATCACATCGCATTCGGACGCGAGCCGCCGCGCCAGCGTGCGCCCGCCCTCCGTCGCCATATTGATGGAGACGCTGCGTTTGTTGCGGTTCCAGCATGTGTAGTAGGGGTGCTCGGGCGCGTTCGCCCCGGCGCCGCGCGCGGCTGTGCCCACTTTCAGCACGTCCGCCCCCAGGTCGCCGAGCACGCGCGTCCCGAAGGGCCCGGCGAGGACGTGGGTGAAGTCCATGATGCGGACTCCCGCGAGCGGCCGGGCGGACGGAACCAGGCCTGCGCCGGCTGATTTGGGCGACGCCCGACGCGCTTGCCAGTCGATGTCCTCTACCGGAACACGGGTACCCGGCCGGGGGTCGCCCACATCCGCGCTCGTACTGACGAGACGGCCGGGAAACGGCACCTCGCCGTACCCGGGCACGTTTTGTGGCTTCAGGTAGCCTCTCGCGGCAATCTGCGGGCTCTTCAGCGCCGTCGCCACATCCCACACGATGCCAAACGGCTGATGCCGCCGCTGCCCCTCGAAGAACAACTCCTCGCCGGGCTTCGTGGCCACCCATTCGCGCAGCACCTTCATCACGTAGGGCAGGTCGCGGATCATCGCGACCACATTCGGGTACCTCGTCTCATCGGTCAGGTCCTGGGCCGCGCCGTCCTCCTTCAACCACGGGAGGAGCACATCGACGAACCGAAGTGCTGCCGTGACCATCACGCCCTCGCCCGTTGCGGAGGGGTAGACCTCGTAGGCGGTGCTCCAATGGAGGCTGCCCTGACGTTGCGCGACGCGCGTCCCCCAGTTGCCATCGAAGAACCACTGCATGAGCACCTGCTCGGTGCACGAGACCAGCGCCTCGTGGGCCGACAGCTCCACGTGTTGTGGCTGACCGGTCAGACGCGCTGCCCGCACGGCCGAAAGCGCACAGATTGCTGCGTACATGCCGACGGTGTGGTGCGTCTGGTTCCCGTAGCCGTTCAGGGGCGGCGTGTCCGCGGCGCCAGTCACCGACGCCGAGCCGCTGAGCGCGTTCGCCACCAGGTCGTTCGTCACAAGCCCGGCCCACGGCCCATCCGGTCCCATGGGAGACACGGACACCCGCACCAGGCGTGGGTTCCGTGCGAGTAGTGTCGTCGTCGGTACAGCGGATGTTAGTCCGCTGTTCTGCCCGCACGGCGGCCAGTCATCAATGAGCAAGTCCGCTCCGCCCACCAGCTCCAGGAACCGCGCCAGCCCGGCGGCCGATGCCAGGTCCAGCGCGACCACCCGCTTGCCCGCGTTGTACCAGGCCGCCTGGATCGAGACGCCGGAATCCCCGAAGAATGGCGGGTCTGTGTCCAGGGGGTCGCCTGTGGGGCCAACGACGCGCACCACGTCGGCGCCGCCGTCGGCCAGTAGCCGCCCGGCGAAGACGGCGTTCCACCCGCACACTTCGAGCACACGAAGCCCCGCCAGGGGGCCGCCAATTGCCATACGCCCGAATCTTACGGTGGCGTCCCGCGCGGGCAACCGTGCGCAGTGGAACCCTGCTGAGCGCCTGCTCGTAACCCGAATTTCCACGTAGCGACGGTCTCACCCGGGGACATCAGGGTTGGCACTAGCGAGATGCTGAGTTAGGTTGCCCGAAGCCCTAGGGAAACCAACGCGGGAGTTGCGCCGACTGATGACATCATGCCGCACCGCCCTGGCAGGTCTCTTCGTGGTCCTCATTACCCTCGTCGGGATGGGGTCCCGACCCGCCAGCGCGCTCGACCCGGAAAACGCCCACGATCGCATCGCCCTCGCCGCATTGTCGCATGAAGGTGAGTGGGGCGGGCAGTGCTGGCAGTTCATGAAAGACGTCGTGCGCGAGGCCACCGGCAAGGAAATCGGCTTCGACTACCGCGAGGGGTTCTTCGAGGCGGGCGCCGTCGAGATCACCGACATCTCCCAGGCCCGAGCCGGCGACATCATCCAGGTCGCTCTCGATAGCTGGACGTCGCCCGATGCCGATTATCCCGGACTGCATACGTCCATCGTCATGACTAACCTGGGCGACGGCGTCTTCGACGTCGTGGACTCGAACCAGAACTGGGACGAAATGGTCCGCGTGCGGGCCGGCTACAAACCCTTCGAAGCGGCGGCCCAGTCCGGGCTGCAGGTCCACATCTACCGCATCCCTGGTGATGGCACCGCCGAGGCGCCTCCTTACCGCGAGGTGATCCCGCGCGGCGACTATCTGCGGACGGGCGAGTCGGGCCGGGTGAACGCGCCCGGAGAATGCCTCAACCTGCGCACGGGCGGTGGGCTCGGGAACGGCATCATCACCTGCCTCCCGCACGGCACCCACTTCACCGTCACCGCGGAAACCGTGCCCCTGAACGGCCACAATTGGGCGAAGGTCCGCACCGACGATGGGCACGAGGGCTGGGTGGCAACGGAATTCGTCATGCGCGACACCGTGCCCGCAAGCAGCACCGCGGGCGGCCTGCCGATCATGCCGTTCCGCTTGTTCGTGGCCGGGCTCTCGTTTAACTAACGGCCACCGGCGCCGGTTCGCGCGACCACACCGTCCCCGTGACTCCCGTCTGCACCAACCGCTCGAAGTCGGCGTCGGTCAGCCCAAGGTCGCCACAGAGGACCTCGCGGCTGTGCTGGCCGAGGACGGGCGGCCCAGACGTAGCAGCCGCGGGCGTTCGCCACAGCCGCCACGGGAACCCGTCGTACCGCCGCATCCCAAGATCCGGGTGTTCGAGCAATTGGTGCCAGGCCCGCGCATTGAGGTGCGGGTCGTCCAACACCTCGTCGGTTCGCTGCACGACACCAGCGGGCACCCCCGCTCGCTGCAGCACACGCATGAGCTCGCCGGCGTCGCAGCCCCGCGTCCAGTCAGCGATGAGGGCTTCGACTTCGTCCACGCTCGCGAGCCGACCGGCCGCGGGCCGGAACCGCTCGTCCCAAAGCTCGGCGGGGGCGCCATCGATCGCCACGAGCCGCGCCCAATCGGAGTCGTCCCGGACGACGATTGCGATCCACCGATCTGCGCCCACGCAGGGAAACGCCCCGTGAGGCGCCATCTCGCGCGAGCGGTTGCCGTCTCGCCGGGCGACCTCTCCCGCCAGGGACGCGAGCATGATCTCTTCGCCGATATAAGAGACCGCGGCGTCGAACATGGAGCCGTCCACATGCTGGCCTCTCCCGCTTCGCGCCACCTCTTCGAGCGCAACGAGCGTGGTCGCGGCCATCTGCAGGCCCGTGATGGCGTCCGCCTGCATCGCGCCCATCATCATGGGCGGTCCATCGCGGTAGCCGAGGAGCGCATCCCAGCCGGAGTGGGTTTCGGTCGTGGCGCCGTTCGCGCGGTAGTCCCGCCACGGGCCGGTTGCGCCGAATCCCGAGTACGACACCATCACGAGCCTCGGCTTCACCTTCCGGAGCACGTCCCAGCCGAGCCTGAAGTTCCCCATCACGCGCGGCGTGAAATTCTCGGTCACCACATCCGCGTCCCGTACGAGCTGAAGGAACAGCTCGCGGCCCTCCGGAGTATTCAGCTCCAGGGCGACGCTGCGCTTGCTGCAGTTCACCGAGTTGAACAGGGAGCTGATGTTCCAGCGGTGTGCTCCCTCCCGTGCGCCGATGAGCTTGGCGTCGATGAGGTCCACGCCCCTCCAGACGTCCGGGTGCCGGATCGATTCGACCTTCACGACATCGGCGCCGAGGTCAGCCAGGAGCTGCGTGGCGAACGTCCCGATCCAGGCGTGCGTGAGGTCGATGACCCGCAGGCCGTCGAGCGCCCGGCTCCGCGGCGTGCCGCTCGAAACCGCCCGCCGGTCAGCCCACCGTGCTCGCGCCGCCCCCGCCGCCTCCGCGGGCGCCGCGACCCTGTGGCCCGAGAGCGACATCCGGGCGGGCCGGCCCGGGCGGGTCACACGGCCCAGCTTCGGGTGATCGATCGACTCGAACAGCACTCTGGCGGCGAGCTGTTCGTTTGACAGCAACTCGTGGGGCGTCCGCAAGGCGCCACAGACCAGCCGGAGCTCGCTCAGCCGCCGGAACAGCTCATCGGCGGTGAACCTCTTCATGTGCGCCCCTACGAAGGCGCGGGTTCGCTCCAGGTCCAGACGGCCCTCGTGGGTGCGCAGCTCCGCGGGCACGTCCTCCTGGTCCACTTCGAGCCCCGACATCAGCAGATCCCACAGCCGTGGGGGGTGAGGGAGCGTGGACAGCCAGCCGTCCGCGCATTCGAACATCGTGGTGCCGCCGAACGGCCCTCCTACGCGCTGCGCGGGCTGCCCCGAGTACTCCGTTCGAAGGAGCGGCACGATCATCGCCACGGCCTCCATGGCCGAGACCTCGACCACTTGGCCGCGCCCGGAGGCACGGCATTCCTGCAACGCCGCCAGCACCCCTACCTGCGCTGCCACGCCGACCGCGTAACGGAGGATGTTCGCCGGAGCTTTCAGCGGCTCCTTGCCCGGGTCGCCGTTGTAGCTCATGTAACCGCTCAGCGCCTGGACCACCAGGTCAGTCCCCTCGAACCCCGAGTAGGGGCCGTCGACGCCGAAGGGCGAGATGTGGGCCACCACCAGGTGCGGCCATCGTTCAGATGCCGCCCCGAGCTCGAGCCCAAGGCCGGCAAGCGACGCCGGGCTCCAGTCAGTGACGAGCACGTCCGATCCCCGCAGCAGCCCCGCCAGGCGGGCGGCACTCCCTGCCCGCCCGGCATCGAACCGAACGGAGCGCTTGCCGGCTGCGACGTACTCCCAGGTGAGCGAGACCGTCGCTCCCGCGCCGCCGGCGATTGGCGCCGACCGCCGGAGCACATGGCCCTCCCGCGGCTCCAGCACCACGGTGTCTGCACCCCACGCGCACAGCTCCTTCGCGCAGAAGGCCGCCTCGAGCCCCGTGGAAAGCTCGACGACTCGGAGCTCGCGGAGGGGCAGCGGCTTCGACTTCGCCAAACCCGTCTCCTCGCGACCGTGCTGCGGGCATCATAAGCGTCGCGCAGCATCCCACGGGCGGGACATGACAGATCGTCGAGCACGCGACGCCTGACACTGGGGCCGGGCCACCGTTACGCTGACACGACGCCCATGCTCCTGGAACGACGCCACCGATGACCGCTCCGGCGCAGCCATCCGCTGCCATGCGGCTCCGGCCCCGCCAGCAGGCGGCTCTCACCCGATACGCCCGGGCACTCCGGGAGGGGTCGCGCTCCGAGCTCGTCGTGGTGCCCGTCGGCTATGGCAAGACGGTCATTGGCGTCGGCTCGTTCGAGGTGGCGGGCGCCGCCACGGGCGCGGACACCTGCCTCTACGTCACCCCGACCGATGTGCTCCGCACGCAGGTGTATGCCGGCGTCGAGCGCGCACTCGCCGTCATCGGCAGCAGCCGCCCCATCCGCAAAATCCTCGCCGACAACGCCGCTCCCCAGCGCATTCGCTCCACGGGCGCCAACTTCATCGTTGCGAGCTACCAGCAGATCGCGGCTGCTCCGGCGCAGTACGCCCGCCTCTGCCGGGAGCGCCGCGTGCACATCGTCTGTGATGAGGCGCACCACCTGGGAGAACGCGGCCGCTGGGCTGCCGCCGTCCCCTTTGAGGGCGCCGTCTCCTCGCTGCTCCTCTCCGCCACACCAGTGCGCCTCGACCGAGAGGCGCTGGCCGTGGCCCGCTACGTCGAGGACGGAGACGGTGAGCGGCTCATCGATCCGCTCGTCAATGTCTCTATGCGCCAGGCCTGGAAGGAGCGGCGCATCCTCAAGTACCTGAACGTCCAGATGAAGGACTATGCCGTCCAGCTTCGCGACGCCGACGGTGAGCTCTTCGAGTTCACCGCCAGTGAGATGGCCGAGCTGCCCGACTTCGACCAGCGCTGTGTCCGCGACCAGCTCCGATGGAACGACGATTATGTCGCGCCGCTCGTGCGTGAGTTCGCGACAACGTTGCTCACGAAGATGCAGCACCAGCCGGGGCAGCACCAGGGGCTCGTCTTCGCCGCCACGACCGATCACGCCAACCACCTTGAGCGCGTGCTCGCTCACCTGCACCCTTCCCTGCGGTGCGCGGTCGTCCACAGCGGCGACATCACCGACGCCGAGAACGAGCGACGGTTGGTGGGCTTCCATGCCGGCGCCTACGACGTCCTCATCCAGGTGAAGAAGGCGAGCGAAGGGTTCGATGCGCCCGCCGTCAGCGTGCTCCTCAAGCTCGACGCGGTGCACAGCCGCGAGCCGGTCATCCAACAGCTCGGCCGCGGCCTCAGGTTCAACCATCTCCTTCCCGAAACGGAAAATCTGCTCAACGTCTTCGTCGGACGCGATCCCCGCCTGGCCGCGCTGGTCGAGCACCTCGAGCGGGAGGCCCCGCCGCCACCCGTCCAGCGACCGGCCGAGCAATTCATCGCCGGTGAGGACCCACCCGTCGCTGAAAGCGATCTCGACAGCGACGAGGACTCCCCCAACGGACCGGAGATCGTGGACGTGGTCGAGGCGGGCGACGCCTACCTCGACCATACCGGGCGCTTCGTCCAGGGGCAGCAGCTCACGATGTTCGGCGTGGCGCCACCACCCGCGAGGTCGGACAGTCCCGCTGCGCCGGCCCTCGAGGTCACTGACATCGCAAGCGAGCTTCAGGAAGCCATCGCCTACTGCACCACCTGGACCAACCGTGCGGCGCGCGAGCGCGCCAGAAGGGCCGGCACGAAGGACAACCAGCACGCGGCATTAAACCTCGCGTACGGCGCCGAGACGGGCCGCCGCGGCGCCCTCGCGACCCCCTCGGAATATCGCCACAAGGGGGACTGGATGAAGCGCCGCTACCTCGCTCTCCTCGGCTGAGGCCGTGGTGAGCCACCAGCCGTCCGCGCGAGTGCCCCGCCGGCGGATGGCTCCGCCCGAACCCCGGGACCTGAGAACAAGTGGCCGATGGCGGATGGCTGACGGCCCGCCGCACCACGACCACGGCACCCGTCAAATGGTATGCTCGCCCCGCAATGACCGAAGAGATCCAATCCAAAATCACCGACGAACACCGGGCCATGATTGGCCAGAAGGGCGAGCCCACGCGGGTCGTGATCAAGGAGGTCGACGCACACCGCATGCGCGACATCCTCGAGGACGGCGACTCTCGCTACACGGATGAGACCGGGGTCGCGCCCGCCTACGTCATCTCGAGCTTTGGCGGCCGGCCCCGTTCGATGCCGGGCATCCTCCCCGGCGGCCTCCTCACGCAGCAGGAGTGGAAGTTCACCCGCCCCTTCAAGGTGGGCGAGGAGCTTTCCGCCGTGAACCAGATCATCGACATCCGTGACCGCCTCGGCGGCCGTTACGGGTACAGCGTGCTTATCACGAGCTCCACCGACTTCTACGACACCGACGGCAACCACGTGGCCGCTTCCATGGTCACGATCACCCAGTTTGACCCCCGCGCGGCCCGCCGAGGAGACAACGAATGAGCCAGCGCTACTACGAAGACGTGAATGTCGACGACGAGATGGACGCAATCGAGAAGCTCCCGACTACCGACATGGCGATCGACTTCTTCGGCCGTGACAACCCCACCAACCCCGCCTTCAGTGACGCCGAGGCAGGCAAGCGCATGGGTATTGGCGGCGCGCTCGTCCCGGGGATGCTGAAGATGGCCTGGATGACCCAGTACTGCAGCGACTGGGCTGGCACCGAGGGCCACGTGCGCAATCTGCGTGTCGCCTTCCGCCGTCCCGATGTCGCCGACAACCCCATCACCCTCTCCGGCCGCGTCGTCGATAAGCGCCAGGAAGAGGGCAAGAACATCGTCGAGCTCGAGGTCGTCACCCTCGCGGAGGGCCAGCCGAGCGTCCGAGGCAACGTCCAGGTCGAGCTCCCCAGCCGGGGATGAAGCAGCGGTCATAGCCGCGACCGGAAGGGAGCGAACGGTGGCGCCGAGTCCGAAGCGAGCCTCGAGGACGTCTTCGCCCCGCACAAGAGCGCCGTTCATCCGGGCGCTCCGACTCCGCCGCGACTCGGTTCCGGATCCCGATGTGTACCCGTTCGCGATCCCGGCCATCCAGGCGCTGAGTGAACTCCCGTTCACAGCACCCGTCACGTTCTTCGTGGGCGAGAACGGCTCGGGGAAGTCCACGTTGCTGGAGGCGATCGCGGTCGCGGCTGGTTTCAATGCAGAGGGCGGCACCAAGAACTTCAACTTCTCCACGGTCAACGCCCACTCGAAGCTCCACGAACACCTCACGCTGGTCCGGAACACCGCTCGCGAGCGCGACGGGTTTTTCCTGCGCGCTGAGAGCTTCTTCAATGTCGCCACCGAGCTCGAGCGGCTTCATACGATCGACGTCAAAGCGTATGACGCCTACGGCGGCAAGTCGCTCCATGTCCGGAGTCACGGCGAATCACTGCTGGCGATGATGCGCCACCGGCTCGGCGGACGAAGCCTCTTTCTGTTCGACGAGCCTGAGATCGCCCTGTCGCCACTACGCCAGCTGTCGGCGATGGCGCTGATGCGGAAGCTGGAGCTCCGCGGGTGCCAGTTCATCATCGCCACCCACTCGCCCATCATCATGGCCTACCCCGGCGCCACCATCCTCCAGTTCGGCGACCACGCGCTTCGCCGATCGCGTATGAGGAGACGGAGCACTTCACCGTCACCAGCGATTTCCTCGCCGACCGCCACCGGATGCTCGATGTGTTGTTCGACGGCCTTGACGATTCCGACGACGGTGATTGAGCGCGATCCGTGACTACCACGCGGGCCGGCTCGGAGTCATCCCGGCCGAGTACTACCACATCTCGAAGGTCCACGGCACAGGCTCCGTCGAACAGGGCGGGGACGTACCGGAACTGCGGGTGTAGAGGAGCGTTGGCCGAGACAGCCCAATTTGCACCGCGCCAGCGCCTGCATGTCCCCTGTTCGCACCAAGCTGAGAGAGGGGGTTGGGGGGTGAGGGCCGGCTGCGTAGAATCGCCCCATGCCCCAACCACTCGCCGGCCTCCGCGTACTGGAGCTCGGGACCTTCGTCTCAGCGCCGTATTGCGGCAAGCTCTTCGCCGGCTACGGCGCCGAGGTCCTCAAGGTGGAGCCACCGGGCGGCGACCCCTCCCGCGCCCACGGCCCCTTCAAGGACGGCGTGCCTAACCCCGAGACCAGCGCCCTGTTCCTCTACCTCAACACTGGGAAGAAGTCAGTCGAGCTCGACCTCCGCACGCCGGCGGGTCTCGACGCTTTCATTAGGCTGGCCGCCACGGCTGATGTCGTCGTTGAGAACTTCCGTCCAGCCGACCTTCGCGCGCTCGGCGTGACGTATGCGTCGCTGCGGGCGGCGAACCCGCACCTCACGTTCGTCTCCATCACCGCCTTTGGCCAGGACGGCCCCTACGCGAACTACCTCGCGAACAACCTGGTCTGCTTCGCCATGGGCGGGCAGCTCTTCATCACCGGCACCCAGGAGGGCGGTCCGCTCAAGAACGGCGGCTACCAGGCGGACTACCAGGGCGGCCTGAACGGCTTCGCCGCCGCCACGCTCGCCGTGCTCGCCGCGGAGCGGGACGGCGAGGGCCAGCACGTCGATGTGAGCGTGCAGCAGTGCATGGCCCCCATCCTCGAGGCTGGCATCCCCTATTACAGCTACATGGGCCGCTGGGGCGGCCTTCGCCGTGGCAACCACATGGCCAGCTACATCGGCATCTACCCCTGCGCGGACGGCCACGTCGGCGTGCACGTCATGCCCCGCAACTGGAAGCCCTTCACCGAAGCCATCGGCCATCCCGAGTGGCAACAGGACCCCCGCTTCGCCACGGCGCAGGCCCGCAACATCCACAACGATGACCTCTTCGCCGAGCTCTACACCTGGGCCGCCACGGAGACGAAGCGAGAGGCGTATGACCGCGCCGGCCGGATGCGCGCCCCCATCTCCTTCGTCCACACCATGGCCGACCTCCTCGAGAGCCCCCACCTCAACGAACGCGGCTATCTCACCGCAATCGAGCACCCGGTCGCGGGTGATGCAGTCTACCCCGGCCCGCCATGGTGGATGGGGGCAGACTCATGGACACAGGGCCGGGCGCCGCTGCTCGGCGAGCACACGGATGCGGTGCTCCGCGAAGTCGCGGGCATGTCCGCCGCCGAGATCGCGCGCCTCAACTCCGGAGTCCCCGCATGAGCCAGCGCGAGGATGTCGCCCGGGCGATGACGTTCTTCGAAGAGAGCGACGACATCGCTCTCCTCCACCATCTCACGGCCGAGATCGCCCCGCGCGCCAAGCGGATGGTCGGCAAGCTGCTGGCCAAAGGCTCGGAGGAGGCCATCCCCCCGCCCGCGGACCTCCGGCCCGCCCGCGAAGCCGCCACGCCGGACCAGGCGCTTTCCACGCTCAGCGGCACGCAGGACTTTGCGCTCTTGCAGGTGCTCGCCCGCTCGATCGGCCAGCGCATCGAGACCCTCGAGATCGCGGCATCGGCGGAGTTCCCCGAGGGCGTGCGCGTACGCGTCCCTGAGCAACCACGCTACCCGCGCTCGGGCCGCGATCTCGAGGGTACGGTCGAAGGCACCGGCACCCTCCTCCGGGTCCTCCTCGACAACGGAGAAACCTGGGACGGCCCGCCGAGCCTCGCCCGACTCGCGGTGACCCGGTGAGTGCGCCTCTCAGTGGCGTCCGCGTCGTCGACCTCACCATGGTCTGGGCCGGCCCGTTCGGGACGCGACTGCTCGGCGACTACGGCGCGGAAGTCATCAAGGTCGAGTCGCCGCGCGCCTGGGACCTGCTGCGCGCGCTCGGCATGATCCCGCGCGACGTGCCGCGCTGGTACAACCAGTCCGCCTACTTCAACCACAACAACCGCAGCAAGTACGGCCTCGCGTTGGACCTCGGCAGCGGTCAGGGGCGCGACATCCTTCTCCGCCTTTGCGCCGTGAGCGATGTCATCGTCGAGAACTTCCGAACCGACGTCATGGACAACCTGGGCCTTAGCTACGAGGCGGTACGCGCAGCCAACCCCCGGATCATCTACGTCTCCATGCCCGGCCACGGCAAGACGGGTCCCGAGCGAGATTATGTGGCCTACGGCTCGAATGTGGAGCAACTCGCCGGTCTCGTCTCGCTCTCCGGCTACGAGGGCGGGGAGCCGATGAAGACCGGTTTCAGCTACGGCGACCCCATGGCTGGCACAGCCCTCGTGGCGGCCGTCGCAATGGCCCTCCGCCAGCGCAACCGCACGGGCGAGGGCTCTCAGGTAGAGATTGCGCAGCGCGAGAACCTCGGCATGTTCGTGGGCGAGTACCTGGTCGACTACTCGATGAACCGCGAACCCCGGGCACCCATCGGGAACCGCCACCCTCACCTTGCGCCGCACAACGTGTACGCCTGCGCGGGAGACGACCGCTGGATCGCTATCGCCTGCGAGACGGACGCGCAGTTCGCCGCCCTCTGCGGCGCGATCGGCCAGCCGGACCTCGCGTCCGATGCCCGTTACGCCGCCCTCCCAGCCCGCAAGCAGAACGAGCGAGACCTGGACCCGCTGATTGAGGCGTGGACATCGGTGCGTGGTCACCATGAGGCGATGCAGTTGCTCCAGCGGGCCGGCGTCCCCGCGGGCGCCGCCCTCACCATCCCCGAGCTCATGGCCGATCCTCACCTGCGCGAACGGGGCGCGTGGACCGCCCAGACCCATCCCGACGCAGGCACCTGGGAGCTTGAAGCCCCGCCATGGCGGCTCCCGCGCACGCCGGGACTCGCGCGCCTCCCGGCGCCTGGCTTCGCAGAGCACAACGAGTATGTCTTCGGCACCCTCCTGGGGATGACGCCCGCGGAAATCGCGACCCTCGAAAGCGCGGGCATCACTGCGTCCGAGCCGGACCAGTCGCTGCACGCCTGACCGTGGGCGTGACGGCAGCGGGCGCCGATGCGACCCTGAGCGGGTGAGGCGGATCCTGCTCGCCATCCTGGTACCGATCCTGCTGGCCGCGTGCGGAGGGGACCCCAGCGCCTTTCTTGGTCCGAGCCCCACGCCATCGCCGTCGATCACAGCGGAGCCCTCACCGTCCCCATCGCCGCCCTCCGCTGCGGATGCCGAGGAGCTCCTCGTGCTCGCCGATTCGACGGCGTCCCACGTCACCCTCCTGGACCCCGCAACGGGTACCGTCGAAGGCAGAGTGGAGGTCGGTGCGGCGCCCTGGCGGATCGCCGTCGCCGGCCGGCTCGGGTTCGTCACCACGTCCACGGGCCTCGCGATCATGGACGTGCGTTCGGGAGCATTCATTGCCAGCATCCCGTACCAGTCCCCGGTGGGACCGCCCGCGACCGGTGAGTTCCGTGAGGGTGGAATGGGCATCGCCCTGTCACCTGATGGGAAGCGGGCGTTCGTGGGTGTGTACACGGCCGCGGGCAGCTTCCTGGAGGTGATTCACACCGAGAACGGCTACGAACGCTCCATCCCCATCGGCACGCGTCCCTTCGACGTCGTCATCGACCCGTCCGGGAGCACCGTGTACTCCATCGACCACGACTCCTACACCCTCACGGCCGTGGATACGCGGACCTGGGAGTCGCGAACCATCGAGGTGGCCCCACTCGGCCGCGGAGCCTTCGACAAGCCGCACTATGGCATCGTGGCCGGGAGCGAACTGCTCCTCCCCTACCAGGGGCGTGCGCTGGTCGCGTACAACCTCGAGACCGGCGACAGCCGCGAGCTCCCGCTGACCGCGAACACGCACCAGCACGGCGTCGCCCTGAGCCCCGACGGGACCACGGCCGCGATCGTCGGAGCCGGGCCGGCAGGCGAGGCCTCGGGAGGGGCCAGCCTCACCCTCCTCACCCTTGCCGGCGGCGCCGAGCGCATCATCCCGCTCAGCCGTCCCCACGAGCTGGTGGCCTTTTCCCTGGACGGCAAGAAGGCGTACCTCACCGGCGGCTACCTTCTCGACGGCGGCTGGGAAGGGATCACCGTCGTCGACCTCGAGTCCGGCGCCACGCGTGAGATCGTGACGCCGGCTCGGCCGCTTGGCATTGTGGTCCTCGGGCCACAGTGAGGTAGACTGAATCGCCATGCGAATCCGCATCCGGGCAAGGATGACCGACGACCTGATTGAGCGGATAGATGGTGCCGCCGCTCAACTCGGGATAACCCGTTCTGAATTCATGAAGGACGCCCTCGTCCGCTACATCGAGCTCGTCGAGGACAATTCCTCCCTGCCCCTTTGATTGGGCACCACAGGCCCCCCGTCGCGAGCAGGCTCGCACGCGACGAAGACAACCGTGCCATCCCTAAACCAGCATCATCACAGCCGGCACGGCCACGATAGCCGCGAGGAACATGCCGAGGTTCCGAGGCTTCACCGTCGCCCAGTGCGCTGCAGCAAGGATGGCCCGGGAGTAGGGCCCGTACGCCGCCACCAGCACCACGACCGAGATCGCCGCGACGGCGAGCATCTCCGTGAGCACGACCGTGAACGCCGCGTCCCCGCCGAGGATGAGGGCGCCTGCGAGCGTGTCGATGAACGTCGTGATGTTCGCACCCATGACGTAGGGAATGATGTGGTCGCGCTTCAGGTAGCCCTTCAGTGAAAGCGGCACCAGCACCGTCAGCGAGATGCTCACGCTCAACGTGAGGCTGGTGATGATGCACCCCATGAGGAACATCAGCGGCCGGCTGTTGAGGGCATGGAACACCCGCCGGATGCCCTCCGCCTCACCCTCCAGCTGGGGCAGCGCGCGGTCGAACACCGTGAAGCTGCCCAGCAGCACGACCGTCCCGAGCAGGAAGACGCCGAGTGTCGGGAGCAGCCGGTCGGCGCCGTCCACCGGCCGCCCGTACACCGTGTCGACCCAATCCGTGACGATCGCCGGGACTGTGAACTGGAGTCCGTCCAGCCAGTTAAAGTGCAGCGACACGAGACCGAGGAGAATTGCAGGCCCCTGGATGGTGAACGTCGTGAGCAGGGCGACCACGCCGATGTAGAGCCCGTCCGCGTTCCGCTTGCGACGCAGGTAGAGGACGAACCCCACCGCCAGCACGATGAACGATGCCCCCAGCCGCGAGCCACCCACGACGCCGAACGCTTCGGCCTCCGACAGCGTCCCGCCTGACAGCAAGGTGATCCCGATGGCGGCGACCGGAGAGCCTGAGAGCGCGGCGTATGCGAGCAGCCAGCCGAATCCGACGGCATTCATGGGGCCGGAGATGTTGAGGCCGTCAAGGATAGGGACCAGCCCGCGCGCGCCCGCCTTGATGAGCTGAAGGGCGAGCACGAAGAGCAGCACCCCGAGGAGAGCCGCCGCCGGGCGAACAAAGGTCGCCCACCGCATCACCGTTGGCGAAGCAGGAATGTCTGTGAGAAGCGCCTTGGGCCGGCTCGCGGCTGCCGCCACGCCCGGGTCACTATCCGGCGGCACTGGCCGCTGCCTCCGACGCGACCTCGCGGACCATCCCCGCGGCCACCGTATGCCGCGTCGCAGGGTCGATGAGGATGAAGCTGCCCGTGTCCCGGCTCGTCTCGTAAGGGTCGAGGAACAACGGCTCCAGCGTCCGTATCGTGACGCGGCCGATGTCGTTCAGTCCGAAACTCTCTTGCGCGCCCAGCCGTTCCAGCGTCTGGATGTCGAGCCGGTCGTTGAGCGACTCCACCATGCAGCGCACGCGCCGGGTGGTGTGCTTGATCCAGAACTGCTGCCCGGGCCGGAGCGCCTGCGCGTCGCTCATCCAGCAGAGGTCCGCCGTGAAGCGGCTGACCACCGGCGCCGGGTCCGTCGCATCCACGATCATGTAGCCCCGGCCAACGTCCAGGTCGTCCGCGAGGCGGATCGTGACTGCGTCTCCGCTCTCAGCGGCGGCTAGCTCGGAGCGGTACGAGTCCACCGCCAGGACGCGGCTTCGAACATTGATCGGCAGCACCGTAACGTCCATCCCCGGCCGTACAACGCCCGCCGCGACCGTTCCCGCGCAGCCCCGGTAGTCCGGGAACTCACTGGTGTGCGGCCGGATCACGTACTGCACCGGGAACCGGAGGGCGGCATGCCGTGCCGGGTCAGCGACCTCAACCGTCTCGAGAAACTCGAGCAGCGACGGGCCTGTGTACCAGGGCATGTGCCCATCACGGTCCACGATGTTCTCGCCCGTGACCGCCGCCATCGGGATGACCGTCACGCGCTCGATGCCCAGCAGCTCCGCGAGCGCGGAGTAGTCGATCTCGATCTCGTCGAATCGCTCCTCGGACCAGTCCACGAGATCCATCTTGTTCACGCACAGCACGAGGTGGCGGATGCCGAGCAGGTGCGTCAGGGCCGAGTGCCGGCGTGTCTGTTCCACCACTCCTTTACGCGCATCGACGAGGATGAGCGCCAGCTCGGCCGTGGAGGCGCCGGTGACCATATTGCGCGTGTACTGCACGTGCCCGGGCGAGTCCGCGATGATGAACTTCCGCTTTGGCGTCGCGAAATACCGGTACGCGACGTCGATTGTGATCCCCTGCTCCCGTTCCGCGCGCAGCCCGTCCGTGAGGAGAGCGAGGTTCACGGCCTCCAGTCCCTGGTCCCGGCTGGCGCGCTCAAGACTCACGAGCGTGTCCTCGAACACCTGCTTCGAGTCGTACAGCAGCCGCCCGATGAGCGTGCTCTTCCCGTCATCCACCGACCCGGCCGTCACGAACCTCAACAGGTCCATTGGTCTGCCTCCGTCCGACATGCGGGTCCCGCGCCGAATGGACTGCGGATCTCCCCCTCTCCGCGCGCAGCGGGGAGAGGGGGTCGGG
>JBBDMZ010000070.1:84002-184822 GCA_040877955.1 Dehalococcoidia bacterium | reverse complement strand
GCGATGCGCACTCGCTCACGAGCACCTCCGCACTGCGGGCCAGGTCCTCCACGCCATCGCAGTAGGCGCTGTCGCCCGTGTACGCGAAGCGGCGCCCATCGAGGTCACACGCGTACCCAAGAGTCCAGTCCAGCCGGAGATCGTGCAGGACTTCGACCGGCTCGAGGTGCAGGTTCCCGGCCTTGATCTTTTGGCCGGGCCGGGCTTCGACCCAATCGATCTCGTAGGTAATGTCCAGCAGGCCGGGATACACCCTGACCCCGATGTCTTCCGCCAGGGCACGTGTACCGGGGGGGCCGATGATGCGCACGGGCTTCGTGCGGCCGTGGTACTTCCAATGCAGCAGCATGAAGGGCAGCCCGAGGAAGTGGTCGCCGTGATGGTGACTGATCACCACGGTATCCAGCTCATTGATGTCGACCCCGAGCTTGTTCAGTGCGACGACGGCGGTCGGGGGCGCCTCGAACAGGATACGGTCGCCGACCAGGAAGCCGTTATAGCACGAGCCGTTAGGTGCGAAGGCATTGCCAGTGCCGATGAAAGTGAAGTCAAGGCCCCTCATGCCGCGTCATAGTAACGTCCGGGCGGGTTTGGGAAATCGGGGAATGTGAGTAACTTCACAACGGTGGATTGCTCACAGGCGAGCGCGCACAATTGACGGCGTGACCTATCGCATCGGAATCATCAACGTCACCGGCTACGCCGGGATGGAAGCGGCGCGGCTCTTGTGGGCGCATCCGGAGGCAAAATTGGCGGCTGCCACGGGCCGGTCGCTCGCCGGCAAGCGCCTGGGCGACGCCTTTCCGCATCTCGCCCTCTATCGCGACTTTCCCATCACGGACGACATCGAGACCGACGTCGATCTCGTGATGTCGGCGCTCCCCACGGCGGCCAGCGCGGAAGCCTGCGCGCCGTTCGTGCGGCGTGGCATCCCCGTGATCGATATCGCCGCCGACTTCCGCCTGAAGGACCCCCGCGCCTTCCAGGAGTGGTTCGGGCAGCCCCACCCAGCGCCCGATCTGCTCTCCGAGGCGGTGTACGGACTTCCGGAGCTGAATGCCGCGCGCCTGTGGGAAGCGAAGCTCGTGGCGAATCCCGGCTGCTACCCGGCCGCGTCGATCCTCGCGCTCGCGCCGGCCGTGTCCGCCGGCATCATCAGCGAGCAGATCGTCGTGGACGCCAAGTCGGGCATCTCGGGCGCGGGCCGGGGCACCGGCGGGGGATTCGGTTATTCCGAGGTCAACGAGGATGTCTCCGCGTACAAGATCGCGAACCACAACCACCAGCCCGAGATCGCGCAAGAACTGGGCGCACTGCGCGAGGGTGTGGCCCCGAGAGTGACCTTCGTCCCCCACCTCGTGCCCATGACCCGCGGCATCCACGCCACCTGCTACGCCCCCCTCACAAAGGACGTGTCGCAGGCCGAGGTCACCGCCATCTACCGCGATTTCTACGAGGACGCCCCGTTCACCCGCGTCACGGAAGAGCCGCCCCACACCAAGCACACACTCGGGACGAACATGTGCCTCGTGCACCCGGCCGTCGATGGACGGAACGGGATGCTGGTCGCGGTGGGCGTGCTCGACAACCTGGGCAAGGGCGCCGCCGGGCAGGCTCTGGAGAACATGAACCTGATGCTCGGCCTTCCCCAGGCCATGGGCCTCGAATTCCCGGCGGTCTACCCGTGAGTCCCGGCCGTCCACCCGTGAATCCCGGCGATGTAGCCGGGAATGACTTTGAGGTCGATCCATCAGGGAGCGTGACGTCCCCGCTCGGGTTCCAGGCGGGAGCCGTGTACGCGGGCATGAAGACGTACGGTGAGGGCAAGCTCGATGTCGGCCTCCTCGTCTCGGATGCACCGTGCAACGTCGCGGCAACCTTCACGCGGAACCGCCTGCGCTCCGCCTCCGTGGATGTGAACCTCGAGAAGATCGCGGACGGGCGTGCCCAGGCCGTGGTTGTGAACGCGGGCATCGCGAATTCCAGCACGGGCCGGCGCGGCCTCGACGACGCGCGTCTCGTGAGCGAGTGGGCAGCCAACCGCATCGGGGTGTCGGCGGACGAAGTCCTCGTCTGCAGCACGGGCGTAATCGGGCACTTCCTCCCGATGGACAAGATGGAGGCCGGCGTCGCCTCGGTGACGATTTCGCCCCTTGGGGGCCACGACTTCGCCCGCGCGATCATGACCACCGACACCCGCCCGAAACAGGGGTCGGTGCGGGTCGGCGACTACACCATCGGCGGGTGCGCCAAGGGCGCCGGCATGATCCACCCCAACATGGCCACGATGCTGGCGTTCCTCACGACCGACGCGCCCGTGGAGCGGAGCTTTCTGCAGTCGGCATTGAGCGCGGCGGTCGAGAAGTCCTTCAACCTCGTCTCGATTGACGGCGACACGAGCCCGAGCGACACGGCGCTCCTCTTCGCCAACGGGCAGGGCGGGGGCGACGAGATCGCCGCGAATTCGCCCCTCGCCGCGGAATTCGCGGCCGCGCTGGAAGCCCTCTGCGTCCACCTGGCGAAGGAGATGGCCCGCGATGGCGAAGGCGCCACGAAACTCCTCGAAGTCGCGGTCACGGGCGCGGCCTCCGATGCCGAGGCGCACCAGCTCATCCGCGAGATGACCACCTCCTACCTGCTGAAGAGCGCGGTGCATGGGGCCGACCCGAACTGGGGACGCATCGTCGCCGTGATCGGCCGCTCGTCCGTCCGGATCGCCGAGCCGGCAGTGACGGTGACGGTCTGCGGCCAGCGCGTGTTCGAGGATACGCGGCCCACTGAATTCGACCCCGAGGCAGTGGCCCGGGCGATGCGCGGTGACACGGTCACGATCGAGGTGCACCTGGGCGTCGGCACCGGCGCCGCCACAGGCTGGGGGTGCGACCTCTCCGCCGAGTACGTCCACATCAACGCGGACTACCACACATGAGCGCGCCGCTGGTCATCAAGATCGGCGGCAGCACGCTCGGATCGACAGACACCACCTATGCGGACATCGCGGCGATGGCCGCGGCTGGCGATGTGCCTGTGATCGTGCACGGCGGGGGGGCGGAGGCCAGCCGCTGGCTGGAAGCGATGGGCATCCCATCGCGGTTCGAGCGAGGCCTGCGCGTGACGGACGAGCGCGTGCTGCCCGTGGTGGTGGCGGTGTTCACGGGGCTTGTAAACAAGCGCATCGTCACAGCCATCAACGGCGCTGGCGGCCGTGCCGTCGGCCTCTCCGGCGCGGACGGCCGCCTGCTCGAGTGCCGCATCGCCGATCCCGCCCTGGGGTTCGTCGGAGAGCCCGTGGCGGTGCACCCGGAGGCGGTCAATGCCCTCCGTGAGGCGCGCATCACGCCCGTCATCAGCAGCGTGGGCTATGTGCCCGGGAGCGGCCCGGACCAGCTCGTGAACGTCAACGCGGACACAGTCGCCGGGAACATCGCCGCCGCGATCGGGGCACGTGGGCTCGTTTTCCTGACCGACGTCGAGGGCGTGCGCGGGCCTGGTGGCCTCGTCCCGGAGCTGCCCGCGGCGACCGCGCGTGCGTGGATCGAGGATGGCACGATCTCCGGGGGCATGATCCCGAAAGTAGAGGCGTGCCTCCACGCCGCGGCCCTCGGCATGCGAGCGCGCATCGTGGATGGGCGCGCACCGGGCGCCCTCGCGGGTGCGGACCGCAGCGGCACGCTGGTGCTCCCCTGAGCGGCGGCCGAACGCGATTGTTAACAAGTCCGCATTAGATTCTCGCTCGCCGGGCTCATTGACAGGATCGCCCCGGCACCCGTGAAGTAACAGATGAGGGTCGCTCTCGAGGAGCCGCGTTGGAACTCGAAACACTGACGGAACAGCCGATCCCGGATGCCGGGCCTGAGATCGATCTTGACGACCCCGCGCTCTACCTCAACCGGGAACTGAGCTGGCTGGCCTTCAACCAGCGCGTCCTCGCCGAGGCGTTCGACGACCGCAATCTCTTGCTTGAACGCGTGAAGTTCCTCGCCATCACCGCCAGCAACCTCGACGAGTTCTACGCGAAGCGCGTCGGCTGGCTGAAGCGGCTCGCCGACACCGATCCTCGCATGCGCACAGTGGACGGCCTCACCGTTGGCGAGCAACTGAGCGTGGTCCTCGAGGCCTGCTTCCAACTCCGCCGCGAGATGGACCGGTGTTGGGAGTCGGTGCTGAAGCCCCAGCTCGCGGAGCACGGAGTCACGTTCCTCCGCTACGACGACCTCAGCCGCGACGAGCAGCAACGCATGAGCGACTACTTCGAAGAGGCGATCTTCCCGGTCCTCACCCCACTCGTGGTCGACCCATCGCATCCCTTTCCCTTCATCTCGAGCGGCAGCCTGTCGCTGATCCTGAGCGTGCGGCATCCGGTCACGGGCACCGAGCGCTTCGCGCGCATCAAGGTCCCGGAGAACCGGCCCCGCTTCGTCGAGGCCGGCCACCTTCGCTTCGTCCTGCTCGAGGACGTAATCGGCGCCCACCTTCACATGCTCTTTCCGGGCATGGAGATCGTTGACCGCGATTGCATGCGCGTTATCCGCAACGTGGAGATGGGCACGCCTGGCGAAGAGGCGGACGACCTGCTTGAAGTGATCGAGAACGAGCTCAAGCGCCGCCGGCTCGCTGAATCTGTCGCCCTCGAGATGGAGGGCGATGTCCACCCCGCGCGCTGGGAGCTGTTGCTGGAAGAACTGGCACTCACTGATCGCGACGTGTACCGGACCGAGTCGGCGCTCGACTTCGCGGACCTCTTCCAGATCGCCGCGCTTTCGCTTGCCAACCACTTCGAACCGCCCTTCACGCCGGCCATTCCGTCTCTCTTCAGCAGCGTCACGGACGCAGTCACGCTCTTCACTGCGTTGAGGGAGCGCGACGTACTGGTCCACCACCCGTTTGAGTCATTCGATGCAACCGTCGCGCGTTTCGTGGACGAGGCCGCCTGTGACCCGGCCGTGCTCGCAATCAAGCAAACCATGTATCGCACCTCGCCCGACTCGCCCATCCTCGCGTCCCTGATCGATGCTGCGGGACGGGGGAAGCAGGTGGCGGTTCTCTTGGAGCTGACCGCCCGCTTCGATGAGGCGAACAACATCGAATGGGCGAGGAAGCTCGAGTCCGCGGGCGTCCACGTCGCCTACGGCAACCCCGACCAGAAGATCCACAGCAAGATCTGTCTGGTGGTGAGGGAGGAGGTGGGCGGTGTCACCATGTACGCCCATATCGGTACCGGGAATTACAACTCCCGCACCGCCCGCCAGTACACAGACCTGGGGCTCTTCACGGCGGATCCGGGCATCTGCGCCGACCTCGTACGCATCTTCAACTATCTCACCGGCTACGCCGATCACCTCGAGACACACGAGCTCCTGACCGCCCCCGCGAACCTGAGGAGCGAGCTGGAGTTTCGCGTTCGGAACGAGATCGCGAACGCGCGCGCGGGCAAGCCGGCGAGGGTGGTCTTCAAGATCAACGCCCTGGAGGACCGCGAGTTCACTCGATTGCTCTACGAGGCGTCGATGGCCGGCGTGAAGGTGGATCTCATCGTTCGCGGGATCTGCCGGCTCCGGCCCGGCCTGCCCGGGTTGAGCGAGAACGTCCGCGTAGTCAGCGTGATCGGCCGCTTTCTGGAGCACTCTCGGGTCTACCGTTTCGAGAACGGCGGCGAGCCCGAGTTCTTCATCGGCAGCGCCGACATCATGAAGCGCAACCTCGACGCGCGGATCGAGGTACTCGCGCCCGTGCGCGGCAGGGAGCACAAGCAACAACTCGATGCGCTGTTGGACCAGCTTCTGACCGACGAGCGTCAGGCCTGGCGCCTGCAGGACGCTAGCTGGAGCCGCGACGAGAGTTCGACCGAGCCAGGCAGTCATGCCCGATTGCTGGCCGAGGCACCCTTCAGCTAGTCGCGCGGAGCTTGTCCGGCGTCCTACCATAGGCGTTCACTCCGCGGCCCGGGCCGTGAAAGGACGCATCTCTGTGACCGACTGGATCTCCGAAGAACGCCAATACCTCGTCCAGAACTACGGGCGTCAGCCCCTGGTTCTCGAGCGTGGCGAGGGGACCCGTGTGTGGGACACCGAGGGCAAGGAATACCTCGACTTCGTGGGCGGCCTCGCCGTGAACGTGCTCGGGCACGCCCACCCCGTCGTTGCACAGGCGCTGGCGGAGCAGTCCCAAATGCTGATCCACACCTCGAACCTGTACTACACGGTGCCGATGGTGAAGCTGGCGAAGCTGCTCGTGGAGCACTCGTGCATGGACCGCGTGTTCTTCTGCAACTCCGGCGCCGAGGCGATCGAGGCGGCAATCAAGCTCGCGCGCCGCTGGGGGCACGACACCATGAACGGCGCCTACGAGATCATCGCCACCCAGGACGGCTTCCATGGGCGCACGATGGGCGCGGTCGCCGCGACGGGCACCGCGCGATACCGCGAACCGTTCGAGCCGCTCCCTCTCGGGTTCAGCCACGTCCCCTGGAACGACCTCGACGCCATCAAGGCCGCCACCACGGAGCGCACGGTGGCCGTCCTGCTGGAGCCGATCCAGGGCGAGGGCGGCGTCAACATGCCCGCTCCCGGCTACCTCAAGGGCATCCGCCAGTGGTGCGACGAGCGCGGCCTCCTGCTCATCTTCGACGAGATTCAGACCGGCAACGGCCGCACCGGCACCCTGTTCGCCTACGAGCAGGAGGACGTGGAGCCGGACATCATGTGCCTCGCGAAGGGCCTCGCGGGCGGCGTGCCCATCGGCGCCATGCTGGCGAAGGAGGCGATAGCGGCCCACCTCGTGCCCGGCGACCATGGCACCACCTTCGGTGCCAACCCGCTTGCGACAGCCACCGGCTACGCCACCCTCAGCCACATCATCGACAACGACCTCCCCCGTCAGGCCGCACGCGCCTCCGAGCGGCTGACCGCCCGTCTGCGATCGATTGAAGACCGGCTGCCGCTGGTGACCGAGGTGCGCGGCCGGGGCCTGCTTGTGGCCATCGGCCTCTCGCGCGATGTTTCGGCCGACGTCGTGGCGGCTTGCCGGGAGCGCGGGCTGCTTGCCAACAACGTGCGCCCCAACGCCGTCCGCCTCATGCCCCCCCTCAACGTCACCGACGACGAGGTCGACCGCGCCTGCGACATCCTCGAAGCTGCCCTCCTCACCGTCTCCGGCCCGCCGAAGTAACCGGACTCCCGCGACGCCTTCGGAGCCGCGACCGTGAGGGAGCGGGTGGGTGTTCGCGTACTGAAGTCGCGCGGCAATTCGGATGTACCATTCTCGACGGAGGTGCTCCATGGGCGACGAGTTTCGTGACTTCACGCTGGCCGCAGTGCAGGCTGCGCCCGTCTACCTGGACCGCGACGCCAGTATCGAGAAGGCCTGCGAACTGATCGAGCAGGCGGGCGCGAAGGGCGCCGACCTCGCCGTCTTCGGCGAGACATGGGTGTCGGGATACGCATCGTTCATCCGCTTCGCTGACCACCCCGCGACGCGGAAGGCCTACCGCCAGTTCATGGCCAACGGCGTACGCGTTCCCTCCCCCGCGACGGATGCGCTCTGCGCTGCGGCGAAGCGCGCCGGCACGGACGTCGCGATTGGGGTCGCGGAACGCGACTCCATCACGGACGGCACGATCTACTGCACCCTCCTCTTCATCGGCCGCGAGGGCCAAATCCTCGGGAAGCACCGCAAGCTGAAGCCGACGTTTTGGGAGCGAGCCGTCTGGGGCGAAGGCGACGGGAGCTCGCTGCGTGTGTACGAGCGGCCCTACGGGCGGCTCGGCGGACTGAATTGCTGGGAGCACCAGATGGTGCTGCCGGGGTACGCCCTCATCGCCCAGGGCATTCAGGTGCACGCGGCCGTATGGCCGGGCGGCACGTTCACGCGCCAGCTCGTGCTCTCGCGCGCCTTCGCAATGCAGGCGACCGCCTACGTGGTCATGACGGGCGGCCTGCTCCGTGCACAGGACATCCCGGAGGACCTGCGCGAGGTCGTGATGGAGTGCAACGGCGAATCCGGGATCATTGGGCCTAACGGGGAAATGCTCGCCGGCCCGCTGCTCGACGAGGAGGGCATCCTCACCGCGAAGGCGAACCTCGGCACGGTGATGACGCAGAAGCTCATCGCGGACCACGCGGGCCACTACACCCGGCCCGACGTCTTCGATTTCCGCGTGAACCGCACCCCCAAACGCATCGCCACATTCATCGATGACGCACAGGCCGACGCGGTGCGGGATGGCCTCAACGGCGGCATGGAACGGCAAGAGATCCGCACGGAGAGCGAGCTGCACGGCGCCTTCGAGGACCTGGCCGCAGAGGTGCGCGGCTGATGGCGATCGTGTTCCTGATCACAACCCTGGCATCGCTGGCGGTGTTGATGCTGGGGCTGATGGGACTGCTGGGCCGCCTGCCGCGCAACCACTTCGCCGGCATCCGCACGAGCGCCACCCTCGCCAGCGACAGGGCGTGGGAGGACGCGCACCGCGTGGGCAGCGCGCCCATGATCTTCGCCGCGGTCGCAGCGCTCATGGTGGGGCTGGCGCTGCTCCCCTTCGTCCTCGCGGACAAGATCGGGGACGAGTTCGCCGTCGTCATCGTGGTTGTCCAGGCCGCCCTGATCGTCGGTGGCGTTCTTGCGTCAGCGGTCCTCGCTCACCGGACGGCGGCATCGGTGCCGCGCGCGTAACCAAGCGGTTGGTGCTGAGTTGCGAGCCCCGGGCCGTCCCCCGGGACCTCCGCGATGGGCGGACCGAATAGCCCGCACTGCCGGGGCGGGCGATACTCTTCGTACATTCACGCTCAGGATTGATTCGTGCCCAAGCTGGTCCTCGCCTACTCCGGCGGCCTCGACACGACCACCGCGATCAAATGGCTCACGGTCGAACGCGGCTACGAGGTGGTCGCGCTCAACATCGACCTCGGCATGAGCCGCGAGCAGCCGGTCGTGGAGTCGCGCGGGCTTGCGGCGGGCGCCGTCAAGGTGCGAGTCGTCGACGCCAAGGAGGACTTCCTCCGCTACTTCGCCTTCCCCGCTCTGGCCGCCGGCGCGGTCTACCAGGACGCGTATCCACTGGCGACGGCTCTCGCGCGGCCGCTCCTGGCGAAGCTGCTGGTGGACGTGGCCCACGAAGAGGGCGCGAGCGCGGTCGCGCACGGGTGTACAGGCAAAGGTAACGACCAGGTCCGCTTCGATGTCGGCATCCAGACGCTCGATCCCGCGCTCGAAATCGTCGCGCCGACCCGCGAGAACGCCATGGCCCGCGACTTCCAGATCGAGTACCTGAAGCAGCACGGCGTGGATATCCCCTGGGGCGAGAAGGGGCCGTTCAGCATCGATGAGAACCTCTGGGGGCGCAGCGCCGAGGCCGGCATCCTCGAGGACCCCTGGCAGGAGCCGCCGCCCGAGGCGTACGAGTGGACCTGCTCGCCAGAGGAGGCGCCCACCCAGCCGGCCTACATCGAAATCACGTACCAGCACGGCATGCCCTACCAGCTCGACGGCGCTGATGTCGGCCCGCTCGCGATGGTGGAACGGCTGAACGAGCTGGGTGGGAAGCACGGGGTGGGCCGCATCGACCACATCGAGGATCGCCTCGTCGGCATCAAGAGCCGCGAGATCTACGAGTCTCCGGCCGCCGTCATCCTCCACACGGCGCATCGCGCGCTTGAAGCGATGACCCTCTCGAAGCAGCAAATCAAGCTGAAGAAGCAGGTTGCGACGGAGTACGCCGAGCTCATCTATAACGGCCTCTGGTTCAGCGCGCACCACCAGGACATCGCCGCCTACGTCGCCAGCACGCAGCGCCACGTCTCCGGCACGATCCGGGTGCGGTTGCAGCGCGGCCAGGCGACCGTCGTGGGCCGTAAGGCGGAGGAGTCGCTCTACGACCGCGCGCTCGCCACGTACGACCGAGGCGACACCTACGACCAGAAGGCGGCCGTCGGGTTTATCTCCATCTGGGGGCTGCAGACCCGCGTGCAGGCACGAACGCAGCTTCTCGGCGATTTGCCAGAGACCTTGAAGATCGCGATGCCGCGGGAGGACCAGCGATGACACAGGCGCCAGAGACCGAGCTCCTGGTCCGCTACGAGGGGACGGGCAGCGGCGCCCACGAAATCTGGGGTGGCACCCAGGCGAACTTCCTCGTGGCGGCGAACGGCTGGCCCGGCGCGCGCGAAGTGGCAGTGATGCTGAACGACCCGGCCGCCGCGCTCCTCGCCGAGTCGGCAGGAGCGGAGAACACCGACGAGTTCCGCGCCGAAGCGGCCAACCGCGTGGGCGAAGCGGTTATCCGCGAGCGTCATCGGCGGCTGGGTCACGTGGACGCCGTGGTCACGGTCTCCCGCGCCACGCTCGAAGAGCACCCCGAGCTGCTAGAGGCTGTGAAGCCCTGATGGCGGACGGATTCGAGCAGGAATGGTGGCGCGAAGCCGTCATCTATCAAATCTACCCGCGCAGCTTCCAGGACTCGAACGGCGATGGCATCGGCGACCTCCTGGGCATCATCGACCGGCTCGACTACCTGAACGATGGCACGCAGCAGTCGCTCGGCGTCGATGCCATCTGGCTCTCGCCCACCTTCCCCTCGCCCATGGCCGACTTCGGCTACGACGTGTCCGACTACTGCGACGTGCACCCGGACTTCGGGACGTTGGGCACGATGGATCGCCTCATCGCGGAGTGCCACGGACGCGGCGTCAAGCTCATGCTCGACTGGGTGCCGAACCACAGCTCCGACCAGCATCCCTGGTTCCTGGAATCGAAGTCGTCGCGCGATAACCCGAAGCGCGACTGGTACATCTGGCGCGACGCGAAGTCGGACGGCTCGTTGCCCAACAACTGGCGCGCGGCCTTCGGCGGTCCCACCTGGACATGGGACGAGACCACGCAGCAGTACTACCTCCACTCGTTCCTCAAGGAACAGCCCGACCTGAACTGGCGCAACCCGGAGGTCGTGGAGGCGATGCACGACACGCTTCGCTTCTGGCTGGCGCGCGGCATCGACGGCTTCCGCATCGACGTGATGGGCCAGATCGTGAAGCACCCCGAGCTCGCGGATAACCCGCCGAACCCGGCCTGGTCGGCGGAGCAGGCCGGCAAGGTGCCCAAGTACCTGATGTCCCACAGCCGCAACTACCCCGACGTCTTCACCGCCGTAAAGGGCATCCGCCGCGTGCTCGACGAGTACCCCGGGAGCGCGGCCGTGGGCGAGGTCTTTGGCACCGCGGACGAGATCGCCCAGTTCTACGGCGGCCCCGACCTTGATGGGCTTCATCTCGCCTTCAACTTCGAATTCATCCACCGGCACCACGAAGCCGCCTTCACGTCCTGGGACACCGTTGCAATCCGTGACATCGTGCTGGCGGCCGAGGCAGAGCTGCCAACCGGCTCCCAACCGTGCTACGCCATCGGCAATCACGACCGCTCCCGCTTCATCAGCCGCAACGACCACGATGGCCGTGGCCGGGAGCGAGCGGCGGCAGCGGCGCTCCTTCCTCTCGGGCTCCGCAACACCCCGTTCGTGTACTACGGCGAGGAGATCGGGATGGTCGACGTCGACATCCCGGAAGACGAGCTCCAGGACCCCGCGCGCATCCACACCACCGGCCGCGACCCGGAACGGACGCCCATGCAGTGGGACGCCTCCGCCGGCCGCGGATTCTCGACCGCGAAGCCCTGGCTTCCGTACGGCCCGGTGGAGATCAGCGTGGCCGCCCAGAAGGACGACCGCGACTCCCTGCTCTCGCTCTACCGGCGGGCGATCTGGGGGCGGAAGGCGCTCCGAGCCCTCCTCCGCGGCACCTTCCGCGAGCTTCCAGGCTCGGAGGATGTGTTCGCATTTGTCCGCGAGGCACCCAGCGCCCCCGCGGTTGTGGTCGCGGTCAACACTGCCGCCGAACCGCGGAACCTGCGCCTCCCGCGCGAAGGTGTGGTCGTCGTCAGCACGGACCGCCGTCTGGAAGGCACGCGGGGCGATGCCATCGAGATCCCTCCCCTCGGCGCCCTGTGGGTGAGCCTGACCTAAACGAACGGCCCGCCTCTGGTATCGTTCGGGAATGACTCAACGCAAGCGCAAGCGCGTCCCCGTCGGCGACGATGGCCAGCCGGTCCTCACGGCTGCGGAGCCGGTTGCAGAGGACGAGGCCGAACTCCCCGAGGAGTGCGACTGCGCCCGCCTCGACGCCGAGGACTGGGACCGCGTGGAAAGCGACTGGAGCGACATCGCCTTCCTGAAGGGGAGCTCGTCGGCGGTACTCGGCGTGCCCACGGGCTTCGCGGGCACGCGGGACGCGCTCATGCGCCGCGCTGAGGAGATCGGGGCCAGGGTCCCCGCAGACCCGATGGCGCTGCTCGGGTCCGGGCAGTTCCGGCGGCCGGTCTGGCTGGAAGTCGAGGATGCGCCCCGGCACAAGGAGATCGTCCGGCCCGGCGGGGTCGCATATACCAGGCTCGTGGAAGCGCCCCTCGGTACCATCGGCAAGCTCGTCCGCGAAGCCGAGATGGAGGCACGGGTGAAGTACGGCCGGTCGCCCGATTCGACGTGGCTCTGGTACCTCACGTGCCGCGTCTGCTCGAAGGAGCGCAACTTCGAGACGCTGATTGTCGCGCACTATCGGGATGGGAAATGAGCAACGCCGACCAGATCGATCTCTTTGTTCGCATGATGTACGCACTCGCCCTCGGGTCTGCAGTTGGGCTCGAACGCGAGTTTCGTGGCCATGAGGCAGGGATTCGCACCCTCGGCCTTGTCTGCCTGGGAGCCGCGCTCTTTGGCGAGACCAGCACCCTCTACGGCGATTCGCGGGTGGCTGCCGGCGTCGTCCAGGGCATCGGCTTTCTTGGCGCGGGGCTCATCATCGTGCGCGGCGGGACGGTGGTGGGAGCGACTACCGCGGCGACCGTCTGGGCTATGGCCGGCGTCGGCCTTCTCGCCTCCGAAGCGTGGCTGACGGCACTCCTGCTGACGGCCGCAATCATCCTCGCCCTCGAGTTTTCGCCCGTCTCAGACTGGGTGCTGAGCCATGGGCGGCCCAATACGGAGGCCCAGCGGCTGCGCGAGGAGGCACACTCGGAAGCCCGGGAGGCGAAGATCGAGCGGAGCGAGGGGTGACGAACCGAAGAGGAGTCGACTACTATTTCCCCATGGACGGCATGAAGCGCATCGCCGATGCGAGGCCCACCGACCGGTTGTTAGCCAGGGCGGAGCCTTCTGCCGCCTTCCCCAAACTGCAGCTCGCCCTTATCCCGCCCCGCGGCGCGTAGCCGGCGGGGCGTTTCGCTGCAATGCCGCGGACTCACCGCGGCTCCTTCACACGTCTTGAGTTCTGAGGGTAACGATCATGGCTGACCGCTATGAGCCGCATGCAATCGAGAAGAAATGGCAGGCCCGCTGGGAAGCGGACAGGATCTTCGACGCGTCAGACGACGACCCCCGCCCGCAGTGGTACGAGCTGGCGATGTTCCCCTACCCCTCCGGCGATCTACACACGGGCCACTGGTACCACTACTCCGGCGCCGATACCCACGCCCGCTACATGCGCATGAAGGGCTACAACGTCATGTTCCCCATGGGTTTCGACGCCTTCGGGCTGCCCGCGGAGAATGCCGCGATCAAGGCCGGTGTTGACCCTGCGGGTTGGACGGCCACGAACATCGACAACTTCCGCCGCCAGTTCAAGATGATGGGCTCGAGCTTCGATTGGAGCCGGGAGGTCATCACCTCCGACCCGGACTACTACCGCTGGACGCAATGGTGGTTCCTGCAGCTATTCCACCGTGGCCTCGCCTATCGCGCCGAGGCCGCGGCCAACTGGTGCCCCGGCTGCCAGACCGTGCTCGCGAACGAGCAGGTGGTCAACGGCCGCTGCGAACGCTCGGACGACATCGTCGAGCGCCGCTTCCTCACACAGTGGTTCTTCAAGATCACTGACTATGCCGACGAGCTGCTCAGGTTCGACGGCATCGAATGGCCGGAGCGCATCCAGACGATGCAGACCAACTGGATCGGCCGTTCCGAGGGCGCCATCCTCCACTTCCCCGTCGACGTACCCCGTGTGGAGGAGCGGCTGAGCGTGTTTACGACGCGGCCCGACACCGTCTATGGCGCGACATTCATGGTGCTCGCGCCCGAGCATCCGCTGGTCGACCGCATCACAACCGCGGGCCAGAGGGCAGTTGTGGAGGCCTACATCCAGGCAACCAGCCGCGAGACAGACGTCGAGCGCCTCTCCACTGAGCGCGAAAAGACGGGCGTGTCCACCGGCGCCAACGCCATCAACCCCTTCACGGGCGGGCCTATCCCCATCTGGATCGCTGACTACGTGCTCGGCACCTATGGGACCGGCGCAATCATGGCCGTGCCTGCGCACGACCAGCGTGACTTCGAGTTCGCCCAGAAGTTCGGGCTGCCCATTGTGCCCGTCTTCTCCTCGGACGAGGCGAATGTCACCAGGCCGCTGGAACGCGCCGTCCCGCACGGCGGTCGCATGATCAATTCAGGGCCCTTCGACGGCACCCCGGAGGCGGAAGCTATCCCGAAAGTCGTGACCCACGCGGAGGCCGGCGGCTTCGGCGAACGGACGGTGAACTACCGCCTGCGCGACTGGCTCATCTCCCGCCAGCGCTATTGGGGTGCGCCGATCCCCGTCGTCCATTGCGAGAGGCACGGCATCGTGCCCGTGCCCGAGGACAGCCTGCCCGTGCTCTTGCCGGAGAACCCCCACTTCGAACCGAGCGGTCAGTCGCCCCTCACGCAGATCGACGAGTGGGTGAACGTGCCGTGCCCGGTCGACGGCGGCCCCGCCCGCCGCGAGACCGACACCATGGACACATTCATGTGCTCGAGCTGGTACCAGATGCGTTACGTGGACCCGCACAACCCCGAGCGCCCCTTCTCCCGGGAGCTCGCGAAAAAGTGGCTGCCCGTGGACCAGTACACCGGCGGCGCCGACCACGCCGTCATGCACCTGCTCTACACGCGCTTTTTCTGGAAGGCGGCGCGCGACATGAACATCGTCGAGGGCGATGAGCCAATGCTCCGGCTCTTCAACCAGGGGACGCTGCTCGGGCCCGATGGCCAGAAGATGTCCAAGAGCCGCGGCAATGTCGTCGCGCCGGACGACCAGGTGGAGAAGCACGGCGCGGATGCGTTCCGTTGCCAGCTCATGTTCGTGGGGCCGTGGGACCAGGGCGGGCCGTACAACCCGACCGGCATGGCGGGTATAGAGCGCTGGCTCCGGCGCATCTGGTCCGTGGCGACCGAGCCCGTCGAGGTGTGGGACGGCGTGCCCGCGGCGGCCACGCGCGATCTTCGCCGGGCGACACACAAGGCGATCCGGGCCGTGACCGAGGATATCGAGCAGTTCAGCTTCAACACGATGATCTCCCGGCTCATGGAGCTGAGCACCGCGATGCAAAAGGCACGTGATGCAGGCCCGGTCGAGCCGCGCGCCTGGGACGAGTCGTTGGAGGCGCTCCTGCTGATGACCGCGCCGCTCGCTCCGCACGTCAGCGAGGAGCTGTGGGAACGGCTCGGGAAGCCCTACAGCGTCCACTTGCAGGCCTGGCCCCGGTTCGATCCGGAGCTCGCCAGCGACGATGAGGTCGAGCTGGTGGTGCAGGTGAATGGCAAGGTACGTGACCGCATTCGGCTGCCGGCAGGAGCCTCGGAGGAAGATGTCCAGGCGGCGGTCATGGCGCTCCCGCGCGTCGCCGAGCAGGTCGACGGGAAGCAGCCCCGTCGGGTCATCTACGTGCCCGATAGGCTCGTCAATATCGTCCTCTAGGTACGACCAGCACACTCACCTCCGCGTGGTTGACTTCGCACCAGCGCAGCTCAAGTTTACATAGAACGGTGGACGCCAAGAGTTACGCGGATTAAGGTGCCGACTGACGGGTCGATCCCGAGGGCTTCCCTGCCTGCCGTTTACAAGGAGGGCGCATGCTCAAGAAGAACACACGAGACACGGCGTATCCCGACTCCGACGCTGAAAATGCGGACCAGAATTACGCCTCCACCGACGCCTACTACACCGATCCCGCTGCATCCGCGACCCGTTCACGCGTCTCCGACTCGCCGGAAGGCCGAGCTGCTGGCGCGCCCCGCGGGCAAAGCGTGGTCGATGCCCACTCGACCTTCGATGGGCGCTACGAAACCGAACAAGACCTCCGTGTGGAGGGGAACATCAGTGGCGAGGTCGTTTGCCGGGGCGAACTGACCGTCGAGCGCGACGCCATCGTGAACGCCAAGATCGAAGCGCGCGACGCGACCGTCCGCGGACGCGTCGACGGAGAAGTCAGCTGCAGCGGGCGACTGTTGCTCACGGGCACGGCCATCGTCACCGGGACGTTCCGGGCAGCCACCCTCGCGGTCGAAGAAGGCGCAACCCTCCGTGGCACCGTGGAGACCGTCCAGGAGGACGCCCCGATGCCGGGTAGAGTCACGCGTTCGGCTGTGCAGGGAGAGCCAGAGGCGGTTGCCGAAACGCCGGCCCGCGAGCCGGCCCAGGTGTCCTCGCTGCCGGCCCGCAATGGCCGGGGAAGCCGCGAGGTACCGTCGTTCGCGCTAGTTTCGAGCGACGCGCCACAAGAGCGAAACTAGCACAGTGCAACGAGCACACAGAGAGGGCGCCACTGGCGCCCTCTCTTCATGTCTGTAGTGGCCGGGGTGCTTCTCAGCTGACGCTGAAGTAGACCACTCCGTCCACGACCCAGGTGTTCACGGACTTTCCGACGCGCTTCCCTGCACGGCTGACGCGGAGCGCAATTCCGCGGGGCGATTCACCGCGCGATGGCGTGAGCTTGCCCACGGCATTGCCCCTCACCTGTTCGACGTACTTCTCGTATTCCCGCATGCGCGCAGCGAGCCTGCCGGTCTGGCGTGCTGGCCGTGGTGCATCCGACTCTTTGACGACTGCGAACTCTGCCATATGTCTCACCCTGCCTTCCGATGTACTTCCAGCGGTTCAGAACTGCTGCTAAGCCCGGGAAGGATACACGACGTAATACCGCACCCACAACAATTTGCAACACCGGGACTGCTGCCGAGTGGCTAGCGCTTCTCCTGAAGGAGTGGCTAACGCTTCTCCTGAAGGCTCCCGATGCTCGTGCGGATGGAGTCGAGAAACGTGCCTAGCTGGTGTTCGAGACGTTGCAGCACTTCGAGGGCGTACTGGTCCGCATCGTCGAGTTGCCTTGTGGCCGCTTCGGCAGCTTCGCTCAGGTGCGCCGCCGCCGTGGAATCGGCGTCCGCAATCGTCTCTCGAGCCCGCGCCTCGGCTTCGCGTAGCATTTGATGGCTGCGCTCTGTCGCATCACGCACAATCGCGCTTTCGTCGACCAGGCGAACGCGTTCGGCCTCCGCGTTTTCGACTTCGATACGGGCGCGACGGTGTGACTCTTCGATGATCTGATCGCGCGCTTCCAATACCTGGGCGGCTTCGCGCAAGTCTGTTGGAACAGCCAGCCGCATCTGGTCGATGACGTCCAGCATGCGCTTGCGATCGACCACAAGGTTGCCACCCACGGGCAGACGCCGGGCCTGGATCACCAGCTCCTCGAGGCTATCGATGAGGTCGAGAATCTCCACGGTTGTCCGCTGGAGCGGCCCCTCCTATTCGGACACCGGCTCGAAGCCCAGCTTCTGGCGGATGGCAGTGCGTACATGAGCGGGCACAAGATCCGCAACGTCGTACCCAAGGCGCGACACTTCACGAATTCGGCTCGCGCTAATGAAGAGGTAGTCCTGGCTGGCCATGAGGTACACCGATTCGAGGTGCGGCGCCATCTTCCGGTTCATTAACGCCATGTCGAACTCGATCTCGAAGTCGGTCACGGCCCTGATGCCGCGCACGATAGCGACGGCGCCCTTTCGCTTGGCGAATTCCACCGTCATCTCATCGAACCCTTCGACTTCGACGGTGGGCAGATGTTCGACAGCCTTGCGCAAAAGCTCGATACGTTCGTCCCAGCTGAACATGCCGGGTCGATCCTCGCGGCCCCGAACGACCGCCACGATCACGCGATCGAACAGGTGCGTCGTCCGCTTAATGAGGTCCAGGTGGCCGTTTGTGACCGGATCAAAACCCCCTGGATAGACTGCGATCCTCATTCACCCTCCTGGGAGCCGTAGAGCGCGAGAGCGCTGTCGCCGTATGCGCGCCGGTCCCTCAGTGTGAGCCCTGCCGGGCGCTCCGGCGGATTGTAGCGGCTCGCGTGTTCGTAGACGAGGACGGCACCGGGCGCGAGCAAAGCGGAGGCCGCATGCAGCGTCTCCTCCGCTGTCTCCAGTCCGTACGGGGGGTCCATGAAGATCAGGTCGAACGGCGCCGCCACGGAGCTGAGCGCAGCGGGCAGGCGGCCCCGCAGCACGGTCGCCCGGTCAGCGAGGCCGGTGCGAGCGAGGCTCTGAAGGATGGCCTGGCAGCCGGCGGCCTCACCCTCCACGAAGGTCGCATGGCTCGCGCCGCGGCTGAGCGCCTCGATGCCCACCGCGCCCGTCCCGGCGTAGAGATCGAGCACGCGGGCGCCGGTGATGACTTCACCGATGATGTTGAATAACGCCTCGCGCACGAGGCCGGAGGTGGGCCGCAGCCGCATGCCCCGCGGCTCGACGAGGGGCGTGCCGCGGGCTTCTCCGCCGGTGATGCGCAGGCGTGAGGCAGCCATCTACTGTGACGGCGTGGGACTGGCGGTCGGCGTACGTTCGCGGGCCTGGATGTTCACGGAGACCTCACTCTCGAACTGCGCGACCCCATCGCTGAGGAGGAGCTTCACTGTGTGGGTGCCGGGCTCCGAGGGCGTGAACCAGGTGACCACGCCGTCCCACCCGGCGCGTTCGCCGCCCTCCTGTTCTCCCCCGGAAACGGTCCAGACGGGCAGGAGATCGTTCGGATGAGGCCGCAAGAGGACCGGTTGGCCACTGGTGATGAAGGGCGACAGCGCCGTCCAGATGTTGCCCAGGAACTGGTCCCCGCTCGCGTTTTCGATTCCGACACCACCCAGCTTGTACTCCGAGATGTACTCCAGCTTGAAGCCGACGCTGAAGAAGTTCTCGATCCAGACGGTGCGTTGCGTGGTGAACTTATAGGTGAAGCCGACCGTCGCCGTCTGCTCGTTCCAGACCATGCCCGTGAGGCTTTCATTCTTGTCGATGTTGATGCCCACGACATCCACATTGGAGTCCGTGTTGAGCCCATCTCCCTGTATCGCAAGCCGCGTCGCGATCGCCATCGCTTCCACGAGCGACATCGTCGAGACGGACCCGTCCGACGAAAGCTCTGTCGCATAGGGCGTGACCATGAGCACAAGCTTCTGCCGGTCCACGACGGACGTCAGGTGCTCGAGGATGCGCGGCACGTCCAGCCGGTAGCGGCTCTGATCGCGGAAGGGCGCCACCTTCACGAGGTCAGCTGCGGCTCCGATCGCGGTCCAGTCGTAGGCTCCCTCGTCCACGCGCTCATTCGCCACCACCGGTGAGGGAAGGGTGACCGTCAGCTTCCGCTGCTGCCTGTGCAGCTCGCGGGCGAGCTCGGCGACAAAGAGCGCGAAGGAGCTTCGCTGGTCGGGGTTGAGGTCGAAGTAGGAGATGTCGACGCCCTGGAGATTCGCCTCCTGCGCCTTCGCGAGGATCTGCTGGACGTGGTTCGAGCGGCTCTGAGAGTTCGCGAGGGTGCTGGTGACGAGGGCATTGGCGCCGTTCGCAGCATCCGCGGAGATCACCGGGTAGTGCTCGAAGCTGGCATCGGCCTGGACCACGCTGGCCTCGCCCGTTATCCCGCCGTCCGCCGCCGGGACGAAGTCCAGGGTGTGGAGGATGGTCACTTTGCCCGCCGCGTCGGCGTGGAGGCTCGCGCCCGCCGGGAGGTAGGCTACAACGTGCCCCGCCGCCGACAGTCGCCTGAGGACAGCGATAGCGGCGGGCGCCTCCGTCAGGACGGCCGTCGCTCGCTCTCCGCCGGTCTCGACGGCGGCGCTGGCGACCGGCTCCCAGGTCTCCGTTTCGTCAATGTACCGGAAGAAGCTCAGGTTGCCGGTATCTTCCGTTGTCTCCGTGAGCGGGAGCGCGACCTCCAGCGGCCTGCCATCTTCGGGCTGGCCCAGCTCGAGGTCGTACTCAAATACCTTGCTGATGCGTTCGTAGCCTTCGGGTGCGGCGATGTCGCGGTCGGTCGCGCAGTATTCGTCCTCGCAGCCGCCCCCGGAGCAGACCTGGAAGATGAGGAAGGCGCCCACCAGGACGAGGCCGACCACGATCGCGCCGAGGATGAGCGGCGAGCCGCTCCTGCCCGGACGTCCATACACTCCGCTTCCGCCAGCGCCCCAGGGGAGCTTGCTGGTGTTGCGGCGCATGCTCACGGCCGCGCCCGCCACGCGGGGGCGTTAACTTCGTGTCCCAAGACGCACATCCAGCTCGATTATCCGCCCGCCACGATTGAGGACAACCCGCACCGTCGCGCCCGGCTCCTGCTCCATCAGCCCGTTCAGGAACAGGTTGTCGCGGTCTACCCGCGCCCCGCCGACCTCGGTGATGATGTCGCCCACCGCGACGCCAGCCTCAGCCGCCGGCCCGGACGCCATGACCGTGACCACCAGCGCGCCCTGGTCGTCGTTGAGCCGCGGGAAGCGAGCGGCCACGTCCGGCGTGATGTCGAGGTGCTCGAGGCCCATGGCAGGGCGAGGGTAGTTGCCGTTCGCCTCGATGATACCCCGGGCTACCGCCACCGCCCGGTTGGCGGGGATTGCGAAGGCGATGCCCTCCACCGGCTGCTGCGAGCTCGTCTCCCTGATCACGATGGTGGGGATGCCGACGAGTTGCCCGGCCAGGTTGAGCAGGGCCCCGCCACTGTTTCCATGGTTCACGGCGGCGTCCGTCTGGATGAGGTCTGGTTGCATGACGCCGTCGATCACGCGCCGCCGCTCGACCCCGCTCACCACCCCAGCCGTCACGGATCCGTCGAACTCCGCGAGCGGGTTGCCGATGGCGATCACCGCCTGACCGAGGGCGAGTGCTTCCGAGTCCCCGACCTCCAGCGGCGTGAGGTCGACGGGTCCGATGCGGAGCACCGCCACATCGGTGAACGGCGCGTCGTGTCCAATGAGGATCGCCGAGCGCTCGCTGCCGTCCGAGAGGAACACCCGCAGTGTCTCCGTGCTGAGAACGATGTGAGCGTTCGTGAGGATGTGCCCCTCGCGGTCGAGGATAATGCCGCTCCCCACGTCCGACGCATGGCCGTCCGGGGTCCGGTGGGAGCTCTCGATTCGCACGATGGATGGGCGGGCGGCGGCCGCGACCGCGATGATCGCGTCGTCCTGCTTCACCACCTCGATCAAGCGACCCGTCCCGGAGTCCGTCAGAGCGTCCCCGCCCGGCGCGTCGTCGTCCTGGAGCACGACCGCGACCACCCCGCCAGCGACGATGCCACCCACGACAGCCCCGAGGCCGGCCCAGGCGACGGCCGCCCACGAACGCGAGCGGCGGGCCGGGGGCCGTGCCCCGGGCCGCTCGTCCGGCGGGGTTGGCGCGAGCGGCTCTTCCGGGCGCGGCCACTCGAAGTCGCTGGAGCTGCGACGCTCGCGCCAGAATGGGTCACCTGGAGTCGACATTGGCCCCCGAGCCGCGACGTGTTCGTTGCCGCGCGCCTTGTCGACGCCTATACTGGAGCGCGACTGAGGCGTCGTCCTCGGTCGTTTTTTATTGCGCCGCGACGCTGACAGGGTACGACATGCCAGAGAAGAGAGTCCCTCTCACACGTGAAGGAAAAGCAAAGCTCGAGGACGAGCTCAACGAGCTGCGCGAAAAGAAGCGGCTCGTGGCCGAGCGGATCCACAACGCCCAGGAGCTGGGCACCAGCCAGAATGACGCGGAATATGACGACGCGAAGCTCGAACAAGGCATGGTCGAAGGCCGCATCCTCGAGATGGAGGACATCATCCGCCGGGCGGTGGAGATCGACGAGAAGGCCGCCCACAAGTCCGGCCGCGTGATCGTTGGCAGCGGCGTGCAGGTCGAGCAGGATGGCAAGAAGCGGCACTTCCAGATCGTCGGTGCTCCCGAAGCCGATCCCGGCAACGGGAAGATCTCCAACGAGTCGCCGGTGGGTTCCGCCCTCCTTGGCAAGGTCGTCGGCGACCTCGTCGACGTGCACGTGCCCAAGGGCGTGATCAAGGTGAAGGTGCTGAAGATCGACTAGTCGCTGGTGCGACGCGCTCAGGCAGAACGACCGGGCCGCCGCAAGGCGGCCTTATCATTGCGGCAGGAGAAGCTCGCTGGAGGAACCGTGGACGACCTGATGGCCCAGCGCGTGGCGAAGCTCGAGACACTCCGGGCGGCCGGGATTGACCCGTATCCCCCGCGGGCCACGCGCACCCACACCGCGTCCCAGATCAACGCCCTGGTCGAAGCTCTCCCGGAGGGCGTCAGCGAGGCGGACGGCGTTGCCGCGGACGTCGCTGGGCGTGTGGTGGCCAGGCGGGACATGGGCAAGGCTACGTTCATCGACCTCCAGGACGGCACGGGCCGCGTCCAGACGCTCCTGCGCCAGAATGCCCTCGAGAACTACGACTCCCTCCGCCTCATCGACCTCGGTGACTTCATCGGCGTCCACGGCCAGCCCATGCGCACTCGGACGGGCCAGCCGACCGTGGCCGCCACCGAGTGGACGATGCTCGCGAAGGCCCTGCACTCGCCCCCGGAGAAGTTCCACGGGCTGCAGGACTCGGAGTTGCGCCAGCGCCGTCGCTACCTTGACCTCATGGCGAACGAAGAGACGCGGCAGACCTTCACGGTGCGAAGCAAGGTCGTGTCTGGTATCCGCCGATTCCTCGACGGTCGCGGGTTCCTCGAGGTGGAGACGCCGATCCTCCAGGAGTCGGCCGGGGGAGCGGCCGCCCGGCCGTTCCTCACGCACTACAACGCGCTGGACGAGGAACGGGTCATGCGCATCAGCCTCGAGCTCCACCTCAAGCGGCTCATAGTGGGCGGCTTCGAGCGCGTCTACGAGATCGGCCGCAACTTCCGCAACGAGGGCATGGACTGGAAGCACAACCCCGAGTTCACGATGCTCGAAACGTACGAGGCCTATGCTGACTACAACGACGTGGCGCGCATGGTGGAGGAGATGATCTCCAGCGTTGCCATGGACGTGCTGGGGAGCGCCACCTTCGCCTTCCGCGAGCATGTCATCGACCTGACGCCCCCGTGGCGGCGCATCACGTTGCACGAAGCCCTGCGCGAATACGGAGACTTCCATCTCGATGAGTTCCCGACCGAAGAGACGCTCCGCAAGGAGCTCGAGCGTCGAGGGCTCCACACCCCGCCCACCGCCGGCTACGGCAAGCTCGTCGACGAGGCGATGTCGTACTACGTCGAACCGAAGCTGATCCAGCCCACCTTCCTGCTCGATTACCCGGTCGAGCTCTCGCCGCTGGCCAAGCGGAAGCCCGGCAACCCGCGGCTCGTGGAACGCTTCGAGGTCTTCTTCGGCGGCTTCGAGGCCGGCAACGCCTACACCGAGCTGAACGACCCCATCGACCAGCGCATGCGACTGGAGGAGCAGCTCCGGTTGCGCGCCGCTGGGGATGACGACGTCGAGCTCATGGACGAAGACTTCCTGTTTGCGCTCGAACACGGCATGCCGCCCACGGGTGGGTTTGGGGTCGGGATCGACCGCCTGGTGCTCATCCTCACCGGCCAGGACCACATCCGCGATGTCATCCTCTTCCCCCAGTTGAAGTCGGTGCAGGGCGAGTGAGATGACGCACGGAGCCACCGCAGCGGACGTCATCGAGCGCCACCACACCGCGACGGCGTACGTCGTCGCCGAGGGTCGGACGCTGCTCATGTGGCACGAGAAGCTGCGGATGTGGCTGCCGCCGGGCGGTCACTGCGAGTTGAACGAGGATCCCGTGCAGGCCGCCCTCCGTGAGGCATACGAGGAGACGGGCATCCGCACCGCCATCATCCCGCCCTCCGACCTGCTCGTCTGTGGCGGGCCGTCCGTGCTTCCACCGCCAGTGGTCATCCTCGTCGAGGACATCGTGCGCCACGATCAGCCCTTCCATCAGCACATCGACCACGTGTACTTCACGCGGCCGCTGGAGCCCGTGGACCTGGCAGCTCCCATCCCGAGCGAGCACCCATGGCGCTGGCTCAGCGCCGAGGACCTGGCGGAGGCATTCTCGCTCGCAGCGGCCGATGGTACGCTCGTGCCCGTCGCCGAAGACGTCAGGCTCCTCGGCATCCGCGCCATCGTCGCCGAGGGAGCTCCGGAACCAGCCCATGCTTAGCGCCCAGTTCATCCGCGAGAACCTCGAGCGCGTCAAGCGCGACATGTTCCTCCGCAATACCAGCGCCCCCATCGACCGCATCCTCGAGCTGGACGACCAGCGCAAGGCACTCCTCGGCGAGGTCGAAGGCCTGCGCGCCGAGCGGAACACCGTGAGCAAGCAGATCGGCCAGATGAAAGACAAGGGCGAGCGCGAGGCGAAGATCGGCGAGATGCGCAAAGTCGGCGACCGCATCGACGCGCTCGACTCACGGCTGAAGGCCGTGGAGGGAGAGCTGCGCGCGAAGCTCTACGAGGTCCCCAACATCCTCGACCCGAACGTGCCCAAAGGCCCCGACGAGGGCTTCAACGTGGTCATCGAGACCGTCGGCGAGAAGCCGGACTTCTCGTTCCAGCCGCGGCCGCACTGGGAACTGGGTGACATCCTCGGTGGAATCGACTTCGAGCGCGGCGTGAAGATGGCAGGGAGCCGTTTCTTCGTGCTTCGAGGGGGCGTCGCCCGGCTTCACCGGGCGCTCACGCAGCTCATGCTCAACGAGCACATCGCGGCCGGGTTCACCGAGTGCTACCTGCCCTACATGCTCACCGAGGAGTCGCTCTACGCCTCCGGGCAGCTCCCCAAATTCCGCGAGAACCTCTACCACGACGACGAGGATGACTACTACTTCATCCCCACTGCGGAGGTGGCGTTCGTCAACCTCTATCGCGACGAGATCATCCCGCCGGGCCAACTGCCGATGCGGCTGGTCGCCCATACCCCTTGCTTTCGACGCGAAAAGATGAGCGCCGGCCGGGACGTGCGCGGCATCAAGCGCGTCCACCAGTTCGAGAAGGTGGAGCTCTTCAGCTACTGCGAGCCCGAGCGCAGCGAGGAGGAGTTTCAGCTGCTCGTGCAGCGCGCGCGCTTCATCCCCGAGATCCTCGGCTTGCCCTACCGGGTGCTCTCACTCTGCTCCGGAGACATCGGCTTCAACGCCACGAAAACGTACGATATCGAGCTCTGGGCGCCCGGCCAGGGCGAATACGTCGAGGTCAGCAGTGCGTCGAACTGCCTCGACTTCCAGGCGCGGCGAGCCAACATCCGCTACCGCCCGTCCGCCGACGGCGCCGTGCGCCGCCCCCACCTCCTGAACGCCTCGGGTCTCGCGCCCGGCCGCACGCTCATCGCCGTCCTCGAGAACTACCAGCAAGAGGACGGCAGCATCCTCATCCCCGAGGTCCTGCGCCCGTACATGGGCACGGACGTCATCCGGCCGGAGCGCGGCCCGTGAGCGCCCTTGACGACGCTGGCGACGAGCTGGTGGGACGGCCTTATCCGAAGGAGATCACAGTCACCGGCGTACGATATCTACAGGAGTTCGTGATTGAGGTGTCATTTGCCGACGGGTTTATCCGTGAGGTGAACCTGGCGGCGGAGGTCACGCGAGGCGGCGTGTTCCAGCCGCTCGCAGACGTTGAGTTCTTTCGCCAGGTGACATTCGACCAGGATGGGCGGACTGCCGCCTGGCCCAACGGAGTGGATTTGGCCCCGGAGTTCCTTCGCTGGGGACCGCATCTCCCCAAGGGCTGCCCCTGCGGCTACGACGACCCCGAGTAAGCCGCACCGGCCCAACCCGGGCGGCGTATGGTAGGCGCATGGACGCCACGACTCAGGTTACCCCCCAGGCCCTCCTCGACCAGAACCCGGACGCGGTGGTCTACGCCGGCACGGACGGGGTCATCCAGTACTGGAACGCCGCCGCCGAGCGCATCTTCGGCTTCGCGGCGGCCGACGCCGTCGGGCAGAATCTCGACATCATCATCCCCGAGGCGTTCCGGGACCGGCACTGGACGGGCTACGACCGTGCTCTTGCCGCTGGAGAGACGAAATACCGCGGCCAATCGCTCCCGACCAAGGCGCAGAAGGCTGACGGGTCGGAGTTCTACGTTGAGTTGAGCTTCGAGATCGTGAAGGACGCCGCCGGGACGGTCATCGGGGCGATGGCCACGGCGCGCGACATCACCGAGCGCTTCCAGCGAGACCGCGACCTCCGCCGCGAGATGCGCGAACTGAAGGAGCAGGTCGGCCGCGCCGGGCCTACCCCCTAATCCCTGTCGCCTAACCCCTACGAGGCTTTGCCGTTCGTGCTCTGGTTGGCGGCAACGGCCGCCTGGCTGGGGCTCTGAAGGATCTCGTCGATGAGGCCGTAGTCCTTCGCCTGCTCCGGGTCCAGCCAGAAGTCGCGGTCGGTGTCGTGCTCGATCTTCTCCATCTCCTGGCCCGTCTGGGTCTGGATGATGTTGCGGAGGACGCGCTGGAGGCGGAGCGTCTCGCGCGCCTGGATCTCGATGTCGCGAGCCTGGCCCTGCGCGCCGCCGAGCACCTGGTGGAGGTGGATCGTGGAGTTCGGGAGGGCGTAGCGCTTGCCCTTTGTCCCCGAGCAAAGCAGCACGGTACCCATGGACGCGGCCAGCCCGATGCACACCGTCGAGACGTTCGGGCGGATGAGGTTCATCGTGTCGTAGATGGCGAGGCCTGCCGTGACGCTGCCGCCGGGGCAGTTCACGTACATCATAATGTCCTTCTCGTCGTCCTCCCGGGCGAGGTAGAGGAGCTGAGCGATGATGACGTTTGCGATCATCGCGTCGATGGGAGTGCCCAGGAAGACGATGCGCTCCTTCAGGAGGAGCGAGTAGATGTCGTAGGCGCGCTCGCGGCGGCCATCGTTCTCGATGACGAAAGGCATGATGTCCGTGGGGCGAACGAGTTCGGCGTCGGGGCGCTTGCCAGCGACGAGGTCCTGGATGAGTTCGTAGGAGCTGCTCATGTCCGCCTCCGGGCGCGTGGGGGTCGTTCCAGTGTGTCAGGGTGAGGGGCAAAGGGGAAAGGCCAACGGAGAAAGCCCCGAGGAACCGCAGCCCGCGGCCAGCACTGAGCACTAAGCACTTAGCACTCCATCTCGCGTAGACTCCGCGCACCGACTCCAGCGGAGGTCCGAGCGTGGTTCAGCCCGTTACATCCGAGACTGTGTTCGAGCCCGTGCCCTACTGGGCCAAGATCCCCCATGGCATCTGGCTCCAGGAGGCGACCGCCGTCGCTGTCGACTCTGATGACCGCGTGTACGTGTTCAGCCGCGGCAACATGCCCGTCCTCGTGTTCGACCCCGAGGGCAACGTGGTCGACATGTGGGGCAACGAGGACCCCCACTCCGGCACCGAGCTGATCGAGGACCCGTACGGCAACAAGATGCAGACGTGGCCGGGCAACCGCTTTCTCCGCGCCCACTCCATCCGCACCGACCACGAGGACAACCTCTGGCTCGTCGATGTGCTCGGCCACACCATCACGAAGACCGACCGCGCCGGGCGCGAGCTCATGCGCCTCGGAGATGGCAAGGCTGCCCCCGCGCAGAGCGGCCAGCCGTTCAACCGCCCGACGGATGTCACCATCAACCCCGCGAACGGCGATGTCTACGTCTCCGACGGCTACCGGAACTCGCGCGTCCATCGCTTCGACGCGAACGGCACGCACATCCAATCCTGGGGCGAGCCCGGCTCCGACCCTGGCCAGTTCAGCCTCCCACACAACATCGCCATGTTCGGGGACGATGCGGTCATCGTCGCCGACCGCGAGAACCACCGCGTGCAGGTGTTCTCGCTCGAGGGCGAATTCCGGCGCGACTGGCACGTTCACCACGTGGTCGCTGTGGTCGACGGCAAGGGCGAGGACACCAGCATCTACGCGGCGGAGCAGGGCCCGCCCGCCGTCCAGTTCGGGGTGCCGAACCTCGGGCACCGCGTCTCGGTCTACGACCGCGCGGGCAACCTGGTGAACCGCTTTGGCGCGGCTCTCCCGGGCGAGGCGCCCGACCAGTTCCTCTGGCCGCACAGCATCGCCGTCGATTCGCGCGGCGACGTGTATGTGGCGGAGGTGTCGTACGTGGAGGTGGGCAGCCGCCTGAGCCCGCCACGTGAGATGGTGAGCCTGCGAAAATGGCGGCGAGCGAGGGGGTAGGACATGCTCGAACGATTCAAGGTGCCGACTGACATCGCCGTGCGCGTGCCCGTGGACGACATGCGCCAGACCGTCGAGGACATGTTCCAGTGTCTCGGCATGCCCGAGGCGGACGCCCGCCAGGCCGCCGACGTGCTCCTCTACGCCGACATCCGCGGCTGCGAGTCGCACGGCGTGAGCAACATGATGCGACCCTATGTGCGCGAGCTGCAGTCGGGCGACATCAACCCCACGCCCGAGTGGAAGATCATCCGCGATGGCCGCGCGGCCGTGAACATCGATGGCGACCGCGGCCTCGGGTTGGTGGTCGGCCCGCAGGCGATGGAGGTCGCGATCGAACGGGCGAAGGCGCATGGGGTCGGAGTGGTGACGGTCACGAATAGCCGCCACTACGGCGCTGCCGCCTACCACGCGCACATGGCCGTCCCGCACGACATGATCGGCCTCTCGATGACCGCCGGCGGGGTGCAGGTGACGCCCACGTGGGGCGCGGAGGCGATCATCGGCCTCAACCCCATCAGCGTGGCCGTCCCCGCAGGCGAGGAGGCGCCGTTCGTGTTCGACGCCTCCATGAGCTCGGTGGCGGGCAATAAGATCCGGCTTGCCCAGCGGCTGGGGGTGCCCGTGCTCCCCGGCTGGATCGCCGAGTCCGACGGCGCGCCGATCATGGACGAATGTGCCGTCCCGGATGACTTCCTGATGCTGCCGGCGGGCGGCACGCGCGAGATCGGCTCGCACAAGGGCTACGGGATGGCCGTCATGGTGGAGGTGCTCACGAGCCTGCTTTCGGGGGGCCACTGCGGGCCCTTCCGCCGCGCCGGCATCGCCCACTACTTCCAGGCGATCGACATCGACGCCTTCACGGATGTCGCGGACTTCAAGCGCGACTTCGACGAATACCTGCGCGCCCTCAAGAACTGCACGCCCGCGCCCGGCCACGAGCGCGTGGTCTACGCCGGCCTCACCGCCGCCGAGGAGGAAGCCGACCGCCGCGCCAACGGCATCCCCTACCACCCCGAGGTCATCGACTGGTTCCAGACCACCTGCACCGAGCTCGGCGTGCGTGCCCGCCTCCAACACCCCACGTCCCACCATCGACTCCACCGCGGAGTCGCGGGGGATGGACGGTAGTCGAGGCCCCCAGCGGCCTCGGGGGGCTGGCGCGCCATCGCCAGCTGGGCAAGCGGAGCGGCCAGTCCTTCCGCGGAAGGACGCCGCCGCGGCAGGGCACAGAACGATCGTCCTCACCGCGGAGACGCGGAGACGCGGAGACGCGGAGTCGTCGAGGCAATGACGATGATGCGCGCGAAAAAACACACAACGAGCGCATCCGAGCGCGTTCGAGCGCATCACCCTTCGATGCGCTCCGCGACGTGCGGCGACCGCAGGGAGTGGGTGGCGGCCGGGTCGGGGCCGGAGGGGCCGCGGGAGCATGCGGCGGAGGGTATGGCGGGCGCGGGGTCAGGTCTGAGGGGCCGGTGGCAGAGCTTTGACCGTCACGTCGATTCCGGCCCGATGTCAATCATTGGGCGGGACCGACTGCTCCCGCTGGACTTCAAGGGTGATAGTAAGCTCGGCGATCCCTGCTTCCTCCCAGGATTCGTCACCCATTAACTTCTGGACAGAAAACTCAAGGTTATACTTGCTGCTCACTAGGCGACTAAGCGGTATCCCGGAAAAGCGCATGATGGATCGAAACCTAAGCGTCGAATCTACGTCAACTGCTATTGCATCTGTCTTCACGGTAATGTCACCACCAGGAGAGCGCACTATTATGCGACAAAGTCCCCGTTCCGGTACATCCGCATCATCTCGGCTCCAAAGCGAGATGAGTTCGAATGGGCTGGGAATAACCTCTGGTTCTTCTGGGCGTTCCGGTGCGTCCTCGAGTACGGTAGCTCGGACCGTCAGCTCCTCGAGGACTCCGAAAATGCTGAGATTGTTGGTTTCTCGGTCGACTGAATGGGAGCTAGCCAAGATTGCCCATAGCAACTTCATTCGTCAAACAGCCAGCCTGACATCGGTGTCAGCGGATGACCCGGTTCGAACAGAGCCGAACGATACGTCGCTACGCGAGAGGGAGTATAAGCTGACGCCCTGCCTTGTATGCGACGTCGACCTCGCGTCTATACGCCGAGTCTTTCTGCCGGACGCCACCGGGATGCTCACCCAATGTTGTAGTTGAACCGGCCGAGAATTGGAGACTACGAAGGTCGGGCGGACCCTGGTGGGCACCACGTAGTTCGTGTTTGAGAAGCTCGAGGTGCTACGGGGATGTAGCCCGAGGAGGTGCGCGATAGCGGGTGCCCACCAGCCCCCCGAGAGGCCGGCCGCCGCCGTCAGTAGACTTCGCGCGAGCTCATCTTGCGCCTGAGCCTGCCAGACCGCGTAACTGACAGCAGCTAATGCGACGTCGTGGGGATTGGTCTCCCCGTCCGGAGCGCGAGTGGTGGCCAGCCCCGTCGCGTGTCGTACCAGTTGGACCCTAGGTTCGGGCCGTCTCGCTAACCCGATAAGGCTGCGCACAAGTTGCTCTCCTTGTAACCAGCGGAGAAATTGATCCGGGGAGTGAGCCAAACCCATCTCGATCGCGAAGAGCGGGGCATCAACTCGTTCCAGTAGTTCATCTAGGCTCATGGCGTGCCTCGCCAGAAGCTGAGCCGGTCGCCGTAGATCTCCGGCACGTCGTCGAGAGGATGGAGGTACTCGCCATGCTCGCCAAACTTACTTGTCACCATGGTCTCCGTATCGTCGAGATCAGAGTATAAGCTCACCACCACCGCAAGGTGTTCGACCCTCCCACCGCGCCCATACAGGACCACATCTCCCACCTCGATCGACGCTCCCTCGCCAAGACGCCTGAAGCCATCGGCGTTCAACAGACTTCTTACCACCGAATCGAAGTTCTGATCCCAACCGCCCGCACCCTCAAGTGGCGCGGGCCGATGGGAGTCGCCTCGAACCCATCCTCGTCGTGATCCGAACACCTGCCCGCCACAGTTGTAAGACGTCGTTTCGCGCAGAAGGCGCCGCCGGAGGCCCCTGAGTAGCCGCGCAGCCTCTTGCCGCCGAACGTAATTGAGCTCTGAGGACCGTTTCTCTAAGTAGAACTCCACTCCGTTCTTGGCTTGGAAGCGGAGGCGGGTTGGGTCCACCGGCCCGCTCTGGCCTAATACGATGCCCCCCACGTTAGTTCAATGCCCCGCAAGGCGCGCCCAACTTAGTTTCCATCAAGCGCATTCTAAACACGTGGCACGCCGCGTGACACCGGCGACGGTTGTGTGTGTGTCTGATGCCGGCTCGCCGTCATTGTGGTCGGGCAGGGCGCCCGAGCGCTTTGCGGGCGGCGGTGAGGGTTGGGTGGAAGGGGTGGCGGTGGTTGCCTTCAAGATTGAGCGGGAGGTCGAGTGCGGCGATCAACTGCCTCTCGGCCTCGCGGGGCTGCGGGGTTTCGTGCCAGGCGATGCGTGCGTTGTCCTTGAGCCACTCGGAGAGACGGGTTTCGCCTTCGAAGATCGGACGCTGCTGCTTGTAGGGGAAGGTAGGTCTGAGTCCGAGGTCGTCGACCAGGAGCGCGCCGAGGCTGTAACGCAGCGTCGAGCGGTAGGCGTTCTCGTTGCAGTGGGTGGTCAGCCGCTTGCGGAGAGTCCGGGTGCTCGTCGGCGTCGATCCCGCGATGCCGACGTAGAGGAGCGTGTGGCCGTCGCGGGTGAGGCGGTCGGCGGGTTGGATGCCGGGGAAGAGGTCGCGGAAGAACCATGCGTAGATCCCGCGCGAGGCGGGGACGGGGCAGGGGTTCGCGCGGATGGCGGCCGGCGTGTGGAGCGCGGCGGTGCGGAGCCAGTGGCCGGGTGGGAGCGCGTCGGTCATGGGTGGGATTCTACGGGGACGGGCCTCCCGAGTGCCGCCCGGACGTTCCAGGTGCTCACGCGGTCAGCCATGCTCGCCGCATGTTGTGCGTGCACAAGGCTCATCCGGTCGGTTGCGGCGCGGTGTTGTCCCCGGCGGTCGCGGCTCGACTTCCGCTGCGCCGTTTCGAAGCAGGACGCTGCACGCGCGCGAACAGGTCCTGGTACGCGATCGAACAGGGGTGCGAACAGGGCATTCAGAGGCGCGAACAGGGGAAAATGCCTGTTCAACAGGGAATTTTTGTTTTGTGTTGCCTGTTCGTGCTCGGGGCGTCGCGGCGCTGGGATGTGGACGAGGGTTCGCAGTGTCCCGAGGCCGCTGGGGGCCTCGACTACCGACATCTCCGCGACTCCGCGCCTCCGCGGTGAAGGCAGACGGCCCCTACCCGGAGACGCGCGCCAACGCTGCGGCGGCGCGGTCGAAGGAGGCGAACAGCGGGATGGCGCGGGCGTTGAAGAGGGGCTTGATGCTGCCGATGTACTCCTCTTCGTGCGCGGGATGGAGGATGGCCATGAAGGGCTTGTCGCTGCGGGCCATGTGCTGCTGCATGGAGTCGAGCGTCTTCTCGAGGCTCTCGGGGTGCCGCTTCCACTGGCGGGCGGCGAACATCGCGCTCAGCTCCATGGCGATGGCGTCGATGTTGGGGTCGGCGTCGACGATGCGGAGGATCTTGTCGAGGGTCTCCATGTTGCCCTGGATGGTGCCGGCCATGTCGAGGGGGTTCTGGTACGAACCGCCGACAATGTTGAAGAACTCGCCGAGCTGGGAGTACGTCTCGTCGCTGAAGCGGGGGATCTCGAAGCCGGCCTTGGCGAAGGCGTCTGTGATGGAGACGGACTGTCCACCGGTCTGCGCGAGGAGCGCCATGCGACGGCCTCCCGCGGGTGGGCGCTTCGTCTTGAGGAGGAGCTGCATGGCGTCGATGGTCTCGTCGAGGCTGTTCGTCTGGATGGCGCCGGACTGGCGCATCATGCCGTCCCAGACGGCCTGCGGGGCGGCGAGCGAACCGGTGTGCGACATCGTCGCGCGGGCGCCGGCGCTGGTCTGGCCGCCCTTCCACACGACGACAGGCTTGCGGCGGCAGGCTTCGCGCAGGGTGGCGAAGAAGCGGCGGCCGTCCTTCACCCCCTCGACGTACATGCCGATGACCTCCGTCTCGTCGTCGATCATGAGGTATTCGAGGTAGTCGGAGACGTCGAGGATGATGGCGTTGCCGAAGGAGGCGCAGCGGCTGAGGTGGATGCCGTGGGCGCCGGCCACAAGACTGAACATGATGCCGTGGGTGCCGGACTGGCTGAGGAAGCCGACGCGGCCGTCATCGGCGACAGGGGCGTCGGCGCTGAAGCGGACGCCCACCTTCGGGAGGTAGAGGCCCATGCAGTTGGGGCCGACGAGGTTGAAGTTGGCGGCGCGGGCCATCTCCTGGAGCTGCCCCTGGAGCTGGATGCCGAGCTCCTCGCCGGTCTCGGCGAACCCGCTCGTGAAGAACCCGGCGCCGTGCGCGTTCACAGAGATCAGGTCCTTGAGCACGAACGGAGACACCTGGCGCGGCACGGCTACGACGGCGTAGTCGATGGGCTCGGGGATGTCGGCGATGGCGGTGAAGTTCTTGACGCCCAGCTTCTCGATGCCCTCGATCTCCTTGGGGTCGATCTGGAGGGAGTAGAGGTTGCCGCCCTTCTCCTGGAACGGCTTATTGCTGTTGATCCACATGTATCCTGGGCCCTTGTCGCCAATCACAACAACGGTCTTCGGGTTGAACATCCGATCGAGCTTGTGTCCCGGTACTGCCATCTGATTCGACCTTTCTTGAGAAAACACAAAGAAACAAAGACACAAAGATCTTTAGGAAGTCAGTCTTTGTTCCTTTGTCCCTTTGTGTTTCTCCCTGTCGTCGCGCTGCGAAACGGCGTCTAGTTCTCTGAGATGACGATGCGGGCGTCGACGGCGAGGGCGCCGTCGGGGTAGGCGAAGACGGGGTTGAGGTCGAGCTCGCGGATCTCGGGGTGCTGCTCGACGAACTGGCTCACCTTGAGGATGGCCTGCTCGAGTGCGGCGATGTCGGCGGCGGGCTGGCCGCGCACGCCTTCGAGGATGGGGCGGGCCTTGATCTCTTGGACCATGGCCTTCGCGTCCTTTGGCTCGAGGGGGACCAGCCGGAAGGAGACGTCCTTCAGGACTTCGACCATGATGCCGCCGAGGCCGAACATCATGACCGGGCCGAACTGTGGGTCGGTGGTCATGCCCACGATGACCTCGGTGCCTTGCTTCGCCATCTGCTGCACGGAGACCCCGGCGATCTTCGCGCCGGGCACCGCCTTCTGGGAGCTGACCATGATCTCGTCGAACGCCGTGCCGACGGCCTCGCGGTCCTGGAGGTTGAGCTTCACGCCGCCGACGTCGGACTTGTGGGCGATGTCGGGCGACACGACCTTGAGGACGACGGGATAGCCCATGGCGTCGGCCTGGGACTGCGCCTCGTCGCGGGTTGTGGCGAGGGTGGTGGCAGTGGCCGGGATGCCGGCGTCGCGCAACACCTCCTTGGCCTCGACTTCATTGAGGAGGGTGCGGCCCTCGGCGCGCGCCTGCGCGAGGACGGACTCGAACGTCATGGGTGGCTCCGAGCGGGATGTGGTGGCGATGATAAGCGAAGTTCCGAGTACCGAGTACCGGCGAGCGCTGAGTCCAAAGTCCCAGGCTCGAGGTTGGTGCGAGGCGGTGCAAGGGTGCGGGCGTTGACCGGCGGCGTAACATAAACGTCGAAAATTCAAGCGAGAAGGTCATCTTTGTCAGGAGGACCGGCTGTGACCGTGATCGATGAGATGTTGAAGGCCAACAAGACCTATGCAGGCGGGTTCACGAAGGGCGGGCTGAAGATGCCGCCGGCGCGCAAGACGGCGGTGGTGGTGTGCATGGACGCGCGTATCGACCCGGCCCGCTCTCGGGCTGGAGGAGGGTGACGCGCACGTGATCCGCAACGCCGGTGGGCGGGTGACCGAGGCGATTCGCAGCCTCGCGATCAGCCAGCAGCTGCTGGGCACCCAGGAGGTCGCGATCATCCACCATACGGACTGCGGGATGCTCACGTTCACTGATGACCAGCTGCGCAAGAAGCTGCGCAAGAGCCTGGGCGCGAACGCGGACAGCGTCGCCTTCCTCGCCTTCGACGACGTGGAGCGCTCGGTGGTGGACGACCTCGAGGAGTACGCGCACTCGCCGCTGGTGCGCCACGACGTGCCCGTGCGGGGCTTCGTGTATGACGTGAAGACGGGTGGTGTGAAAGAGGTGAAGCCGGCCGCTCGTCGCAGGCGCGCCGCGGCGTAGGTTCTCAGTCGTTGGGGGAGCAGGCCTCGCGGAGCGCGGGTTCGTTGGCGTCGATGGCGTCGCGGGCTTCGGTGCGGCCGTGGTTCCAGGTTCGCCAGGACTCGGAGTCGGGTACGTCGTCGAGCAGTGCTCGGGCGAGGTCGCAGCGTTCGTCGTCGGGCAGGGACGGCAGGCCCGCGATGAGCGTGGGCGTCGCGTCGGGGGTGAGGCTGGCGGCGTGGGCGACGTCGAACTCGTGGCCGGAGGCGGCGCGGTCCAGGTTGGTGCGGGCCATGAGAGCGTCGGGGTTGACCACGTTCAGCGTGGCCAGGACGAGGAAGCCGGCCAATGCCGCTCCGAACGCGAAGCGCTCGCGGCGTCCGCGGATGACCGTGACCAGCAGCCAGGCGAAGACGAGGGCCAGCCAGACCATGATCGCGGTCGTGTAGAGGCGGAGCTCGGTCAGGCCGAACTGATCCACGTAGGCGTCCATGCGACGGATGGCTGAGGAGATGACCACGAAGACGAGCAGCACCAGGCCGGTCGCGAGGAGGGAGTGGCGGCGGGCGGGCACCCGGACCCGAACTGACCTCGCGATCGACAAGGCAGCCTGTGAAGGAGCAACTAGTATACGAGCATATGTCGGTACATCGCAGACGCGAAAGCCCTCCAAGTTTACGAATGATTTACGACATTATTGCTGGCAGTTGAAGAATCTCAAACAATTGTGGCTACGTTACGTGAACCCCTTTAGGGAACACAAACGGAGGTTGAGAATGAGGATTCTCAAGACAGCGTTGCTCACGATAGCGGCCGGAACGATCTTCGCCGTTATCGGCCCACCCATCGCATCGGGCCAAGAACCGCCGATAGACGAGGACTGCTTCGTCGGGAACGGGCCACCAGAAACGGTGGATGGTCAACCTTGCCGTCCGCCCAACCCGACTCACACGGCGTCCGAGAAGGCCTTGATCGAGGCCAAAGTCGCCAAGGCCGACGCTTATGCGGCGTTCAAGAGAGGCGAGATTAGCAAGCAGCAGCTCGATGCGGTGTCTCAGCGGTTCTGGGAGCTAAGCGGCGAGGAGCCTGTGGAGCCTGAAGAGAACCGCATTGCGAGGGGACTCGGACACGATCCGACGGTGTCTGGCTCGGGGACCATGAGCCTCATGGGCGATCTCGCATCGTTTTACCCGTTCGAGCAGTACTACAACTGGCAATGCGGCCCGGCAACGGCTCAGAGCATCCTCTGGATCAAGAGCAGCCACACGTCATCCTACGCCCCCGACGGATCCTCCATCACGGGAGATAGACTGAACGACCAATGGATCCTCGGCTATTCGTACTACACCGATGCGAACAACCAGGGGCAGACTTGGTGGTATCCTCGAAGGATGGCTCCTACGCTCAACCGCTGGCGTACTGGATTCGACACGGGTTTCTACATCACGGGGGCAATCGCTTCGTCCGGAGGCGATATCAATAACCTCACCAAATCCCAAACGATGGGGTACATCGAAGACGACATCGACTTCGATTATCCTGTCGCGCAGAATGTGGAGTATAGTACGTCCACGTATCTTACCAATGCGTCCTTCACACCGGGCACCGTGTGGGAGCATTGGGACACCGTCTACGGCTACTTCGACTCGGGAGGCGTGAGATACGTGCAGATCGGTCAGGTATGGGGCTCTACGCTGTACTACAACGTACCTTGGAACACCCACTGGCCGGCTATCAGCAACCAGCACGGGATTGTGTGGTAGGCATGCTTCGAAGGCGCGTAGCCCTCACGGCTTGCTGCGCTGCCGCGGTACTAGTGCTTGGGTGCGGGGGGGATCCCGCACCCGAGCCAGGCCCGACCGAGGCACCAGCCACTGCGACTCGAGCCGCAACTTCCGCACCGCCTGCCGAGGAGTCAATCGACCTTGGGGGCGAGGCTTGCCCAACCGTGGAAGGTGCGAACCGGGTGGTTCCGGATCCGGCTGCGACGACGGGGCAGATCGGGGCACCCTCCACCCAGGAAGGAGTGACCATACTCCCGCCGGTCGTGGCGTCGGCCGAAACTCCGGTCGTCAAAGACCTGGCTCCGGTGGGAGGCGTCGACGACACCCTTTTCTTGCGAGAGCGGCGTGAACTCGGCGAGCTCACCACGTATTACTCCTGGAGGCCGGGCGCATCTGAGCCATCGGCCGAATGGTCCCTCCCGTATGAACGCCAAGACCTCGTTGAAGGTAAGGCGGGAGGCAAGCTTGTCGTGGTCAGGTACGGACACATGGCTCCCCTGGCTGACTGGGAGCTCATCTTGAAGGACGCCCAGACCGGGGAAAACTGTCTTCTAGCCGAGATTGACCCGGACATCATCCCGTTCAACCCGAAGACGTTTGGGCTTCCGTGGGCCTTACCCACGCCCTCGGCCTCAGGTAATCGCCTGGTGTGGGCGGAGTGGCACGAGAATGACGACGGCGGGTTCTCACGTCGGATCATGCTCTACGACGTTGAGACTCACGAGCTGACGAAGCTCGGAGAGGCTGGGGATGCCAGGACCGAGGGCGCGTGGGAACCAACCATCGTCGGGGACCGGGTTGCCTGGCTGCAGAAGAAGGAGGGACGGGAGATTGAGGTGATCGTGCGCGATCTCTCGATTAACACCCAAACGGCGTACTCGATCGCGGGCGAGCCGCTGAAGGCGACATTGTTCGACGATGGCCGCCGGTTCGCTTGGGACCTACAGGACGGGAGCTTCGTGTACGATTTCGACACGGGTAGATCCCTGCGCTACTCGAACGTGGGAGGGAACACGTTGGCGAGCGGCCAGTTCGTCTCGTCGTGGACTGCGCCGGACTGGATCGGTTACTACGATGCCGCTTCCGGCGAGTTTCAGCCGATCGACAACAAGGGTGCAACCACAGTCGATGCGTACACGTTCGGCAACTATTTCGTGTGGCAGGAGCGGCGCCCGGATCCATCCGATCCTGCGCCTGATGGAGAGAAGCGCGAAATCAGCCGGTACTTCGCGCTGCCGCTGGGCGGGTAAGTAGCACGGCCCTCGTTTAGCATTGGCGGCATCTCGCATGAGGTGCCGCCTTTGGTTGAGAAGGCTTACGACATCGTGGTCATCGGCGCCGGTAGCGCCGGCGCGGTGGTGGCGGCGCGGGCGAGCGAGGAGCCGGGGCGGAGCGTGCTGCTCATCGATGCGGGGCCGGACTACCCGCTGCTCAACCAGACTCCGTACGACCTGGTGAACTCGCACCAGAACTCGACGCGGGAGCACGACTGGGGGTTCGACTACCAGCCGACCGAGGCGGGGCGGGGTCAGCCGTTCCCGCGGGGACGGGTGACCGGCGGGTCGAGCGCGGTGAACACGACGATCGCGCTCCGGGGGATGCCGGAGGACTACGACGGCTGGGCGGCCGCAGGGAACCCGGAGTGGGCATGGGAGAAGGTGCTGCCCGCGTTCAAGCGGCTGGAACGCGACCTCGACTACGGCAATGAGTCGTACCACGGGGACGCCGGGCCGATCAGCATCCGGCGGTATCCCCACGAGGAACTCACGCTCGTGCACCAGCAGTGGCTGGAGGCGAGCCGGGAACTGGGCTACCCCGACTGCCCCGACGCGAACGACCCGGACGGCTGGGGCAGCGGTCCGCACCCGATGAACAAGCTGGGGCGACTCCGTATCTCGACGGCGATCGGGTACCTGGCGCCGGCGCGAGCGCGGCCTAACCTCACCATCCAGGGAAACACGCTCACCCGCCGGCTCCTTATAGAGGGAGGGCGCGTGGTGGCCGCCGAGGTGGAGCAAGACGGCGAGATCGAGATCGTGCGCGGGAAGCTATTCGTGTTGAGCGCGGGATCGCTGCAGTCGCCGTCGATCCTTATGCGCAGTGGGATTGGGCCGCGGGCACAGCTCGAGTCGTTCGGGATCGAGGTGGTCCGCGACGTGCCGGGGGTGGGCGCGAAGCTGAGCGACCACCCGGCGCTGGCGCTGCGGGCGCGGGTGAAGGACCCCGGCATCATCGACCCCGACCACCCTATCGTGCAGACGATCCTGCGGTACACATCGAAGGATGGGCCGCGCAACGACCTGCAAATCGAGGCGTTCTCTTACTCTACGCGCCAGGCTCCCGGCCCAGATGGAGCAACAGCCTTCGACTGCATCGCCATCGCCGCCGTGTTGGAGCAGGTTGAAGGTACCGGCACGCTGGAGCTTGTGTCGGCCGACCCGCACGTGGGACCCGTGGTGCGGAACCGGTTCTGCGAGCACGAGCGCGACCTTGTGCGACTGCGGGAATGCTTCAAGGACACGATGGCGTACACGGAGACGCGCGCGATGCGCGAGATCATCGACGAGGTTGTGTTCCCCGCGCCCGACCGTCCGCTCGACGACGACAGCATCGACACGCTGCTCAGGCGATTCTCCGCTAGCGGCTACCACCCCTGCGCGACGCTGCGCATGGGGCCGGCCGGCGACCCGGACGCGGTGGTCGACCAGTTCGGACGCGCGCACATGGTCGACGGCCTCGTGGTGGCGGACGCCAGCATCATGCCAACGGTGCCCCGCGCGAACACGAACCTCACAAGCATCATGATTGGCGAGATGGTGGGCGAGTGGGTGCGCAGGCGCCCGGGGTGGTATGGGTTGTAGCATAGACGTGGGCAAAAGTAGTACTATCGGTGGTATGAAGGTCAAGACATCGCTCACACTGTCTGAGGACCTGCTCAAGAGGATTGATGAGTGCTCAGACGGCAATCGGTCTCTTTGGATCGAAGAGGTAGTCCGGGAGCACCTGCGAACGATGGACGCCCGGGAGGGGGACCAGGACGATGCCGCGGCACTGGCAGCGTTCAGTGCGCGGAATGGTCCTGAAGCATCCGACGTGCTCGATTACTCCGCCCCGCTGACCTTCGAGTCGGAAGAGTGAGGCGGGGCGAGCTCTTTCGCGTGCGAGCCCCCGGCGCTTCCGACCCGCGGCGCAGCCGGGTGTTTCTCGTCGTGAGCCGCCAGGTCTTTATCGACGCGGCCTACTCTTCGGTGGTATGCGTCCCCGCTTACTCGCAGCACCAGGGCGTTCGAACGGAGGTTTCCGTAGGCCCGGAGCACGGGATGAAACAACCCAGCTGGCTGCGCTGCGATGAGGTTACCAGCCTGGCGAAGGATCGGCTCAACGATTACGTTGGGTCGCTGCCCGAAGGGAAGCTCCTCGAGGTGGACCACGCGCTCATCGTCGCGCTCGGAATCCATCCGTCTCTGCGGCCCGAGTGACCGCTAAGCAACGGCCCGACGACCGGGTGTCGCGACTAGCATGATCCGCAGCACGGTCGGCCAGTGGCTTCGTACGTCTCCCGGATGGAATAGGCTGTCGGCCTTGTGACGACGGATCGTTCCGGGCGTCTACCTGTTCGAGCTCGGCGTGTCCTTATGCGTACCTGTGGGATCGGGGTCACGGGCTAACGCTCGTCGACACGGGCATCGCGGGGAGTGAGCGGGCGATCCTCGACGCGGCGGGCGCCTTGGACACGAGGGCGGGGCGTCGACGAGATTGTCATAACGCACTGTCGCGACGACCATCGCGGGTCGGCAGCGTCGATGGTGCGCCCATCCTCGGTCCGTTCAACACCGACCGGGAGATGGCGAAGCAGTCGGTGAGGCGCCAGGCGGGACTCGACTTCGACACCGCTTGCTTCGGCCACGGCGCGGCGCTCGTGGGTGGAGCGAAGGCGCGCATCGCAGAGATGGCGGCACGGTTGTGAGTCCGAGGGTGACCTCGCGTGGGCGCGATGCCATCCTCGCTGACACTCGCGCCCGGACTATTCGTTGAGCCAGCGGTCCTGCCAGCCCGTGTCGGGCTGCTCGGCGGCGAAGGGCCAGGGTTCTCCGAAGCGCTCCATGAAGACGACGTCTCGCACTGGCTTGCGGCGGATGGGGCCAGGCTTGTCGGTGGGGTAACCGATGGGGAGCAGGCAGTAGATCTCGTTGTTCTCGGGAATCTGCAGAATCTCGTGCAGCTCGGCGCGGTGGCTGAGGGGCAGGTTGAAGATCGAGGTGCCCAGGCCCAGCGCCCGGGCGGCGAGATTGAGGTTCTGGACGGCGGGGAACGTGCTGCCCCCCGGCGTCGAATGGGCACCCTTGAGGCCAAGCACAACGATGATGGCCGGCACGGACCCGAGGTTGTGGGAGAGGTCGTAGACCGACTTCAGGGAGAGGCGGCGTGTCCGCGGGAGTGCGTCCATCGAGTCCGGCTCGATGAACTGGGGCTGGTAGCGGTTCCAGCCCTCGATCGCCCACTCCTGGAGCTTGTGCTTGACGCCCGGGTCAGTGACGACGACCCAGCGCCAGTCCTGCTTGTTCTGCCCGGAGGAAGCGCGAATGGCAGCATCGAAGAGCTGGAAGAGCACTTCGTCCGGGATGGGGTCGGGCTTGAAGCGGCGCAGGGCACGCGTGGTGTAGATGGTCTGGAAGAGACCGGGAGAGTCGGGCATCAGGAAGGCTCCGGAAGGGATGCGGGGATGATACCTTCCGGAGCCCTCAGTGCTCAGTGCTCGGTGTTCAGTCCTGATCACCAGCTCGCGGCGCTCACCGCCAGGATCGGCGGCAGGGTGCCGGGGAGGCGGTCCCAGCTGTCACCGCCGTTGCTCGTGCCGTATACCTGTCCGTTCGTTGTGCCGACGTAGACGCCGCCGGTTTCGTCCGTGTCCATGGCCTCCCGGTACACGCTCTGGTAGTCGTTCGGGCCGGGAAGGCCTTCGCAGAGCTGTTGCCACGTCTTCCCGCCGTCCCGAGTTCTCCAGACAGCGAACTGGCCGCGGACGACGCGGAAGTTGTCGGACTCGAACTCGAGCGGGACGACGTAGGCTGCCCCGTCGCCGCTCTTCGAGACTCCGATCGGGAAGCCGTGGAACGACGGCAATCCGACCGTGACGTCGTGCCAGCTATCTCCCCCGTCATCAGAGCGGAAGACGCCGACGTGGGTCTGAGCCCAGAGGCGGTCGGGGTTCGTCATGTCCATGCGCATCTTGTGCATCTCGTTGACAGCGGCCGGGTCCACGCCCGGCGGGACAGGGAAGTCTGTATTCGCGAATTGGGGGTACCGCTCCGCGAACTCCTCCCACATCTTCTTCTGCATCTCGTTGGTGGGGATGGCCCGGTGCGAGCAGAGCATCCAGGTTTTGGCGTCGTCGCGCGTCTCGAACGTGCCGCCGGTGGCGATGGAGACGTACCAATGGGCCGGGTCGCGTGGATCGATCTCGATGGTGTGGAGGGTGGACTCGCCTCCGCCGCTCTCGGTGAAGAACGGGCGGTACTCATGGCGGTTGATGGAGTCAACAGGAGCCCAGGTTTCGCCCCAGTCCTCGCTCTTGAATAGACCGGCGGGCTGTGTCCCCACGTAAACGACGCCCGGCTGGTCGGGGTGCCCGGGACGTATGTTCCACACGTTCGCGACGGCCACTCCCATGTCCTCGGGGAACTTCAGGCCCTCTCGCGTCTCGGTCCACTTCTTGCCGCCGTCATCGGAGTAGGCGATGCCGGGGCCCCAGGCCCAGTGGTTCGCGGCGGCGTAGATGCGCACGGGGTCACGGCGGGTGTCGGCTGCGAGATGGTGGACGGTGTAGCCCGGCATGATGGGCTGGGAGACATTCCAGTTACGGCGGGATTCGTCCGAGGTGTAGATCCAGGCGCCCTTGCGGGTGCCGACGAGCACGCTGGTTTGCATCGAGCGACTCCTTTGCTTAGCGATGATGTGTGAAGTCTACCGGTATGGAGAGGCCGGGTTCAGCCTCATCAGTTGGGAAAGTATACTTCGTGTAGTTGCCTGTCAAGACTCCGTGGACTGGCTGGGTTCGAAGAGCTGCACGAGGTTGCCCTCCGGGTCCTTGAGCGTGGCGATGCGGAGCCCGCCGTAGTCGGTCGGGCGCTCGATGAACTCCACACCGACCGCGCTCAGGCGTTCGAAGTCGGCGTCGAGATTGTCACTGCCGAGCTCGACAAAGTGTCGATACGGGTCCGATGCTCTCCCGTTCACCTCACTGTGGGTGCCGAGCGCGAGCCTGGCTCCGTTCGTTTCGTGGCCGAGGACAACAAACTCCGGGGACTCAATGCCGACGGGAAGCCCAAGCGTGTCGCGATAGAATGGGAGGAGGTTCTGCAGGTCATGGCTCCAGATGGTGGCGCCGGTAAGCCGGGTGATCATCGCGTTTGCTCCTTGATTGGTCGAATTTCGAGGTGCGGACGAGGAAGCAGTTTAACCTTCAGCGTCTCACCGCGAGGACCTGGCGGCCGCCCGCCCGGCTATCATCGCCTTGCATTCCCTGTCGAGTAAGGGCCACTGAGCGTGGGCGCAGGTGGTCCTTTTCCTGAGGAAGCCAGGGCTTCGGGTACTTCTATCCTTCCACGCGGTTGCGCCGTGAAGCCGGGGCCAGGGAGCGCAACGTGCCGCGGTTCCGGGCGCCAACGAGGGCGCGCTCGAGGCGTTCCAGGCGGCGGAGATCGTGGTACAGCCGGCGATGCTCGAGTCTGCGGGCGTCGACGGCGAGGGCGGCCTGGTGGGCGTTCAGGTGCTCGAGTTCCATGCGGTGGGTTCCTTTCGTGCTTGTTGGTTCTTAGCGCCGGGTGGCGCTTGCAGAGAGGCCGCTGCTCCCGCGGCGCCTCGCAGCCATGGCTGACGTGACGAACGGCGCGAGGACGGCGTACGCCGGGTTCGGAGCCGCCTCCAGGCCGCCGTTCCGCGGCAGGCCCATGCGGCGGACCTGGCTGTACTTCCGGCGAAGCTCGAGGTAGCGAGCCTCCGCGGCGATCGCAGGATCTTCAGCTCTCAGGAGTTCGAGTACTGACATGGCGGTGCTCCTTCCCGTGCTTCCCGGACTGCTGCCGGGGCGATAACCTTCATGGAACGTACGATGGTGTTACTAACCTGTCAAGCACTTTGGATGGTGTTGCACTAAACTTCATGATCCTGCGAGAATGGAGCCGTGAACACGACTACCCCCGAGAACCGTTCGCCCGCCCCTGGGGCGCTGCTGTTTGTGCACGAGTTCATGAACTCGGCCCACCTCGCGGCAAAGGGGCTCCTGCCGCAGGAGATCGGCGCGGCGATCCGTGAGCGACGCGCGAACGGCGAGAGCCAGGTAACGCTGGCGGCCGAGTATGGGCTGACGCAGGGACTGGTCGCGGCGGTTGGCCGGGGGGCGCGGCTCGAAGACGACCTGGCGACGCCCCGGTCGGCAGCGGACTGGCTGACGAAGCGTGGTTTGCTCCCCGAGGACACGGCGTTGCGCGAGGAGGACGTCATCACGCTCCGAGAGCTGCGCCAATTGCTGCGCGAGCTGGCTGTGGCGAACAACGGGGAGGCGCTCGACCCGGACGTTTTGCCGGCCCTCGACCAGATTGCCTCGCAGGCGCCGCTCACCCTTCGGTTCGATGCAGGCCCGGAACCAGTGCTGCGGGCCGTGGGCACTGGCATCGACGGTGCGGTCGCCGGGCTCCTCGGAATCGTCCACGCGGCGATGCGGGACGGGACGTTCCAACGGCTCAAGCGGTGTCCAGGGGACGGCTGCCCGCACACGTTTTACGACTGGTCGCGCAACCGGACCGGCACGTGGTGCTCGATGTCGGTCTGCGGCAACCGCACGAAGGTGCGGAGCTACCAGTCGCGGCGGCGGGCGGCTCGGCGGCCGGCGAGGGCGTAGCGGACCGCCCCCAGTAGCGCGCGCTGATTTGGCCCCTTGGGATGCCGGTGGTATAGTCCGGCTTGCCTTAGGGACAGATTTCACAATCGGCGACAACGTGCTTTACGAATACGGCCAGATCGGCATCCTCGTTATCGTCGCCCTCATCTTTCCGCTGGGCGCCATCGTCACCTCATGGGCGCTTCGGTATGCCAGGGTGCGGCCCTGGGTGCCCTCCGATCCGGTCAAAGAGGACATCTACGAGTGCGGCCTGCGGACCGAGGGATCGAGCCACCCGCAGTTCAATTTCCGCTTCTATTACATCGCCCTGGGCTTCGTCATCATCGACGTCGACATCATCTTCCTTTTTCCGTGGGCGCTCGTGTTCGAGGAGTTGGGCTGGGAGGCCTACTTCAAGGGCCTCGGGTTCATCGGCATCCTCGTCGTGGGCATCATCTATGCCTGGCGGAAGCGCGCGCTGGAGTGGCGCCTGTGACGCGCGAACTGACAGGCGCGGAGTCGGCCGCCGCAGCCGAGCGGGTCGTGCCGGGATCCGTCGAGAAGACGACCGCGACCTCGTGCTACCTCAAGCCCGAGAAGCTCGTGGAGACGCTCGAGGCCCTCCGGACAGACCCTGAGGCGAATCTCGTACACCTGACGAACCTCTGCGGGGTGGACTGGTGGGACCACATGGAGGTGGTCTACCACATCCAGTCCTTCGACAAGAACCAGATCGCGCTCTTCAAGTGCGAGACGTGGGACCGGGAGAACCCGGTGCTGCCGAGCGTGGTGCCTGTCTTCCACGGCGCCTGGATGCAGGAGAACGAGGCCTACGACCTGTTCGGCATCAGGTTCGAAGGGCATCCCAATCTCTACCGCATCCTCCTCTGGGAGGGGTTCCCGGGATGGCCCCTGCGCAAGGATTTCCTCAGCATGCCGGGCGGGTTGCAGCCGGGGCTGAACGAGTTCGCGGGTGTGTCGAAGCGCCCCGAGCCACCCGTGAAGGCGGTGCCGCGTGGCGATTAAGACCGACCCGTTCATCGTCAACATCGGGCCCCAGCACCCGTCGACGCACGGCGTGTTCCGCATCCGCGCGACCGTCGACGGCGAAAAGGTGGTCGAGGCGGAGATGGTGATGGGCTACCTCCACCGCTCGATGGAGAAGCTTGCGGAGGAGCGGACCTACACCCAGAACATCCCGTTCACGGACCGCACGGACTACCTCGCGAGCATGTCCAACAACCTCGGCTACTGCCTAGCCGTGGAGAAGCTGGCGGGCATCGAGGTGCCGGCGCGGGGGCAGGCAATCCGAGTGATCATGGCGGAGCTGCAGCGGCTGGCGAGCCACTGCATGGCGGTCGGCGCCTTCGCGAACGACACGGGCGCGTGGCAGACGCCGGTCATGTGGGCGTTCCGCGAGCGCGAGAAGATCCTCGACGTCTTCGAGATGACGAGCGGCGCGCGCCTGACGTGCAACTACATGCGTATCGGCGGCGTGGCCTTCGACCTCCCGAAGGGGTTCGAGGAGGCGGTCGAGAAGCTGCTCAGCGAGTTCCCGCGGTTTCTCGACGAGACGGAGGGACTGCTCTCGGGCAACGAGATCTTCCTGCTGCGGACGAAGAACGTCGGCGTGCTGTCACCGGAGATGGCGACGAACGCGAGCCTCTCGGGGCCGATGCTGCGCGGCAGCGGCATCGCCTGGGACATCCGCAAGGCGGACCCCTACTGCGGCTACGAGAACTACGACTTCGAAATCCCCATCGGCTACAACGGCGACAGCTACGACCGCTTCATCGTGCGGCTCGAGGAGATGCGCCAGAGCGTGAAGATTGTGAAGCAGGCGCTGGCGGCGCTCCCGGGTGGTCCGCACAGCACGCAGGTGCCGCTGGCACTTCGCCCCCCGGCCGGCGAGGCCTACGGGCGCGTCGAGGGGCCGCGCGGCGAGCTCGGGTACTACGTGATCAGCGATGAGGGGCCGTCGCCTTATCGCTTCCACATCCGGCCGCCATCGTTCATCAACCTGAGCGCGCTGCGGGAGATGACCGTGGGAGGGACGGTCGCGGACGCGATCGTCGTGCTCGGATCGATCGACATCGTGGTGGGCGAGGTGGACCGTTGAGCCTGCCGTTCCTCGACATCACGGACAACTGGTACGACATCCGCGATCTCAGCAACATCAGCCGGGAGATCCTCGAAGCGGTCGAAGACCTGGCCGGGAACGAGGTGGCGTACATCATCGCGCCGCTCATCGGGTTCGTGGCGAGCTTCCTGTTGTTCGTGCTGCCGACGCAGCTCTACCTGGGCGTGCTGGGCGAGCGCAAGATCATCGGGCGGATGCAGTCACGATTCGGGCCGAACCGGGTAGGCAAGTTCGGCGTGCTGCAGCCGATCGCGGACGCGATCAAGCTGATGCAGAAGGAAGCGCTCACGCCCGCCTCGTCCGACCGGGTGGTGATGTACCTGGCGCCCATCTTCTTCGTGGCGCCGGTGATCCTGCTGTTCGCGGTCATCCCATTCGGCGAGAACATGGTGGTCGCGGACGTTTCGGCGTCGCTCATCTTCTTCCTGGCCGTCTCGTCGTTCCCATCAATCATCATGTTCATGGCGGGCTGGAGCCACAACAACAAGTACAGCCTCTTCGGCGCCATGCGCATCGTCGCGATGGCGATCAGCTACGAAATTCCGCTCGTGCTCACACTGCTCGGGATGGTGGTGTGGACGGGGACCCTCTCGCTCAACGGAATCGTGTTCTGGCAGGCGGAGGCGGACATCTGGCTCGCGATCCTCGCGCCGATGGCGTTCATCACCTACTTCATCTGCATCAGCTCCGAGCTGAACCGCACGCCCACGGATATCGCGGAAGCGGAGTCCGAGATCGTCGCGGGCTACCTCACCGAGTACTCGGGCATGAAGTGGGGCCTGTTCTACGGGATGGACATCGGCTACGCGCTCGCGGCGGCGGCGTTCGCGGCGACGGTGTTCCTCGGCGGATGGTCCGTATTCGGGCTCGAGGACACACTCCCGGGCTGGGCAATGTTCATCGGCAAGACGTACGCGGTCTACTTCCTCTTCATCTGGACGCGCGGGACGCTGCCCCGTCTGCGCATCGACCAGCTCATGGCGTTCGCGTGGAAGTTCATGCTGCCGGTGGCGCTGTTCAGCCTGGTCGTGTTCACGACCGAGAAGATGCTTTGGGTGGAGACGCTGACGAGCGAGGGCGAGACGCCATCGGACGCGTGGCTGTGGCTGTTCGCGGCCGTCAATCTCGCGCTGACGGTCGCCATCGTGGTGTTCTGGTCGCGGTTCCTCGGCTACCGGCCGGAGAGCACGCCCACGAAGCCGCGCCTCGTGCGTGATGCACGCGGATACGTGCCCCTGACGGAGGTCGAGCGCTGATGGACGCGGCATACGAGGTCATTGCCTTCTACGTGCTCGCGGCCCTGACGCTAGGGGCGGCGCTTGGCGTGATGGCGGCGCGCGGCCTGTTCCACGCGGTGCTGCTGCTGATCGTGACGTTCGTCGGGATCGCGGGGTTCTTCGTCCTGCTCTCGGCCGAGTTCCTGGCGATGGCGCAGATCGTGATCTACGTGGGCGCCATCTCGGTGCTGCTGCTGTTCGCTGTGTTGCTCACGCCGGGCGGGACCGAGGGCCGGCGCAACCCGGAGACGGCAATGCTCGCGCCCGCGGTGCTGCTGTCAGTGGCCATGGCCGCGGTCTTCCTGTTCGTCATCATAGATGCGGATTGGACGAAGGTGGATGACTCGCCGCTGGTTGGGGCCGAGGCGCTGGGGCGGGCGCTTGTGGGGCCGTGGGTGTTGCCATTTGAGATTGCGTCGGTGCTGCTGACGGCGGCGCTGGTGGGCGCAACGATGCTCGCGCGCACGCCGGAAGAAGAAGCGGAGGACGCGCTCGCATGATCGACATGGAGCACTTCCTCGTCGTTGCGGCCCTGCTCTTCTGCGTGGGCCTGCTCATCGCGCTGAGCAAACGCAACGCTATCAGCGTGCTGATGGGCGTGGAAATCATGCTGAACGCCGTCTGCCTGACGCTGCTGTCGTTCGCGCGCTTCAGCGACGGCGAGCGGCAGGTGGCGGGGCAGACGTTCGTGGTATTCATCATCACCGTCGCGGCGGCGGAGGCGGCAGTGGCACTCGCGCTGGCGATGTCCATCTACCGCAACCGCGAGACGGTGGCGGTCGACCAGCTGAACGAGTTGAGGTCGTAGCGGATGTGGGTTGAGTTCATGACCGTGCGGAACGCGTATGTGGCGGAGACCTGGACCGAGCTGTTCGCGGCGGAGGGTCTCTCGGTACGCGTGATCCCACCGATCGGGCGGGGCGAGAAGGCCTCCATGCGCGACCCGCGCACGCTCTACGTCCCCACCGGCAAGGCGCACGTTGCCCGTGAGATCCTGAGGAAGATCTAGCCGATGCCGCTCTTCCTTGCCGCACAAGAAGGGTCGCCGGCTCAGGTGCCTACCATCGAGGAGGCCGTGCTCTGGGCGATCCTCGCGAGCCCGTTCGTTGCGTGGGTATTGATCGGACTGGGCGGGAGGCGACTCCCGCCGGCAGCAGCCGGGTGGCTGGCCGCGATTGGCGTGGGCGCCGCGATGGTGCTGAGCTACGTGACGCTCTTCAACGTCATCGACGCGGACGGTGGGGTGGCGATCTACACCCACGAGTGGTTCCAGGTGGGCGACCTGGTGGTGAACCTGGGCATGCGCATCGACGGGCTGACCGCGGTCATGCTCGTCGTGGTCACGACGGTGTCCTTCCTCGTGCAGATTTACTCACAGGGGTACATGAAGGGCGACCCCGGCTACTGGCGCTACTTCCTGCACATGTGCTTGTTCACCACGTCGATGCTGGGCCTCGTGCTGGCCGACAACCTGTTCATGATCTTCATCTTCTGGGAGCTGGTGGGCGTCTGCTCCTATCTGCTCATCGGCTACTGGTTCCACAAGCCGAGCGCAGCGGCCGCGGCGAAGAAGGCCTTCATCGTCACGCGCATCGGCGACCTGGGACTAATGGCCGCACTCTTCCTCGCGTACACCCGGTTCGGCACGTTCGATGTGGCCGGGATCCAGCTGGCGGCGCTCGAGGGCGAGGTCTCGGGCACCGTGGTCACGTGGATGGCGCTCTGCATCTTCGCGGGGGCGGCGGGCAAGAGCGCGCAATTCCCGCTGCACACGTGGCTCCCGGACGCGATGGAAGGCCCGACACCGGTCTCAGCGCTCATCCACGCGGCCACTATGGTGGCGGCGGGCGTCTACCTGGTCGCGCGCTTCTTCCCCCTCTATGAGGTGAGCAGCGACGCAGCTACCACCGTCGCGGTCATCGGCGCGATCACCGCGGTCATCGGCGCGACGATTGCGCTGGTGCAGACGGACTTCAAGCGGGTACTGGCGTACTCCACCATCAGCCAGCTCGGGTACATGATGCTGGCGCTGGGTGCGTTCGGGTACGTTGCGGCCATATTCCACCTGTTCACGCACGCGTTCTTCAAGGCGCTCCTCTTCCTCGGAAGCGGCTCGGTGAACCACGCCACGAACACCTTCGACATGCGCAAGATGGGCGGCCTGCGGACGTACATGCCGATCACGTTCTGGACGTTCGTGATCGGCACGCTCAGCCTGGCGGGCGCTTTTCCGCTGGCGGGCTTCTGGTCGAAGGACGAGATCCTGCTGGACGCCTGGCGCGAGAACAAGGCGCTCTGGGCCGTGGGCGGCAGTGTCGCGTTCCTGACGGCGTTCTACATGTTCCGGGCGATCTTCCTCACGTTCTTTGGTACCTATAAGGGAGGCGAGCCCGTCGACCACCATGACGAGGACTCCCACTTCCATGGGGACCCGGCGCACCCACACGAGTCGCCGTGGGTGATGACGCTCCCGCTTATCCTGCTGGCGATCCCCTCGATCGGGGCGGGCATCTTCGCCTACGACCACAACTTCCGGGACTTCATCGAGGGCGCGTTGCCGGAGGTGCACGAGCACCACAGCGCGTTCGAGTGGGGCATCGCCATCAGCTCGAGCGTCCTCGCGCTCGGGGGCATCGGATTGGCGTACGCCGTGTACTACAAGCAGTGGGTGAGCGCGCGCTCGCTGCGGTTCGCGTTCGCGCCATTCGCTTCGTTCTTCGAGAACAAGTGGATGTTCGACCGGCTGTATGAGGACTTCCTCGTGAAGAAGGTCTTCTACGGAGGGGTCGTTCGACTCAGCCAGCTCTTCGACGCCTACGCCATCGACGGCGCCGTGAACGGGACGGGCCGGCTAGGCGCGTGGAGCAGTGGACAGCTCCGGGCGGTACAGAACGGGCAGGTGCAGGCGTATCAGTGGAGCCTGGCCGCCGGAGTCATCATCATCGTGGTCGCCGTATTCGCGGCGAACCCGCTATAGGAGGACGGGCGCTTGGAACTGACTGTGCTCGTTTTTCTCCCCGCGGTGGCCGCGGCGGTCATACTATTGCTGCCGAAGTCGATGGAGCAGCAAGCGAAATGGGTGGCCCTGGCCGGCTCGCTTGCGACGCTGGCCGTCTCGCTCTACCTGTTCGCCGAGTTCGACACGGACCACGAAGGCTTCCAGTTCGTCGTGCGCAAAGAGTGGGTGGACGCGGGCGGGCTGGAGCTGCAGTACTTCCTCGGCCTCGACGGGCTCAGCCTGCCGCTCGTGATCCTGACCACCTGCCTGATGGTGGCGTCGGTGTTGGTGTCGTTCGGGATCAGCACCCGCCCACGTGCGTACTTCGCCTGCCTGATGGTGCTGTCGACGTCGGTGCTGGGCGTGTTCACGGCGCTCGACTTCTTCCTGTTCTTCCTGTTTTGGGAACTCGAATTGTTCCCGATGTACCTGCTCATCTCCGTCTGGGGGACTGGGCGGAAGGAGTACTCGGCGACAAAGTTCGTGCTGTACACGATCGCCGGGTCGGCGTTCATGCTCGTGGGCATCCTGGTGCTCGGGTTCAGTGCGAACACGTTCGACATCGAGGTGCTGGGGCAGACGGACTCGTTCCAGGACGCGCTCTTCAGCGAGCGGTGGATCTTCGCGCTGCTGTTCATCGGGTTCGCGGTGAAGTTGCCCATCGTGCCGCTGCACACCTGGTTGCCGGATGCGCACAGCGATGCGCCCACGGCCGTGTCCGTGATGCTGGCGGGCGTGCTCCTGAAGATGGGCGGCTACGGCATCATCCGCATGTGTGTGACCATCCTCCCGGGTGCGGCCGACGACTACGGGATCTGGCTCGCGGGCATCGGCGCGGCGAGCGTCGTCTACGGCGCATTCGTGACGCTGCGGCAGACCGACGTGAAGCGGCTAATCGCGTACTCGTCCGTGAGCCACATGGGCATCGTGTTGCTCGGGATTGGGGCGCTGGGGACGGTGAGCCTCGCGGGAGCGACCTACCAGATGCTCGCGCACGGCGTGATCACGGGCCTGATGTTCGTGATGATCGGGCTGATGTATGACCGCACGCATACCCGCGACATAGCGAGGCTGGGCGGCCTCGCCCGCCAGATGCCGCTGATCGCGACGGGACTGGTGTTCGCGGGCTTCGCGAGCATCGGCCTCCCGGCGCTGGGGGGGTTCATCGCTGAGATCACCGTGTTCCTGGGGGCGTTCCAGAAGTACGAGTGGGCGGTGCTGATTGCGATGACCGGCGCGGTGCTCTCCGCCGGATATATCCTGTGGATGCTGGAGCGCCTGACGTTCGGGCCTGTCCGGCACGAGTGGGATGAGCTTGGCGACATGAAGCACTGGTGGGAGGGCGCATCCGTGCTCAGCCTGGCAAGCCTGACCGTGCTACTGGGCGTCTACCCGGCGCTCATGATGGACATCATCGAGCCCGCGATGGACGGCGTCGTGGCGAGGATCGGCTAGTGGACGGAATCGACCTGGTCGGGCCCCAGTTCGCAGTGCTCGTGGGGGCAGGCGTGGTGCTGCTTTGGGATGCACTCGTCCCCCAACAGCGGCGGCTGCTGCCGTTCATGGCCCTCATCGCGCTGGCGGCCTCGGCGGTGTGGACAGGGACGTGGGTGGCCCGTGACGACTACCGCACAGGCTGGGGCGGCGCACTCTCGCTTGATGAGTACGCGGTCTTCTTCTACTTCCTGTTCGCGGGCATCACGGCGACGGTTGTCGTGGCCTCGATTGACTGGGTGAACCGGGCCGGACGCGGGCAGGGCGAGTACTACGCACTCGTGCTCACAACGTGCGCGGGGCTGATGCTTTTGTCGGCTTCGCGAGACCTCATCACCATTTACGTGGCGCTCGAGCTATCGTCGATCCCGCAGTACATCCTCGCGGGCTGGGGCAAGGACTCGAAGTCGAGCGAGGCGGGGCTGAAGTACCTGCTCATGGGAGCGGTGGCCTCGTCGCTTTTGCTGTACGGGATGGCGCTCCTCTACGGGCTCACGGGGACGACCTACCTGGCCGAGATTGCCGACTATATCGCCGCTGAGGGCGAGGCGAACCGCAGCGTCCTCGTGCTCGCGACTGTGCTCCTGATTGCCGGGTTCGGATTCAAGATGGCGGTGGTGCCGTTCCAGATGTGGGTGCCGGACGTGTACCAGGGCGCCCCCACGCCCGTCGCCGCGTTCCTGAGCGTGGGCTCGAAGGCGGCGGCGTTCGCTGTCGTTATCCGCATCTTCTTCGAGGGGCTGGGCGAGGAGTTCCTGCAAGACGACTGGACCATGACGTTCGCGATCCTCGCGGCCGTCTCGATGACCGTCGGGAACCTGATGGCGATCGTGCAGACCGACATCAAGCGGATGCTCGGCTACTCGTCGATCGCGCAGGCGGGGACCTTCCTCATCGGGCTGGCCGCGGCGTCGGCGGAGGATGGCGAGTTCACGCTGGGCGCGAGCCGCGTCCTGTTCTTCCTGGCGGCGTACGCCTTCACGAACCTCGGCGCCTTCATCTGCATCATCGCAATCTCGCAGAAGATCAACAGCGACCGCATCGCTGACTACGCGGGGATGTGGAAGCGGGCGCCGTTGCTCTCGCTGATGCTGGCCGTGTGCCTGGTTTCGCTCACGGGCATCCCGCCTACAGCGGGCTTCTTCGGCAAGATTTTCATCTTCCAGGCGGGCATCGAGGCGGACCTCGCCTGGCTCGTGATCATCGGCGTGCTGAACACCATCATCTCCGCCTATTACTATCTCGGGGTTGTCCGCGTGATGGTCCTGAGCGATGCGGAGGACGAGGACAAGGTGCGGCTGTCACCGACCATCGGGCTCTCGGCCGGGATCGCGACGTTGGGCGTGTTCGTCTTCGGGATCGTGCCCGGGCCCCTCCTGCAGGCTGCGCAGGACGCAGCCGATGTGTTTACGCGCCAGTAATTCCTCACCCCCGGCCCCCTCTCCACGCGCCCGTGGAGAGGGGGAGTCAGGTAAGCGATGTACGAGGTTTCGGTTGAGCTTGGCGTCGAGGAGGATGTCGACGTGGCGGGATTGCGCCGGCTGGCGGAGGTCGTGATGGCGGGCGAGGGAGTGGCTGTGGGGACGGCGCTGGCGATCCTTGTGACGGACGACGAGCAAATCCGGTCGATGAACCGGCAATTCCTGGGCATTGACGAGCCGACAGATGTGCTGTCCTTCCCCGATGAGGCGGACGACTTCGTTCAGGGCGTGGCGGGCGACGTGCTGCTGGGGGACATCGCGATCTCGCTGCCGACGGCGCGGCGGCAGGCGGAGGCCAACGGGATCGGGCTGGACCTGGAGCTGGCGCATCTGCTCGTGCATGGCGTGCTCCACCTCTGCGGCTGGGACCACGTGGAGAACGCCGATGCCGAGGCGGCGATGCGCACGCGGGAGGAGCACTATGTGCCGGGCGTGAAGCACTCGGAGCCGCACTGAGCGTTAGAGTTGCGGTAAAATGCCCGGGATGACAGCGAAGCACACTTTGATGCAACTCGTGAAGCAGATGACCGAAGAGGATGCAGAGGCCCTGCTGACGGAAGGGCGAGGCCTGATCAATGGTCGACGGCTCGGCCCCGAATCTGAGCGACAAACCCTTGGCGATCTCGCTGGCATGTCCCTCGCCGAACGCGAGCCATACCTCCGCTCGATGTACTTTGAGGTCGACGAAGACGAGCTTCGCGAGTGGGACGCGACTCTAGCCGACGGCCTCGATGACGATGACTGCGACCGACCCTGAGCGCGGGGAAATCTGGTGGGTCGACTTCGAGCCGGCGGTAGGGTCCGAACCTCGAAAGACTCGGCCAGCGGTTGTGGTTTCGATCGAGGCGCTGGCGCGCCTTCGCACGCGGCTCGTCGTGCCGCTGACGACGTGGCAGTCCAGGCACGGGACCCAGGCAAACAAGGTGTTCGTCGCCAGGGACGATGGAAATCAGCTCGGGGTGGACTCAGCGGCCGACATAGCCCTCTTGAGCTCGGTGTCCACCCTCCGCTTCGGGGAACGAATGGGGCTGATCGATGAGTTGGTGCTCTACAAGATTTCGGCGGCCATCTCTGTCGCAGTCGGCCATCCAGTCGAGCCGCGCTGACGACTCGATGGCACATCTGTTCTATACTGGGGGCGGGTTCCGGGAGGATTGATTCGGCATGCTGTATGGGAAGTACCGGCCCCAGGGGTTCGACGAGGTGGTGGGGCAGGATCACATCGTGACGACGCTGCGGAACGCCCTGGCGTCGGGGCAGATCGCGCACGCGTACCTATTCAGCGGCCCGCGGGGCACGGGCAAGACGACCACGGCGCGCATCCTTGCGCGGGCTGTGAACTGCGGGAGCCTCAAGGGCGGCGACCCGTGCAATGAGTGCGAGTCGTGTCATGCCATCGGCGAGGGACGAGCGCTCGACCTCATCGAGATGGACGCTGCGAGCAATCGCGGCATCGACGACATCCGGGAGCTACGCGAGAAGATCGCCTTTGCGCCGAGCGATCTCCTGAGGAAGGTCTACCTGTTGGACGAGGTCCACATGCTCACGCCCGGGGCGTTTAACGCTCTGCTCAAGACACTCGAGGAACCGCCAGCCTTCAAGGACCCACGCGACCCGAACGGCAAGAAGGACATCTCGCCGATATTCATCCTGGCTACCACCGAATTGCACGATGTGCCGGAGACGATCAAGTCGCGCTGCCAGAGGCACGACTTTCACCGCGTGCCAAACGACGCCTTGATCGGCCGACTGGAGCACATCTGCGAGCTCGAGGGTTTCAAGGTGCCGCGTGAGGGGCTGACCGTGATGGCCATCCAGTCGCGTGGTGGCGCCCGGGACGCGATCACGATGCTGGAGCAGGTGACGTCGCGGTACGGCAATTCGCCCTCGACCGACGACGTGCTCGATGCGCTCGGCCTGGTGCACGACGAGCGCAGCGAGCGGCTGGCGCGAGCCATCCTGCAGAAGGACCTCGCGGTCGCGCTGGACATCGCGCGAGAGGTGAGTGACGACGGCATCGACATCGCGCGCTTCACGCGCTCCGCGATCGATGCGCTGCGGGCGATCCTGCCGCAGGTGTTGCGCGGGCGGGCAGAGGATGAGGGGCAATACCAGGCGCTGGCGCAGGAAGCGATCGGCGCAGGGGTGCGGCCGGCGGAGATCGCCAACGCGATCTCGGAGCTGGCGAAGGCGGACTTCCGGCTTGATCCGGGCAGCCCGATCCCGCTCGAGGTGGCATGCGCTGCAGCGGCTATCGCCCCGCAGGCGATCCAGGGTGCAGTGCCAGCCGGGGAGCAGACTACGCGCTCGCAGGGCCGGCCCCAGCAGGCGCCGAGGCCCGCGGGGACGCCCGCGGCAGCCGGCGGCGCGGGCAGTGGCCGTCCAGCTCCGGAACTGACGCGCGAGCAGCGGTTCATGCGCGACCTCTACCGCCAGTGCTCGGTCGCGAACTACAAGCTGGGCGCGCATCTCAATGGCTCGTGCGAGGTGGTCTCGGTCGGCGATGGTGTGCTCGAGCTCGGGTTCTACCATGCCCTCTCGATGGAGAAGATCGAAGGCGAAGGCCGCACGATGGTGGAGCAGCAGGCGGAGGCGCTGCTTGGCGAGAAGGTTGAGTTGCGGGTGAAGCTTGTGGAGCGCCAGCAACAATCGAAGGGCGCGGCCTCGAAGGGCGGGCACCTGGCGAAGGTGGCAGAGACGCTTGGCGGCGTGCCTGTGGGGAAGGAATAGATGGCGAAGAGCAGCGGCAACAATCGGTACATGCGCCGCGGTGGCGGCGCGAAGGGGGGTGGCGGGTTGCCAGGCATGGGCGGCATGGGCGGCGGCAACGCGTTGCAGCAGGCGCAGGAGATGCTGGCGAGGGCACAGGAGGAACTGAAGGCCACGCTGGTCGAAGGCACGGCCGGCGGCGGCGCCGTGAAGGTGACGATGACCGGCGAGCAGAAGATCCAGGGCATCAAGATCGAACCGGATGTTGTGGACCCGGACGACACCGAGATGCTCCAGGACCTGATCATGGCGGCCATCGAGAACGCCTCCGAGCGAGCGAGCGAGCTCCAGGAGAAGTCGTTCGGGGCGATTACGGGCGGGCTGAACCTGCCGGGCCTTGGTCTCGGTTAGGACGATGCCAGAAGGGGCTTCCACCCCGGAACCAATCACACGGCTGATTGAGGCATTCAACCGGCTCCCCGGAATCGGGCCGAAGTCGGCGCAGCGGCTCGCGTACCACATCCTGCGCGCGACGGAGCAGGAAGCTCAGGCGCTGGCGACGTCGCTCATGGACGTAAAGCACCGCATCAAGCTCTGCTCGACCTGCGTGAACATCACGGAGAGCGACCCCTGCCTCTACTGCACGGACGACCGGCGCGACCGGAGCATGATCGCGGTGGTGGAGCAACCACTCGACATCCTCGCGCTGGAGCGGGCGGGCGGGTTCCGGGGGCAGTACCACGTGCTGCACGGCGTCCTGAATCCCATGGACGGCATCGGGCCGGAGCACCTGCACATCCGGGAGCTGCTGGTGCGGCTGCAGGATGGCGTCGTGAAGGAAGTGATCATGGCTACGAACCCGAGCCTGGAGGGCGAGGCGACGGGGATGTACGTGCAACGGCTCATCGGGCCGCTCGGCGTACGGGTGACACGGCTCGCGCGCGGGCTCCCCAGCGGCGCAGACCTGGAGTATACGGACGATGTGACGCTCTCCCGTGCGCTGGAGGGGCGGCAGGACTTTTAGGGCCGTTAGCTGTTGGCTCTTGGCTGGTGCCTGTTAGTCGCACTCCAGTTCGAACACGGTCGTAGGCCAGCGCTCCGTCCGGTCGTCGAAGACCAGGAAGGCGGCCGACCCGTCCGCCGCCAACCACAGCTCCGCGTCGCCGTTTCGGAAGCCTGTGTCCGTGGCATTGTCAGGACGCGAGGCATCACCCTGGAACGGCTCGAGCGGTGGACGGTTCGGTCCCAACAACGCGACCATGTCGCCATCCGGGTCTCGGATGAAGATCTCGCCAGCGATACGGGCGCCCGAAGCGCGGTCACGGCCAACTGCCACGATCCACACATCTTCCGTCCCGCAATGTTCGTATCCGTGCTTCGAGTAAATAGTCGCCTCCGGCATCTCGTCCCCATCAGCGCTGCGCCAGGTGCCGAGCTCAAACCCGCTAGAGCCGCACCCCGCCAGCAGCATCGCCGCGCAGAGGACCAAGAAGACGCGCATTCGACTAACGTACGCTTCGCCGAAGGTCGGGGATTCGATAGCGAACAGCCGCCACCTGTAGCACCATCACTCCATGGGCGAACGGCCACGGACGTACAAGACCGAGGGGATCATCCTCAGGCGACGGAACCTGGGCGAGGCGGACAGCATCTTCACGGTGTTTGCGGAGCGCGAGGGCAAGTTCGACGCCATCGCGAAGGGCGTACGGAAGGCGAGGAGCCGCATGCGCGGGCACCTCGAGCCGCTGACGCGCACGCGGATGATGCTCGCGCGGGGCCGCAGCCTGGACGTGTTCACCCAGGCTGAGACGGTGAACCCCTATCGGGGACTGAGGGAGAACCTCGAGCGGAGCGCCAGCGCGATCTACTGCGCGGAGCTGGTGGACCGCTTCGCGGCTGAGCACCAGGAGCTTCCAGGGCTCTACGAGCTGATCCTCGAGGTGTTTGACGCGCTGGAGGCGGGGGCGCCGGAGCAGGTGGTGCGGTACTTCGAGCAGCACCTGCTCGCGCAGATGGGCTACGAGGTGCAACTCGATGCGTGTGCCGTCTGTGGCACGCGGCTGGCCGAAGAGGAGGCGCTGCTGTCGGCCTCCGCGGGCGGGCTGGTGGACTATGGTTGCCGGGTGGTCGCGGGCAGCGGGCGGGTGGTGAGCGTGCGCGCGATCAAGGTGCTGCGGTACGCGCGGGGAGCTTCAATCGAGGCGTTTGCCGGGATTCGGATCGATCGGGAGTTGGCCCACGAGCTGCAGGCGGCGCTGGCCGACCTCGTCCGCTACGTGCTCGACCGCGAAGTGAACTCGGGCCGGTTCGTGGCACAGGTAACGGCGCTGGAAAGCCGCCATGCGCCGGAGCGGGAGTCCGCTTACAATGAGGAACCTAATCCAGCCACGAGTTAGAGCCGTTTATGCCGATTTACGAGTACTTCTGCCAGCCCTGTAACGGAATCTTCGAGGAGCTCCGGCCGATGCGCGAAGCAACGGAACCGGTGCCCTGCCCCGAGTGCTTCAAGGACGCTTCCCGGATCATGCCGACATCGTTCGCGGCGTTCACGTTCCGTGAGGGCTATCCCCGCCGCATCCCTGACGACGGCAAGTACTTCCACCTGGGCAAGAAGGTGAACTCGCTGGTCCGTTCGGGGAGGCCGAACGAGCACCCGGAGATCAACAAGCCCACGCCGAAGCCCAAGCGCGCGAAGGGCGAGAAGTCTGAGTTGCGGGACATGCGCGAGGCCGCCCGCAAGGGTGACCTGACCGACCTCTACGGCAACAAGGTGAAGCCGGAAGAGGTCACGAAGATGGTCGACGGCGGGCGCGTGCTGAAGAAGGGGACGCCGAACGGTTAGCGGGTCCTTGGGGAGATTTGTGGTGGAGCGCGCGCCCGCTCCTTGTCAGTCGCGGCTCTGATTCGCGGCTATGACTGGCGAGTGAGGACGTAGTCGCCCAGGTCGATCATGGTTGTGCGGGCTTCGGTGTCGGGTAGGGCGTCGATGGCGTCGGTGGCGCGACGGACGAATTCACGGGCCATGTCCATGGACACGTCGATGACTTCGGTGGCGCAGACGGCTTCGAGCGCGTCCTTGAGGCGGCCGTCGCGGTCACGGCGAGCGGTGAAGAATTTCTTGATCGGATTGTCTCGCGGGTAACGCTCGAGGTGGAGGAGCGCGGGGAGCGTGAGTGTGCCTTCGAGCAGGTCGCTGCCCACGGGCTTGCCGAGGAGCTCCTCATCGCCGACGAAGTCGAGGATGTCGTCCACGATCTGGAAGGCCATACCGAGGTTGTAGCCGTAGGAGCGGAGACTCTCGACCATGGCGTCGTCGCAGCCGGCGAGGCTGCCACCACCTTCCGTGGCGTTGGCGAAGAGCGCGGCGGTCTTCCCGCCGATGCGCCAGAGGTACCCCTGGATGTCCTTGCCGACGTCGAAGGCAGCCGCGTCCTGGTCCAGCTCGCCGCTGGTCATCTTCATGAGGGCGAGGGCGAAGAGGCGGGTGACGTGGATGCTGCCCGTGCGGGTCACGAGCTCGGCGGCGTTGGCGAACATGTAGTCCCCAAGCAACACCGTCAACGCATTGTCGAAGACCGCGTTCGCGGTGGGGCGGCCGCGCCGGCTCATGGCGCCGTCGACGACGTCGTCGTGTACGAGGCTGGCGGTGTGGAGCAGCTCGATTGCGGCGCCGAGCGGGACGAGGCGGTTGAGGTTGTACTCGCCGAAGGTGCCGGCGAGGAGGACGAGGGCCGGGCGCATGCGCTTGCCTCGGGCCTCCAGGGCGTGGTCGAGCATGCGCTTGAGGGGAGCGAGCTCGGTGTGCTTTGTGGCTTCGAGCAGGTCCTCGACCAGGATCATGTCCTCGCCCACGGGGCCGTAAAGTGTGGTGGCGTTCTGGAGCTGCGTCATGCGGCAGCGACCTCCCGTTTGAGGTCGAGTGCGAAGAGGCGGCAGGCGTTCTCCGTCGTGGCGCGGGCCACCACTTCCAGCGGGAGTGCGCGGGCGGCAGCGACGGCTTCGGCGGCCGTGAGGACGTGTGCGGGCTCGTTGCGCTGGCCGCGGAGCCGCTGGGGCGGGAGGTAGGGGCTATCGGTCTCGACGACGAGCGCGTCCAGCGGCAGATCGGCGGCGATGCGACGCGCCTCGGCGTTCTTCGGGTAGGTGATCGTGCAGGCGATAGAGATCAGGAACCCGAGGGAGACATAACGCCGCGCCTGTTCGAGCGAGCCGCCGAAGCAGTGCATCACGCCAACCGGGCGATTGGCGGAGCGCAGGGCGAGGGCCTTGCGGGCATAGGCCGAGAGGTGGTCGTCGATCTCGTCCTCCGCGCCGCGGGAGTGGACGCAAACGGGCTTTCCGAGGCTCGCTGCGAGGCTGAGCTGGTCGTCAAGGACGCGGCGCTGGACATCGTGCGGGGAATGGTCGCGGTAGAAGTCGAGGCCGAGCTCGCCGATCGCGACCACCTGTGGGAGCGCAGCGAGCGACTCGAGCTCGGCAAAGATGGCGGGCGTCACGTCCTTCGCATCGTGCGGGTGAATGCCGACGGTGGGCGCGAGCATCGGGTGCTGCGCGGCGAGCTCGAGGGCGGCGTGATTCGACGGCACGTCATAGCCACAGAGGGCGATGCCGCGTACCCCGGCCGCAGCGGCCCGTTCGAGGACCGGCCCAAGGTCCCCGGCGAAGGCGGGATCCTGCAGGTGCGCGTGAGTGTCGAAGAGAGCGTTCATGCGACGGAGCCCACAGGCTCGACTTCGAGCTTCTGGTAGAGCGGGCGGGGCGGGTTGAGCCTGGTGCCGGCCTGGATCGCGTGATACTGCCACCCGCCGTCGAGCACGGAGCCCGGTTGCGCGAGGTCCTCGTGCAACTGCTTCGTCGTGAAGGGGATGACGGGGTGGAGGAGCACCTTGAGGGCGTTGATCACGTTCAGGGCGGTCGCGAGCGTCTCGGCGGCGTGGGCGGTGTCCTCTTTCACGGCCTTCCAGGGGGCGCGGGTGTCCAGGTACTTGTTCGCGGCCTGGGCGAGGTCGAGGGCGGCGTTGAGGCCGCCGCGGAAGTGGCAGGCCGCGAACTCATCGCCCACGCGCGCGAACGCGGCCTGGGCATCGTTGACGATGGCGAGGCTCTCCGGCGAGAGCTGGCCCACCTCAGGCACTACGCCACCGAAGTTGCGGTGGATCATCGAGATGACGCGGTTGGCGAGGTTCCCCCACGTCGCGATGAGCACGTCGTTGTTCGTCTGGATGAGGCCTTCCTCGCGGAATTCGGAGTCGCTCGTCTCGGGCATGATGTGCGTCAGGTAGAAGCGCACCACGTCGGGCGCGTAGACATCGAGGAGGTCGAGCACCCACGTCCCCGTGCCCTTCGACTTGCTCTGCTTCTGGCCCGCCGAGAAGTTGACGTACTGGTTGGCGGGCACGTCGTAGGGCAGGTTCAGGCCGCCGTAACCCATGAGCATCGCCGGCCAGATGATCGTGTGGAAGGGAATGTTGTCCTTGCCGATGAAGTAGTAGGAGCGCACCGCGGCATCCTGCCAGAACAGCCGCCACGCCTCCGGGTCGCCGGACTTCTGCGCCCACTCGCGCGTGGCGGAGAGGTAGCCGATGACGGCGTCGAACCAGACGTAGATGCGCTTGTCCGCATAGCCCTCGACGGGGACGGGCACGCCCCAGGCGATGTCGCGGGTGATGGCGCGGTCCTTCAGCCCTTCGTTCAGCCAGCCGAGGGTGAACGCGCTGACGTTGCGCCGCCAGTGGGACTGCTTGCTCACCCACTCTCGCAGGGGTTCCTGGAAGGCGCTGAGCTTGAGGAAGAAGTGCTCCGTTTCCCGGAGGACGGGCGTCACACCCTCGGTGATCCGGCTGCGGGGGTTGATCAGCTCGGTGGCGTCCAGGGTCTTGCCGCAGTTGTCGCACTGGTCGCCGCGGGCTTCCGTGTAGCCGCAATTCGGGCAGGTTCCCTCCACATAGCGGTCAGGCAGGAAGCGACTGGCGACAGGATCGAAGAGTTGCTCCTGGGTGCTCTTGTAGAGGTAGCCTTGCTCCAGCAGTTTCAGGAAGATTTCCTGGGTGGCTTCGTAGTGGTTCTCGGTGAGGGTGGTCGTGTAGAGGTCGAACGTGATGCCGAGTCGCTCCCAGGTCTCGAGGATCTTGGGGTGGTAGCGGTCGACGATGTCGCGCGGGGAGACACCTTCTTTGTCAGCGGTGACGGTGATAGGTGTGCCGTGGGAGTCGGAGCCCGAGACCATGAGGACGTCGTTGCCGGCGAGACGCTGGTAGCGCGCGAAGATGTCGGCGGGGAGATAGGCGCCAGCCGCCTGCCCGACGTGCAGGAGGTAGTTGGCGTATGGCCAGGCTACGCAGACAAGGATGCGTTCGGGCAAATGTGGCGCACTCGGTCCGTGATTTGAACTGAGTCTACCAACCGGCCGGGGTTCGGAGTAGCAGGCGCCCTTCAGGGCGATGTGTCGGGCCAGAGCATGTAAGCGCGCTGACGTTCGATGCGGAAACGCCTGGCGGCCTCCGCGGCGGCGGGCGAGCGGCGGGCGCCTGCGCGGTGCATCTCCGCGAGATAGGCGCGGACGTCCTCTTCGGTCGCATCCGGGCGTGGCGGCGACTGGACGACGACGGTGCACTCACCGCGGGCCGAGGCGAATGTTGTAGCGAGCAGTGATGCCGGGCCGCGGACGACCTGCTCGTGGAGCTTCGTGAGCTCGCGGCACACGGTCACGAGGGGGTCGCCGAGCGAGGCGAGCTCGGTGAGCGTTGAGCCGAGGCGGTTCGGGCTCTCGAAGAAGACGATGACGGAGGCGCCTGCCATCGCGGACCGGAGGCGGGCGAGTCGCTCTCCCCGCTGGCGTGGGAGGAAGCCCAGGAAGTGGATATCGGAGCCTTCGAAGCCGGAGACGGAGACGGCGGCGGCGAGGGCGGAAGGCCCAGCGACGGCGAACACCGGGACGTTCGCGTCATGGGCGGCGGAGACGAGACGGGCACCGGGATCGGCGAGGACGGGGGTGCCGGCATCGCTGACGAGGGCGACCGGCGACGACTTTGCCGCTTCGAGTAGCTCCGGCGCTCGTTTGGCGACGTTGTGCTCGGTGAGGCTGACGCGCCGGGCGGCGCTGCCGGCCAGGTCGAGGATGCGGGCAGAGGTGCGGGTGTCCTCCGCGGCGACGATGGCCGCGGCCGCGAGGACCTCGCGGGCCCGCGGGGAGAGGTCGCCGAGGTTGCCAATAGGGGTAGCGACGACATAAAGGCCGGGCGCAATTTCAGGCAACGGATCGACTCAGGATGGTATTGCACATAATCGAAACCATCAATCGGATCTGTGTTGACCCGATTTGGAGAGGGTGCCTACACTCAAATGAACACGCGGCCCCACTGCACCATTCTGGGGCCATCTTACTCCCGGGATTGTGCTGACTTGACTACCGCTGTTCACTCCTCCACCGCCGCCTCCGATCCCATGGAGCGCGGCCATGCGCCGTTCGCTGACGTACCGGTCCCCCAGTTCAAGCAACTCCGTCGGGCTTACGGCTTCGACGAGGTTGCCATAGTGCCGGGGGAGTACACCATCAATCCGGAACTCGTAGAACTGGGGCTCGACATCGGGCCCCATCATTTTCCCATCCCGTTTCTCGCCTCGGCCATGGACGCCGTGGTCGACCCGACCTTTGCGATTGCCATGCACAAGGCAGGCGGTCTCGCGGTCCTTAATCTCGAGGGTGTGTGGACCCGCTACGACGACCCGCGCGAGATGCTCGAACAGGTGGCGTCCGCGAGCCGCGATGAGGCGACCACTATCCTCCAGGCTGCCTACCAGGCGCCAATCCGGGACGACCTCATTGCGCGCCGCATCCGGGAGATCAAGGAAGGCGGCGCGGTGGCCGCGGTTTCAACGACCCCGATGAACACGAAGGCGATGGCGCCCATCGTGCAGGAGGCCGGGGCGGATCTACTGGTCATCCAGAGCACGGTAACCACAGCGCGTCACGAGTCGAACAGCGTCGAGGGTTTGCGCTTCGACAAGCTCTTCAAGACGATCACCATCCCCGTCGTCGTGGGCAACACGGTCGGATTCGCCGCGACGCTCGAGATCATGCGCACCGGTGTGGCAGCGGTGCTCGTCGGGGTGGGTCCCGGCGCCGCCTGCACGAGCCGCGAAGTGCTCGGCATGGGCGTCCCGCAGGTGACCGCCACGATCGATTGCGCGGCGGCGCGCGACTACTACTACAAGGAGAGCGGGCGCTACGTCCCGATCATCACCGACGGCGGCATCCGCACCGGAGGCGACGTCTGCAAGTGCTTCGTGGCCGGAGCGGACGCGGTCATGATGGGCTCGCCGTTCGCGTCGACGACGGAGGCGCCCGGCCGCGGCTACCACTGGGGAATGGCCACCCCGCACGCGAACCTGCCACGAGGCACTCGCGTGGCCGTGGGTGTGCAGACCACTGTGCAGAAGCTGCTCTACGGCCCGACGAGCCGCACCGACGGCACGGAGAACCTCGTCGGCGCGTTGCGGACGGCCATGGGAATGTGCGGCGCGCATACGGTCCGTGAGTTCCAGCAGGCGGAGATGGTGATTGCTCCGGCGATCAAGACGGAAGGGAAGATCTACCAGTTTGCGCAGGCTGGCCAGTAGTCTCGTTCTCGCGACGACAGTGATGACAGCGGCCCTCATGCCGGGGGCCGCTGTTTTCGCGTCGGGTAGTTCGACCAACTGCGTGGGTTACGAGCCGTCGCTGCTCGAGGCGGAAGTTGAGAGTTCGGGTCTGGTCCTGGTGGCTCGCGCGGAGGAAGTAGGTGCTCTCACCGCGCGTCTCAGGCCGGAGGGGTTCCTGAAGGGGCCGGCCCAATCCAGGCTGATCGAACTGCAGCGAGGGCCGGGCGATGGAGAGTGCCCCTGGGCTCGCTTCTCCGAAGGTGATCGCTACCTCATCTTTCTCCGCGAGAGCGACGGCGGTGGCTTTCAGTGGCCCATAGAGGCGCGGGCGTTTCTCCTGCTCGATGGGACAGCATCGCTCACGGCCGGGCAGCCGTTTACAACCGGCGAAGATGAGCTCATCAACGAGATCCGTGGATTCACGGAGCAGTACGCCGTGCCTGCGGCGAATGAGAGCGAGGGCGAGGGCATCGAGTGGGGGACCACCGTGCTCCCGATCGCCGTCGCCCTCGGCATCGTGTTTGTGATCGGGCTGTTCCTCATGCGGATCTGGCACCGGATCGACCCGTCGTAGCCGCGACGGGTACCACTGGGAGATGTCGTCCTCCTGTGCCAGGCTCCGGGCATGTTGCCCTGGCGTCGAAACCACATCCCCTGCGTTCCATCTAGGCTCCGCGAGCGCGGCGAATGATGATGCGCTCCAATGCGCTCGCGATGCGCTCGAACGCGCTCATGACGTGTTTTTTTTAAGACCTATCGTCATCACCCGCAGTCCGTCGCGGGGGTGTTCACGGCCCGGCGACGAACTCGAATGTGGCCCTTGACCGGCTCTGACTACGCCCGGAAGGTACTGCCGTGTCGAGCAATGTCCTGACCAAGCGCCACTTGAACCGCACGTTGCTGGCGCGGCAGTTGCTGCTGGAACGGGTGACGATGCCCGCCGCGTCGGTGGTCGAGCGGCTGGTGGGGACGCAGGCGCAGTTGCCGGGCGACCCGTACGTGGGGCTGTGGTCCAGGTTGGAGCGGTTCGACCCGGAGGAGTTGAGTGGGATGATCGAGCGGCGCGAGGCGGTGCGGATACCACTCATGCGGGCCACCATCCACCTGGTGACCGCGCGAGATGCGCTGGCGCTACGGCCCCTGATGGCGGCGATGTTGGAGCGAGCGTTCTATGCGGGGAGCCCGTTCGGGCGGCGCGTCGAGGGCATGGATGTCGGGGAGCTCGTCGCCGCCGGGCGTGCGCTGGTCGACGAGAAGCCGCTGACGAATGCGGAGCTGGGCGCGAGGCTGAAGGAGCGGTGGCCCGAGGGTGACGCACTGTCCATGGCGTACGCGATCCAGTACCTCTCCGGGCTGGTGCAGGTGACGCCGCGCGGGCTGTGGGGGCGGAGCGGGAAGCCGGCGCTGACCACGGCGGAGCACTGGCTCGGAGCGCCGATGGTGCCCGGGATGGCGCCGGAGGAACTCGTGCGGAGGTACCTGGCGGCGTTCGGGCCGGCGAGCGTGGCGGACATGCAGAACTGGTCGCGGCTGACACGGCTGCGCGAGGTGTTCGAGGGGATGCGTGGCGAGCTTCGGACGTTCCGGAGCGAAGGCGGGCGTGACCTGTTCGACGTGCCTGACGGGGTGATCGTCGAGCCGGACGTTCCGGCGCCGGTGCGGTTCCTGCCGGTGTACGACAACGTGGTGCTGGGGCATGAAGACCGGAGCCGGATCGTCACCCTCGAAGCCGCAGCCGGCTACCTCGGGGCGGAAGGGCGGAACGTGGGAACCGTGCTGGTCGACGGGTTCGTCGCGGGTCCGTGGTGGATCGAGAGGGAGAAACGCGACGCGCGGCTAGTGGTCACGCCCGCTGCGAATCCATCGGCCGCGAACCGCGCGGACCTCGAGCGCGAGGCGACGGCGCTGCTGGCGTTCCTCGCGGCTGATGCTGAGACCCGGGACGTTGCGATCTCGGTCTGAGAGGAACGATTGGGGGCACGCGCAGCGGCCACGGAGGGCCGCGACTCCTACGTTAGTGATTCGAGGAGGGCGGCGAGGCAGTCGACGGAGTCGTCCTCGAGCACCTCGTGGGCGGCGTCGAGGGCGTAGCGGTCGCTGTGGGGCATGGCGATGCCGCGGCCGGCCCAGGCGAGCATGGGGGCGTCGTTGACGCTGTCGCCCACGGCGAGGGTGTCGTGACGGTCGATGTTCAGGTCCTGGCAGATGAGCGACAGGGCGTGGCCCTTGTTCGCGTTCGGGGCGACCGCGACGGTGACCGCGGGGAAGTCGAGCACGTGCAGGGCCTCGCCGAAGCGCGAGACGAGGGCGCGGTGGATCTCCGGGGCGTGCTCGACGGTGCTGATGACGCCCGCGCCCGTGGGCACGACGCCCGAGTTCTCGGGGTCCGCGCGGTACTCGGGCGTGATGCCGGAGACCTGGCCGTACGCTCGAGTCTCTTCGGTCTCGCGGGAGGCGACGTAGCGGAGGGGGTTGAACCATTCGTAGGGGCGGTCGATCTCGCGGGCGTAGGCGCAGATCTCGAGGGCGGCCTTGCGTTCGATGGGGAAGAGGTGGGTCATGGTGCCGTCCAGGAGATGGACAGAGCAGCCCTGCTGGCAGATGAGCGGCGCGTGGACCCCGAGGTGGCGGGCGATCTCGGCGGTGCCGGGGAACATGCGGCCGGAGGCGAGCACAACGACGACCCCGGAGCGCTGCAGGTCCTTGACCGCAGCTTTGAGGCGCGGTGACGGTTCGGCGTCGGGCGGCGCGCCGGGCGGCAGGATGGTGCCGTCGATGTCGAGGGCGACGAGCTTCACGCCCATCGGCAGCACACGACGCGGTCGATGCCGGCCAGGTCGCTGACGAGCTCGGTGGCTGCGCCTCGCCGCTTCGCGTAGGCCTTGACCGAATCTGCCTGGCCGTACGCGACCTCCAGGGCGAGCAGCCGCGGGCGGAGGCGAGTGGCGCAGTCGTCGACCAGGTAGCGGATGAGCTGCATGCCGTCCGGGCCGCCGTCGAGGGCGAGGACAGGCTCGAAGTCGCGCACTTCGGGATCGAGCGCGCGCACCTCGTCGCTGGGGATGTAGGGGAGGTTGGCGAGAATGATGCCGGCGCGGCTGATCGGGGTGGCGAGGTCGCCTACGAGGAGCTGTACGCAAGCGTTATGGCGGTCACGATTGCGGCGGGCGACGGCGAGGGCGGCTGGCGAGACGTCGGTAGCGATGATGCGCGCGTGGGGCAAGTGGAGGGCGGTCGCGATGGCGATGCAACCGGTGCCGGTGCCGATATCGAGAACCACCTCACCCCCCAACCCCCTCTCCGCGCGCCCGCGGAGAGGGGGAGCCGTTGTTTCGCGGATGGCGATCTGCACCAGTAATTCGGTCTCGGGGCGGGGCACGAGTGCGTGGGGGGTGACGTCGAAGTCGAGGCCGTAGAACTCGCGGGTGCCGAGGATGTGGGCGGCGGGCTCGCGTTGGAGGCGGCGGGCGACGAGGTCGTGGAAGCGGGCGAGCTCGGCTGATTGGAGGTCGTGGCCGGCGAAGTACGAGGCACGGTCGAGGTTGCCGGCCTTGCGGGCGAGGAGCTCGGCTTCGAATGCGGCGTCCTCGATGCCGGCGCGCGCGAGAAGCGTAGCCCCTTCGCGAGCGGCCTGGCGCGCGTTCATGCAGCGCCGTCCTGGAGGCGGTCGGCTTCGTCGGCGGTGGCGACGGCGTCGATGAGGTCGTCGATGTTGCCGTCGAGGCGGTCGGGAATGTTGTGGACGGTGATGCCGATGCGGTGGTCGGTGATACGGTCCTGGGGATAGTTGTAGGTGCGGATCTTCTCGCTGCGGTCGCCGCTGCCCACCTGGAGCTTGCGAGTCGCGCTCATCTCCGCGTTCGCCTTTTGCTGCTCCATGTCGAGGAGCCGGGAACGGAGGACGGTCATGGCCTTGGTGCGATTCTTGAGCTGGGAACGCTCGTCCTGGCAGACGACGACGATGCCTGTGGGGACATGGGTGAGGCGCACCGCGGTGGCTACCTTGTTCACGTTCTGGCCGCCGGCGCCGGAGGCGTGGTAGATGTCGACACGGACATCCTTGTCCTCGACGTCGATGTCGACCTCGTCGGCCTCGGCGAGCACGGCGACGGTGGCCGTGGAGGTGTGGATGCGACCCTGCGCCTCGGTCTCGGGCACGCGTTGGACGCGGTGCACGCCGGACTCGTATTTGAGGCGGGAGAAGGCGCCACCGCCGCGCACTTCGAAGACGACTTCCTTGAAGCCGCCCTTCTCGGACTCGGAGGCGTTCAGGACCTCGGTCTTCCAGCGGCGGCGCTCCGCGTATCGGTGGTACATGCGGAAGAGGTCGCCGGCGAAGATGGCGGCCTCCTCGCCGCCGGCGCCACCGCGAATCTCGACGATGACGTTGCGGTCGTCGCGGGGGTCCTTGGGCAGCAACTCGCGTTTGAGCCGGGCCTCGAGCTCGACGAGACGGTCCTGGGCGTCATCGAGCTCGGTCTGGGCGAGGGCGCGCATCTCCTCGTCATCCTCGCCCAAGAGCGTACGGGCGCTCTGAGCGTCGGCGTCCGCCTGCTCGTACTGGTCGAGGAGGTCGACGACCGTCGAGAGGTCGGCGCGCTCCTTGGCGAGGGCGTTGGCCTTCTCGAAGTCAGCCGCGACCTCCGGCCGGCCCATTTCGGCGGTCAGCTCGTTGAAGCGCTCCCTGAGGCGGCGCAGCTGGGTGAGAATTGCATCTTCCATGTGAACGAAAAGGCCCGCGTGGGGCCGGACCGTGGAGTCCGGTGCGGGTGGATCGAGTATAGCAGCGCTCGGCCTACGGGCCGATGTCGTACTGCTGTCGCTCCTCGAGGAGCTGGAGTTGCGCAGTAAAGCCCCCAGCCGCACCTATGAATTTCCGGGGTGTTGGGTCATCTTCGAGACCGCCCTTCCTGTCGATCACTTGGGCGATCTGACTCAAGCACGCCGCTAGCGACTCTCGAATCTCGGCCGTACGGAAGCGGAGAACGTTCCAGCCTTTCGTCTCGAGGAGATTGTTTCTATCCGAGTCGTACTCGCTCTGTTCCGGCAGGTAGTGGTGGCGGCGACCGTCGACCTCCACGTCGACCCCGGTTCGATTACGGCAGAACAGCGCGAAGTCCAGCACAAACTTCCGTTTCTGAGCCGTCAGCGGCCACTGGCGCTCCGCAGGGATGTCAGCGGTCTCCATCTCCTGCCAGAGCAGGTCTTCGTACCCGCCTTCGTCCGCATCAGAGAAGAGGTCATTGAAGCTGCGGGCGCTTTGCAGCCGTCCGAGAGTCGTCTTGATGAAGGGATTGCGCCGCGGGCGTCTGGGCCGCAGAGGCTCCGGAAGGTGCCGCACTTCCCCGAGACTGATCTGATAGTACTGCTCGCCCGCCTTGTCGCCCGCCGGCTCGCCGGGGAACAACTCTTCGCGACTCTTCTGCTCGAAGCCACGGACCTTTGCATACCGGACGATCTGCTGCTCGGATCTGGTTGCCATCACGGGCTCGAATGCGGCGAACCACTTCGGTGGCCAGCCGCGAGGGTCTCGTTTGATGGTGGAGACTGGAACGCGATACCAGTGCTGCTCCTCGATAATCGATACGTCTCGCGCGGTCTTAACGATCCCGACCAGGAGACTGTCATCAGGGTTGCCACTCCGGGTCACGGCCGAATTCTAGCCACGGGGCGATTCGTGTTCCAGCGGGCCCGGTCCCGATAGCCATTGGCGGCGTGTCTCGCGATAATGGTGCCGGATTTCACAAGCGGGTCTGTGCATGGCGTCTGAACCTACTGTCCAGGAGCTCCGCGAGTTGGTCGCCGAGTTCCAGCCCGGCCGCGGCCACGTGCTCCCGGCGCTCCACAAGGTGCAGGAGACGTACGGCTACATCAGCCGGCCGGCCATCGAGGCTATCGCCCGCCAGCTCAACACGACGCCGGCGCTCGTCTACGGCTCCGTCTCCTTCTATGCCGACTTCCACACCGAGCCGCCCGCTAAGACCACGATCGCATGGTGCAGCGGACCCGCCTGCCGCCTCCTCGGGGGGGACCGCATCCGCGAGGTGATTCAACACACGCTGGAGCTGCCGCTTGGAGGCGAGAGCGACGACCATCGCTACGGGCTGCACCTGGGCCAGTGCTACGGGACGTGCAGCGAGGCGCCACAGGTGTGGGTGAACGACGTGGTGGTGGGAAAGCTCACAGTATCCGACGCCATCACGCTGGCGCGCCGTGTGAGGGCGGGCGAATGAACGCGCAGATCCAGGCGATGGTGGAGGCGGCGAAGAAGTTGTGGAACGCGGAACACGCGGGCGGTCGCATCCGCGTGAACGTCACGCTCGACACGTCCTCGCTGGCGCGTGGCGCGGACAAGACGCTCGCGGCCATCCGCAAGGCGGTCGCGGACCACGGGCTGGACGCCGATGTGGGCATCACGGGCTCCTGGGGGTTCTGCTGGATGGAGCCCTGCGTGACCGTGCGCTCCGCCGCGGGTACGCGCACGGTCCTCTACGGGAATGTCACGCCAGACGTAGTCGACGAGTTCGTGCGCCAGACAATTCTCGAGGGCGGAGACATGCCGGAGCTGGCGCTCGGTGTCGTGGATGGCAACGCCACCGACGAGATCGCCTTGCTGACCGACCACCCGTTCATGAGGGGCCAGACGCGGCGGCTGATGGAGAACATCGGCATAACCGACCCCGAGAACATCGACCACTATCTCGCTCACGATGGCTACGCCGGGTTCGCCAGGGCGCTGGAGATGGACGCCGAGGCGATCGTCAAGGAGATCCTCGACTCCGGGCTCGGGGGGCGCGGCGGTGGCGGCTTCCCGACGGGGCGCAAGTGGGACTTCTTGCGCAGCGCGACGGCGGACCCGCGGTACATGATCTGCAACGCCGACGAGGGCGACCCGGGAGCGTGGGTGAACCGCATCCTGATGGAGGGGGACCCGCAGCTCATCGTCGAGGGCATGCTCATCGCCGCGCTGGCGGGACTCTCGACCGAGGGCTACATCTACATCCGCTACGAGTACCCGCTGGCCATCGACCGCATGCGCAAGGCGATCGACCAGGCGTACGCGAAGGGGCTGCTGGGCAAGAACATTCTCGGCACGGGCAAGGACTTCGACCTGATCGTCGTGAAGGGCGCGGGATCGTACGTCTGCGGCGAGGAGACGGGGCTCATCGAGTCGATCGATGGCTACCGGGGCATGCCACGCATCAAGCCACCGTTCCCGGCGCAGGCGGGGTTGTGGAACAAGCCCTCGAACGTGAACAACGTGGAGTCGTACGCGAACGCGCCCATGATCATGCGCAACGGCGCGGCGTGGTGGAGCGGCGTGAGCGACGCCAAGGAGAAGGGCACGAAGATGTTCACCTTCTCCGGCGCGATCAACTGGGCCGGGTGCATCGAGATCCCCTTCGGGCCGGGCGTGCGCGGCGTAATGGAGCAGTACGCGGGTGGTATGAAGGAAGGGAGCACACTCAAGGGTTGGCAACCCGGCGGGCCGCTCTCCGGCATGCTGAATGCCGCTGATGCGGACCTCACGCTCACGCTCGACCCCTACCGCGAGCGCGGGATGTTCCTGGGATCGGGCGGAATTGTGTTCTTCGACGAGACGGCGTGCGTGATCGATATGTGCAAGTTCTTCCTCGGGTTTTGCGAGGACGAGAGCTGCGGGCGCTGCACGACCTGTCACGGCGGGACGCAGCGCGCAGTCGAGATATTGCGCCGCATAGAGCAGGGTGGCGGGCGCGATACGGACATCGAGAAGCTCGACGGACTGGTGCAGACCCTGGTGTGGTCGAATTGTCTGCACGGCCAGTTCGCGATGACGACAGTGAAGACGGCGCTGAAGTCCTTCCGGGACGAGTTCGACGAGCACATCGTGGAGAAGCGCTGCCGCGCGCACGTTTGCACGGGGCTGATCGAGTACCGCGTGAGGTCGCAGAGCGACCCAGGCCTGCCGGCGGCGGAGGAAATCTGCCCGACGAATGCGGTCCAGCGCGAGGCGGGCCAGTACCTGATCGTGGACCAACTCTGCATCCGCTGCGGCGCCTGCAAGGAGCAGGCCCCTGACGGCATCGAAGTGCGCGAGCGCTACGCGGCGGACGTGGCGATGGTGGCGGTCCCGGCGGCGGGGTAAGAGCGAGGCGTAGTCAATCCAATCTGCCTCACGCAGAACAGTCGGCCGGCTCGTTCGCCGGATAACCAGGGAAAGACTATGAAACTGCTTCTCACGTCCGCTGGCATCAAGAACACGAGCATCTGCGACGCACTGGTCGAGCTGCTGGGGAAGCCGATCGCCGAGTCGCACGCCCTCTGCACTCCCACCGCGATGTATGGACATCCCATGGTCCGTCCTGATGGGGCATGGCGTTTCATCGGCGGGCACCAGCCGGAGGCGCCCATGGTCGAGCTGGGCTGGAAGTCCGTAGGGGTGCTAGAGCTCACCGCGCTTCCCACCATCGGCGAAGAGCGCTGGGTGCCGTGGGTGCGCAAGACAGACGTGCTGCTTGTGGGTGGCGGCGACGCGCTGTACCTGGCTCACTGGATGCGGCAGTCAGGGCTGGCGGACCTGCTGCCGTCACTGCCCGAGACGGTCTGGGTGGGACTGAGCGCGGGGAGCATGGTGATGACGCCGAGGATCGGGGAGGACTTCGTCCACTGGGAACCGCCGACCGGTGGCGATGAGACGCTGGGACTGGTCGACTTCTCGATCTTTCCCCACCTGGACAACCCGGACCTCCCGGAGAACACCATGGCCGACGCGGAGCGATGGGCGGCCGGCATCGCGGGTCCGGCGTATGCGATCGACGACGAGACGGCGATCAAGGTGGTCGCTGGTGCCGTCGAGGTCGTCTCCGAGGGGAACTGGCGGCTGTTCGAGGGCTAAGTCTGGCGGAGGTCGACTCGAAAGGGACCGGTGTGCGAGGGCCTGGTCGTGGACCCAGCTCTGCATCCGCTGCGGCGCCTGCAAGGAGCAGGCCCCGGGCGGCATCGAAGTGCGCGAGCGGTTCGCTGTCGATGTGCCGGGGGGTGTGGCGCGGCGGGGTAAGGCGTTTCCCAGGATACAATGGACATATGACCGAGACCCGGAACATCGACATCGCCGAGGTGCTGCGCGACGCCCGTCTCGGCGATCTGCGGACCCTGGCGGAGGAGCCGGTGGGCTATGACGAGTTGCATCGCGCGACGACTGGCCTGTTCGACCTCCTCGAGTCCCGCGGGGTGGAATACGTCCTGGTGGGCGGGCTTGCGGTGTTGCAGTACGTGCCGGGGCGGAACACTCGCGACATCGACCTGATCCTCGATCCGGGCGACCTGGACCGGCTGCCCGAGCTCGAACTGCTTTCCCGGGACAACGACTTCGGACGCGCGATGTTCGGCGGCGTGCAGCTCGGCCTGCTGCTGACCTCGAACGCGGTGTTCCGGGTGGTATGTGACCGGTACTCGGAGCGGAGCTCGTTCGCCGGCCGAGATCTCCGCTGCGCGACACCCGAGGGGCTCGTGCTGATGAAGCTTTTCGCGCTGCCGTCGCTCTACCGGCAGGGGGACTTCGGTCGTGTCGGAGTCTACGAGCACGATGTTGCGCACCTCATCCAGCAGTTGGGTGTGGAGCCGGAGCGGTTGATCGCGGACATCCGTGGCGAGGTGTTGCCTTCGGATTTCGAGCAGATGGGGACGATCATTGGTGAGCTGCGAGAGCGGTTGACGCGATTCGAGGAACGCCGAGAGTAGCGCGCGCGGCGGCGGTCCGGGCTGAAGGCGAACCTGGTGGCGTGACCCGAGGCCGCAGGGGGCCTCGACTACCGAACGTCCGGCAGGGTGTTCGCGCCGCCGAGGGCCTGTTCGAAGGCGTGGGCGGTTTGGAGAATGCGGCCTTCGTCGAAGAAGTTGCCGATGACCTGGAGCCCGACCGGGAGGCCCTCGCTGAGGCCGCAGGGGACGCTGATGGCGGGCAGGCCGGCCACCGAGGAGGGCAGCGTGTAGATGTCGTTCAGGTACATCGCGTAGGGGTCGTCCACCTTGGCGCCGATGGGGAAGGCGACCGTGGGCGAGGTGGGCGTGACGATCACGTCGTAGCGGTCGAAGGCGTCGGCGAACTCGTTGTTGATGAGCGTCCGCACCTTCTGGGCCTTGAGGTAATAGGCGTCGTAGTAGCCGGCGGAAAGGGCGTAGGTGCCGAGCATGATGCGGCGCTTCACCTCGGCGCCGAAGCCCTCGGCGCGGGTGCGCTCCATGTCCTCCCACATAGTGCCGCCGGAGTGGTCGCTAAAGCCGTACTTCACGCCGTCGTAGCGGGCCAGGTTCGCGGATGCCTCGCTCGGGGCGATGATGTAGTAGACGGCGAGCGCGTGCTCGGTGCTGGGCAGCGAGAGGTCGCGGTCGACCTCGCAGCCGAGATCCTCCAACACGCGGAGCGCCTCGCTGATGCGCTCCTTCACGCCCTCCTCCATGCCTTCGATGAAGTACTCGCGCGGGACGCCGACGCGCATGCCCTTGATGTCGCGGCCGAGGTAGTGGCGGAAGTCGGGCATCGGCTCGGGGTTGCTGGTGGAATCGCGGGGGTCGTGGCCGGCGATGCAGGTGAGCATCGTGGCCACGTCCTCGACGTCGCGGCCAATGGGTCCGACCTGGTCGAGCGAGGACCCGAAGGCGACGATCCCGTACCGCGAAACGCGCCCGTAGGTGGGATCGAGGCCAACCACACCACAAAGGGAGGCCGGCTGGCGGATGGAACCGCCCGTGTCGCTGCCGAGCGAGACGAGCGCTTCGCCCGCGGCGATGGCTGCGGCGCTTCCCCCGGATGAGCCGCCGGGGACGAGGTCCAGCTGCCACGGATTGTGCGTCGGGCCGTAGGCGGAGTGCTCCGTGCTCGAGCCCATCGCGAACTCGTCCATGTTCGCCTTGCCGACCATCACCGCGCCGGCCTTGAGGAGCTGCTCGTAGACGTGGCTGTCGTACGGAGGCACGAAATTCTCGAGGATCTTCGAGCCCGCGGTGGTGCGCGTGCCCTTCGTCACAATGAGGTCCTTTACGGCGACGGGGATGCCGGTGAGGGGCGTGGCGTTGCCGGACTCGTAGCGGGCGTCGGCTTCGCGGGCCTGTTCGAGGGCGAGGTCCGCGGTGACCGTGATGTAGGCGCGCACCTGAGGCTCGACGGCCTCGATGCGGTCGAGCACGGAGCGAGTTAGCTCGATGCTGGTGAACTCCTTCGCGCGCAGCTTCTCGTGGGCCTCGTGGGCGGTCAGCCGCCAGAGGTCGCTCATTCGAGGACTGCCCGCACGCGGATGTATCCGTCCTCTGTCTGGGGCGCGTTTACCAGCGCTTCATCCCGGGTGAGCGAGGCTGCAACTTCGTCTTCGCGCATGACGTTAGAGAGAGGGAGAGGATGCGCCGTGGGCTCGAGATCGCCGGTATCGACGGCGGCGAGCGCGGCGAAATGGTCGAGGATGCCGGAGAGCTGGGCAGCGAAGCGATCGACATCGGCGCCCGTGAGCTTGATGCGGGCGAGGCGTGCGATGTGCAGGACATCGTCGTTGGTGAGAGACATGAGAAAAGGTTACAAGACGGCGCGCTTTACCGCCGCGTGTGGCCCGTTGGCAGGCCTTTGCTACGCTCGGAACCGGGCCTGATATGAATACACTCCATAAACGGCGCCTGCTGCACACCCGCCGGACGCGGCGGAAGCAGGGCATCCCCTGGTGGCTGATGGCGCTGCTCGGGGTCGCGATCCTGGGCTCCATCACGGCGGTCGCGGGGGTGGGCGCACTCTTCGCCACGTACCAGGCCTACGCCGACGACTATGTGCCAATCGAGGAGAAGCTCCGGCAGTCCAACGTGGGGCTGACCGAGATCTTCGATCGGGAAGGCGTGGCCCTGGGTGCGCTCACGAACCCCGACGCGCAGCTCCTCGAGCCGGTCCCGCTCGACCAGATTTCGGAGCACATGATCAACGCTACGATTTCGACCGAGGACAATGAGTTTTGGGACCACCCGGGGGTGAACGTCAGTGGCCTGGCGCGGGCCGGGTTCGAATACGTGACTGAGCGGGAGACGGGCGGCGGGACCGGTGGCTCGTCGATCACCCAGCAGCTAATCAAGAACGTCTACATCTGCCCAAGCATCGGTGAGGGTTCGCGGGACTGCGTGGCAGAGCGCACGGTGAAGCGCAAGCTCAAGGAGATCGCGTACGCGCTGGAGCTGGAACAGGACTACAGCAAGGACGACATCCTGAAGTGGTACCTCAACCAGATCTCCTACGCCGACCGGTACATCGGTGTGCAGGCGGCGGCGGAAGGTTACTTCCACAAGGACGCGAGCGAATTGACGCTCGCCGAGTCAGCGCTGCTGGCGGGCGTGCCGCAGTTCCCGACTGACTACCACCCGCGGCTCAATTGCATCAAGGACGACGTCGACCAGTACATCGTCGTCGACGGCCAGTGCACGGTTGGCGGAGCAGCGAAGGTGCGCCAGGAGGCGGTGCTCGACCTGATGGTGGAGCACGACCGGGCGACGCGCGAAGAGGTGGACGCGGCCAAGGCGGAGCCGCTGCTCGTGTACCTGGCGTCCAACGACCTGAAGGCTGAGGCGTTCATCGACAACCAGGTCGAGCCGCGGCTCGTGCGGATGTGCGAGGCGGGGGAGCTGCCGATCGACGAGGACGCAGTGGACTGCACGCAGTGGGTGCACGCGGCGGGCTGGGATGTGACCACTACCCTGGACTACGAGGCTACGCAGACGGCGATGGTGATGCTCCGCGGGTTCATCGAGGGCGGGCTAAATAACGGGTGCGAGTGCAACAACGGTGCCATCACCACGATCGACCCACGGAATGGACAGATCATGATTTACGCGCCGAACCGCGACCCCAGCTACACCTCCGACCCGCGCGTGGCCGGCAAGATCGACCAGCTGAACGAGGTGAATCAGCCCGGCTCGTCGTTCAAGCCGGCGGTCTACCTGACGTGGTTCGACACGCTGAAGAAGCACCCCTACAGCACCTTCTGGGACACCAGCCCCCTCACCATCGAAGGGACAGCGATCACCAATCCACGCACGGGCGGCTCGACTGAGGGCATGATCTCCGCGCGAGCGGGCCTCGGCGGTTCACAGAATGTGCCGGCCTTCCGCGCGGCAGCGGAGTCGGGGGCGGACAACGTGATCGAAATGGCGAAGAAGCTCGGGATCACGACGCTCGAGCAGCATTTCGACCCGACGTTCGTGGAGCATGCGGCGGTTACCTACGGTGCTTCGATCGCGACCGGTGGCGCGAACATCCGCGCGATCGACATGGCCTACATGGACACGGTGTTCGCGAACATGGGCGTGATGGTCGGCCTGCCGCACCACGCGGAGTTCGTGGAGCTGGGCGACCTCAAGGGGACCTTCACGCACGAAGGCGCGGACTGGGACCTGGCGAAGGAGCAGAAGCTCGCGTTCGAGCGGGGGCACATCCGCCTGCAGGGGACCCGCACCCTCGACCCGGTGGTCATCCTCAAGGTCGCGGATAAGGACGGGAACGCCATCTGGGAGATGACCGAGGACAAGCTCGTGCGCGAGCAAGTGGTGGACCCCGGGTCTGCGTGGCTCCTTTCGACGATCATGACGGACTGCACCGCGCGGTTCATCATCTGGGGCTGCGGCACCAGCAACGACGACCTGCGCCTCGACTCGTTCGACCTGGATGGCAACCTCATCCCAACTGGCATCAAGACGGGGACGCAGCAAGGCCCGCTGAGCGCGCGTGACACGCTCGAGACGTGGATGACCGGCTACTCGCGCTATGCGGGCACGGCGGTGTGGATCGGTAACGCCACCAACGAGCTGGTGAACGACAGCAGCTTTGCAGCTGCGAACGCCACGTCGAAGCTCTTCAAGACGTGGATGGGGACCTACCACTCGCTCATGAAGGGGAAGGGCCTGATCCCGGCAGAATATGAGGGCTTTGCGGCGCTGCAGCCGTCCAACGTGGCCCGGAGGGAGGTCGAGACCGTCTCGACAGACCGCGGCCTGACGGGCGGCTGCGACCAGAAAGTCACGGGCTGGGTGCGGACCGACGTGAAGTACGAGTCGGAGTGCGAGGAGAAGGAGGTCGACACGCGCAACGGCCTGCTGGCGAGCGAACAGACGCCGGCGCAATACCGCGCGATGCGGAAGTTTGTGAAGTTGCCGGAGTTCAAGCCGGAGCTGGCGGTCGAGCTCGCGAAGACCCGCAACATCCCCATCGCGCCCACAGAGAAGAGCACGGGCCAGAGCCCGCTGAACATCGCGAACCTGTCGAACGGCAAGCAGGTTACGTCCTCCACGCAAGTGGTTGGCGCGGTGAACATCTCGGCGGGCAAGAACTGGAAGCTCGAAATCGGGCGGGGAGCGAGCCCCTCGGAGTGGACGCAGATTGGGTCGGGCACCGGCTCCCAGAACGGGCAGCTCGGCATCATCGACATCAACACGCTGCAGACAGGGGTGTACACGGTGCGGCTGTCGGTGGATGACCCTGTGACGCCCTTGAGCCTTTCCGTAAGCATCAACGTGCGGAAGACGGGCAACAATAACGACGATGATGATGACGACGACCCGCCGGCGGAGGCCACGCGGCCACCGACCACCTTCCCGACGCCGACGGGGAACTGAGCGGGAGCCGACTTCTGCAATAGTGGTGCGCGCCCGCTCCTTGTCAGTCGCGGCTCTGATCGGACCTAGCGGAAGCGAAAGCCTTCTTTCAGGCCGACGGACTGGGCCCACTCGGTGGCGGGGAGCTTCTTCCCGCCCGCGGGCTGGACGCGGAGGACGCGGAGGACACCGCCGTTGAGGCGGACCTCGAAGCCGTCTTCGTCAATGCGGAGGACGCGCCCCGGCATGCCCGGCTCCTGCTTTCCGGTGAGGCGAACGTCGAAGACGCCGAGCTTCTCGTCTTTGAAGATGGTCCAGGCGCCGGGCTGAGGGTTGCAGCCGCGGATGAGGGCGTGGAGCTCGGTCGCGGGCGCGTGCCAGGCGATCTTCGCGTGCTCCTCGCGGCAGGGCGGCTCGTACGTTGCCTGCATGTGGTCCTGGGGCACGCTCGGCGCCTCGCCAGCGGTCACGAGCCGCACAGCCTCCGCAACGGCGTCGACGCCGAGCGGGAAGAGCTGCTCGAAGTAGAGCGATCCCACTGTGTCCTCGGGGCCGACGTTCACCTCCTTCTGGAGGAGGATAGGCCCCGTGTCGATGCCCTTGTCGGGCCAGAAGATGGTGAGCCCGGTGACGGTCTCGCGGTTGATGATGGCCCAGTTGATGGCGGCGTTCCCGCGGTGGAGGGGCAGGAGGCTGGGGTGGTACTGGATGGTCCCCAGGCGCGGCGCCGAGAACGCCTCATCGGGGAGGATCTCGGTGACGAAGGCCATCACGCAGAGGTCGGCGTTGAGCGCCTGCCAGCGGGCGAGGCCGCCCGGCTCCTTGAGGGAGGCTGTATCGATGGGGTCGAGGCCTGATTGCTCAGCGGCCGCCCAGAGGGCGTCGGGCCGGGAGGGGTCGGGCGGTTGGGGGGCGCTCACGCCCGCGATCTCGATGCCATCGTCCCGCAAGCGCTTGAGCACGGCCTCACCGAACGCCGCCTGGCCCATGATCGCGACACGCATGGGGCGACTGTACGCGAGGGGGAGTTGGAAGTCGAAAGGCGAAGGCCCGGGGTCCAAAGTGCTCAGGGCTCAGGGCTCAGTGCTGAGTGCTGAGTGCTCAGTGGGCCACCGTCATTGGACTTTCGACCAGGGACTTTCGACTAGGGACCTCGTCTCTCCGTGCTATGCTGGGATTCTCATGGCGAGTGGTGCGACTGACGGAGGATCTCGGGGCGACGGCACGCACGTCGCCCCTGCGCGCGGGCGACGGTGATCGATTCCTCCTGCGGGCCGCGGCCCGCCTTTTCGCAGGGAGAGGTACGTGTTTTCGATTGAACCGGCGACGCTGGACGACGCCGAGGCCATTTCAGGGTTGGTCGGCTATTGGGCCGACAGGGGCGAGATGCTGCACCGGCCGGTGAGCGAAGTCTACGAGGCGGTGCGCGACTTCAAGGTGGCGCGGCTCGAGGGAGCACTCGTGGGATGCGCGTCGCTTCACATCATGGGCCGCGACCTCGCGGAGGTGCGGTCGCTGGCGGTAGCGGAGGATGTGCAGGCGAAGGGCATCGGAGCGGCGCTGGTGTCGTCGTGCCTCGAGGAGGCGAAGCGATTTGGGATCGAGCGGGTGTTCGCGCTGACCTACAAGCCGGCGTTCTTCGAGAAGCAGTCGTTCCGGGTCGCGAATGTGATGGAGTTCCCGCAGAAGGTGTGGAACGAGTGTGTGCGGTGCCCGTTCTTCACGAACTGCAAGGAAGTGGCGGTGGTGCTGGACCTGCGCGAGGGTGGGGATATTGGGGTGCCGCTAGTTCGCGCGGATTGAACCGCGAGAACGGCGTGATCCCGCCCTCACCCACGCCGGCGGGTGAGGGGAGAGCTCCCTGGGTGTCGAACGGCGAGCCGGGCAGGTGCTGCGGCGACTTCGCTTCGCTGGTCGCTCCCTCCCGGCAGGCACGATGGTTCTCAGGCCTCCCGCGGCCAGAGGCGGCCGCAGCTACCCGAACGGCGGGTGTGATAGCGATGACTATCCGCAGTCGGGGAGGGTGGGGGTGGCGGCGACCGGGAGGGTGGGCCAGTTGGCGCCGGTGCCCGTGGCGGCGGTGACGTGCACGCCGAGCTGGGGGTTCAGGCCTCGGACCACCTGGGAGATGTGGTGCGAGAGGCGCGCGGCGACGGCGCCGGCGGCGGTCACGCCCGTGCCCTGGAGGAGCACGCCCAGCGACGCCTCGCCCATGCGGCCGACGGCGTCGACGGCGCGGGTAAGCGAGCGCACGCGGCCGGAGACCAGGCGCATCGTGAGGGTGGCCTCGTCACGGGCAAGTTCTGCCAGGCCGTCCACCGTGACCACGAGGAACGAAAGCGGCGCCGCAGGGGCGATTTCCCCCACGCGTTCCACCGTCTCGAACAGCTCACGGCGGTCGAGCACGTCTGTAGCGCCCTGCTTGAGGGCGGCGCGACGCTGGCCCTGGCGGCCGGTGAGCGGCAATGGGCGCGTCCCGACGTGGCCGGTGACGAGCCGCAGATGCATGGGAGACGGATGCGTGGTCATGTTCTCTTCAGTCTTACGCTTTAGCTGGCGGGATTGTGCGTTCTCCCGGAAAGATGAGAGATAGGCGCAACCCTGACGGATAGTCTGTGAACCGCTGTATTTCGTTACCGTTCTTCACTGAGTGCGAGTCTGCGGGCTGATTGTGAACGGCGGTGGCGGTACCAGAAGTACCCTGCGCTGGCGGCGATGCCGGTGACCCAGAGGCCGGCGGCGAAAAGTGTGATGCGGATGTCTTTGCCGAGCCCATCACCCGCGACAACGGCGACGGTGGTGGGCAGCAACATGCCGAGCATGCTGTAGAGGAAGAACGTCCAGAAGCGGATGGAAGTTAACCCGGCGAGAAAGCTGATGTAATCGAAGTTCACGGCGGGGAGCATGCGCGCCCAGAAGATGAGGCGGCCGCCCATGCGCTCGGCGAGGTCATCGAGGCGCTCGGCGGCCTTGTGGCCCACCAGCCGGGCGAGGTGCCGCCGCCCGACCCACCGCGCCGCGTAGAAGGCGATGATGGAGCCCAGGGCCATGCCGCCCATGCTGTAAACGGTCCCGAGCACGGGTCCCCAGACAAGGCCGGCCGCGACGAAGATGGGTGCGTTCGGGATTGGGGCGATGAGCACGGAGAGGGCGAGGAGGCCCATATAGGCAAGCGGCCCCCACCACCCGAGGTCCTCGACCCATTCCTGGAAGGGCTCGGCGTCGACGTCGAGGGAGACGTCGAAGAAGACGACGGCAATGACGTAGGCAGCGACGAGCGCGAGGAAGAAGAGGATGAGGCCGATGACCACCGGCGGCCGGAGAAGGACGGGTGTCTCTTCCCCCTCGAAGACGAAGTCATCCATGTGCGGGCGGCGCAGGTGGAGCCCGCCGTCGGAATCGGTCACGTTGCGTGGACCCGGGCGAGGTGCTCGCGCAGGTGGGCGTTGACCTGGGCGGGGGCCTCCTGCTGGACCCAGTGGCTGACGCCAGGCAGATAGTTGACGGTCAGGTTCGAGACATAATCTTCCGTCCCATAGGTGAGCTCCTTGCCGAGGGCGACATCGTTGTCGCCCCAGATGAGCGTCGTTGGGACGTCGATCGCCGGGACGGGGTCGGGAAGAGGCTTGCGGTCTCGCACCGCGGCCCGGTACCAGTTGATGCCCCCGCCGAGGCCCTGGTAGCGCCAGCCCTCGAGCATGGTCTTGATATCGTCCCGGGTGAACGTGCCGGGCGCGCACTGGCGGATCATGCTGCGCGCGAGCCAGCGGTAGTCATCTCGGGAAACGCCCCGTTCGGGCAGCCAGGGAAGCTGGAAGGCGAGGATGTACCAACTGCGCAACATCTGGCGCGGCCGGCGAATGCCCTTCTCGAAGACCTTCGGGTGGGGCACGTTCATGATAACGAGCGAGTGCAACACCTCGGGATGATTGAGGGCGATGAGCCAGGCGATGGCGGCGCCCCAATCGTGGGCCACGAGGTGGACCTTCTCGACTCCGAGGAGCTGGATGAGCTCGAGGATGTCCTGCTGAAGGGTATCGGTATCGTACGGGCCCTGGGCCTCGGTCTCGTTGTAGCCGCGCTGGTCTGGGGCGACCACCCGGTAGTCGCCGGAGAGCTCGGCGATCTGGTGACGCCACGAGTACCACTGCTCGGGGAACCCGTGGAGGAAAAGGATGGTCTCGGGACCGCTGCCGGCTTCCACCCAGTGCATGCGGATGCCGTTGACCACGTCGTAGCGGTGCTGGAGGTCGGCGGGGAACGTGGCGGCGGGCATGGCTTCAGGAGGATGGTAACGGAAAGCGGGCGATGATTTGGGAAGCACGTGCCCAGATGTCGATTCGGTGGGAGCGGCCTGGACTTGGTGGTCGGAGCACGCGCCCAGATATCGATTCGGTGGGAGTGGCCTGGACTCGGTGGTTGGAGCACGCGCCCGCTCCTTGTCAGTCGCGGCTCTGGCTACGTCGCTATTCGAAGGAAGACGTAAAGGACGGGCATGACGAAGAGGATGGAGTCGAGGCGGTCGAGCAGACCTCCGTGGCCGGGGAGGAGCTGGGAGGAGTCTTTGATGCCCATGCGGCGCTTCATCCAACTCTCGAAGAGGTCGCCGGTCTGCGCGGCGACGGGGAGGACGAGGGCGAGGGGCGCGACCTCGGCGGCGGTGACGTCCGTCTCGAGGAGGGCGTTGAGGGCGAATACGGCGGCCCCACCCGCGATCCAGCCGCCGACCGCGCCTTCACGCGTCTTGCCGGGGCTGATCGACGGGGCCAGCTTGTGGCGGCCGATGGCGCGGCCCACGACGTAAGCGCCGGTATCGGTGGCGAAGGTGGCGAGGATGCCAAGGAACACCCACGAACGGCCGTCGTCAGAGTCGCGGACGAGGACGAGCGTGGAGAGCAGGAGGCCCACGTAGAGCAAGCAGCCTCCCAGCACGCGGTAGGGCCTGCGGGGCGAGTTCCGGAGGATGCGGGTGTAGCCGAGGAGCAGGAAGAAGGCGGCGAAGACGACGCCCAGCACCACGAAGTTCTCGTTCCAGTGCGCGCCGCCAACCATGAGCGCGGCTGCGCCGAACCCGGTGGCCTGGGGGACAACGGCGGAGAGCGGCATGGAGGGGAAGAGCCAGCCCCGGATGAATTCGGCAGCGGCGAGGAAGGCGATGGCGCCCGCCACCAGCGCGAAGAGCCAGCCACCAATCCAAATCACAGCGACAACCAGCGGTAGCCCAACCACCGCTGTGGCGAGCCGGAGCTGGAGGTTCGAGGCTCGCGGCGTGGCGGTGAGGGGGGACGGTTCGCTCACGGTGAGCGCAGTCTACGTGCCGTGGAGGGCTTCGAGGTCCTCCGGGAGGAGGCCGCCGAACTTCCGCTTGCGGCGGCCATACTCGGAGAGGGCCATGTCGATGTCCTCGCGGCCGAAGTCGGGCCAAAAGGTGTCCGTGAAGTAGAGCTCGGCGTATGCGGCCTGCCAGAGGAGGAAGTTCGAGATGCGATGGTCCCCAGCGGTGCGGATCACCAGGTCCGGGTCGGGCTGGGTGCCGGTGTAGAGGTACTGCGAGAACGACTCCTCGGTCACATCCTCCGGCGAGAGCTCGGCACGCATGGCAGCGCGCACCGCCTGGACGATGTCATCGCGGCCACCGTAGCTGAAGCAGATGTTCAGGGTCATGCCGTCGTTGTCCGCGGTCTTCGTGATGGCGTCAGCGACCTGTTCCTGGAGCCACTCCGGGAGAGACTCCATGTGGCCGAGCATGAGCAGCCGCACGTTATTGCGGTGGAGGTTACCGAGCTCGCGGCGGAGGAACAGGCGGAGAAGGCGGATGAGGGTGCGAACCTCGCGCTGGGGGCGGTTCCAGTTCTCCGTGCTGAAGGCGTAGAGGGTGAGGTGCTGGATGCCGTGGTCGGCGAAACGTTCGATCACGCGACGGATGTTCTCGGTGCCTGCGCGGTGGCCGGCCGCGCGGGGAAGGCCGCGTTGGGTCGCCCAGCGGCCGTTGCCGTCCATGATGACCGCCACGTGGCGCGGCACGCGTCCCCCGGAGATGGGCGAGATGATGTCGCCCAGGGGGTTCGTCGCTTCGGCCTGCTGCCGCGCCTGCTCAGGGGTGGCCGGGTCAGACCTCAAGGAGATCGGCCTCCTTCTTTTTCCCCTCGCTTTCGATGATGCCCACGTGGCGATCGGTGATCTTCTGCAGCTCCTCCTCGTGGCGCCGGAGGTCGTCCTGTGAGATGTCGCCATCCTTCTCGGCTTTGCGCAGCTCATCGTGGTGGTGGCGGCGCACGTTGCGGACGGCCACGCGCGCCTCTTCCGTCTTGTGGTGGACCATTTTCACGAGGTCCTTGCGGCGCTGCTCGGTGAGTGCGGGGATGGGGAGGCGGATGATCTGGCCGTCGATCGCGGGGTTGAGGCCGAGGTCGGACGACTGGATGGCCTTCTCGATCGCCCTGACCGCACCGCGATCCCAGACCTGGATGGTGAGGAGGCGCGCTTCAGGCGCGTTAATCGAGCCCAGCTGCTTGAGGGGGGTCATCGCGCCGTAGTAGTCGACCGTGAGGGTCTCGATGAGACTGGGGTGGGCGCGGCCGGTGCGCAGACCGTTGAGCTCGCGCCGGAGGGCCTGCACCGCGCTGTCCATCTTGTCGTCCGCGTCTAGAAGGATCTCGTCAGGGTCGGTGCTCATGGGGTCCTCCTTCGAAGTCTAGATCGTGGGTGCGGCCTCTGGGGCCTCCGAGGTCACGATTGTGCCAACGTGCTCGCCGGTGAGCGCCCGGAAGATGCCATCGGGGGCGCGGACATCGAAGACGATGATGGGGAGGTCGTTCTCCATGCAGAGGCTCAGGGCGGTGATATCCATCACCTGGATCTGCTGCTGGATGGCGTCGATGTGGGTGAGGTGCTCCAGGCGGCGCGCACCTGGGACCTTCTTCGGGTCGGCATCGTAGACGCCATCGACGCCGTTCTTGGCCATCAGCACGACCTCGCAGTCCGTCTCGATGGCGCGAAGGGCGGCGGCCGTGTCGGTGGTCATGTAGGGGTTGCCGGTGCCCGCGGCGAAGAGGACGACGCGCCCCTTCTCCAGGTGGCGCATGGCGCGCCGGCGGATGTACGGCTCGGCGACCTGCGCGATGGAGAGCGCCGTCTGGGTGCGCACCGTGGCGCCGACCTTCTCGAGGGCGTCCTGCATGGCGAGGGCGTTCATGATCGTGCCCAGCATGCCCGCGTAGTCGGCGGTGGCGCGGTCCATGCCGGTCTCCGCCACCTGGGCGCCGCGCCAGAAGTTCCCGCCGCCGATAACAGCCGCAACCTCGACGCCCTTCTCCACGGCGCGGGCGAGTTGCTGGGCGACTGAGTTGATGGTGGCGGCGTCGATGCCGAAGGGCCGGTCGCCCATGAGGGCTTCGCCGCTCAGCTTCAACATCGCGCGCTTGTAGCGCCGGTGCATCGACGCCTCCTCGGGGCTCAGCGGCCCAGCTCGTAACGCACGAACCGGCTGACGCGGATGTTCTCGTGGGTCTTTGCGACGACTTCCTTGATCATGTCGCCGACGTTGCGTCCGGGGTCCTTAATCCAGGCTTGAGAGAGAAGGGCGACCTCGTCGTCCGGCCCTTCCATCTCGGAGGTGCGGTCCTCGGGTGCGGTGCACTGCGGGGCCATCGCGGCGACCTGCATGGCGATGTTCCGGGCGAGGGTGCGGAAGTCTTCGGTATTGGCGACGAAGTCGGTCTCGCAGTTGAGCTCGACGAGCACGCCGATGCGGCCATTCGCGTGGATGTAGGCTTCGACCACGCCGTTTTTGGTCTCGCGGTCGGCCCGCTTCGCGGCGTGCATGGCCCCTTCCTCGCGGATGATCTCCGCGGCGCGCTTCATGTCGCCGTTGGCTTGCTCGAGAGCGCGCTTGGCAGCCATGACGCCGGCCCCGGTGAGGTCGCGGAGCTCCTTAATCATTGCAGTAGTGATTTCCACGGGGTCGGTCTACTCCTGGGTGCTTTCGGTTGATGGAGCTGGTGCGGGTTCCGGCTCGGGCGCAGATTCGGCCTCGGGCGCGGCTTCAGCCGTGGAAGCTTCCGGCGCAGCCGGGGCCGGCGGAGCGGGTGCCTCGGCAGCGGCTGGTTCGGCGGCAGCGGGTGGGGGCGCGGTCGCAGCCGCCTGCTGAGCGGCCGAGATGACGGTGACGCTCGCCCCGCCTTCCTGAGCCGCCTCCTCGTCCGGGGATGCGGAGTATTCGCCCGTGGCGACACCCTGCTCGGCGAGGCGGGCGAGGTCGTCCCCGTGGACGCCCGGGCCAACCCCCGACTCGCGTGCGGCACGGCCCTCGATGGCGGCGTCGGCCACCTTGCCGAGGATGAGCTTGATGGCGCGGATGGCGTCGTCGTTGCTCGGTATGGGGTACGTGATGGGGTCGGGGTCGCAGTTCGTATCGACGAGCGAGACGATCGGGATGCCCAGCCGCTTGCACTCAGCGACGGCGATGGCCTCCTTCACGGTGTCGATGATGAACACGGCGGAGGGGAGGCGATCCATGTGCTTGATGCCGCCGAAGTATCGATTGAGGCGCTCGATCTCGTTGTTGATGTCGAGCTGTTCCTTCTTCGTGAGGCGGGAGAACTCACCGCGCGCGACCGAGTTCTCGAGGGTGTGCAGGTGCTTGATGCGGGCCTGGATGGTGCGGAAGTTCGTGAGGGTGCCACCGAGCCAGCGGTTGTTGACGAACGGCATGTTCGCGCGCTCGGCTTCCATCTCGACGGTCTCGCGGGCCTGCTTCTTGGTGCCGATGACGAGCACCTCGCTGCCCCCCGCGACGGCGTCGCGGATGAAGTTGATCGCCTCATCGAGGCGGGTGACGGTCTGCTGGAGGTCGATGATGTGGATGCCGTTGCGCTCGGTGAAGATGAAGTGGCGCATCTTCGGGTTCCAACGGCGGGTCTGGTGGCCGAAGTGAACGCCGGCCTCCAGGAGCTGCTTCATTGAGACGGGGGTAACCAAGAGCACTCCAAAATGTACGGCTGCATAGATTTGGTCCTGCCGGGGCAGGAACAGGCGCCGCCTGAACAGTAAAGACAGCTTCGATGGTAGGGCGTGGAGGCGAAACGAGAAAGGCGAAGGTGGAGCTTCCGATCTTCCGGCCTCGTTCGTATTGACGCGGTTCTTAACAGTTGGTAGCGTGCAGGGCAAGGAAGGAGGTGATGCGCATGGACGATCACAGTCGTAGTTACGGCCTGACCTCAGCGCTGGAGGTGACCTCCTCCTGAGGCTCAGGCCTTAGCTGCGAGATCAAGGCCCGGGCAAAATTAAGCCCGGGCCTTTTACTGTCCCGCGGGATCCGTGGTTGCGTGGGGCTCCGGCCTGCCGGCCGGAGTACGGAGCGCTGGTCGCGGGAGCGTGGCGGCTATGGGTGTGGCGGTCGAACGGTGGTGGGAGCAGGTTGGTCGCCCTCCCCTCGCGGTCGGGGCTCGGATTTCCGGCCACTTGCGATAGGCCGATGGGCGGGCGTGGTGGTCGATCGGTGGTGGGAGCAGGTTGGTGGCCCTCCCTCGCGGTCGGGGCTCGGATTCCCGGCCACTTGCGGTAGAGCGAGGGATTGCGTCTGATTGCGCTGTGTTTTCGGCGAGGCGGTTCCAGGAAGCGTTGGAGACCGAGGCGGTCGGGCGGTATTTCGTTTACCGGGCGGCGACGGAGACGACGATGGTGCTGGCGCGCGGGCTCGCGGACGGTGGCGCACCGCACGGGACGCTGGCGCTTGCGGAGGAGCAACGGGCAGGGCGCGGCCGGCGCGGTCGGTCGTTCTACAGCCCGCCCGGCGAGAACCTGTACTTCACGCTCGTGTTGCGGCTCTCCACGGCGGCGCACCGGTCGCTGCCGGTGTCGGTGCCGCTGGCGGTGTGCCGGGCGGTGCGGGAGCAGGGCGCGGATGCCTGCATCAAGTGGCCAAACGACATCTGGGTGGGCGAGCGGAAGGTTTGCGGCATCCTGATCGACGCGGAGATGGGCGAGGGCGGGCCGCTGGCCTTCCCGGGGATCGGGATCAACGTGAACGGCGACCCGACCCTGAATCTAGAGTTGAGAGAGACGGCGACGAGCTTGCGATTGGCACTCGGGCGCCACGTTGAGCGAGAGGCGTTGCTGGCGGCGGTGTGCAATGAACTGGAGCGGGCAGTGGCGCTCCCGCAAGACGAGCTAGTGGCGGAGTACCGGAGCTTGAGCATGGTGCTCGGCCGGCGCGTGACGGTGCATCCCGCGGGCGAGGAGCCGTGGAGCGGAGAGGCGGTCCGGATCGCAGACGACGGGGAGCTGGTAGTGGCGCGGGACGAGGGCGGAGAGGAGACAGTAGCCGCCGCGGATGTCTCCGTCCGCCCCGCCTGACGTGCCTGGGAATTATTAGAGCCCGGAGCGTTAGCGACGGGTGCGAGTGAGCGCCTTCCCCAGCTTCGGTGGGTTCGTCTCGCCGATCACTAGCTCGGGCGTTTTGTGCCAGGCGGCGGCTCTGACAAGCGCAGTGCGCAGCCCGTCGACCAGGTCTGCGGTCAGCTCCACGCCCGGCTCAAGGTGGATGGACTTGACCTCGAAGATGCCCTCTTTGCGGTGTGCTTTGGGGTCGAGGCGGCCGACGAGGGCGTCGCGGTGGAGGATTGGGAGGGTGAAGTAGCCGTAGATCCGCTTCGGGGCCGGTGTGTAGCACTCGATTGTGTAGTCGAAGTCGAAGAGCTCCCGGGCGCGGGCGCGGTCCCAGGTGATGGGGTCGAACGGGGAGAGCAGGGTCGTTCCGGGGAGTGGGAGCGTGCCCGCCATAGCCTGCTCGACCAGCGGCAGGTTGTCGGGGTGGACGTAGCCCGGCGCCTTCCAGCCCTCGACCTCGACCGGCACGAGCTCGCGGAACTCCTCGAGTGCCAGGCGTTTGCGGTTCTTCGCGAGGCCGAGGTTCAGTGACTGCAGGTTCTCCGCCACCCATTCGGCGCGTGCGACGCCGAGCGAGCGAACCACGTCGAAGATGAGCGACCGGCGGGCATCCTCGAACGGTTGCGCCATAGAGTCGTCCCATTCGGGGAGGACTCGCTCGCGGAGGTCGTAGATGCGCTGGAAGTTGTGGCGGTCGGCGATCATGAGGTCGCCGCGGGTGTTGAGCAGCTCCAGCGCGAGCTTCTCCTTCTTCCAGTCCCACCAGCCGTTCCCCTTTTGGCCGTCCGGCCGCTCGAAGTCGGAGGAGCGGACGGGGCCGTTCGCACGGATGTGGGCGAGGAGGTGGTCGCAGAAGTCCTTGTTCGCCTCGAGCCAGGCCTCCTGGCGGTCGATCCAGCGCCTGCGCCGGTCGAGCATCATCCGGCGGTAGGCGGGGTAGTCGGCGATGTCGAGGAAGCAAGCGGCGTGTGACCAGTGTTCGAAGATCGCGTGGTCGTTGAGGAGCTGGTCCAGCATCTTCGGCTCGTAGTCGCCCAGACGGGACCAGAGCACAAGGTAAGGGCTGCGGGCGACGACGCTGATCGTGTCGATCTGAAGTGCGTGCATCCGCCGGATGGCGGCGAGGACGTCTGCGGGGCCGGGCTCGGCGGGGTGCTGGGAGGCGAGCCCCTGTGCCGCGAGGAGGATGCGGCGGGCGTGGGTGGGAGTGAGGGTGGGCATGGCGGCAGGGCTGGCTGCCGCCAGCTCCTACGAGTACCTCCGCGTGAACGTGACGCGCGCCATCATGCCCGGTCGTCCCCGCGGTCCATGAACATCTCGATGAGGTCGATCGGGATGGGGAAGACGATCGTCGAGTTGTTCTCGGCGGCGACCTCGGTGAGGGTCTGGAGGTAGCGGAGCTGGACGCTGATGGGCTCGCGCGCCATCACTTCGGCCGCCTCGCGGAGGCGCTCGGATGCCTGGAACTCGCCGTCCGCGGCGATGACCTTCGCGCGGCGTTCGCGCTCGGCCTCGGCCTGGCGGGCCATGGCGCGTTGCATGGTCGAGGGCAGCTCCACGTCCTTCACCTCCACGGCGCTGACCTTCACCCCCCATGGCTCCGTCTGCTCATCGATGATCACCTGGAGCTTCTGGTTGATGTTCTCGCGCTCGCTGAGCAGTTGGTCGAGATCGGACTGGCCGAGGACGGAGCGCAGGGTGGTTTGAGAGATCTGGGAGGTGGCGCGCACGTAGTCGAGGATGATGACAACGGCGGCCGTGGGCTCGACGACGCGGAAGTAGACGACCGCGTTCACCTTCACCGTCACGTTGTCGCGCGTGATCGCTTCCTGGGCGGGGACGTCGAGCGTGACCGTGCGGAGGTCGACCTTGACCATGCGGTCGACGAAGGGCAGGAGGACGAAGAGGCCGGGGCCCTTTGCCCCAACGAGACGGCCCAGCCGGAAGATGACGCCGCGTTCGTACTCCGCGACGACGCGGATGAAGAACGGGAAGAGGATGATGAGGAAGAACCCGCTGAAGCCGATGAGGATGGCCCGGACGATGCGCGTTGCCATGCCGGTCGGTGGTACGGCCTCGGGCAGCTCGCCCAATGGAGTCTTGGGGGGTTCCTGGGTCACGGGCTCTCCTCCTTGTGCACACGGAGCCGGAATCCGTCGGCGCCGATGATACGCACTTTGTCGCCCGTGTCAGCGGCGCCGTCGTCGATCTGGGCCTTCCAGCGTTCGCCGGCGATGAACACGTAGCCCTCGGGCGTGAGGGGGGAGCGCACGGTCGCGAGCTTGCCCAGGAGGGCGGCCGTACCAGTGGCGGCGGAAGTCTTGCGCACGCGGTTGATGCCCATGGCGATGGTAGTGAACATGCCCACGAACACGAACGCCAGCAGTCCGAAGACGAAGTAGGAGGGACGCAGGTCGGCTGGGGTGTCGCGGAAGGCGATGATGGCGCCGATGGCGAGGGCGAGCAGGCCAATCCCGCCCACAACTCCGCCCGGGATGACGAGTTCCAGCGCGATCAGCGCGAACCCTAGCGCGACCAGCAGCAGGCCGGCCGTATCTACCGGGAGCATGCCGAAGCCAAGGAATCCGAGCACGAGCATGACGATGCCGGCCGCGCCCGGGATAAAGAGGCCTGGATTCGCCATCTCGAAGATGAGACCGAGGAAGCCGAGCGTGATCAGCAGCGAGGCGATCGTGGGGTCGGCGATGAATTCGAGGACGCGTTCGAACGCGGTGAATTCCGTGTTCACGACCTCGGAGTCCTGCAGCCCACGCAGTTCCGCGGTGACGCCCGGCCGGAGCTCGACGGTGCGGCCTTCGGACTGTGCGAGCAGGTCATCGAAGTCGTTGGCGGTGAAGTCGACGACGTTCAGCTCGACCGCCTCGGTGTTGGTGGCGGCGATGGCGTCGCGGACGGCTTCCTCGGCCCAGTCCGCGTTGCGGCCGCGGAGGTCGGCGATGCCGCGAATGAAGGCGACGGCGTCGTTTTCGATCTTGCGGCCGAGGGTGCCCTCGATGTCGGAGCCGTCGGAGTTAATGGCGGAGGCGGCGCCGATGGAGGTGTTGGGCGCCATCGCGGCGATGTGCGCGGCCATGGTGATGAACGTGCCGGCGCTGGCCGCGCGCGAGCCGGAGGGCGAAACATAGACGGCGACTGGCACGTCCGAGCTCTCGATGCGCTGGACGATTTCGCGCATGGAGGAATCGAGGCCGCCGGGCGTGTCGAGCTCGATGACGGCGAGCTTCGCGTTGTGGCTCTCGGCACGGTCGAGGCCGCGGTCGATATAGCGTTCCGTGATGGGGCCGATCGAGCCATCAAGGCGCATGCGGTGGACAGCGCCCTCCGGCGCATCGTCGGAGCAGGCCATGGCTAGCCCGACGAGCAGCAGCAATCCGCAGAACGTCGCTCGCAGAGCCCTCACGTTCCTCATAGCGGCAGTATAGAGGGAGGCTGGGAGGTTGGGAGGTTGGAAGGTTGGGAGTTGGAACGAGGCCGCGCACCGGCTTCCAACCTCCCAACCTTCCAACCTCCCATGCGGTATCGTTCGGCTATGACGTTCGAGGAGCTGTACGCGCTGGCTGTCAGCCGCAAACGGGAGATGCCGGAGGGGTCGACGACGGCTGAGTTGTTCGCAGGCGGGCCGCACGCCATCGGTAAGAAGCTCGTCGAGGAGGCGGCGGAGAGCTGGATGGCGGCGCGGTTCGAGGGCGCGGACGAGCTCGCGGGCGAGCTGTCCCAGGTCCTCTACTACGTGGCCTGCATGATGGCGGAGAAGGACATCTCCCTCGAAGATGTGTACCAGGCCCTATGATCAAAGTCGCTCTCCCCAACAAAGGCGCTCTCTTCGAGCCGACCATCGAGCTGATGGGCGCGTGCGGTTACAAGGTGGGACGCCTGGACAGCGGGCTGTCGTCGTTCGACCCGGACAATGACGTCGAGTTCTACTTCTTGCGGCCCGGCGACATTCCTATCTACGTGGCGAACGGGACGCTCGATGCCGGTATCACGGGGAAGGACTTCGTCGCGGAAAAGTCGCTCGTCCCGGCCATGCTGGTAGACCTCAACTACGCGCACTCGCGCCTTTGCGCGGCGGTGCCGCTGGACTCGCCGGTTTCGTCGCTCGACGAAGTCGCGGGGATGCGGATTGCCACGTCGTTCCCTTCGATCACACGGCAGTTCTTCGAAGGACGTGACCTCCAGATCGTGGAGCTGGAGGGAGCGGTCGAGATCTCGGTGCGGCTGGGCATCGCGGAGGCGGTGATCGATGTCGTTGATACGGGGAACACGCTGCGCGAGGCAGGGCTGAAGCTCGTTGGGCAACCGCTGTTCTCGTCGAACGCGGCGTTGTACGCCCATCCAGGGCGCGATGTGCTGGAGCAGGTCACGACGATGTGCGGCCGGATCGAAGGGAAGCTCGTCGCGCAAGAGTGGCTGATGGTCGAGTACGACGTACCGGTGAGCATCCTCTCGCGGGCATGCGAGATCACGCCCGGCATCGAGTCGCCGACGATCACGCCACTGCAGAACGAAGGCTGGTACGCGGTGAAAGCGATGGTCCGGCGGCGCGAGGCCCACCAGATCATGGACGAACTCTCGCGGGTGGGGTGCAAGGGCATCCTGCTCACGAGCATCGAGAGCGCACGGATCTGAGCGATGCCACCGATCGCCGTGCATATGGTGCTGGCGCGGCAGATCGCGCAATCAGTTGGCGGCGACAAGCTCGACCCAAAGTCAGGGCCGTACCTGCTCGGCGCGACCACCCCGGACATCCGCGTGCTCACGCGGCAGGACCGCTTTAGCACCCACTTTTTCGACCTGAACGGACCTGACCACCAGGATTCGGTGGCGGAGTTCCTGAAGGCGAACCAGCAACTCGTGGAGGCCGCGGCGCTCAATGATGAGACGCGCGCGTTTGTGGCCGGGTACATCAGCCACCTGATCCTGGACGAGCAGTACATAACCGGGATCTACCGGCGGTTCTTCGCGCAGCACGACGAGCTCGGCGGGAAAATCCGCGCGAACGTCATGGACCGCCTGCTGCAGTTCGACATGGAGCGGGCGTACGGCGATCCGGAGGTTCGGCGGGAGATCGCGGAGGCGCTCGCCGGCACGATCGAGACAATCGACTGCGGGTTCGTGGCGGCCGAGACACTGGAGCGCTGGCGCGGAGTGGCCGCGGACATCGCAACGAGGAGCATGGACTGGGATCGGATGCGCGGGATGATCGCGAACCACCTGCGGTTCTCCGGCCTGGAGGAAGGGGAGACCCTGACGAGCTTCCTCGATTCGCTCCCGGAACTGCTGGATGAGACAATCGCGCACATCACCGATACCGAAGTGAAGGCGTTCGTGGACCGCGCGACGGCGTCCGCGAGCGTGGCCGTGGAGAGATACCTATGCGGATAATCCGGAACGCCGTTGAGGGGCGCGAGCTGCTGCTCGTGCGCCGGCCGCTCGAAACGGAAGAGCTGCCGATGGACATGCGCGAGACCACCTTCAAGGCGTTTGGGCAGGAGCTCTCCCCGGACGAGGTCGTGCGGCGTGTCATCCGCGACGTGCGCGAGGATGGGGACAACGCGGTCACGTATTACAACACCCGCTTTGACGGCGCCCAGGGCACCCACGAGCTGCGCGTGAGCGACGAGGAGATCCGGGCCGCCTATGACAGCGTCGACGGGGAAGTAGTGGACGCTCTCAAGTTCGCCGCCGAGCGTATCCGGCGGTACCACGAGCAGCAGATGCGTGGCGCGTTCTTCGACTTCAACCAGAATGGCCTGGGGCAGATGACGCGTGCCATCGAGCGGGTGGGCATCTATGTGCCGGGGACGCGCGCACCGCTCCCAAGCACCGTGCTCATGTGCGCGATCCCGGCGCGCGTCGCTGGCTGCGACGAGGTCTACATTACAAGCGCCGTCTTGCCCGATGGCAGCGTGCCGCCCGTGAAGCTGGTGGCGGCGGACATCGCGGGCGTCGATGGCGTCTTCCGCGGCGGTGGCGCGCAAGGCATCGCCGCCTTCGCCTACGGCACGGAGACCTTCCCGAGGGTGGACAAGATCTGCGGGCCCGGCGGCCTGTTCGTCACTATTGCGAAGAAGCAGGTGTTCGGCGACGTCGGCATCGACTCGATCTACGGGCCGACCGAAACGGTGGTGATCGCAGACGAGAGCGCCGACCCCGAGATGGTGGCCGCTGACCTGCTCGCTCAGGCGGAGCACGACGCGCTCGCCAGCCCGATCCTTCTGACCCCATCGCACTACCTCGCGGACGAGGTGGCGAAGTGTATCGAGCGTCAGCTCAAGAACCTGGAGCGGGCCAAGATCGCCAGCGCCGCGCTCGAGAATCGCGGCGGCTGCATCCTCGTGAACGACATCGACCACGCGATTGAGCTGGCGAACGAGTACGCGCCCGAGCATCTCTGCCTGATGGTCGAGAACCCCGTGGCGTACGCGCCCAAGGTGCGGAATGCAGGCGGGCTGTTCCTGGGCGAGTCGTCGCCGGAGGCGATCGGGGACTACACGGCCGGCCCCAGCCACACCATGCCAACCGGCGGAAGCGCTCGCTGGAGCTCGCCGCTGAGCGTGAACGACTTCATCAAGACGACGAGCATCGTGAACATTCCGGAGGAGATGACGGAGGAACTCGCGCGAGCGGCGAGCGTGCTCGCCCGCGCCGAGGGCCTGACGGGCCACGCGCACGCGGTTGAGCGGCGCATCCAGGGGCGCTGAACCGGTACGATATGACGGTGGACATCAGCCTCCTGATCCGGCCCGACTTCGAGGACCTGGACGAATACACACCCGTGAAGCCGCTGGACGTGCTGGCTGCGGAGATCGGTGTGCCCGTCGAACGGCTCGTCAAGCTCGACGCGAACGAGAACCTGTACGGCCCCATCCTGGAGATCCGGGAGGCGGTCGCGAACTGCGACATGCACATCTACCCGGACCCGGGCCAGTACGCCCTGCGGGAGGCGATCGCGGACTACGCCGGGGTCGAGCCCAACCAGGTGGTCGCGGGGGCGGGAGCGGACGACCTCATCGACGTTCTCCTGCGGGTGGCGCAGCCCGAGGCGGTGGTGGACGTGCCCCCAACCTTCGGGATGTACGGGTTCCTCGCGAAGATCAACGGTGCGCGCGTGGTCGAATCGATGCGGCTGGAGGATTTCCGGCCGGACATTCCGTCAATCGCGGACGCCGTGGAGGATGGGGCGAACGTGGTGTTCCTGGCGTCGCCGAACAACCCGACGGGCAACCCGCTGTCGCACGCGGAGATTCGGGAGCTCTGCGCGCTGGAGGCATTCGTCGTAGTGGACGAGGCGTACATCGAGTTCGGCGGTAAGACGGCCGTGCCGCTTCTGAAAGACCATCCGAACCTCGTCATCCTGCGGACCTTCAGCAAGTGGGCCGGGCTCGCGGGGCTGCGGGTGGGGTACTCGCTCTCGAGCGCGAAGATGGCGCACATGTTGATGCAGCTCAAGCAGCCCTACAACGTGAACGTCGCCGCGGACGTCGCGGCGCGGGAGGCGCTGAAGCACCGCGGGCGCATCTTCGAGACGGTGAAATGCATCGTTGCCGAGCGCGACCGGATGGCGAAGGCCGTCCACGGTCTGGGCTGGCTCGAGCCCATGCCCTCGGAGTCGAACTTCGTGCTGTTCAAAGTGAAGGATCGGAAGGCAGGCGATGTGGCGGCCGCGCTGCGTAAAGAAGGCGTGCTGGTGCGCTACTACAGCCGGCCGGAGCTCGCGAACTACATCCGCATCAGCGCGGGGCGCCCCGAGGACACGGACCGGTTGATGGAGGCGTTGCGGCGCCTGGAGGCGGCATGAACGGCCGCACGGCGACCATCACCCGCAAGACCGCGGAGACCGAGATCACGCTCATCCTCAACGTCGATGGGGCCGGGAGGTTCGTGACGGAGACGGGGATCGGCTTCTTCGACCATATGCTCAGCCACATCGCCAAGCACGGAGTGTTCGACCTCGAAGTGCGGGCGAAGGGTGATCTGCACGTGGACCAGCACCACACGGTCGAGGACTGCGGCATCGCGCTGGGCGAGGCGTTCGCGCAGGCGCTCGGAGACAAGGCGGGCATCGTCCGCGCCGGGTCGGCCTACATGCCCCTGGATGAGGCGCTCGCCTTCGCGGCCGTGGACCTGAGCGGGCGCCCGTTCGCCCAGCTCGACCTAAAGCTGCTGGGGAAGGAACTGGGCGGGATGCCGCCCGATCTCCTCAACCACTTCCTCGAATCCTTCGCGAATACCGCGAAGATGAACCTGCACGTGAGATCGCTCTCCGGCGTCAATGACCATCACAAGGCAGAAGCCTGCTTCAAGGCACTGGCACGGGCGCTGGACGCAGCCTGCCGCGTGGACCCACGGCGCGCCGGCGACATCCCCAGCACGAAGGGCGTGGTCTAGGGAACCGAGCTCGGCTTGCCGGCCGAGTCCTCCCTGCTCGTCTGGCACATTTCGCATTCCCCGCGGGTGGCTTAGGCTTCTCCCGTGAAGGTCCAGTTCGCGTTTCTAGCCGACTTCGCTGAGTCGACCCTAGGCAATAAGGTTTCGGCCCTGGGGCTCGGGATCGATCGCATCTCGGTTCAGAGATTCCCTGCTGTGCACGGGATCATCACCTTCGTCTGTAAGGTGGAGATCGAAACCTCGGACAACGCCGAATCTCTGCTAGTCATAACGTTTGGGCCGCGCGGCAGTGATTCCCGGGAGAGAGTCTTCGCGGAGCCGGTCCCTGTAGTGCCGAGGACCTCGGCCGACCAACTGCTGGGATATCACTCTCATACCGTAACCCTTCAGATGATCGGCCTTCGGTTACCCGCCCCTGGTCTGTTCACGTTCGAGTTGGAGGCAGATGGACAGCACCTTCTCGCGCTCCCGCTGGCCGTTGTTGAGCGGGAGCCTGTCAGCCCGCCTCTCGCTGCAGATAATCCGGTGGTGTCCGTATCTGGAAGGGAAAAGAGCCGTCCAGCGCCAAGAGGTCGTGGTCCCAAGAGATGAGCCAGTCAACCGACGCGAATGATGCGCAGTGCAGGTATTTCCTGCCAGCCTCGTCTCTACACTCCGGGGCGTTTCCTTGAGGCTCGACTAAGTTCGACGCGAGACGGAAGTCCGCCAAGAGGTTCATTAGCGTCTGAGGATCTAACTGCTTCTTTCGGAGGTATGCCTGAATTCTGGGCGACGCGAATCGAGTCACATACTCGTCTTCGATTGGCGGGGAGGTGACGGCTTGCAGTTCGAGGGCCAAGCATTCTTCGAACACTCGCGCCGAAGGTCCCGTGGGAGAGATCAGGCCGCCGAGGACAGTGTTCGCGTCAATGCACCCGAGCGGCGGATCATCGGGCGCTTGAGCTCCTTCTTGCACTGGCGCACAGTAACGTAACTCGACGAATCAGCGTAGGGCTTCTCATCACGTTCAGCGGCCGCGAGGAGCGCCCGGACTTCATCGGCGTCGATCGTTGGAGCGGCCAGGCGGTAGGCGTGGAGCCGCCGAAGGGCTGCCTGCTGGTTGTAGTCGCGGTTCGCCATCTCTCGGGAATTCTCCGACCCCCACATTACATGAGGTCTAGTTGAAGTGCCATCGACGGCGCTTCCGTCGGCAGCCGTCCTATGACCACCTGCCGGTTGAGGATCACGCTCCGTCACTGTCCGCGCCGCACCAGGACGTCGCGATACCACACAGCGCTGGAAGGCAGCTCAGAGTTGTCGCCGCCCGGTTGGTCTCCCCTTGAGTTTGGCTTGGCCCATCACTATCTGCGGCTGAATCCAGAGCTGGTCGGGGCGCCGCGATTTGAACGCGGGACCTCTTGACCCCCAGTCAAGTGCGCTACCAGGCTGCGCTACGCCCCGACCTGTGGAAAAGGCGCTCCCCACATCCTGTCGAGGGACCGCCTTTCGACTGTAATTCGCGTGGCCGCCGGGGTCAAAGCGGGCGCGCTACTCCTTGGCAGCGG
>JBBDMZ010000070.1:73509-83992 GCA_040877955.1 Dehalococcoidia bacterium | reverse complement strand
CCCCCCCCCCCGGCAGGCGACGGGCTGGGCTCGGCATCGAACATGTAGCCGATGCCCTGGAGCGTCTTGATGATCGTTGGATTGCCGGGTTCCGGCTCGAGCTTGTGGCGCAGACGGGAGACCCAGACACGGAGGTACTGCAGGTCGTCGCGGTACTCCGGACCCCACACCTTGCTCAACAGCTCGGCGTTGAGGATGACCTTGCCGGCGTTGGCGGCAAGGTGCTGCAGGAGCAGCCACTCGGTGCGTGTGACGGGCACAAGCTCGCCGTCCCGCTTTACGAGGCGGCGGGTGAGGTCGATCTCGACCGTGCCGGCCTTCACTACGCGTTCGGTGTCCTGGCCGCTGCTGCGGCGGAGGACCGCACGGATGCGGGCGCCGAGCTCCTCCAGGCTGAACGGCTTGACGATGTAGTCGTCGGCGCCCAGCTCGAGGCCGCGTACCTTGTCCTGGTCCTTGTCCTTGGCCGTGACCAGGATAATGGGGGTGTTGGCCCGCTCGCGGATGCGCCGCATGAGCTCGAGGCCGGTAATCTCGGGCATCACGATATCGAGCAGGATCGCATCGGGCCGCCGTTCCTCGGCGAGGCGCATGGCCTCCTCCGGGTCGGACGTTGTCATCACCCGGAATCCCTGGGCGGTCAGCTCGAGTTTGATCAGCCTCAAGATGCCAGCCTCGTCGTCGACGGCGAGCAACAGGGGTTCGGTACTCATACGAAGGCCTCCTCGTACAGTGGCAGCGAAAAGCCTACCTCAAGGCCTCCGCCATCGCGCGGACGGGCCCATATCTGGCCCGACATTGCTTCGATCAACCGCTTGCAGAGCGCAAGTCCAACTCCCGATCCTCCGACGAGGCGGGAGGTGCGCTCTGAGCGATAGAAACGTTCGAAAATGAGGTCGACCTCTTCCGGGTCGACGCCGACGCCGCGGTCCTGGACGCGGAACTCTCCCACGCCCTCACTGACGCGGCGAACCTGGATGGAGATGGGCACCCCCTGGGGACTGTACTTGTCGGCGTTGCTCAGCAGGTTGCGAATCACCTGCTCGAGGTAGACGGGCTGGGCCGCGAACGTCTCTGCGCCAGGCTCGGCGTCGAGGACCACTTCGCGGTTAGGCCGGCGGGTACGGAAGGCGGCAATCACCTTTTCCGTCAGCCGGGTGGCATGGACAGGCTCTACCTCGAAGGACTCACCGAACTCGAGGTGTGCCAGGGCCAGAAGGTTCTCGACCATCCGGAAGAGCCGATCCGACTCGCCCTCGATGTCGCTGAGAATGGATTCCTTCGCCTCGGCATCGAGCTCCGCGGAGCGGGCGCGGAGAACGCGGGCGCCCCCGTTGATAATGGTTAGTGGGGTGCGCAGCTCATGGGACATCATGCCCATGAACTCGTCCTTGGCTTCATTCGCTCGCCGGAGGTCCTGTTCGCGCTCCTGAGCCTCGCGATAGAGGGTGCCGTTGTCCATGGCGATGGCCGCGCGATGCGCGAGGTCCTTGAGCGTGGCGAAGTCCTCTTCACTGTAGGTGCGGCCACTCACGCTCATCACGAAGTGCATTGCGCCATAGGTGCCGTGGGCGCCGCGAAGCGGCACGATCACGGCGGAACTCAGCCCCAGTTCCCGGATCAGCGCGAGGTGCTCATCGTCGACCGCTGCTGCCCGGAGGAGCTGGTCCTCGATGACGGGCAGGAACGCGGGCGTGCCGTCGCGCAGCGCGCGCATGATTGGGCCATCGCTACGCGGGTTGAAGGGGTACCGTTCCTGCAACGCGTGGACGCGCTCGCTCCACTGGGCGTCACGATGGGAGGCTGCTCGAACGAGCGGCTTCTGGTCCGCGTCGAGCGACAGGATGGCGCACCAGTCGGCCACGGGGGGAGTGGCGAGGCTCGCGAGGCTGGCCATCATCTCGTCCAGGTCAAGCGTCTGGGAGAGCCGGGCGCTTGCTTCGAGCAGGAAGGTGAGCGTCTCGTTGGCGTGGGCGAATGCCGACTCGCGCTCAACCAGGTTGGAGTACAGGCGGGCGTTCTCGACAGAGACCGAGGCGCGGCGGGAGAGGTCCAGCGCGAGGGTGAGGTCGGACTCGTGGAAGGTGCGGCCCGATTCGCCGCGAACGAAGGCCATGGCGCCGATGACTTCGTCGTGGACCTTCAAAGGCACGGCCAGGATCGAGCGAATACCCAGCTCTGTCACCACCTGACGATGGGCTTCGCCCTCGGCGGCGTCCGCCAGCAACTGAGGGACGACATCTTTCGCGAGAATTGGCTCGCCGGTGCGGATGACGCGCGCCGATACGCTCTCTCCGGCCGGATTGAGCGGCTCCAGGTTTGCGAGACGGTCGGCTGCCGCGCTGAGTGCAGGATCGCGGTGGACGACGCTGGCGCGCTTGATCTCCCCGCTCTCCGCGATGAGAAAGACGACGGACCAGTCGGCGAACCTTGGCACGGCCAGGCGCGCAAGGCTGACCAGCGTGGACTCGAGGTCGAGAGACGACGCGAGTTGCTCGCCGGAATCGGCCGCGAGGCGGAGTGCGTCTTCGGCTCGGCGGCGGTCAGTGATGTCTGTGCAGGAAGACACGAATCCGACGAATCCACGGTCGTCTGTGTCAATGGGGACCGTGCGGTCGAGCACCCAGCGATACTCGGCCTCGGCGTCACGGATCCTGTATTCCACTTCGGAGGGTCCCCGAGACGCCACGCTGGCGGCGAGGGCCTCCCGAGCGGAGTCGCGGTCCTCGGGATGCACCGATTCGAGCCAGCCTTCGCCGAGCTGCTCCTCCGCGGACCGTCCCGTGAACGCCGACCAGCGCTCATTAATGAACGCACAGGCGCCGTTGGGCGCAGCAACGCGGATGAGGACTGGTGCGACGTTCGCCATCATGCGGAAGCGCTGTTCGCTCAGGCGGACTGCCTCCTCCACCTTGACCTGGTCCGTCAGGTCGGCGACGACGCCGACGATGCGCCCCGGGCGCCCATCGGCGCCTGCGAACACCTGGCCGCTGGCTGAGAGCCAACGGGCGTCTCCGCCAGGGAGGATGACGCGGTAGCGAAGGTCGAAGCGCCCGCCCCCGCGCGTGCCCACGGCCTCGATGACGCGCGCGCGATCCTCCTGGTGAATGAGAGCGAGGTAGTCCTGGGCGGACTCGGGGAAGCTGCCGGGCGCGAGACCATGGAGCACCTCCAGCCCGTCTGACCAGGCCATCCGTTGCGCTGTAAGGTCCCACTCCCAGGTGCCAATGTTGGCAGCCGCTTGCGCGACGCGGAGGCGTTCCTCGCTACGCTCGAGAGCGCGCTCACCTTCGCGGCGCTGCCGGGCTGCGGCGAGCACGGCCACGACCATCTCCAGGTAGGCCCCTTCTCCCGGCCGGAACGGCGACGCGTCACGGCGGAGGGCAACGAGGACGGCTGGCGTCCCGCTGCTGGATTCGATCGTGGCCACTGCCGCCGCGCTAAAGCCGGCTGCCACAAGCCATGCCGCGGCGGGAGACTCAGGTTCGCTTTCCGCGAGAAGGGTGCCGCCTCCGGTCGCTTCGCGGGCGACGAGCGCGTGGTAGGCGGACCCGGGATCGTCCACGGCGAGGTCGTCCGGCCAGGCTGCCGCAAGGCTTGTGTCGGTTCCACGTGGGACCAGGATTAGAGCGGCATCGGCGCCTAGATCCTCGGCCGCCCGTTGCGTGGCGCGATCCCAGAGGGAGCGGTCGTCGCGGCTGGTGAGGGCGAGCTGCGCGAGCTCAGCAAGCGCGGCGCGGCGCTGGCTTTCGTCATACAGGTTGGCCGCTGCGCGCCGGGTGAACTCGGCAAGGAGGATTACGATCGCGGTCTCGACGAGGAAGGCGGCCAGGAAAACGAGGCTGCGCAACGAGGTCCGAGCCTGGTCTTCGGGCAGAAAGAAGACGACCAGCCCCACGGTCGCGATCAGCGCGGCGAAGGCGGCGGGCTTCCAGCCTCCGGCGAGCGCGACGCCGAGCACCGCGCCCGTGAGGAGGACACCCGGGGCCTCACGCCCCAGGCCGAGGGATGGCACGGTCTTAATCGCGAGCGCGCAGAGCACCAGCAGCGCCGCGAAGGCATACGAAACCGCAACCGGACCCCACGTGCGCCTGGAACGAGTCTGAGTCGACCCTGACACGCGACCGGCAACACGCAAGAAGGATTGGGTCAGCGGCGCCACCGGGGGATCGTAGGGGATAGTGGCATGTGAATGTACGCGTGAAAGCACCCCATGATACATCTTCGCCACCATCTGATATGGAAATGCAACGCCCTCAGGAGGGCCTACATCAGCCGGTAAAGGCGCGGCCGCGCGTGTCAGCTGCTCGGCCGCTGACCTGCCGAGCATCCTCGCCGCGGCGGTCAACGCACCGGCGCGGCGGAGTCAGGCTGCTGCACGGAGATGCTCGAACCTTCCCGCTCCGGCCCCGACCAGAACGTCAGCGCTGCGACGATGACCGCTCCGGCAATGAGGAAGGCGAGAGTGAGCGAGAGGCCGCCGCCGGTGCCTGTCTCGCCGCGGGCCCGCGCCGCGGAGTTGGTGCTCAACTGTCTGCCAATGGGGGCCACCGTTGGGCGGTGCCCGGGCTGGAGCGGAATTACGCGTACCTCTGGCCGGGTGCGTCCCGGCATGCCGTCGTTTCCTGGCTGGGCGATAGCCACGGTGACACTCCCCCGCGAGTTGATTTGTCCAGCCTGCGGGCAAAGTGCCTGCACGAGCCTAAGCGAGCCGGATCGCAACGTTGCGTATCACTAACGCCGGGTGAGCGAGGTGGAGGTTGGGAGATTGCGGGGAAAGGAGGAAAGGGGCCGGGGACGGTGAGGAAACCGACTCCAATGACGCGGGCTACCCAAGACAGCTCTTCAGGTTATACGCCCCGGCCCCTTCCACCTCACCGTAACGAGGGCCGGGTGGTCGTAACCTCACAGTGCCGGAGATGGTGGTAACAGCGGCATCGCTAAAGAGACACGCTGGCGGCCCGCTTACGGGGCGGAGACCTCCGGCGAGTCGCCGAAAGCAGGGAGGGTCTGGTGGAGCTCGAGCGCTGGCGCGAACAGGTCACCGACGCGCTCGACGCGCTCGAGCACGGCGGGAGCCTCGAACACGAAGTCGCGGAAGTCCCGGGTTTCCGCGATCTGGGAGACCTCATCCCAGGTCAGGGGGGTGGAGACGGTGGGGCGCTCCCGGGCTCTGAGCGAGTAGACCGCGATGGTGGACTTGTGGTCGTCGTTCTGGCTCCAGTCGATGAACACCTTTCCGCTTCGGAGAGCCTTGCTCATGTTGGAAGTGATGCGTTGGGGATGCTGCTTCTCCAGGAGACGCGCAACCGTTTGAGCGAAGGGCCTGGTGTGTTCGTAGGTGACCGGCGTGTGGAGCGGGACGTAGACCTGCATGCCCTTGGAGCCCGAGGACTTTGGGAACGACTGGAGGTTGAGTGCTTCGAACAGTTCCCGGAGCAGCAGGGCTACCTCGGCACACTGGACCAGGTTCGCGGGCGCCCCGGGGTCCAGGTCGAAGACGATGGAGCTGGGGCGGAAGACGTCGCCCGCGAGCGAAAGCAAGGGATGCAGCTCCAGGGCGGCGAGGTTGGCAGTCCAGACGAGGGTGGGGAGATCGTTCACCAGGACGAAGTGGATGGTGCGCTTCTCGCTGAAGCTGGTAATCGGGGACGTCTTGACCCATGACGGCTTATGGGATGGCGACTGCTTCTCATAGAACGACTTCCCGTTCACGCCGTCCGGGTAGCGCAGGAGGGTCATCGGGTGATCCCTGGCGTGAGGCACGAGGAGGGGCGCGATGCGGACGTAGTAGTCGATGACCTGGGCCTTGGTGAAGCCAGTGAACGGGTACAGCACTTTGTCCAGGTTTGAGAGCTGGAGCGCTCGTCCCTCGATGATGACTTCGACTTTGCCCTTTTCCGTGCGGCGGGCGGCGGTGAGCGGTGAAGGCCCATCCGTCGAGACGGCGGCTGGCTCTTCGGCGGATTCGGCCTCGGGGTCCGGGCCTGTTTGCACGGCCTCCGTCCGCGCGATCTCCTCAGCGCCCCGGTCGGGGCGCAGGCGCTTAAACGAGGGATGGCGCACGTTCCCGTCGTGGGTGAACTCCGTGAATGCCACTTCGGCAACCATCTCCGGGCGGACGAAACGGGCGCCGGCGGGGAGCTTGCCTCCGGCGATGAATGCCGGCTCGCTGGTCTCGAGCTTCTGGAGCTTCCCCAGGAGCTCCTTGAGGAACTTCTCGGTGAACCCGGTGCCGACCTTGCCCACGAAGGTGAGGCCACCGGGGTTGTCGTCGGTGTCGTAGTAGCCGAGGAGCAAGGCACCCACGGATGCGCTCCGGTTGCCCTCTCCCGCGGTCCAGCCGCCAATCACGAACTCTTCTGTGCGCTGGTTCTTCACTTTGAGCCAGTGTGACGTCCGGCGGCCCGGCACGTATGGGCTATCGAGGCGCTTGGCGACCACGCCTTCGAGCCCCTGCTGCTTGCTGGAGTCGAGCATGACCTGGCCGTCTCCGGCGTGATAGGGCGGCGTCTTCCAGTTCGGGCCATCCAGCTTCAGGCCGGCGAGCAGCTCCCGCCGCTCGGTGTACGGCCGGTCGCCCACCATCCGCCCATCGAGGTAGAGCACGTCGAAGGCGAAGTAGAGGACGGGGGTGTCCTTCATGCGGCGGCGGACGTCGTTCGGCCGGGAGACGCCCATGCGATGCTGGAGGACACCAAAGTCGGGCCGGCCATCCGCATTGAGGGCGACGATCTCGCCGTCGATGATGGCTTCGGTCGACCCGAGCGACTCCGCCATCTCGCGGAGCTCGGGGTACTGGGCGGTGATGTCGAGGAGGTTGCGGCTCTGGAGGCGCAGGCGTCCGCCCTTGACGAAGGCGATGGCGCGCACCCCGTCCCACTTGATCTCGTATCCGTAGCTCGCATCGTCCCTCGGTATGCCGTCGTTAGGAGAGGCGAGCATGGGCGTGATGGTGTCCGGCATGGCCACTCGGGCGGCATCCTCGGGCGGGTCCATACGGTGGATCATCCACTGGCTGCCCTTGGTCTGGAACAGCACGTACTTCCCGCGGACGCGCTCTCCGTCGAGCGTAACCATCACTTCAACGTCGCGGAACTTGTGCGTCTCATAGGTGCCGCGATCCCAGATGAACATGTCGCCGGCGCCGTAGTTGCCATCCGGGATGTTGCCTTCGAATTCGAGGTACTCAAGAGGATGATCCTCGGTGTGGATGGCGAGGTGGTTCTCCTTCGGGTCAGGCGGGATGCCCATCGGGACGGCAAAGGAGACGAGCACGCCATCGCGCTCGAAGCGCAGGTCCCAGTGGAGGGAGGTGGCGTGATGCTCCTGGACGACGAAGCGGTTGCGCGCGGGCGACGACTCGTCGTCCCCGGACGGCTCCGGAGTGCCGGCGAAGTCGCGCATGGACCGGTACTTGTCGAGTTTCTTCGGCACGGTTCTTGCCCTGAACAATATCACCCACGCGCGGAGCCCTGTTGCGGGCGTATCGCGGGTTACTTCGTGTTACGGCAATGCAAGTATGCGAGCAATCGGCTGCGTGTTACGCAACCACCGCGTTGGTACCTTCCGCCGCAGATTCGAAACCGGAGGCCCACCCATGATGTTCAAAGGATGCGCCCGCTGTGGCGGCAACATGTATCTCGAAGAAGACGGGCGGTTTAAGGACCTGGTCTGCCTGCAGTGCGGCCACCGCCCTCCTGACTCGGCGCACATCCTCGATGAGATGAGGCGCACCGCCCGCGCCGAGCTGGCCGCGAGCTAACCGGACGATTGGAAAATGACGGTCCGTGCCGGTTCGCGGTGGGAGCGGCTCTCGCGGCTCCCGGTTCCAGCCCCGTCCTGGGGATGGATGGCGGCTGCCCTCTCGGCGGTCGCGGGCGCGGTGTTTGTGGGAGTGGCGATCAGCCAGTGGCGCGCCTTCCAGGTGAACGCGTACGACCTTGCGATCTTCGATCAGGTCGTCTGGAACACCTCGCGGGGCCAGTGGTACGAGACCAGCTTCGCGGAGTATGGCAACTACCTCGGCCAGCACTTCTCGCCAGTGGTGGCCGTGTTCGTGCCGGCCTACATGCTGGGGGGCGGCCCACTGCTGCTCACGGGGGTGCAGGGCCTGGTGGCGGCGATCGCGGCCTTGCCGCTGTACGCGGCTGGCCGGCGCTGGGGGCTCGCCCCGATGGTCGCCGTAGCTCTGGCTGGCGCGTACCTCCTCAATCCCTACCTGCACCACGCGGTTGCCTTCGACTTTCACCCGGAGACGATGGTGGTGCTGCCGGCGTTTGGCTCGGTGTGGGCGGTGGCAGACGGTCGGTACCGCCTCGCAGCGCTCCTCGGGGCCACGACGCTTCTCTTCAAGGAAGACTCGGTGTTCGTGGCGCTGGCGCTGGCGGCGCTCATCGCGTGGCAAGGCGGCCGGCGCGAGGGAGCCCTGCTGGCGATTGTGAGCGTCGCGACATCGCTGCTGGCGATCGGGGTGCTGATGCCCCACTTTCGGGAAGGCGCTCCGAACGACTTTCTCCCACGCTACGGGTACCTGGCGCCCGCCGCGGCGAGCGAGTGGGAGCTGGCTACCACGGCGCTTCGCAACCCGGGCCCGCTGGTAGAGGCGCTCTCCCGCGATGGGCGCGTGTGGACTGCGGTCGTGTTCGTGGTCGTGAGTGCGCCGCTCGCACTGCTACGGCCCGTGTGGCTGCTGGCCCTCGTGCCGGGATTGGCCGTGGCGCTCTTCTCCAGCCTGGAGTGGCAGAACACACTCGCGTTCCACTACGCCGTGCAGTTGGTGCCACTCGCGTTGATTGGAGTGGCGCTCGGTGCGCGGCAGGTGGCCGGTCGCATCCCGGCGGATGCGGTGGTGGCGGCGATGCTCCTCCCGGCGCTGCTGGGGTTCCTCGCGCAGAGCCCATTTTCGCCCATAGCCGCCGATGAGCCGACACCCTCCGAGCGGCACCGCGAGGCGCTGGCCGAGGCGGTCGCCCTTATCCCGGCGGGCGACACCGTGTCGGCGCAGTCCAGTATCGTGCCGCGGCTCTCGCAGCGGCCGACGGTGGCTGAGTTCCCGGGCCGCCGGTGGGAAGCGGAGTGGGTGGTGGTGGACCAGTACGGCGCGCGCAGTTCGACGTCGCTGGCGGCGGGGTTCTGGGACGCGCTGGTGGAGACACGGGCGCGGTACGAGCGTGTCTACGAGGGCGACGGCGTCGAGGTTTACCGGAACCCGGAGCCAGAGGAGCCCACCTACTGACCTGCCCCGGCGTAGAATGCGGCACATGGTACATGTGATCCGGCCCGGCGAACGCGACCCGGGCACCACCCAGACGAGCGGGATGCGGCGCGAGGCGGGCATTTCCCACAAGCTCAGCGGCTCTGAAGGACTCTGGATGGGAGTCGGGAAGAACGAGCCGGGCGGGGTCTCCGGTGTGCACCATCACGGTGCGAGCGAGTCGGGGATCTTCATCCTGAAAGGGCGCATCCGCTTCCGTTTTGGCGAGAAGTTGGAGCAGGTGGTGGACACCGAGCCGGGCGATTTCGTCTTCGTGCCGCCGTGGGAAGTGCACATGGAAGAGAACCTTGATCCGGACAGCGAAGCCGAGTTCGTGCTCGCGAGGAACACGATGGAGGGCATCGTCGTCAACGTCCCCGACCCACGGGACCATCAGAGCCGCGACTGACAAGGAGCGGGCGGGTGCATGACAACCAGATCCGCCGCCGCAGCGCTAGTAATCCTGCATGAAGAGCACGTAGTCGATCGCCCGCGAGATCGACGCCTCATCCCAAAGAAAGCGCCGGCTTCCCCTCGTCGTCCAGAGTTCCGCGCCTCGCTCGCGATGGCCAGCTTCCACGAGCCGTCTCGTGACCCAGGCCTTCATGCCCTGGATCACCTGGAGCGGCGGCTCATCGGCCCATACGACTGCGTGGACGTGGTTTGAGCGGACATTCAACGCGTGCAGATGCCATGCTCGATGCTCAGCGAGCGCGAGCACAGTTCGGTGCGCCAACTCGCGTTCCGATTGACTGAACGTGACCGGATGCCCTCGCATCGCTTGCCGGCGTTCATACTCCAGTCCGGCGTTCGGGCCCTCGCGGGGGGTGCCATACGCGTTTCGGCGTCGATCTGTGGTGCCGCGCTCGTCACCGGGCAAGCGCGTACCGTACGTAGTGAACGTGAGGAAGTAGGTAGCCTCCCCGCTGGCGCGCTGTTGCATCTCGGTATTTGTACGCCTCCGCTCCTTAGCGGCGCAGGACTAGTAGCGCTGCGGCGGCGGACCTGGTGATAGGCCGCGCGCGCCCGCTCCTTGTCAGTCGCGGCTCTGAGCGCGGCGCAAGACTAGCAGCGCTGCGGCAGTGGATTTCGTGGTAGGCCGCGCGCCCGCTCCTTGTCAGTCGCGGCTCTGACGCCGGCGCGGGATGAGCAGCGCTGCGGCGGCGGACCTGGTGGTAGGCCGCGCGCCCGCTCCTTGTCAGTCGCGGCTCTGACGCCGGCGCGGGA
>JBBDMZ010000070.1:66785-73409 GCA_040877955.1 Dehalococcoidia bacterium | reverse complement strand
TGAGCAGCGTTGCGGCGGCGGACCTGGTGGTTAGGCCGGGAGCCCGCTCCTTGTCAGTCGCGGCTCTGACTCCGGCCCAGGACTAGTAGCGCTGCGACGGCGAACCTGGTGGTTGGCCGGGCGTCCGCTCCTTGTCAGTCGCGGCTCTGATCGTGGCTTTGGCCGGCGTCGCTCCGGATGGCGGTGACGCGGGCGACGCGGTCGAGGTCGTCCGGGCAGATGCGCTGGGACTGGGTGGCGAAGACGTGCTCGAGCAGGGCGGCGACGGCCTGGCGCTGCACGGGGGTGCAGGACTCCCAGCGAGCGTTCCGCGGGCCGTCCCATTCGAGCTGGGACATAAGTGAGTCGCCGTACCAGCCGAAGTAGTCGTCGTCAGGCTCGAGGGTGAGCCGTGCGAGGGCGGGCATCCAGTATTGGAAGGCCTCGTTGGTGCACATGGTGATCGGATCCCAGGCCGGGCTCCCGATCTCTTTCGAGGAGATAGTGTCGAGGTCGTGGGCCTGGAGGGTCTCGTTTTGCTCCGCGCATTCGCTGCAGCCAGGGTGGTTGGTGAAGTGCTCGGGCCGCGGGACGGCGAAGGCTTCGCGGACGAGGGCGAGGATGTCCTCGTCGGTGGGCATGGCCGTACGGAGCTTAGACGACCGTTTGGGTCGAGGTGGCGAAGATCCGGACAAGGGGGCGCGCCCGCTCCTTGTCAGTCGCGGCTCTGATCCGTCGCGGCTCTGATCCGTCGCTAGCCGCCGTTTTCAGGGAAGGTGACGCAGGTGGTGGTGGATTCGATGCCTTCGACGGCGCGGATGTGGCGGCTGATGACGGCGGGGACGTCGGTGAGGTTCGGGACTTCGACCACGGCGACGATGTCGTACGGCCCCATGACCTGGTAGACCTCGGCGATGCCGTCGACGGCCTTCAGGCGGGTGTAGACGTCGATGGTCTTCGCGGGGTCGACGACGATGAGGACGAAGGCCTTGATCACGGGTGGGTCTCCTCGTTGGGTGGCGTGGCCGAGGGACTGTAGCACGGGCGCGTTTCGGGCACGTTTCGAGGAGGCATCAGGCATCAGGCATCAGGTACCAGGCCCTGGGTACTCTCGGGTGAGTCGAGACGCGGAAACAAGGCCCGCCTCGCGCTGAGAGTTCGCGAGGCGAGCCTGCGAGGGGGGACGGGTGCGTCGCCCGCCGATCAGCCTTCGCGCCAGGTGTAGGGGAAGGCGCCGCGTTCACGGCTGAGGGCGAGCCGGGTCTCACCGTCGGGGGAGATGATCCAGGCGCCCTCGCCGGGGCCGGGGTCACGATGGATCGCGAGGAAGCGGCTGTCGGGCGACCACGTGAGATGGCAGCCATCGATGACGGTCTCCAGGCGGTTCGTCTGTGTGTCGAGCATGAGCACGGTGTGGTTCTTGCGGTCGAGGGAATAAGTGGAGATGGCGAGGTAGCGGCCGTCCGGGGACCAGGCGAGCTCTCCGACGTAACCGCCTTCGACCTGGTGCCCGACCGAGGACTGGCCGTGACCGGGGACAGACATGACCCGGAGCGTCCAGGGCTCGCCGGTGATCGACCCGTAGGCGAGGTGCTTCGAGTCCGGCGACCAAGCGACCACGAGCGGGATGCCGTCGACAGCCCGGGCGGCACCTTTGCCGCCGGCTACGAGTGCCGCATCAGACGATGCAGCGATCTGGCCGATAGACTGCTCCGCGCCCGGCGTGCCAACGGCGAGGAACACTCCGTCCTGGGTGCGGTCGATGCGGACGGATTGCGAACCGTCGGGTGAGGGGACGCGGTCCTGCTCGCTCGCGTTATGGACGCTGTGGAGGTCGTGCTCGGTGGCCGGCCCGATGACTTCGCCCGAGGCACGGGCCGTGAAGTAGCCCTTGCCCGTGATTTCGTACGTGATGACGCCCTCCGGTTGGGCGGGGCGGTCTGTTACCACCACGACCGGTGCGGGGGCGGGAGGAGACGAGTCCCGGGCGCGCAGCGCGATGGTCCCGACGGTTGCGACCAGCAGGAGCGCCGCAAGGGCCGTCATCCAGGTAGTGCCGGCGCGCCTGCGGCCGGCCAGGGTTTCCTCCGTCATCTCTCACCTCGCGTCCGAATGTGGACTGTCCGAAATACACCGCGGCGCCGCCTGTGGTTCCCGGCGAGATTGCGCGAACGTCTGTGGCGCGGTGGCTAAGCAGCCGAAGCTAAAAAGAGAGGACAAGTCCGGCTGGCGTGCGCTTGACGTTAACGGTTGTTCGCACGTGGCTGAGCGAAAACGCCGGGCAGTCGTTGAGGTTGTGGCGCATGGGCGCGCTGATTGGGCACCTGGAGGAGTTGTTGGGCCGCGGCTGCTCGGAGCTGGAGCTTATCCGCGCGGTTGAGGACGAGCTCACGGGCGGCGATCTCCTGGACGACGAGCTCGCGGACGAATGTGCAGCAATACGCCTGGGCGACCACTACGAACGGCAGCTCAAGGAATCCCTCGACCGGGCCGCCACGAGGACGGCCGCCGACCGGGAGGCGCTGCGGCTCACGCTGCTCTACGCGCACCGCGGCGGCCTCTACCTGCCGGGCGAGACCGAGGCACAGGAGCGGTCACGAGACCAGGGATGGCGCGCGCGGGAGGCGGTGCGGTTCGCTTGCTTTGCGGTGATCGTGCCCTCACTCGTCAGGCGCCTGGAGCAGGGGGCGATGCCCGCGGGGGACTACCCCTCGGCCATCGCGGAGCTCGCGACCCGGATCTCTCGTATCGCCATTCACGTCTCTCGGGCTCGGCACTAGCGCTTTCGCGCAAGGAATGCGGTCTGGGACTCCAGTTCTCCGTCCCATTCCATCTGACGGATGTCCACTACCTCGAAGCCGGCGCGCTCCAGCAGCCCTGTCCACGTGGATCGGGCGAAGACACCCTCGTCGTGGTGATCGTGGGCAGCGCGAACCTCGTTCCCGTCGCGGAGGATGTAGGCGTACTCGGTCTGGTAGACGGAGTCGCTGGGATCGGCGTCCCACGACCATTCCAGGTACCGAAGCCCGCGCGAGCCGTCCGGGGAGTCGTGGCCACCGTGTTTGGTCGAAGGGGTGAAGGTCTCACGTACGGCGTCAGGGACGAAGAGGGCAAGCCCGCCCGGCTGCAGGTGCGCGGCGGCAGTCTCGAAGCACGCGGCCAGGTCGGCTTCGGTGGTCAGGTAGACGATGGCATCGTGGATGAATACGGCGTCGAAGGTGCGGCCAAGGCGGAGGGAGCGCATGTCGCCCTGGACGTGGGTGCAGTTCGGATTGATGGTCTGGCTGAGGTCGAGCATGCCCTGCGAGAGGTCGCTGAGGGTGACGTTGGGGACGTGCCGGCTGTACCAAAACGCGTTGTTGCCGCCGCCCGAGCCCATCTCGAGCAGGGATTCGATGGGCCTGGCTGCCGCATCGCTGAGCAGGTTCAGATAGGCGGCGGCCTCCTCCTCGTAGTCGTCCGGGTGCGTGAGGAGGTGGAACCAGGAGGCGTGCTCGGTGTAGAGCGAGGGCAGGGACATGGTGGGTGCTGGCCTCCGGAGAACTGTTGAGCACCCGCCCGCTCCTTGTCAGTGGCGGCTCTGACTCGGCTACCTAGGGGACGGATGCGTCGTATTCGGTGGCGATGTGGCCGGTGTCTTTGAGTTGCTGGTAGGCCTCGTCGCTCAGGCCGAGCACATCGTGATAGACGTAGTCGTTGTGCTCGCCGAAGGTGACGGGCGGCTGCAGGAACTCGACGGGCGTTTCCCCGAGTTTCCACATTGGGCCGACATACTCGTGCGTGCCCGCGCCCTCGACCGTCTGCTTCTTGAAGAAGTCGCGCGCGCGGAGATGGGGGTCCTCGAACATGCGGGAAGCTTCGAGGACGGGAGCGCACGGGACCCCGTGGGCCTGCAGGTGGTTCATCAGCTCGTAGTCGTCGACCTGCGCCGTGAATACGGCGATGTGCTGGTCGATCTCGCGGAAGTGCTGAGTGCGGCCATCGTTGGTGGCGAACCGTGGGTCGGCGGTCCAGGCGGGGTTGCCGAGGGCGCGACCGAGCGCCTGCCACTGTTCGTCGTCCTCGATGCTGATGGCGACCCAGTGGTCGCCCTGGTCTTCGGAAGTGCCGGGAGACTTCGCGGGGTAGACGCCGCAGGGGTGGCGCCCGTTGACGTCGCGGTTGCCGATGGTCTCCTGGACGCGGCCGTTAAGGCTGTAGTCCATGATCGCCTGCGTGAACATGGCGGCGGCGTTCTCGGCCTGGGCGATCTCGATGAGCTGGCCCGCGCCCGTGCGTTCGCGATGCCAGAGCGCGGTCATGACCGCGAATGCGCCCTGCGCTCCGGCGAGGTAGTCGCCGGAGTAGATGGCGGTGTTGGCGGATGGGTCGGCGTCATCGTAGCCGCGGAGGAGGGTGTGGCCCATGACGGCCTCGAGGTGGACCCCGAGGGCACGCGCGTGCGCGTACGGGCCCGTGTTCCCGTAGGCCGGGACGCGCACAAAGATGATGTTCGGGTTGTGCTGCTGCAGCCAGTCGTACGTGATGCCGAGGCCTTCCATGGTCCCGGTCGCGTTGTTCTCGTAGACGACATCCGCCTTCGCCACCAGTTTCCCGAGCACGTCCATGCCCTCGGGACGGCGGAGGTCGACTGTGAAGCTCTTCTTGTTGCGGTACAGGCTCACGAAGGTGGGGTTGTAGTTCCAGGGCCGGTCGCCGACGACGTTGCCGGGCAGGCCGCCCGCCCAGGCAGCGGCACGTTCGAGCATCATCTGCGGCGGCCGGGCGATGGCGCCACGGGTCATTGGCTGGAAGACGAACGGGTTCTCAGGCTTGAGGACTTCCGCGCCGAGGTCGCCGAGGATCATGGTGGCGAACGGACCTGCCCAGACGACGCAGAGGTCGATGACACGCACGCCGTCGAGGGGTTTCGGAGTCATGTGCTCACGTCGGTGGCCGATGCGGCGGTAATCCCGGCGTCGCTGAGCCCTGCCTCGCGGAGGACTGCCTCGGTGTGCTCGCCCAGGCGCGGGGCGGGCCGGCGGATGGACCAGCCACCCTTCGGCATCTGGAACGGGCGACCGGGGATGGTGACGTTGCCGAGGTCGGGATGCTGCACTTCATGCCAGAAGCCGCGGTCACGGAAGTGGTCGTCCTCGAACAGGTCCCGCATCGTGAACAGGGGGCCGCACAGCATCTTCGCGCGCCTTCCTTCCTCCCAGATTTCGCGCTTGGTGCGTTCCAGGCACCACATGAGGAAGTTCGTGTTCCACTCCTCGATGACCTCCGGATCCAGTCGCTTCATGGGGTCCATGACGACCTCATTCGTGGCCCAATCGGGGCTGCCGAGCATGTCGACCACACGGTCGTACCGGATGCTGGCATTAGTGAAGTCCATGTACCCGTCGGCGCAGGGGTAGATGCCACCGGGCATCCCGCCGCCCTGGCTCCCTGCCCGGAGCGTCTTGCGGCCGCTGTACTGGTAGGCGATCGCGGTCGCATGGCGGCGGTCGACCCCGCCGAAGTGGGTCTCGGAGAGGGAGATGTCGACGTGCTGTCCGATGCCGTGGCGCTTTGACGCCCAGAGCGTGCCCATCAGGGCTGCGCCGATGGAGGCGCCAGATTCGATCAGCGCGGCGGTGCCGGCCATCTTCACCGGCTCACGGTCGGTCGTGCCCATGGAGTACATCTCGCCGCTGAATGCGTAGAGGACGAGGTCGGTCGCCTTGAAGTCGCGGTAGGGGCCGTCCTGTCCGAAGTTCGAGACGGAGACGAGCGAGAGGTCAGGCCGGATCGGGTGAAGGAAGTCCCAGCCGAGCCCGAGGCGGTCAAGAACGCCCGGTGCGAAGCTCTCCACAACAACGTTCGCGCGCCGGGCGAGGGCCGTGATGGCCGCCCGGCCCGCCTCGGAGGCGAGGTTCAGGACCACCGAGCGCTTGTTCGTGTTCAGGAAGAAGAAGGTGCCGCTGCGCTCGATGTCCGGCTCGTCGCCCTTGAACGGGCCGAGCTGGCGGGCGATGTCGCCAGACGACGGCTCGACCTTGATGACGTCCGCGCCGAAGTCGGCGAGGAGCTTTGTGGCGTACGGGCCGGCGATGTGCTGGGTGAGATCGAGGACGACCACGTCATCGAGTGCTTGCACGCGATTCCCCTCCTTGCGTGCGGTTAGAACGAGAGCGCATAGACGTCGTAGGTGACCGCGCCACCACCGGAGGTGCCGGTGGCGACGGCCTGGACAGCGTTGAGCCAGGCGTAACGCTCGTCGCCGGTCTCGAAGAGGGGTGCGGTGCGCAGGACGTTGCCGCCATCCTGGGGCTTGCCGATCCCGTTGTAGGCCATGTAGATGGCAGCGCCGTCCTCGGTCTGGAGCGTGATACGGACGTCCAGCTTGAGGCTGCCGTCCGCGCGGCGCGTGACCCAGTCGCAGCCGGAGTTCGGGACGATCGTGCCCTTGAGCCTGGGGCCGTCGAAGGAACCGCCGCTGACGGCGACGATGACGCGGCTGCCCTGCGGGCCGTCCTGGATGACGCTCGCGCCTCCGAGGTTGGCGGTCATGGTGAAGAGGTGCTCCACGGGGAGCGAGGACTCGGGCAAGGGGCAATCCTCCGGGGTTGGTCGGGGCATGACTCTACCAGAGCCGCCCCTCACCCCCCAACCCCCACACCA
>JBBDMZ010000070.1:0-66775 GCA_040877955.1 Dehalococcoidia bacterium | reverse complement strand
CAAGCGTGGAGAGGGGAGTCGAGTCGCCGTTGATGCGGAACGCTCGGGGGTGCTCAGGCGAGGGACGAGACCGCAAAATGGAACGGTGGATGCGCGGTCAGCCGGATTCGCCATCGTGATCGTGGGTTTCGTCGTGGTGGCCGTGGGGCTGCTCGCGATGACGGGTGCGTTGTCGTGGGTCGGGCGGCTGCCGGGTGACATCCGCTACGAGAGCGGGAACACACGAGTCTATGTGCCGATCACGACTATGGTCCTGCTGTCGGTCGGGCTGTCGGTGGTCCTGTACGTGGTTCGGCGTTTCCTGTGACGATGTTAGCTGTGCCAAAGCCCGATTACACCTCGCTCGACCTTCCGGAGCCTCCGGCTGACCGGCCGTACGTGCTCATGAATATGGTCGCGTCGGTCGACGGGAAGGTGGTCATCGAGGAGACGGAGCAGGGGATCGGTTCGAAGGTGGACCAGCGGCTGATGCGCGAGCTGCGCGTGAACGCGGACATGGTGATCAACGGCGCGAACACGCTCCGGGCGAGCGGGTCGTCGCCACGATTGGGGGACACGTCGTTGGAGGAGCTGCGACTCGCTCGAGGACGGACGCGGTCACCTATGGGGGCCACGATCTCGAGCACGGGGGATCTTCCGCTCCACAAGATCTTCTTCACCGCCACGGACTTCGATGCGGTGGTGTTCCTCTCGGACTCGGCGCCGACGGACCGCCGCCAGGCGATCGCCGCGACCGGGCGGCGCGTGGTGGATGTCTCCACCGGCCGTGAGGTGGAGAGTGCGCTCAAGATCATGCGCACGGACCTGGGCGTGCGAGTGCTGCTCGTGGAGGGCGGCCCCACGCTGAATGCGCAGCTGTTCGAGCTCATGGCGGTCGACGAATTGTTCGTCACGATTGGGCCGGTGATTGTCGGGGGAAAGGACACGATCACGGCGGTAGAGGGCGACACCCACTTCATGCGGGAGACGGTGAGGCGGCTCAAACTCGTGTCAGCTGTGCCGAACGAGGACACGGACGAGGTCTATCTCCGGTACAGGCTGAGACGCTAATCGCCGAGCGCGGCGCCAGCAGATACTCTGCCTCTCTGATCCGACGGACGCAGGAGCATGGCGATGACAGCACTGAACCCCACTCCCGAGGAGGCCCTCGCCGACTGGGCAGCGCGCGTACGCGCGAATCGCGAGCAGGCGGAGCGCGTGCGGGAGGGGACGGAGGGGACCGACTTCTACGCGCCCGTCGCCCAGGTCTTCCGTGCGGATCCCCGGCGAAGGGATGAGCCAGCACTCGACCGCTTGCTGGAGATCGTTCAGCCCGGAGACACATGGCTCGATATCGGCGCGGGGGGCGGCCGGTACGCGCTGCCGTTGGCGCTGAAGGCGCGCGAGGTTATCGCGGTCGACCCCTCGGAAGGGATGCTGGAACAGCTCCAGGCGGGGATGACTGACGCAGGCATCGGCAACGTGCGCGTCGTCCACAGCCGCTGGCCCATGGCGGAGGCGCCGGTCGCGGACGTGGCACTGATTGCGCACGTCGGGTACGACATAGAGGAGATCGGCTCGTTCCTCGATGCGATGGAGGCGTCCTCGCGGCGGCTGTGCGTGGCGGTGCTGCTCGCCAGCTCACCGGCTGCAGCCGCCGCGCCATACTTCGAGCAGGTTCACGGCGAGGCGCGCAGCCTGCTCCCGGCACTGCCTGAGTTCCTGGCCGTCCTGCTCGCCCGAGGCCGGTTGTTTGAGGTGTGGCTGGGTGATCGGGGAGCGATGGGGTATCCGTCGCGGGAAGGCGCGCTCGCCTTCCTTCGCCAACAACTCTTCGTGCGGCCGGGAGGGAAGAAAGACGTGCAGTTGCAGGAAATCGTCGCCGGCCTTCCCGAAGAGGACGGCCGGGTCCGGCTGGCGAGCACCTCGGTCTCACTCGGAATCGTCACCTGGAAGCCAGGCGCCGGTCGATAGCCGGTCGCGAGCGAAGGCAGGGGCATGGGATACGTGTGAGATGCGTGTTCGTGCACCGTGACGGCATGAGAGACCTATTTCGACGCTTTTCGCACGCCACCTCGAACGCCATGGGCACGCCGATAACCTTCGTGCTCGCCCTGGCGGCGTGCGTGGTCTGGGCGGTGTCCGGGCCGCTCTTCGGTTACTCGGACACCTGGCAACTTGTGATCAACACAGCCACAACCGTGCTCACGTTCCTCGCTGTCTTCCTGATCCAGAACACCCAGAACCGCGACGCAAAGGCGATGCACCTGAAGCTGGACGAGTTGATCAAGGGCGTCGAAGGCGCGCGGACGCGCCTCGTCGACCTGGAGAATCTGACGGACGACCAGCTCGAGGAACTGCAGGACGAGTTCCGCCGCATCCACAAGCACGAGAACGGGAAGCACAAGCCCGGCCTCGAAGCGGAGGAGATCGCGAAGCAAAAGCAACGCGAGAAGTCCGGCGCGAGGTAAGCGGCGGCATGGCAGGGCTGCAACGGACGGCGTAGGGTGCGAGCCAATGAGGAGCCCGATCCGCATCGCTCGGGTCGCTGTTGCGCACCCTCAGGAACGTGTGTCGCAACGCGATGTGCCGGGCCTCATGGGCTTCAAAGGCCTGTCCGCGCTCCGGGCCCGCGCCGTCGTCCGCGGCTCGCGGATCGAGGAGAGACGGATCGTCGTCCCTCCCGACGACCTTCGTGAGCTGACGACGATCGAAGACCGGAACGCCGTCTTCCGCGAGCACGCACCTCGCCTCGCTGCCGAGGCATGCGTACAGGTAGTACGCGGCCGCCCTGATGATGCCTCCGCCCTCGTGACGAGCTCGTGCACCGGGTACATGGTGCCGTCGCTGGCGGTCGAGCTGGTTGGCCGGCTGGGGCTGTGCGGCGACGTCGCGCGGCTCCCGATCACCGAGGCAGGATGCTCTGGTGGCGTCGTCGCGATCGCGCGGGCGGCGGACTACCTCGCCGCCCATCCCGGGGCTTCGGCCGTCGCGGCGGCGGTCGAGCTGTGCTCGCTCTCGTTCCACCAGTCGGAGGACGAGGGCGTGCTGACGGCCAACCTTATCTTCGGAGACGGAGCCGGGGCGGCGCTGCTGGAATCGGGCGACGGGCCGGGGATCGAGGTCGTCGACAGCTCGAGCTACCTGGTTCCCGGGAGCCGGCACATGCTCGGGTTCGACCTCACGAACGAGGGATTCTACCCGGTGCTCTCGCGTGAGCTGGTGCAGGCGTTGCCGGTGCCGACCATGCAAGCTGCCGCGAGCCTGTTGGCCCGTCACGGGCTGCGGTCCAGCGACGTGAGTGCCTGGCTGCTGCATCCCGGCGGGTCTCGTATCCTCAGCCGCCTCGAGAGCGAGATGGGGCTGGAGCGCAGCCAGACCCGGTGGTCATGGGAGTCGCTGCGGGAGTTCGGCAACACGTCCTCGGCCGCGATCTTCGACGTGCTGAGGCGATACCTGGATGATGCGCGTGCGGCCGAGTGGGGCGTGGTCGCAGCGTTCGGGCCCGGCGTGGCGGTGGAGCTGCTCCTGGTGCGGCGGGAGTGCTGAGCCGGCTGCTGGTGTGCGCGCTCATGGGAGGCGGGCGGCTCGCGGAGCTCGCCTGGTCGCGGCGAAACATGGGCGCGAGCGGGATGGCGACCGAGGGACCGTGGAGCCGGCGCACCTACCCGCTGATAGTCGCATTGCATGCAGGCGTCATCGTGGGGACCGCCTTGTTCGGTGGGCAGAGACGGCGGTGGTGGCTCACCATGTTGCTGCTCGCGCAGCCGCTCAGGGCATGGGTGCTGCTCACGCTCGGGGAGAGGTGGAACACGCGCGCGGCGGTGCCGGCAGAGATGACGGTGGCGACCGACGGGCCGTACGCGTTCGTGCGGCACCCTAACTACACCGTCATTGGGATAGAGCTGGCCGCCTTGCCACTCGCGTTTGGGCTGCCTCGGCTGGCGCTCGGTGCCACCGTTGCGAACGCGGCGGCGCTGGCCGCGCGAATCCCGGAGGAGGAGGCCGCTCTCCGCAAGCTCCCCGGCTGGGAGGACCACTTCGCGGGGAAGAAGCGCTTCATCCCGGGCGTGTGGTGACGCTAGAAGCCGAGTGCCAGGGCGAGCAGGTCGCGGGGACGGAGGCTGGAGAGCGGGCGCTCCCCAGCGTTGATGGCCGCGAGCCGCTCGAAGGTTGTGGGCCGGCGGGCAAGATTCCGCGTGGACCATCGGGCGAGGGCAGCGCGGGGGCCGAGGGCGAGCATGAGCTTGCCCATGAGCTCGGAGTTGCGGCTCAACGCTCGACGCTCCCGGTCGTAGGCGCGGAACGGTTCGAGACTACCCGTTTCGAGGTGCCGCTCGATGGCCTCGGCGCAGAGGCGCGCGCTCCGCAATGCCAGCGACATCCCCTCGCCGGTGATGCCGTCGAAGAAGCCCGCCGCGTCCCCGACGAGGACTACGTTCGCCCGGAACGCGCGGGTAGCCTTGCGGGGGAACGGTCCCGCGGCAACGGGCGGGCTTGTAATCGACCACTGTGGGGGCATCGCGGGGTGCTTCCGCAAGAAGGCCTCGAAACTGGTCGCGAGCTGTCCCGCGAATTGCGCCATCGCCGGCTTGCGCGTGAGGAGTGCGACGTTCACTTCGTGGGGGCCAACCGGGGTGAAGTAGAGTTCATGGTGGCGGGCGAAGTGGACGTCGACCCATGGCTCGACGGGGTGGCCGGTGAGAACGTGAACGCTGATGCCGTAACGGTTGCCGTGGTCACGCGCCTCCAGACCGGCGAGACGGCGGATGCGAGAGTGCAGGCCATCGGCGCCCACGACCATCTTCGCGGAGACGTCTCCGGAGGAGGCGCGAACTCCAACCGCACGCCCGCCCTCGACCGTGAGCCCCGTGACCGTCACGCCGCGCCGGATTTCGGCTCCCGCAGCTTCCGCGCGCTGCAGGACCAGGGGGTCGAGGAGGTCGCGGCGCACCCCGCGGGCGCTGGCATCGTCCGAGCCGAAGCGAGCGCGGGCGACGGCGCCGTAGGCGTTGAAGCGCACTCCTGCGAGCGGCGACGAGCATGCCTCCAGTTGTGGGAGGAGCCCGGAGGCAGCGAGCTCGCGCACGCCGCCCGGGAAGAGGCCCTCGCCGCACGCCTTCCTGCGCGGAGACGTGGCCGCCTGTTCGAGGACGACCACCCGAAGGCCTGCGCTCGCGAGGTGATAGGCGGTCATGGCGCCCGCCAGGCTGCCACCGACAATCGCAACGTCGTACATGGCCGCAGGATAGCGTCGCGAAGCCTGCTTGCAGTCACGCAGCCGCCGAGAGAGGGCATCTGGCAAAAGTCTCTGGAGACGCTCCGTTAGCCGGTTTCTGCGCGAACGGCACACGATCCTGACTCACACTGGGCATATGAGGCTGAGCCGGCACTCCAGCCGCGCCCGGGGCAGTAGCCCGAAGCACCACGGCGCGGGGGTCGAGGAGCGAGACCTTCCGTCCGGCACCGACGCTCCGAACGTTGCGGGTCGCAGGCTGGCGGGCCCGAGCCAGGGCTTCGGACAGCTATGGCGGAAGCGGTTCTCGCTGTCGCTGGAACCGGGCGTCCCGCCGGGCGAGGTCATGCGGGAGTGGAAACGGGACTTCTCCGCGTTCTGGCCGGGCAGCAACCAACTGGCCGCCGACAGGCTCGAGGAAGATGCCGTCGCGGCCGCCGACCTCGAACTGCCGGCCGGGACGAGGGTGGCGACCGGGCTGGTCGTGTTGCGCTCGGAGGAGGGCGGCTTCACGTTGATGACGCTGCAGGGGCACATGTTCGCGGGCTGGGTCCGTTTCGCAGCGGCGCCGGAAGGTGGGGCCACTGACGTGTCAGTGGAGATCGAGATGCGCGCGGGCGACCCAATGTATGAGCTGGGCCTGATGCTTGGCGGCCACCAACGGGAGGAGCAATTCTGGCGCGACACGCTCACGGCGGTCGCCGCCCGCTTCGGACAGCGGCCGGAAGTTCACACCGAGGTGCAGCTCCGTGATCGGCGCCGCCGGTGGTCCAAGTGGAGGAACGTCTGGCATAACGCCGCGATCCGCACGCAACTGCAGCGCGGCTGGGGCTGGCTGGGCTCGCTGCCGGGGAGGCTCCGCGGATGACGCGCAAGTGGGATGCCGTGGTCATTGGTTCGGGGCCCAACGGGCTGTCGGCCGGAGTCGCGCTGGCACGGAAGGGTCTCGCGGTGCGTGTCTATGAGGCTGCCTCCACGCCTGGTGGCGGGGCGCGTACGAGCGAGCTCACCCTCCCCGGGTTCCGGCACGACGTGTGTTCGTCGGTACACCCGTTCGGGATCGGGTCGCCGTTCTTCCAGGCATTGCCCCTGGCGCGTTTTGGCCTCGACTGGGCGCATCCGGAGGTTGCCCTCGCGCATCCGTTGGATGGCGGGCGAGCAGGCGCGCTCTACGCGTCACTCGAGCGAACCCGAGAGTCACTCGGCGAGGATGGCGGCGCGTGGGTCGACCTGTTCGAGCCGTTCATGCGTGAGTGGCCACGGCTGGCGAAGTCCGCGCTGGGGCCGCTCGTGGCGATACCGAAACACCCGCTGTTGATGGCGAAGTTCGGGCTGAAGGCGCTCTGGCCAGCCTGGTCATTCGCCAACCGGAGCTTCGAAACTGAGGAGGCGCGGGCACTCTTCCTGGGAATGGCTGGGCACTCGATGCTTCCCTCGCGGGGTCCCTTTACGGCGTCGTTTGGGCTGATGCTCGGAGCAGCGGGGCACGCGGTCGGGTGGCCGTTCGCGCGCGGCGGATCGGCTGCGATCACCGATGCGCTTGCTGCGTACCTGCGAGAGTTCGGGGGCGAAATCGTCTGCGAGCAGACAGTGCGGTCGATGGACGACCTCCCACCGGCACGGGCGTACCTGTTCGACGTCACCCCGCGGCAGTTGCTGGAGATCACCGGCGACCGGTTCTCGGGGCTATACCGGCGCCAGCTGGAGCGATACCGGCAGGGGCCTGGGGTGTTCAAGCTCGACTACGCCCTCTCGGGGCCAATGCCATGGACGGCGGAGGCGTGCCGCCGCGCGGGCACCCTGCACGTCTGCGGTGGGCCCGAGGAGGTCGAGGAGTCGGAGCGAGCCGTGAGCCAGGGGCAACTGCCGGAGCGGCCCTTGATCATCGCCGCGCAGGCCAGCCTCGCCGATGACGCCCGCGCGCCGGCGGGCCAGCACACGCTATGGGCCTACTGTCACGTCCCGAACGGCTCAACGGAGGACATGAGCTCGCGGATCGAGGCCCAGTTCGACCGCTTCGCACCGGGATGGCGCGATCTCGTGCTGGGCAGGGTGATGCAGGGCACATCGCAGCTGCACGACTACAACGCGAACTACGTGGGGGGGGACATTGCCGGCGGCAGTCATGGGGGATTGCAGATGTTCTTTCGGCCCGCGATCCGCCTGAACCCCTACACCACCCCGGACCCGTCCATCTTCCTCTGCTCATCGTCGACGCCTCCCGGCGGGGGCGTCCACGGGATGTGCGGATATCACGCGGCGCGGGCGGCGTGGGTGCGGCACTTCCGCTAGAACCCACCGCCGAGGGCACAGGGGCCGCCGCAGGGTATGAAATTCGGTCGACCGGTCGTCACGGCACGATCCCGCCCTCACCCGCAGCCCCACTCCCGCTGCGGCGGGCGCGGGGAACCGTCGGGCGGCATGACAGCCTGGGCCTGGATGTCTAGGATCGCCTGACCGCGAAGGAGGGTTAGAGCCATGCGCGGATTGAGGGGCGACGCCGCAATCGTGGGCGTCGCTGAGTTTGCGCCGGTCCGCAAGCCGGATCGGACGTGGATGGGGGTGGAGGCGTACGCGGAGCTGGCCCGGCAGGCGCTCGACGACGCAGGCATTCCGCTGGGCGAGGTTGACGGGATGATGACCGGGACCGTGGCGGAAGCTGGCTCGTTGTTCACGCCCGGGCTGCTGGCCGAGTACCTGGGCATCCGGTCCGCGTTCTCAGAAGTGGTGGACCTCGGCGGCGCGGCGGGCGCGGGCGCCGTGCTACGGGCGGCGATGGCGATCGAGACGGGCCTGTGCGAGACGGCCATCTGCATGCTTCACACGCTTCCGCGCCCCAGGAACCCGCTCGGGCAGCCGGGGTGGATGAGGAACCCGTGGGGGTCGCCGCAGGTCGAGTTCGACTACACCTACGGCGCAATCGGGCAGAACTACGCCTATGCCACGATCGCGAACCGGTACGCGTACGAATACGGCCTGAAGCCGGAGCAACTCGCGAAGATCGCGGTGGACCAGCGCACGAATGCAGTCGCGAACCCCAAGGCGGTGTTCCGCACGCCCATCGATATCGACGACGTGCTCAACTCGCCGATGATTGTCGACCCGCTGCACATGCTCGAAATCGTCATGCCTTGCTTCGGCGGCGCGGCGGTGGTGGTGACGTCGCGGCAGCGCGCCAAGCGCGCGAAGAACCGCCCGGCCTACATCGTCGGCGGCGGCGAGAACACGACGCACCTCTCAATCACGTACGAGGAGGACATGATGGCCTCCCCGATCAAGGCCGCCGCTGACCGCGCTTTCGACATGGCTGGCGTCAAGCGCAGCGAGATCGACATGGCCTCGCTGTACGACTGCTACACGATCACGGTCCTCATGACGCTCGAGGATGCCGGGTTCTGCGGGAAGGGCGAAGGCCCGAAGTTCGTCGAGGAGCACGACATGACCTACAAGGGCGACTTCCCCATGAACACTCACGGCGGTCAGCTCAGCTTCGGGCAGGCCGGGATGGCAGGCGGGATGTCCCACGTCACGGAGGCGTACCTGCAGATGACGGGGCGGGCCGGCGACCGCCAGTTGAAGAAGGCCGACACCGTCTTCGTGCACGGCAACGGGGGGCTCATGAGCGAGCAGGTCTCACTCGTGCTGAGGGGGGAGTGAGGATGCCGAAGTACCGCAAGGGCACGTCGCCGGTACCGGTCCCCAACCCTATTAGCCAGCCGTTCTGGGACGCGACCAAGGAGCACCGTTTGCTCATCCAGCGGTGCGCGAAGGGGCACACGTTCTACTACCCGCGCTCGCACTGCCCGGAGTGCCTCTCGAAGGATCTGACCTGGGTGGAGGCGTCGGGGAAGGGCACGCTCTACAGCTTCACGGTCGCCCGCCGCGCGACCTCGCCGGACTTCGAGCCAGATGTGCCCTACGTCATCGCGGCGGTCGAGCTGGTCGAGGGCCCGCGCATGACGAGCATGCTCGTCGAAGCAAACGTGAATGCTGTCGCGATCGGCACGCCGGTGGAGCTGGTCTGGGACGACGAGGTCTCGGAGGAGCTGTCGATCCCCTACTTCCGCCCGGTGAACGGGCGCGGTTAGTTCGGCCTGCGTCCTCCGCCTGCCTCATCCAGCAATTCAATTGCGTCATAGCGGAGGCGGCCGATAACGCGCTCGCGTTTGTCGTACGGTGAGTTGGCTGGCGGCGCAACGCCGCCCGCCAAAGGACAGTGGCATGCAGGACTTTCGGTCGGTCATCCTCGGTGGGGGCATGGTGGCGGGATACGCGGCTAAGGAGCTCGCGGAGCAGGGACTGAAGCGCGGAGAGCTTGCGATCGTCTCCGCCGATACAGCGATTCCGTACGAGCGGCCGCCGCTCTCGAAGGGTTTCCTGGCGGGCAGTGACCCGGAGTCGTCGGTCTTCATCAACAACAAGACCTTCTACACCGAGCACGGGATCGATGTGCGGCTGGGCACCGCCGTGCGGTCGATCGACAGCGGCGCGCGGAAGCTCAAGCTCGACGGCGACGAGATCGGCTACGAGCAGCTCTTGATTGCCACGGGCGCGGAAGTGCGGACCTTCAACGTGCCAGGCTCCGACCTCGCCGGCATCCACTACCTTCGCTCACTGGATGACTCGCGGGGGATCCGGGACGCCAAAGCGGACGCGAGGCAGGCTGTGGTCATCGGCGCGGGCTTCATCGGGATGGAGGTCGCGGCGGTGCTCGCCTCGGGCGGGCTGGAGGTGACGCTCGCCTTCCCCGAGGAGCGAGTGTGGAGCCGGTTCTTCGCCCCGGAGATGTCCGAGTTCTTCGGGAACTACTACGAGAAGCGTGGCGTGACCATCCGGTCGGGGACTATGGTCACCGAATTCGAGGGCGAGGAGGGTCACGTCGCGGGAGTGTACGCCGAGGACGATCTGCTCCCCGCGGACCTGGTTGTGGCGGGCATCGGCGTGAAACCCGTCACCGGCTTCCTCGACGGCTCCGGGATCAACGTGGACAACGGCATCCTCGTGAACGAATACCTGGCGACGAACATGGACGGCGTTCGTGCCGCGGGCGACGTAGCCAACTACCATGATGTCGTGTTCGACAAGCGGCGGCGCGTGGAGCACTGGGACAACGCCGTGGAGCAGGGCAAGCTCGCCGGGAGGCTGCTGGCGGGCAAGGAAGAGCCGTTCATCCACGTCCCGTACTTCTTCAGCGACGTGTTCGACCTCTCCTATGAGTTCTGGGGCGACACCGAGGCGACGGACCGTGTGGAGTACCGGGGGAACGTGAGCACCGGCAAGTTCAGCGCCTGGTGGCTGCGGAACGGGATCGTCCGCGCGGCCTTCGTGATGGATCGGCCAGATGAGGAGCGCGAGGCGGCGCCGACGCTGATCCAGGAGAAACGGGAGCTTCCAGCGACGTTCTAAAGGCTCAGTCCGACTCCGCCCAGCGACCAGTGAGTAGGCGGTTGGCTTGCAGCCGGAACTCATCTCGAAAGTCGGGCTGCGTGAAGCGAAACACGATTTGACGGTTTGGTGACCACTGAGTCCCTTTGACTGCCTTCATCTTGTACTGGTCCTGCTCCGCGTAGTACGCCAGGCCGCGAAGGGCGTGCAGGACGGCTTCGTCGTCGGCCAGGAAACGAATCTCGAACTTGAAGTCGGAATCATCGCTCACAGCTTTCTCCTCAAGGCCCCGACTGAATGGACTGGACGGATGTTACTCCATGCGACCATGGCAGAGCCGGTCCGTTTGGTTGACGCCTGAGAGCGGCACCCCTAGTTTTCCCGTACCCAAAGAGCCGCGCACCTCACCCCCCGACCCCCTCTCCACCGCGATGGGAGGGGGCCGGGGACGAGGTGTGCGAAGGAGACGAGGTTGGCCTACACCAAGCCGATGCCGGACGTGGATGATCCGGTGAGCAAGCCCTTCTGGGAGGGAGCGAAGGAGGGCAAGTTCCGCCTCCCGCGCTGCACCTCCTGCAACCGCGTGCACTGGTACCCGCGGCTCATCTGCCCGCACTGCCACGCGATGGAGATCGAGTGGTTCGAGGCGAGCGGCGAGGGGCGCATCCACACCTTCGCGGTGCAGCACCGCGCCTTCGGCGGCTGGGCCGATGAGACGCCCTTCGTTACCGCCTACATCGACCTGAACGAGGGCGACCGCATGTTCACGGTGCTGCGGGGCGTCGACCCGAACGCGCCCACGCTCGGTTGGATCGGGGCGAAGGTGAGGGTCGAATTCGAGGAAGCGAACGAGAAGACATTCATCCCGTTCTGGCGAGTGGTGGGGGAGGAGTAACGATGCCTGGAGAACTGTCACGAGCCGCCGCCATCGTGGGCGCGGCCGAAGCGAACGAAATCGGCTACCCCGAGACACCTAAAACCGCGATGCAGCTGCACATCGAGGCGATCAAGAACGTCAGCGACCAGACCGGCATCGCGATCTCGCAGATCGACGGCGTCTTCGGCGCGGGCTGGGCGTCGCAGGTGAGCGAGTACCTGGGACTGCACCCGAACTACATCGACACGACCTCGGTTGGCGGCTGCTCCTTCGAGATGCACGTGCACCATGCGCTCGGCGCGATCAAGGCGGGCATCATCAAGGTTGCGCTCGTCACGCACGGGCAGAGTGGGTGGTCGGCGCGGGCGACGAGGGGCCGCGGGACGGGTGGCGGGCGTGGCGGGGGCGATGCATGGGACCCGGGGAGCCAGTTCAGCAATCCGTACGGCATCTCCGGAGCGCCCTCGAACTATTCGCACGCGATGACGCGACATAACTACCGGTATGGCACGACCCCCGAGGACTTCGCGCACATCGCCGTTGTCACGCGCCAGTGGGCCACGCTGAACCCGCGCGCCGTCATGTTCTCGAAGGAGACGCACCCCGAGGGCGGCCCGGTCACCATCGACGACGTGAACAACGCACGCATGATCTCCTGGCCGCTGACACTCCTGCACTGCTGCCTCGTCACGGACTACGGCGGGGCGATTCTCGTGACCAGCCCCGAGGTCGCGAAAAGCGTGAAGACGAAGCCCGTCTGGATCGCCGGAGCGGGCGAGAGCATGAGCCACTCGAACATGCTGGAGATGGAGGACTTCACGCAGACGTCGGCGTGGAGGTCGGCGGCGAACGCCTACACGATGGCTGGCATGGGGCCGGAGGACATGGAGATGGCCATGATCTACGACTCCTTCACGGTCACGGCGGGGATCACCGCGGAGATGCTGGGGCTTGCGCCGCGGGGCGAGGGCTGGACACTCTGGCGGGACGGCCATGCCGCGCCGGGCGGCCGGCAGCCAATCAACACGAACGGCGGCGGGCTCTCGTTCAACCACTCGGGCATGTACGGCCAGCAGCTCATCGTCGAGGCCTACCGCCAGCTCTCCGGTACCGCCGAGGACGGCGTCAACGGCATCGCCGGGAAGCAGACGAAGGCGCGCTCGTGCGTGGTGAACGGCACGGGTGGCAGCCTGTCGACGACCGGCACGCTGGTGCTGGTGGCTGACTGAGCACTCACCCCCCGACTCCCTCTCCTGACTTCGCGGGAGAGGGGGAGTTACGCGGTGACTCCGGTGCGACCTGGCAGATGAGCGGCCGCCCGCTTTCGCAGTCGCGGCTCTGAACGCGCGGCGCCGATCTCGCGCGTGTACGATGCTCGAAAGGTGATATGGGAGGGCGATCGCATGGAAGTAGCAGCTGAGAGGGCGGGATTCGACGCCGCGCGGTTGGAGCGGATTACGGAGCACCTGGAGCGGAACTACGTGGAACCGGGGAAGATCGCGGGGTGCCAGGTGCTCGTCTCGCGGCACGGGCTGCCGGCGTACTTCCGGTCGCTCGGGTCGATGGACCTGGAGCGCGGGAAGCCGATGCGGGACGACACGATCTTCCGCATCTACTCGATGACCAAGCCAATCACGTCCGTGGCGCTCATGCAGCTTTACGAGCACGGCCACTTCCAACTCAACGACCCGGTGTCGCGCGTCGTGCCTTCGTGGCGCGACCACAAGGTGTGGGTCTCGGGCGATAAGGAGGAGCTGGTCACGAAGGAGCCGGACTCGCCCGTGACCTTCCGGCATGTCCTCAGCCACACCGGCGGGCTCACCTACGGCGGGACCAACCACCCGGTGGACAAGGTGTACCGGCGGGAAGGCGTGCAGCGGCGCGAGGGCGAGGGCGAGACGCTGACGACCTTCATGGACAAGCTCTCACGCGTCCCGCTGATGTACGAGCCCGGCACGCGCTGGATGTACTCGCTCTCGACGGACGTGTGCGGGGCGCTCGTGGAGATCATCTCCGGGCAGCGGTTCGACGAGTACCTCCAGAGCCACATCTTCGAGCCGCTGGGGATGGTGGACACGTCGTTCCAGGTGCCGGAGTACAAGGTGGAACGCTTCGCTGCCAACTACCAGCGCCAGGCGGACAAGACGCTCAAGCTCATTGATGACCCGGAGCGCAGTACCTACCTCCGCGAGCCGACCTTCCTCTCCGGCGGAGGCGGGCTCACGGGCACAATCGCGGACTATTCGCGCTTCTGCGAGATGCTGCGCCGGGGTGGCGAGCTGGATGGGGAGCGCATCCTCGGGCCGCGCACGCTGGAGCTGATGACGAAGAATCACCTCGCCGGAGGGGGCGGGGACCTCGCGAGCATGGCGGTCGGTGCGTTCTCAGAGACGGCGTACGAGGGCGTCGGGTTCGGCCTCGGGTTCGCCACCACGATCGGCGAGGTGGAGGCCGGGACGCTCGGCGCGGGCGACTACTACTGGGGCGGCGCCGCTTCCACGATCTTCTGGGTCGACCCGATTGAGGACATGTACGTCGTGTTCATGACGCAGCTCATGCCGTCCGCGACGTTCAACTTCCGGGGCCAGCTCAAGAACATCATCTACTCGTCGATCGGCGACCGGTAGTCGAGGGTAGGGACTCTGCCTGCGGCCTCGGGCCAGAGCTCCTCCGTTGACGGGAGCAGCATCAGGTTCCCGGCTGTTGTCTTGCGACGCGTTAGGATGGCACTACACGAAGTTCCGGGAGGAGGCATCAACTTTGGATAAGCGATCGATGGAGGAGCGTGGGAACACGCTCGAGGAAGAGTTCTTTCGCAAGCAGAACGCTGAGTTGCTGGAGAAGATGCGCGTCAGCCGGGAGGCCGAGACGACGCGCCAGACCCTCGCGGACGCGACTGGCATCAAGGACGAGGCGGTGCTCGACCGCCTGCTCGCGGAGGGCATGACGGCGGCCAGCGCGACTGCTCTTTCGGTGGCCCCGCTCGTGGCAGTCGCCTGGGCGGACCGCAAGCTCGACGACAAGGAGCGCAAGGCCGTGATCGAGGGCGCTGAAGCCGCGGGCGTAACGGCCGGCACGCCCGGCCACGCCCTCCTCCAGGACTGGCTCACGGCGCAGCCGCCCGCTTCGCTCATGGAGACGTGGAAGGGTTACGCCCGGTCGCTGTCCGAGAGCCTCGAACCGGCGCAGCGGACTGAGCTGCGCGAGACCGTGCTGGCACGCGCGAAGGCGGTCGCGAACGCGGCCGGGGGCGGATTCGCAGGCATGGGCTCGAAGCTCTCCGCGGAGGAGCAGAAGACGCTGGACGAGATCGCGGCGGCCTTCAGCGCCTGAGCCAGCGGGTTAGTACACGCCGCCAAGCATCCAGCGGTAGCCGTACGGGTTCAGCTTCATCCTTCCGCCATCCAGCGGCGCGTAGTCCTCATCCACAGGATCTCTCGTCTCGGTGCGAAGATGAGGTTCGCTCGCTTACGAGAGAGTGACAATCGCAGGCCGCGGGTTTAGCGCACGAGCGCCGTTCGCGATGGAGCGGCGAGAGCGACGAGATCCGCGATGTTGAGACGATCGAAGTCGCGAATGCTCTGCCGGACCGCGTCGACCGCGTCCGTGGCGAGACGGTTGGCCGCCAGGCTGGCGAACTTCGTGGTGAGCCGCTCCCACTGCACGTCGAGGTCCGAGGCGGGGATGTTGAGGTCGACGGACTCTTCGAGCCGGCGGCCGTCGCTGAGCGCGAGTGAGACCCGGGTGCCGTCCCAGTCGGCGCTGCCGGTGCGGGACTCTACCGTCACACGATCGCGCACCGACGTGAGGGCCGGCTCGCGGACGGCGGCGGGTGTGAAGGCCTGCTCGCTGGCATCTCCGGTCACGAGGGCGAGAGCGGCGGTGAATCGCAGGCTGAACTTGCCTTCGAGCGGGGTCGATGGCTCCTGGATGTTGCACATGCTGAGGTGGCCGCGGGGGACGGTGAGCAGGATGCGTTCGACATCGCCGGCCACGACCGCGTTCTGCTCCTTCAGGCGCAGGATGGCCTCGATCGTTTCGTGCGTGCCGTAGCAGGCGGCGTGGTACTTGAAGAGCACGTCACGCACGGCGTAGCGGTCGCCGAGGCCGGAGAGCGCCGCCTCGGGATTTGGCGTTGTGGTTTGGGTCGCCGCGAAGCCCTGGTGGGTTTCGAGGACTTCGGGGTTGCTGGTGAATCCGCGGGCGGCGAGGGTGGCGGCAGCGAGGCCATTCTGGGCGGCCTTCCCGGCGTGCAGCGGCTTGCACATCGTGCCGAACATCGACTTCAGGCCGGCGGCCTGGGCGCCCGCGATGCCCAGCGCGTTCAACCACTGGTTGCGGTCGAGGCCCATGAGGTGGGCGCAGGCGGCGGCCGCACCGAACGTCCCCAGCGTGCCTGTGGCGTGGAAGCCGGTCGAGTAGTGGCCGGGCATGACGTAGAGGCCGATGCGGCATTCCATCTCGACGCCCGCGACGAAGGCGGCGAGCACGTCGCGGCCGCTCGCGCCACGCTGCTCTGCGAGCGCGATAAGCGCGGGCCAGATGGGCACAGAAGGGTGGCCGCTCATCGCGAGGTGAACGTCGTCGTAGTCGAGGGCGTGGGAGGCGGCGCCGTTCACGAGGGCGGCCTGGGAGGCGGTGACCCGTTCGCCGCTCCCGATCAGTGTCGCCTGCGGGTTCCCGCCCTGTTCGAGGGCCTCTGCCCGGAGGATCTGGGTGAGCGGCTGGTCCGCGCCGGCGATCGTGACGGCCAGCCAGTCAAGCAGGCACTGTTTCGCGACCGTGATCGCGTCCGGCGGGAGGTCCTCGTAGCGGATCCCCCGGCAGAAGTCGGCGAGGGCGGCGGTGATGGGCTGCTGCTGGTCGGACACGTCACACCTCCTGGGGGTAGGTCCTGCCGGTGCGCTCGGCGCGGTCGAGGATGAGCTCGAAGATGCGCGCGGTGGCGGCGTCGATCATCGTGCCGTTCCGGTTCGCGGCGCCCTGGCCGGCGGCTTCCGCCTCACGCATGTCCTTGATGACCGCCCGGGCGCGGCGCACCTCGGATTCCGTCGGGGAGAACACGTCGTTCGCGATCTCGATCTGGGCCGGGTGGATGGCCCACTTGCCCACGGCACCGAGCGCAGTCGCCCAGGTGGCTTCCTCGCGGTAGCCGTCTCCGTCGCGGAAGTCGGCGAAGGGCCCATCGATGGGGTCGAGCCCGTGCGCGCGGGCGGCGACGATCATGCGCGTGCGGGCGTAGTGCCAGATGTCGCCCGGGTACTTGCCCTTGGCGACCCCGATGTGCCCGAGGCGCATCCCCTGGCTGGCGGAGAGGTCGCCCACGCCCAGGATCAACGCTTCCAGTCGAGGACAGCATCCCGCGATCTCCTCGACGCGCGCCAGCGCCTCGGTTTCTTCGATGAGGAGCTCCAGGCCAATGCGGCTGGGCTCCAGGCCCAGCTTCTGTTCGAGTTGCGTGAGGAGCGTATCCACGAACCACACGTCGCGCGGTGCTTTCACCTTGGGGATGATGATGACGTCGAGGTTGTGGCCTGCGCCGGTGACGACTTCGACGAGGTCCTCGGCGCACCAGTGTGTGTGGGTGCCATTGATGCGGACAGCGCGGGTTTTCTTGCCCCAGTCGAGCCCGTTGAGCGCTTCGACTATGGGCTGCCGGGCACGCTCCTTCTCCGATGGAGCGACCGCGTCCTCCAGGTCGAGGAAAACGAGGTCGGCGTCGCTTTCGGCGGCCTTCGCCATCATCTTCTCGCTCGTCCCGGGCGTGGATAGCTCGGACCGGCGCAGCCGGAAGGGACGGCTCATGGGGTACTCCTCTCGTTCAGTTCGGCGAGGATCTCGTCGTTATGCTCGCCGAGCTTCGGTGGGCGGCGGTACACGCCTGTTGGCGTCTCCGTGTACTTGATCGGGCTGTTCGGCAGGACCACCGGGCGCGTGTCGTTCGGCTGGTCGACCGCGACGAGCATCTGGCGCGCCCGCAGGTGGGGGTCGGCGAAGAGATCGGCGGCGTTGTTCACGGGGCCCACCGGCACCTTGCCACCGAGCAGGTCCACGAGTTCCCCGGTCGTATGCTGCCGGGTCCACTCGGTGAGCAGGTCGCGGACGAAGTCAGCGTTTAGTACGCGCTTCTTGTTGTCGGCCGTGCGCTCGTCGTGGATGAGGTCGGGACGGTCCATAAGCGCGCAGAGCAAGTCCCAGTGGACAACGGTGGGCGCGGCGATGGCGCAGTGGCCGTCCTTTGTCGGGTAGATGTCGAACGGCGTGAGCTGTGGGTGGCTGTTGCCGGTGGGCTTCGTGACGACGCCGCGGTAGGAGTAGCGGTAGACGGCGGCCTCGGCGAGCGCGAAGCAGGCGTCGTACATGGCCACGTCCATGAACTGACCCTCGCCGGTGGTGCGCGCGTGGAGGAGGGCGGCCGTGATACCCAGGGCCGCCATCGTGCCGGGGTAGAGGTCGCCGATGCTCGGCCCGACCTTCAGCACCTGGCCATCGGTCGTGCCGGTGACGCTGACGACCCCGCTGACCGCCTGGGCGACCACATCGTAGGCGGGCCAGTCGACGTAAGGGCTCTCGCCGGTGCGCGGGTCGCCGAAGCCGCGAATGGCGGCGTAAACGAGCTTCGGATTGCGCTCGTGCAGGGACTCGTAGCCGAGGCCGAGGCGCTCCATCACCCCGGCGCGGAAGTTCTCCACGACCGCGTCGGCCGTGTCGATGAGGCGGATGAGCGCCTCGCGGTCGGCGTCCTGCTTGAGGTCGAGGACGATGCCGCGCTTGTTCCGGTTGATGCTCGCGAAGTACCCGCCGTACTCGCGATCCGGGTCGTCCGCCAGGAAGGGGTCGGAGTAGCGCGCCATGTCCGACTCGGGCGGTTCGACCTTGATCACGTCCGCGCCGAGGTCGGCGAGCAGCATGGTGCAGAAAGGGCCGGCGAGGGCGCGCGTGAGGTCGACGATGCGGATTCCCGTCAGGGGCCCGGTAGGCCCGGCGGACATTGGCGCGGCGCGCTCGTGGGCGGTGAGGTAGTCGTTGGGGTCGGTCATCGGTCCTGCCAGTGGCTCTTCTTCTTGATGAGCACGGTGCGCTCTCCCTCGAAGACGAGCCGGTCCTCGTGCGTGGCGCCCCAGTGCTTGAAAGTGACGAGCCCGGCGTCGTCGCGGTCGGGCGCCGGCTCGGCGGCGATGACCTCGGTGTAGGCGTAGATCGTGTCGCCGTGGTGCACGGGGCTGACGAAGCGCAGTTTATCGAGCTTCACTTCGGTAATCGCGTTCTCTGAGGTGTCCTGGCTGGCGAGCCCGACCACCATGGAGCCAGTGATGAGTCCGAAAACGATGCGACCGGTGCCGAGCAACGAGGTCGCGCCCTGGAGGGCGTGCTCGTTCCAGTGGCCCTGGGCCGTGTTCGCCACCATCTTGCTCAGGTAGTTGTTCTCGACCTCGTCGATGGTAGCGCCGCGGGCATGGCGCATCTTGCGCCCGACGGCGAAGTCCTCGAACCAGTTGCCGGCGCCGGTAAGTTGGGAGATGGGGCCGGTCATTGCAGCGGGCTCCTGGGCAGCAGGCGGTCGGAGATGATGCGCATCTGGATCTGGCTGGTGCCTTCGAAGATGGTGGTCAGCCGCGCATCGCGCCAGTGGCGCTCGACCTGGCGCTCGGTGGTGTAGCCGTTGCCGCCGTGCACCTGGATGCCGTCGCCGGTCACTTCGACGGCCATCTCGGTGGCCGTGAGCTTGACCATCGCCGCCTCGCGCTCGCAGGGGTAGCCCAGGTCGATGAGGTGCGCGACGTGCTGGTAAAACGCACGCGCCTGCTCCACGCGGGCCGCCATCTCCGCGATCTTGAAGCGGATCGCCTGGAAGTCGGCGATGGGGTGCTCGAACTGGACGCGCTCCTGCGCGTAGGTGATGCAGTCCTCGACGGCTGCTCGGGCGAGACCAACCGCACGTGCAGCTGTGTGTACGCGGGCCACGTTCAGCCCGGCTTCGAGCGCCTTGAAGTTGCTGCGTGACTGGCCCTCGCCGTTGGCGTTGCGGCGGCCTGCACCCATGCCACCCGCGGGCACGCGCACGCCGTCGAACTTCAGGTTCCAGGTGAGGAAACCGTGGTAGCCGATCTTGTCGATAATTTCGCCCGTGAGTCCGGGTGGGAAGCTGTCGCGCTCCTTCTCGAGCGTGAGGTTCGCTGTGCCGGCCGAGCGGGACTGTCCCGGCTGCGGGTCGGCGACGCGGACGAGGATGTTGATGAAGTCGGCTGCCTTTGCGTTCCCCGTCCAGCGTTTCTCGCCGGTGACCACCCAGTCGTCGCCGTCACGGACGGCGCGGGTTTGCACATTCGCGAGGTCGGAGCCCGCGCCGGGCTCGGAGAGGGCAGCGGCGCCGATCCACTGGCCGCGTGCGCTCAGCTCTAGCAGGCGGCGGCGCTTGTCCGGGTCCTCGAACTGGGTGCCCATGCCGTTGCCGCGGGCGATGATGCTGGCGACGCTCATCCACGCCCGCGCCAGCTCTTCGGCGATCATGCAGTACTCGAAAACGCCGAGCCCCATGCCCCCGTACTCGCGGTCGATGTTGATCCCGAAGTAACCTTGCTCGCCGATGCGGTCGAGGAACGCGCGCGGGATCTCGGCCTTCTGTGGGTCGAGCTCGTTCGCAAGCGGGAGCACTTCCTCCATCGCAAAGCGGCGCGCCTCGGCCTGGATGGCCTCGCGTTCGGGCGTGTGGTGCGGCGGCGTGAGCACCGGAATCGGCGGTGGGAGGAGGTCGCGCGTCACGCTTCCCTCCGTTTCGCCACGAGGTTGGTGCGCCGGTACGTGAGCACGGTCTCGCCGCGTTGGTTCGTCACCTTCGTCTCCCAGGTGACGATGCCGTTCGTCGGGCGCGACGACGACTCCCGCTTGTCGAGAACGACCGACTCCGCGGTCAAGGTGTCGCCGGGGTACACCGGTGCGAGGAAGCGGCAGTCCTCGACCCCGAGGAACGGGCCGCCGCCCTCGCTCAGGTCCTCGACCGACATCCCCACCGCGGTGCAGAGCACGAGCATCGGGTTCACGACCGTCGTGGCGTGACCGTGCGCGCGGGCGAACTCGGCGTTGATGTACATCGGGTTCCAGTTGCAGGTGGCGGACGTGAACATGGCGTTGTCCGCTTCCGTGATCGTGCGGCCCCAGTGGTGCGGCCACACCTGGCCCACCTCGAAGTCCTGGTACTGGTTTCCTTTTTTGACTAGCGGGAAGTCGGCGGGATTGAAGTCCGCCATCGTTACCACCTCTCGCCGATCAGCCGGTCGGAGATGATGCGAAGCTGGATTTCGGACGTGCCTTCGAAGATCTTCGTGAGGCGCGCGTCCCGCCAGTAGCGTTCGATCGGCAGGTCGGTGGTGTAGCCGTAGCCGCCGTGGACCTGGAGCGCGTTGCTGGTGACGCGTTCGGCCATCTCACTGGCGAACCACTTGGCCATCGCCGCCTCCTTGTCGCAGCGCTTGCCAGAGTCAATCTGGTCGCAGACGAAGTACGTGAGCTGGCGCGCGGCCTCGACCTCCGCCGCCATCTCGGCGAGCTTGAAGCGGATGGCCTGGTAGGCGGCGATCGGCTTGCCGAACTGGACGCGCTGCTTGGCATACGCCGTCGCATCCTCGAGGCCGCCCCGGGCGAGGCCCACCGCGCGGGCGGCGGTGTGTGCCCGGGCGGTCTCGAGGAACCCCATCGCCGACTTGAAGCCGGCGTCGTCGCCGCGCTCCTCACCAAGCCGGCCGGAGAGCGGCACACGGAAGTCGTCGAAGTGCAGCTCGAAGGTCCGCCAGCCGTGGTAGCCGATCTTGTTGATTGGGATGCCGGTGATGCCGTCGGGGAGCGAGCCGCGTTCCTTCTCGAAGAAGAACATCGAGGTGTTGCCGTGGCGGCGGCCTTCTTCGACCTCACCGATGCGGCAGAGGACTGTGATGAAGTCGGCGCCGTCGGCGAAGGTGCACCACATCTTCGTGCCGTTGATCACCCACTCGTCGCCGTCCAGGCGGGCGCGGCAGCTCACATTCGCGAGGTCGCTGCCCGCTTCGGGCTCCGAGAGGGCGACGGCGCCGAGGAACTCGCCGCGGGCCATGCGGGGGAGGTACTTCTGGCGCTGCTCCTCGTTGAAGCCGCCGAGACCGTTGCCACGGGCGATGATGCTCGCTACCGACATCCACGCTCGCGCCAACTCCTCCGCGACGATGATGTACTCGAAGGCGCCCAGCTCGAGGCCGCCGTACTTCTCGGGGATGCGGATGCCGAAGTAGCCGAGCTCGCCCATGGTGTCGCGCAACGACATCGGGATGTCGCCCTTCACCTTGTCGAGCTCGTTCGCGACGGGCAGCACTTCCTTCATGGCGAACTCGCGCGCGGTGTTCTGGATGAGCGTGCGCTCCTCCGTCATGTGGCCCATCAGGCTGGCCTCCCGGCGAGCGAGTCGACGCCCGCGGAGATGCGGTCGAGCACGGGCCGCAGGTACTCGATGAACACTTCGGGGTTCTCGGACATGGGGAAGTGACCGACGCCCTCCATCACCTCCCAGGTCGAGCCGGGGATGGCTTCGTGCGCGGCCTGGCCGTGGGCGGGCGTCCCTGAGTAGTCGTACTCGGCCGAGAGCAGGTACACCGGACAACGCGACGCGTCGATCGCGGCTGCCTCCTCCCGCAGGTCGTGGTCCTCGATGTAGTAGTAGAGGTCGCCGAGGAAGGCGGGCGGCCATCCCTGGCTATAGACGAACACGGTCTCGCGACGGCGCTCCTCCGGCGAGGTCGGCGACATGAGGCCGTACATGAGCGTGGCCTTGTACTCGTTGCTGACACGCGGGTGCCAGAAGCCCTTCAGCGACTCGAGGTCGCCCTCGACTTTGAGGGCTGGTTCGAGACCGATGACCGCGCGGAACGCCTGCGGGTGGTAGCGGGCGAGGTCGAGCGCCAGGAGGCCGCCGATGGAGCAGCCCATGAACACGGGACGGTCGAGCTCGAGCGTCCGGGCCAGAGTGAGGGGTACGGACATGAGGAACTCGCGCGTGAGGCGGTACTCCTCGGCCCACCATGCCCTGCCGTCGGGCGGGAGGGACTTGCCGTGGAAGGGGAGGTCGTAGGCGATGAGGCGGAAGCGGTCGATGATGCGCGGGTCCTCGAAGAGGTGGCGCCACTGGGAGCCGTGCGCCCCGGCGGTGTGCCGCAGGAGGAGGGGGATGCCCCGGCCGGCCTCCTCGAAGTAGATGCGGTGATCGAGGCCGTCCAGCTCGGTATGGACATAACGGCCGACGGGGGCATCAAAGCGAGGCGGCATCTGCATACTCCTCGCGCAGGAGATCGATGAGGCGGCGCACGGCCGGATAGTACTGCCAGAGCGTCTCTTCGTCGCCCGAGACCCGGAGCCCGAACGCGCGTGCGGGCATGATGTCGTTGAAGAACGGCGGCGGCACCGGCGCCAGCACCTTGTCCCAGACTTCTCGGGGCGCGGCCAGCCCGATGTGGGCGACGCCGTTTGCGATGCCCGGCGGCACCGCGTCGATGTGGCCTTCCGTGAGCACGAAGGCGAGCGAGGCGCCGTCGAGGTCGACGGTGAGGGAGCCAGTCCAGTAACGCGCCATGAGCCGAAACTCCCCGTCGCTCGCGCAGCGTTCGGCCAGGCGAGTGGCCAGGGCCGTTGCAGCTTCGGAGGTGGTCGATGTCATGGCCCGTGAACGTTTGCGCCGGGGGCGGCCGATGTCAACTCGACCGCTACCAGACTTGCCGCACTCCGACCACCAGGAAGACGACCCCCACCGCTAGGAACACGCCGACGGCGATCCAGAGCGTGACGTACGCTGACTTACGTGACTCGTTCCACCAGCCCAGCCGCTCGACGCCCTTGAGCCGCGCCTCAACCAATTCGTCCCGTGCCAGAAGCGCCCAACCGGCAACGGTGAGGGCGAACATCCCGGCAAGCAACGCCACCATTGGCGCAGACTCTAAGGCTCATGCGTGGCCGAGAGCCAGCAGAGCCACTACTGCTCCGGCTGCGTAGAATCCGAGGCCTATGGGGGCGCTGGCGGGGATCCGGGTGCTGGAACTGGGCAGCGGCGTCGGCCCCGAGTATTGCGGCAAGCTGCTCGCCGGCCTCGGCGCGGACGTCATCAAGGTGGAGCCGGCGGAGGGCGACTCGCTCCGGTACGCGGGTCCTTTCCCGGGCGACGAACGGCACCCGGAGAGGAGCGGCCTCTTTCTCCACCTGAACACTGGAAAGCGGAGCATCGTCGCGGATGATGCCGGACGAGATGGGCTGCTGGCACAAGCGGACGTAGTCGTGCTGAGCGGGCGACCCAGCGCACTCGCGGCGGCCAGACTGGTTCCGGCGGACCTTCGCCGGCGATTCCCGAGGTTGGTGGTCACGAGTGTGACCACGTTCGGGCTCAGCGGCCCGTATGCCGAGTACCTGGGCGGCGAGCTTGTAGCCTACGCACTCGGCGGCTACATGCTCCTCACCGGCCCGCCCGACAGGCCGCCGATCAAGTCATACGGCCACCTCGTGGAGTACCAGTCCGGGGCGCATGGCGCGCTCGGAACGCTGGCTGCGCTGCGCGCACGCGAGGTCACCGGCGAGGGCCAGGTCGTGGATGTGTCGGCGATGGAGGCGGCGACGTTCATGATCGGCGGCGTGCAGCAGGGCGCTCACTTCTACGGGCGCATCGCCCGTCGTGCGGGCACCCGCCTCCTGGGTGTGCCCGCGGAACAGCCCTATCCGTCCACGATCCGCCCGTGCCGGGACGGTCACGTCCACTGCCACTCGAACAACCGCCACTACGACCTGCTGGGAACGTTGATCGGCCACCCGAGACTCCTTGCCCCCGATCTCCTGGCACGGATGACCGGTCACGCCGACGAGATCGACGCCATCCTCGATGAGTGGCTCGCCGACAAGGACCGCGAGGACATCGTGCGGCAGGCCCAGGAGATGCGGTTGCCGTTCACGGAGGTGCGCGCGCCCTCGGAAGTGCTCGCGGACCCGCACCTGCACGAGCGGGAGGCGTTCGTGACCGTGGAGCACCCGGTGGCCGGGGCCGTGACGCTGCCCGCGATGCCGATGCGGATGTCGACCACGCCGCCGAAGGTCACCCGCGCCCCGATGCTCGGAGAGCACGACGGCGAGGGGTGGCTGGCTGACGCCGGAAGCGGCAGCTTAACAGCCGCGGTACCGACAAAGGCCCGGGCCGCGGGCGGGCCGAAGCCGTTGTCGGGCATCCGCGCGGTCGACTTCACCAACGCGGTGGCCGGGCCTATCGCCTCGTTCATCCTCGCGGATCTCGGCGCGGACGTGATCAAGGTGGAGGGGCCGACCGCTCGGCATCGGAACGCGGCCGGGCTAGCGCCGCTGGCCGAAGGGGGCGAGGACGTCCCGTGGGACAGGGTCGCGTTCTTCAACGAGCTCAACCACGGGAAGCGCGGCGTCACCATCGATGTCACGAAGCCGCGAGGGCGCGAGCTGTTTCTGAACCTGGTGGCGAACGCGGATGTCGTCGTGCAGAACTTCTCCCCGCGCGCGCTCGACAACATGCGCCTGCACTACGACGACATCCGCGCCGCTAACCCCGCGATCGTGATGGTCTCGATGCCCGCATTCGGGTTGAGCGGCCCGTACCGCGACCGCGCCTCCTACGGCCCCGGTATCGACGCGATGAGCGGCCTGGCGCACCTCACCGGCTACGCCGACGGGGCGCCAATGAAGCCTGGCAACTTCTTCTGCGACCAGCAGGCCGGCGCCCTCGCGGCCTACTCTTGCCTCGCTGCCCTGCGCCACCGCGACCTCACGGGCGAAGGCCAGCACGTCGAGCTCGCGATGATCGAAGGCGAGCTCCAACTCCTCGCCGACGCCTACCTCGACTACCAGTGGAATGGTCGCGACCGGCTCCGAGCAGGCAACGACCTCGGCGACCGCGCCCCCCACGACGCCTACCGCTGCGCCGGGGAGGATGAGTGGATCGCCATTGCCGTGGAGGACGAGGCGCAGTGGTCGGCGCTCTGCCGAGTGGTGGGGCAGCCGTCGCTGGTGGCGGACCCTCGCTTCGCCGGGCCCGGCCAGCGGACGGAAGACCGCGAGGATCTCCGGTCCATCATCGAAACGTGGACCTCGCAGCGGAGCCACTACGAGGCGCAGGCGACGCTACAGTCGGCGGGGGTGCCAGCGGGGGCGGCGCTAAACTGCTTGGAGTTGCTGTCGGACCCGCACGTTGTCGCCCGTCGTGGATTCGAATACGTCCAGCTCCCCAACTCCGGGCTCACGCCGTACCCGCGGGTCGCCTTCACGCTGAGCGAGACGCCAATACCGATCGTGGGCGCGGGTCCCGCCTTCGGGGGCGCGAACCGCGACGTGTTCGCCGGCCTGGTCGGCCTGACGGACGACGAGATCGACGAACTGGTAGCGCTCGGCGTCACGCCGCGAGAGCCGGCAGGAGGTCACTGATGTCGGACATCCTCGTCTCCATTGAAGGGCCGGTGCGGACGGTCACGCTCAATCGCCCGGAGAAGCGGAACGCGCTGAACGGTGCGATGCTCGACGGGCTGCACGCGGCCTTCGAGCGCGCGCCGGGGCCGGAGGAGCGAGTGGCAGTCATCCGCGCCAACGGGCCGTCGTTCTGCGCTGGTCTGGACCTTCGCGAGCGGCTCGGCGATGGTCCGGTTGTGGGCGCGAGCCCGATTGAGGACGTTCTGCACGCAATCGAGCACTACCCCCTGCCAGTGGTGGCGATCGTGCAGGGCGACGCGATTGCGGGCGGGAACGAGCTGGCGCTGCATTGCGACTTCGTTGTCGCCTCGACGGAGGCGCGTTTCGGGATGTCGCTCGCGCAGATCGGCCTGGCGCCCACGTGGTTCCTCGCGAAGAAGCTGCTCGAGGTGGCGGGCCCGGTCGCGACACGCGAGGTCCTGCTGCTTGGCGATCCGCTCCCCGCCGCTCGCATGCACGAGCTCAACATCATCGCTCGCGCGGTCCCGCCGTCGGAGCTCGATGAGGTCGCCCAAGCTATCGTCGATCGCCTGGCCGCGAACGCGCCGCTCTCGCTGCGCGCAATGAAGGCGTTGCTCGTTCGAGAGATGCAGTTCCGCGACGGCATCGCGCACGAGGACGTGGACGCGCTCGTGGACGCGGCCCGTGCAAGCGCGGACTCCCGCGAGGGCATCGCCGCCCGCCTCGAGAAGCGCGCGCCGCGCTTCACCGGCCGCTAGCCGTGGTCCGACGCTACTTCGTCAGGACGACATGGGTGGCGTAGTCCGTTGAGACATGCTCCGTGCACTTGTAGCCAAGGCCCGGCAGGTCGATCCCGGCGAGGAGATGCTCGCCCCGGCCGAGCAGCACCGGAGAGATCGCCAGGTGCATCTCGTCGACCAGGCCCGCGGTGAGGTATTGCCGGATGGTCGCGGCGCCGCCGCCGAGGCGGATGTCCTTGCCCTGGGCCGCCTCCTTCGCGCGCTCCAACGCGGCAACGATGCCATCGGTCACAAAGTGGAACGTCGTCCCGCCCTCCATTTCGATGGGCGCGCGAGCATGGTGCGTGAGCACGAAGACGGGTACGTGGTAGGGCGGGTTGTCGCCCCACCAGCCCTTCCAGCCGTCGTCAGTCCAGGGCCCACGCGATGCCGAGAACATGTTGCGGCCGAGAATCCACGCTCCGAGGTTCTCGAAGCCGCGCGCGGCAAAGTCCTCGTCGAGGCCTTCCCGCCCGGACACCTCATCTGTCCCCGATCCACCGGATGTCTGGAGGAACGTCTTCGTGCCGAGGAACCACTTATGCAGCGACTCGCCGCCGACCCCCATGGGCGCCTCTATGGACTGGTCGGGTCCGGCCCCGTAGCCATCGATGGAGATCGTGAAACTGTTGACCCGAAGCTTGGACATGGAACGTACCTCCTTGCAGCAGTTGCGCTTGCATCTTGCCGGCCCCGCGGTCATCACGTTAGCACCACTGCTCCAACCGGTGAGGGTACCGCGTATCGGGAGGCGTGCGCCGCGAGTCGCTGGCCGGTAGACTCGCGCGCGTGAAGCTGCGACTGGAGAAACCCTGGAACGAACTGACGGCGGAGAACGTGCGGCGTCTGCCGGGTCAGCTCGGCGTGTACCAGGTCGCGCGCGCGGACGGTGCGATCGAGCACATCGGTTTCGCCGGTGCGCGTGAGCTGTTCGGTCTGCGCAGTGCGCTCGAACGGAAGCTGGCGGCCCACGCGAGCGGCTCCCGGTTCCGCGTCGAGGTGAACACGCAGTACCAGAGCCGCTGGCGGGAGCTGCTCATGCTGCATGTCATGGACCACGGGGCGCTGCCGCCCGGCAACGAGTCGGACCGCCCGGCCACGCTCGGCCGGCTGAGCTGACGAGGAGAAATGATGGACCTCGAACTGAGTGACGAGCAGAAGCTGATCGTCGACACCACGCGCAAGTTCGTGCGCAACCAGATTGCGCCGCTGGAGGCAGACCTCGACCCCGACGGGAGCGAGCTCGAACCCGGGGACCACGCCCGCCTGGTGGAGATGGTGCGCGGGATGGGGTTCTACGGGCTCGACATCCCGGAAGAGTTCGGCGGCCCGGGCGTGGATCTTGTGACGCGGACGCTGATGGCGATCGAGATGGCGCAGCACAGGGCGGGGCTGTACGCGCCGTGCTACGGCGTGTTCGGAGGCGCCGGGCTCGCTCAACTGTTCGAAGCGAACGAGGACCAGAAGCAACGCTACCTCTATCCCACGCTGAGAGGCGAGAAGCATGGGTTCTTCGGACTGACGGAGCCGTCCGGGGGGAGCGACCCTGCACGCGCCATCCAGACGGTCGCTGTGAAGGATGGCGACGACTGGGTCCTGAACGGGGCCAAGATCTTCATCTCCGGCGCCGACCGGGCGGATTACGGGATCGTGTTCGCGCGCACCGATGCAGCCAAGGGCCGCGGCGGCATCACATGCTTTCTCATCGACCACGACATGCCCGGGTTCCATGTCCGGCGCGTGGTGCACACCTTGCGGTCGACGAGCTACGCGACCGAGCTGCAGTTCGAGGACCTGCGCGTCCCCGCCGCGAACGTGCTGGGCGAAGTGGACAAGGGTTTCGGGATCGCAAATGACCGGCTTAGCCGCCAACGCATCCCCTATGCGGCGGGGTGCATCGGGGTCGCGGTCGCCGCCCAGGAGATGGCCATCAGCTACGCCAACAAACGCGAGACCTTCGGAGACATCCTCGCGAGCCGCCAGGCGATCCAGTGGATGATCGTGGACAACGAGATCGACATCCGCACGAGCCGCTGGCTCACGCTGGCGGCCGCGGACAAGGCGGAGAAGCGCGAGCCATACCGTACGGAGGCGGCGATGTGCAAGCTGGTCGCGAGCGAGGCCGGCGGGCGCGTGGTGGACCGGGCCATGCAGATCCACGGCGGCTACGGCATGACGAAGGACCTGCCGCTGGAACGCTGGTACCGCGAGATCCGCATCCGCCGCATCGGCGAGGGCCCGAGCGAGGTGCAGCGTCTGATCATGGCGCGCGACCTGCTGGGCGGCTCGTTCCACTAGAGGGACGAGTGGTTTCACCGCGGAGTCGCGGAGGACGCGGAGGTCGGTTCAGGGAGGAGACGGGGTGGGATCCGGATTGGCGGATTGGGGGTACGTCGGCTCGGCCGCGTCCAGGATGACTTCGCCGAGGATCAGGTCCGACGGGATCAGACCAATGCCATGGCTTCGGCTGTCGAGGCTGTTGTACCGGTTGTCGCCGAGCAGGTAGTAGCTGCCCGGAGGTAACGTAAGTGGCGCCGCCTGCTCCCGCCCGGGTCCGACCAACGCGTACGCCTCCGTTAGCGGCGAGCCGTTGACGAGTACCACATCGTCCACAATCTCGACGGTGTCACCGGGCAAGCCGATGACGCGCTTCACGAGCACCTGGCGTGACTCGCGAGGGTCGGCGAAGGCCACGATGTCGCCGCGCTCGGGAGCATCTGTGACGTAGGCGAGCACATCGAGCGGGTGCCGGTCGCCGTCGTGTAGGGCCGGCTCCATGCTAGAGCCGACGATCCGAATCCAGGCCTCAAGCTGTGGCGCCGACTGAGGCCGGGACTGGGCCTCGGCGCCGGGGTCGTCCGGGCCGCCCACGGCGAACGCAACCGTCACGCCAATCGCAGCTACCGCCGCTGCGCCAGCGGCGACCTTGAGGGCCGCGAGTCCGAAGATCGCGCGGAGGGCTCGACGCCCTCGGGCCGGCAGCGCGCGATGCGCACGCCAGGCTTCGGCGGCCTCCTCGCGGGAGTCGACGCCGAGCTTGGCGAAGATCTCGCGGAGGTGCCACTTCGCGCCATCGAGCGAGACATCCAGGGCGGCGGCCACCTCGGGGTTGGTGGCGCCCCCGGCGACCATTCGAAGCACTTGCTTCTGGCGGTCTGTGAGGGAGTCGACCTGGGAAACGGGCTGAGCCGGAGTGGACATGACGGTAGAGTAGGCCCGTTCTCCGGCGCCGTCCCTACACCATCAAGAATATGACGAATAGGGGTTTACGAAAGGTTCCATCCCAACCCGGAGTGTCCCAGGAAGCCGTGCGGGCTGCTTGGCATGCCCGCACGCTAACGCGAGCGGCTCCAAGGCTCTGGGCTTGGCGAGGCGTGCCCTCATTAACGTGAAGCCGAGACCAGCGATGGGCTACCAGGCGTCGATGGCGGGGCGTTTCTTGTGGGTGCGAGGGGCGGGTGGGCGGATGGAGGCGAGGAGCGTGGCGACCCAGCGGCGGGAGTCGGCAGGGTCGATGGTGTCGTCGATGCCGAAGAAGGTGGCCTGGTTGAGGGCCTTGCCGCGCTCGTACGCCTGCGCGACCATCTCCTCGTACTTCTGCTTCCGGGCGGCCGGGTCATCAATGGCGGCGAGATCGTCGCGGTAGCCGAGCTTCACCATGCCCTCGAGGCCCATGCCGCCGAACTCGCCCGTGGGCCAGGAGACGGAGAAGGACGGCGTCCGATACGAGCCGCCCGCCATGGCGATGGCGCCGAGGCCGTACGCCTTGCGGAGGATGATGGTCATCGTGGGTACGCTCAGATTCGCGCCGATGATGAACATGCGGCTGGAGTGACGGACGAGCGCGGTCTTCTCGATCTCCGGGCCGACCATGATGCCTGGCGTGTCGCAGAGGAAGAGGACGGGGATGTCGAACGCGTCGCAGAGCTGCATGAAGCGCGCGCCCTTGTCCGAGCCGTCGCTGTCGATGGCACCGCCGAGGTGCATGGGGTTGTTCGCGACGACACCCAGCTGCTTGCCCTCGACGCGGAGGAGCGACGTGATCATGCCGTGCCCGAATCCCCGCCGGAGCTCGAGCACGGTGCCGGAGTCGGCGAGGGTGTCGATGATGCGGCGGATGTCGTACACGCGCAGGCGGTTCTCGGGGATGATCTGGCGCATGAGGCGCTGGTCGGGCTCCTCCCACGTGGCGAGCGGACCCTGGAAGTACGACAGGTAGCGCTTCGTCACCGCGACGGCCTCCGCCTCGTCCTTCACGGCGATGTCCACGACGCTGTTGGGCACCTGGACCTCCATCGGCCCGATCTCTTCGGGTGCGAAGACACCGAGCCCGCCGCCCTCGATCATCGCAGGGCCGCCCATGCCGATGTTCGAGCCCTCCGTGGCGATGATGACGTCGCAGCAACCGAGCAGCGACGCGTTGCCGGCGTAGCAGCGCCCCGTGGTGATGCCCACCATCGGCACGAGGCCGCTGAGCTGGGCGAAGCGCGCGAAAGTGCGGGTGCCGCCGCCGCCTTCGGTGTCGCCGGGGCGCCCGCCGCCTCCCTCGGCGAAGAGCACGAGGGGCATCCGCGCCTCCTCGATGACGTCGATCATGCGGTCGGTCTTCTGGTGGTTGCGGGCGCCCTGGGTGCCGGCGAAGACGGTGTAGTCGTACGACATAACGCCCACGCGCGACGCTGGCTCGGCGAAGAGGTCGCCGTTGACGCGCCCGATGCCGAGGACCATGCCGTCGGCGGGGCTCTTCTCGATCAGCTCCTCCACCGAGCGGCGGGCGCGCTGCGCGGCTACCACGAGCGGCCCGTACTCGAGGAAGGTGCCGGGATCGCAGAGATCCTCGATGTTCTCGCGGGCCGTGCGGTTGCCGGTCTTGCGGCGCCGCTCGACCATCGCGGGGCGGGCGTCGTCGAGGGTGCGGGCGGCCCGCGCCTTCACCTCGGCGAGGTCCGGGCGGATGTAGTCGAGGTCGATGAGGTCCTCCTCGACGGCGTGTGCCGCGTCGGAGTCCGATGCCTCAATCACGACCAGCACCTGGCCTTCCACGACCGTGTCGTCCGGCACCACGAGGATGCGGTCGACGGTCCCCGCTACGGGCGCTTTGAGGACGTGCTCCATCTTCATGGCGTTGAGGACGAGCACGTCCTGCCCCTTGCGCACGGGGTCGCCAGGGCGGACTTCCAGCGTGACGACAGTGCCCTGCATCGGCGCGGCGATCGCGCCGGGATCCGTGGCGGCGACGTGGGTTGAGAGGCGCGCGGTGGTGGGGCGCTGCTGGCTCTTGCCGTAGCTGAGGACAGCGAGCGGGTCGTGGGCATCGATGCGCGCGCCCGCGGTATGGCCCGAGACGAGCGCAGGAGTGGCGTCGCCGTGGGGGACGGCGAGGTCAGCGGCGTGGTCGTCGACAAAACGGGTTGTGAGGCCGCCGCTGGCGAACGCGGGATGGGCGAGCACGTTCAAGAGGAACGGGATGTTCGTGGCGAGTCCTTCGACGGTGAAGTCACGGAGCGCGCGCTCGGCGCGGGCGATGGTCGCCTCGAAATCCGCCTGGGGACTTCGGACGATGACCTTCGCCAGCAGCGAGTCGAAGCTGGCATTGACCGCGTAACCCGGATAGCCGTGAGTGTCGACACGGACGCCGGGACCGGAGGGCGGGTGGAAGCGGGCGAGGACGCCCGTCGCAGGCCGCACGCCGCCGTCCGGCCCCATGGATTCGGCATTGACGCGGAGCTGGATGGCGTAGCCGCGAGGTGAAGGCACGGACGCCTGGTCGAGGTCGATCTCGGCGAGCGTGCGGCCCTCCGCGAGGAGGAGCTGCGTGCGGACGAGGTCGAGGTCGAGGAGCTCCTCCGTGACGGTGTGCTCGACTTGAAGGCGGGCGTTGGCCTCGATGAAGGCGTACTGCCCGTGGGGCTCGGAGGCGGTGTCCGCGGCGACGAGGAACTCGAAAGTGCCCACGCCCTGGTAGCGGAGGGCGGACGCCATGCGGACCGCGTCGGCCAGGATCCGCTGGCGGAGTCCTCGTGAGAGAACGGGCGACGGAGATATCTCGACGAGCTTCTGATGGCGGCGCTGGACCGTGCAGTCGCGCTCCCAGAGGTGGGTGACCGCGCCGGTGCCGTCGCCGGCGATCTGCACCTCGATGTGGCGGGCGCGCGGCATCACCTCCTCGAGGTAGAGCGAGCCGTCTCCGAAGGCGCGGGCAGCCTCGGACTGGGCTCGGGAGTAGGCCTGGTCGAGCTCGGTTTGGCTGGAGACCATGCGCATGCCGCGGCCGCCACCGCCAGCGACGGCTTTGATCATCACGGGCGTGCCTTCGGCCAGGGAAGCCACGAATGCCCCGGCGTCGTCGAGACTCACCGCGCCCGTGCCGGAGAGCACGGGAACGCCGTGCGAGCGAGCGAGGTCCCGGGCGGCTGTCTTGTCCCCCAGCACTCGGAGCGTGTCGGTGGCCGGACCGACGAAGACGAGGCTTTCAGCGCGGCACCGCTCAGCGAAGGCGGCGTTCTCGGCGAGGAAGCCCCAGCCGGGGTGGACAGCGTCACAAGCGTGCTCCCTGGCGACGGCGATGATGGCGTCGATGTCGAGATACGCCGCTGCGCCGGCGGTTGGGAGCGGGACGGGCTCATCAGCCTTGAGCGCGTGCAGGCAGTCGGCGTCGTCGGTCGAGTGGACTGCGACGGTGGTGATGCCCATCTCGGAGGCGGTCCGCAGGATGCGGACGGCGACCTCTCCACGGTTGGCTATGAGCAGACGCGACAGGCCCATGCGGCCCTCCGGGGTTGGGGTGTGGTGGAATCCTACCGGGGCGTGCGATGCAACGCGCGCGGCGGCGGTGTGGCATGGCCCCAGCGGCCATGGAGGGCCGCGGCTCCTTATAGTCGCATGGCAACGGAGGCCCGAATGATCAAGCTGGTGTTTTGCCTGAAGCGGCGGCCGGAGATGACGCGGGAGGAGTTCCAGACGTACTGGTACGAGAAGCACGCACCGCTGGTGAAAATGCACGCGACGACGCTCGGCATCAAGCGCTATGTGCAGGTGCACAGCTTCGAGCACGAACGCAGCGAGCCGATCCAGCAGAGCCGCGGCGGGCCGGAGGAGTACGACGGTGTGGCGGAGCTCTGGTACGAGAGCTTCGAGGCGCTGGCTGCACTTCGGTCGCCCGAGGCCACGGCGGCTGGCCGCGAGCTGCTCGATGACGAGCGCAAGTTCATCGACCTGGCGAACTCGCCGCTCTGGTGGGCGCAGGAGCGGCCCGTGATTGAGTGAGGTGCGAGCATTGGGGGTGTGGCATGGCCCCCAGCGGCCACGGAGGGCCGCGACTCCTGACCGAACGTTCGCTTGACGCTAAATTCCTCGGACGCCTAGAGTCGGCCCTCACCCCCAGGCCCCTCTCCCAGAGGGAGAGGGGAGTCCGTGTCGCGGAGGCACCATGAGAGCTGCGGTGTTGAAGGAGGGCGGGCGGTTCGCCGTCGAGGATATCCCCGATCCCGTCCCGACGGGCCGCCAGGCCGTGCTGCGCGTGATCTACTGCGGCATCTGTGGGTCGGATCTGCATTTGATTCGGGCTGGAGGGCTGGCTCCGGGCGCCGTGCTGGGACACGAAATTGTGGGAGAGATCACCGCTCTCGGCCCGGACGCCCGTGGGTTCGAGGTCGGCGACCGCGTGACCACGCTCTCCGCGGTGCCCTGCGACGACTGCGAGAAGTGCAAGGCGGAGCTCTACCGGTCGTGCGAGAAGGGCTGGCAGGTGTTCGGGTACACGGGCCTGGCGGGAGGCTACGCGGAGCAGTTGCTCACCCACACCACTGCCCTCGAGAAGGTGCCGGAGGGGCTCTCCGACATGGGCGCCGCGCTGAACGAGCCGTCTATGGTCGGCCTGTATGCGGCCCGGGCGAGCCGGGTGCGGACCGGCGACAACGTCGCCATCATCGGCGCGGGCCCGATTGGGCTGCTCGTGCTGCAGGCGGTGTTGCTTTCGAACCCGGCGAACTGCTGGGTGGTCGAGACCTCAGCCGGGCGCCGGGCGAAGGCGAGGGAGCTTGGCGCGACGGCCGTGTTCGACCCGACGACTGACGACCTGGCCGCGTTCTTCCTGGCGAACTGCGAGATGGGCGGGCCGGACGTCGTGTTCGAATGCGCGGGCGCGAAGGGCACCCTGCAGAAGGCCGTCGAATGGGTGCGGCCGGGCGGCCAGGTGATGGTGCCGGGCGTGAACATGGAGTTGGACGAGGTCTCGCCGCTGACGATGGTCGCGAAGGAGTGCGAGATCAAGGCAAGCCTCGGCGGGATGGACCTGTTCCGGACGGCGCTGGATCTGCTGGCGTCGGGGAAGATGTCGCCGGAGACGATGGTGACGCGCACGATCAGCCTGGACGAGGTGGACGAGGTGTGCCAGACGCTTGGCACACGCGGAGACGACAACGTGAAGGTGCTGGTTGCGCCGGGGATGAACGACCGATGAGGGCGCCAGTGCTCCAGGGCCGACGGTCCATGAGCTATGAGGAGATCCCTGACCCGTCGCCGGGCGATAACGAGGTCGTCGTAGAGGTCGGGCTATGCGGCATCTGCGGGTCGGACCTGCACCTGTACGACAGCGAGATGGCGCCCGCAGGTATCGTCATGGGCCATGAATATGGGGGCACGATCGTCGCGCTCGGCAAGGATGTGACTGGTTGGGAGGCGGGCGACCGGGTGGTGGGCGCACCCCAGAAGCCCTGCCTGAACTGCGCGTTCTGCCGCAAGGGCGAGTTCGACTTCTGCTACCAGCACTACCGTCTGGACATGCAGCGCGCAGGCACGACGATGGGGGCAGGGGCCTCCCTCGGCGCCGGGGGATACGCGCCCCTGACGAAGATCACGGCCCCGCGTCTGATGCGGGTGCCGGACGAGATCGACGACCGCCAGGCGGCCTCGATTGAGCCGGCCGCGGTGGGCTTCCACGCGGTGAAGCATGCGGGCATGCGCCTCGGCGACCGGGTCGCCATCCTGGGCGCCGGGCCGATCGGGCTCTACACGTTGCAGTGCGCGCTAGCCGCTGGCGCCAAGAAGATCACAGTCGCGGAGCCGGCGGCGGGGCGCGCCGCCATCGCGAGGCAACTGGGTGCGGACACGGTCCTGAATCCCAGGCAAGTGGACGATGTCCCGGCCGCCATTGCAGAGAGCCTTGGCGGTCAGCCCGACGTCGTGTTCGATGCAGCCGGCGTCCCCGCCACGCTCCAGCAGGCCGTGGATATCGTGCGGCCGGGAGGCTCCGTGATGATGGTGGGTGTGTCGTTCGAGTCCGCCCCCATCAGGCCCTCGAGCTGGGTGACGAAGCGGGTGACCGTGAAGGCGGCGTTCGCCTACAGCCGGGCTGACTACGAGGACACGATTGCACTGATGCAGCGAGGAACGTTGCTCGTGGAGCCGGTCATCACGACCGTCGTGCCCGCTTCGGAGACTCACCTGGCGTTTGAGCGGCTCCTCAGCCCGGGCGCGGAAGTGAAGGTACTGGTAGATCCCAGGCGGTGAGAATCCGCATCCCCTGCCGTTGGCATTCAGATTCACCTGACTCCGGATCCGCCGTAGCATGAGGGGCGGGCCCCCGTAGCTCAGCGGATAGAGCAGTGGTTTCCTAAACCATGCGCCCAGGTTCGATTCCTGGCGGGGGTACCAGCCACTCCGAATCCGGTTGAGCGACGTAGCCACCGCGCACGGACGTTTGCGCACTGATACGCTTGGGCCAGATGCCCCCTCGGACGCTTTTGGACGGGTCGGAGCGAATTCCTGACCCATGTGCCCAGGTTCGAGTCCCGGCGGGGGTATCGAGAGTTCTCACTGCGGAGGCAGCCATGTTTATTGCCATGAACCAGTTCCAGGTGGACCCCGCCCGGGGCCAGGAGTTCGAGACGATCTGGCGAGAGCGCGAGACGTATCTCGACCAGGTGCCCGGCTTCGTGCAGTTTGCTCTGCTGAAGGGCGATGATCCCGGGGACTACATCTCGCACAGCGTGTGGGAATCGCGCGAGGCCTTCTTCGGCTGGGCGCAGTCCGACGCGTTCCGCAAGGCGCACGGTGAGCGGACCCCCGAGGGCATCATCATTGGCCACCCGCGGGCACGGTTCTACGACAGCGTGCTTGTGCAGGGAGCGGGAGCCGCCGTCAGAGGATGACCACGGAGAACCCGCTCCGGGCGGAACACTTCCGCCGCGTCGACGAGTCGCCCGACGACCAGTTCTATCGCGAGGCTCGGCTGGTCACGCATATCGACGACGCCGCAATCGCGGCGACCACCGCGTTCTACCGCGACCTGCTCCCCGCGAACGGTCGCATCCTCGACCTGATGTCGAGCTGGGTGTCGCACCTGCCCGCGGACGTGGAGTACGCGGCGGTCGCCGGGCTTGGGATGAATGCAGCGGAGTTGGACGCCAACGCCCGGCTGACCGACCGCGTCGTGCAGGACCTGAACGACACGCCAGAGCTGCCGTGGGACGACGGTTCCTTCGACGCCGCGGTGGTGACGGTCTCGGTGCAATACCTGACGCGGCCGGCAGAGGTGTTTGCGGAGGTGGGGCGGGTGCTGGCGGGGGGAGCGCCGTTCGCGGTGCTGTACTCGAACCGATGCTTCCCCACGAAGGCGGTGGCCGTCTGGCAGACGGTCGGCACTAAGGACCACGCGGACCTCATTGGCCTGTACTTCCGGCTATCGGGAGCGTTCGGGCCTCCCCGGGCCTACGACTTGAGCCCCAGCCCGGGGAAGTCCGATCCCCTCTACGGGGTCGTAGCGGGGAGGTTGGGAGGTGGGAAGGTTGGCGGGACCTGATCGCCGGAAGGTCGACGCGCGGTGTGGGAACATCCGTTTGCTCCCTTCCGGTCGCGGCTATGACGGTGCCACGGAGGGGCTCACGGGCATGATGTGGAGGTCAGCGGGCGGGAGCTCGACGAGCCAGCGCCGGCGGTTCACGACGTCGAGGATTTCATACGGCCGGGCGGCGATTTCGACTTCGAGCGCGGGGCCGGGGCCGGTGGGACGGAGATGCAGGGTATGGGTGGAGCCGTAGGCGAACTCCTCCACGATGTCCACTTCCAGCACGTTCAGGGCCGGTGTGTCGGGGTCGAGGCGTCGCAGATTCACGCGCTCGGCGCGGATGGCCACATCCACGTGGGCGCCTCGCGCCAAGGGAGAGGCCTCCGGGGGTCGCTCGATGTGGAGGGGCAGGCCGAGCACCTCCACGATCGTTTGGGACGGATGGGTGTCGAGGACGACGCCGCGGGCGATGTTCGTGACCCCGGTTAGCTCGGCTACGCGGCGTGAGAGCGGCCGCCGGAACACCTCCTCGCGCGGGCCCACCTGCAGTAACGCCCCCTCGTCGAAGACGGCGAGCTGGTCGGCGAGCAGGTGCGCTTCCCGGAGGTCGTGAGTGACGAAGACGATGGTCAGGCCAAGATCGCGCCGGAGCCTGAGGAGCTCGCGACGAAGCGCCGCCCGCAGCGACTCGTCGAGTGCGCTGAATGGCTCATCGAGCAAGAGCAGGCGCCCTTCACGGGCGAGCGCGCGCGCGAGCGCGACGCGTTGCTGCTGCCCTCCGCTCAGCGTCCGGGGCCGCCGTTTCTCGAGACCCGTGATTCCGAGCATGGCCATCAGATCGTCGACGCGTGACGATGGCACGCCCCGGGGCACGCCAAACTCGATGTTCTGCCGGACCGTCAGGTGGTCGAAGAGGGCGAGGTCCTGGACCACGTACCCAACCTGGCGATCCTGGGGCGGGACGTTCGTCCGAGTGGCCGAGTCGAACACACAGCGGCCATCGACAAGGATGCGGCCAGCGTCCGGGCGGAGCAGACCGGCGATCAGCTGGAGGGTGACGCTCTTGCCTGCGCCAGAGTGACCGAAGAGCACGAGGATCTCACCGGCCGCGCAGAGGGCCGCTTCGTACTTGAAAGGCCCGAGCTGGACCGCGGCGCGGAAGTCTAGCGTCATCGCGCCGCGACCGACCGGCCGGTGGCCACACGGAAGGCGACCAGCACCACGAGCGCAACCGCGAGCAGGATGAGCGACAGTGCGATAGCCCCCGCGAGGCCGAGCGCACTGCCCTCGAAGGCCTGGATGATGGCGAGGGGCATGGTCTGGGTCTCGCCCTGGAGGTTGCCCGCGAAGATGAGTGTAGCCCCGAGCTCGCCCATTGCCCGCGCCCAGCAGAGCACCATGCCAGCGAGCAGCGCGGGGAGCGCTTGCGGCACGACGATGCGGAAGAACGTGCGGGTGCGGGAGGCGCCGAGCGTGTAGGCGACACGCTCCAGTTGACGATCCACGCCGGCGAACCCGCTCGACGCGGCGCGCACGTAGAAGGGAGCGGAGACGAGGAGCTGCGCCATCACCACGGCAGTGGTGCTGAATCCGAACGTGTACCCCGTCCAGTCCTCGATCGGCTCACCGAGGAGGCCCCGCCGGCCGAAGGCCGTGAGCAGCGCTACGCCCGCGACGGTCGGCGGCAGGACGATCGGCAGGTCGATGAGCGCGTCGACGATCGCTTTCCCGCGAAAGTTGGACCGCGTCAGCAAGTAAGCGACGGGCGTGCCTGCAAGGACCGCGATCGCGAGCGTGAGTGATGATGTCCAGAGCGAGAGCAGAAGCGCGTCCTGCGCCACGTCGCTGGTGGCGAGCTCCCAGGTGCGGCCGTCGTCCAACGCGCGGTCGATGAGCCCCACGAACGGGAGCACGAAGAAGAGTGCGAAGGCCACCGCCAGGAGCACGACGGTGGCCGTGGCAGTGCGATCCGTGAACGCGCGGCTCAACATGTCAGGGCGCCGAAAACCCGTGCTTCTCCAGGATCTCCTGGCCGCCGGGCGAGAGGATGAACTCGACGAACGCCTCGGCCACACCCCGCTCTTTCGACGCCTTGATGACTGCGATCGGGTACTCGGCGATCACGTTGTATTGCTGCGGGATGTCGATGGCGCTGACCTCCCCGCCGGCGGCCGCCACGTCGGTCGTGTAGACGATGCCGGCGTCAGCCTCCCCGAGCTGGACCTTGGTGAGCACGGCGCGCACGTTCGCCTCGTTGCTCTTGAGATTCGCGAGGGCCTGCTGGGAGAAGTCCGCACTGATGCCGCTCTGCGCCTCGGATGCCTTCGCGAAGATGTCGCGTGAGTAGCGGCCGATGGGGACTTCAGGGGCGGCCAGCACGAGGTTCAGGCCCGGCTTCGCCAGGTCCGCGAAAGTCGCGACGGCCGAGCTGCCTTTGGGGACGACGACCACGGGCAGGTTCTTCACGAACACGCGGGGTTCGCCCGCGTTGCCCTTGTCGCTAACTACCTTCATCTGGTTGGTGTCCGCGGAGGCGAAGACATCTGCCGGCGCGCCTTCGTTGATCTGAGTGGCCAGCGCCGAGGATGAGGCGAAGTTGAACGTCACCTTCGTCCGCGGATTCGCCGCCTCGAAGGAGATCCCGGCCTCCTCGAACGCGTTGGTCAATGACGATGCCGCGAAGATCAGGATCTCGCCCTCAAGAGGTGGTCTCGTCGATGCCGCGGTTGGGGCGGGCGAACCAGAAGTCGTCGCGGACGACGGAGGGTCATCATCGTCGTCGCCACCGCAGGCTATGAGCAACGGCGCCGCGGTCGCTGCCAGCACAAGGAGGAGGGCGCTACGAAACGGGTGGCGTGGCAAGCGACGGCTCCTCATCCCTGGTGTGTTCGAGCTCGAGCGCATAGGCGCGGAGCCACTGGAGGGTTGCGGTGGCGGCCGAGAGCTTGGACAGTGCTACGAGCCTTGGAAAGCCGCGCTGCCCGGCGAGTGCGCTTTCGAGGCGCGCTTCGTAGGCCTCGCAGACATCGATCTGTTCGGCGAGCAAGGATCGCTCCGTCTCGGTGTCGAGCTGGTGCAGGAAGTAGACCTTGAGCAGGAAGTCGAGCCGGATCTCACGAATACGGCCGACGGGCTGCTGGAGCCAGGCGCGCAGCTCAGCGCGGCCGGACGCGGTGAGCTCGTAGAGCTTGCGCGGGGGACGGTTCCCCACTCGCCGCTCCTCCCAGGCCACCAGTCCGCGCTCCTCGATGTTGCGGAGGTAGGTGTAGAGCAGGCTCTGTTCAACGGGGCAAACTGCGACGAGGTCCTCCTCGGCGAAGAGGCGCGCCATCTCGTAGCCGTGCATGGGGCGCAGCGCCAGCAGGCCGAGGATGGCGTGCTCGCCAGGGAGCAGGGTGCGACCCGTCACGGCGTGCATACTACGGTCACTTTGTAATAGTTGGCAACCAAGTATTCAGGAGTAACACGATGCAGCTATCGGGCCGCAACCAACTCCCGGGGACCATCAAGGACATCAAGATCGGCGGCATCATGGCCGAAGTGGTCACTCAGAGCGTCATCGGCTCGCGGGCGCTGAACTCGTAGAGCATGGCGGGCCGGTGGGGCCCCTGCTTGTGAGTCTGGCCGGTCTCACGGACGATGCCGAGCCCGACGACGCGCCGCCGGAAGTTCCGCTTGTCGATGGTCTCGCCCAGGATCGCCTCATAGACGCGCTGCATCTGGGTAAGGGTGAAGCGCGAGGGCAGCAGGCTGTAGACGACGTTGGTGTACTCGAGCTTGGCCTGGAGCCGGCGCCGCGCGTAGGCAATCACGCGCTCGTTATCGAACGCGAGCGGCGGCAGGTCCGCGAGCGGATGCCAGGCGGGCTGCCACTCGAGGTCGGCCCTGAGCCGCGTCCGAGCGAGGTCGACGAGGGCGAAGTAGGTGACAATGACCTCGGCGCGGCCTTCACCCAGTTGGTCGAACGTGTAGAGCTGCTCCAGAAAGACGTCGGAGACGCCGGTTTCGTCAGCGAGCTTGCGGCTGGCGGCGCCGTCAAGGGATTCGGCTTCGATGAGCGCGCCGCCCGGCAGCGCCCACATGCCCTTGCACGGCTCCGCGGCGCGCTCGATGAGGAGCGCGCTGAGCTGGCCCTGGCGGACCGTGAAGATGACGACGACCACGGCGGTGGACACGCCCAAAGTGTACGATGCGCCGCCGCTACCGCCGTCCGTCAGACGCGAGGAGCGACCTGGCGCATGAACTGGCGCAGGCGGTCGAGGAGGTCGGGCAGCGTTCGTGCGGGGAGAGAGAGCATCAGCTCATCGAGGCCGGCATCGGCGTAGGCGCGGATGTCGCCGGCCTGCTCGTCGGGCGTGCCGGAGAGGGGCCAGGCGCCGCCACCGGGACGGGTGCGCCCGCCGGGCATGTGACGCAGGACGACCGGACCGGGCTGGCGGCCGAAGCGCTCGCACTGCTTCCGGTAGGCATCCATCTTCTCGGCGAACTCCGCGGGCGCGAGGTTGATGGGGTGCCAGCCGTCCCCGAGCTCGCCCGCGCGCCGGAGGCTGGCGTCGCCGTTACCGCCCACGAGGATGGGGATGGTGCCGCGACGCGAGGGATGGGCCTTGGGGAACATGCGCATGTTTTCGTACGACTTCCACCGGCCCTCGAAGGTCGAAGTTTCGGTCTCCCAGAGGTTGCGGATGACCCGGATCGCCTCGTCTGTGCGGGGTCCCCGTTCGGCGAAGGGAACGCTGAGCGCCTGGAACTCAGGTTCGAGCCAGCCCGCTCCCACTCCCAACGTCAGCCGCCCGTTCGACAGGTAGTCGACCGTGCTCAGGAACTTCGCGCTGAACACGGCGTCGCGATAGGGGAGGATGAGCACGCTGGTGCCGAGGGTGACGTGGCTGGTCTCGGCGGCGAGGAAGGCGAGGACCGCAAGGGGCTCGTCCATGAACTCGGGTATGTAGTCGGAGCCCTGTGGGACGATGATGTGGTCGCTCACCCAGAGGGAGTCGTAGCCGAGGTCCTCGACGGCGCGGGCGACGCTGCGAAGGGCGTCGGCCGTGGCGAAGTGGCCGGCCTGGGGAATGGCAACGCCGTAGCGCATGTTTGACCTCGGTATCGGAGTGTCGGCGTCTCGGAGTATCGGAGTGCGAGGATGGAGCGGCAACTCCGACACTCCCACACTCCGTTACTCCGTTACTCGGGTGGGGCTGGGGTGGCAGGGACGTGGTAGCAGTCGAAGTTCTCCTGGCGATAGATGAGGCCGTTTCGGAGGCTGAAGAACATGGCGATCTCGGCCCGGAGGCGGGTGCCTGCAGGCCACGGGCCGAGGTCGACCGCCAGCTCGCCGGTCCAGGTGGTGCGTGAGATGACCCGGTCAGGCACCGGAAGGTCGTGGCCGTGGATGTCGTACTTCTGCCATGCCATCAGCGACTGGCCGGCCTTGAGCCCCGCCTGCATCTCCGGGAGGGTGCTGCGCGTGCCGGTGGGGGCGGCGATGTTGGGGTGGATCGTTACCTGGACCTCCGGGTGCACGAGGGCGGCGAGCTCCTCAGGGGTGGTCGAGGACGAGGCGGTGGCGTGGATGTAACGCTCGACGGCGGCGATCTCGGAGTCGTTCGGCACTGGTTCCAACCTCCCGCGCAATCATCCGCCATCCTGAGCGGCCGTGCGTACCGGGCCGCCTCGGGTGACCCAATTCCGGGGCGGGTTGTACACTGGGAGTCCGCGCGGAGAGGTCGCATAGTGGCCGAGTGCGGGCGCCTGCTAAGCGCTTACTGGCGGTAACGTCAGTCGAGGGTTCGAATCCCTCCCTCTCCGCCAGACTTAGCTACTAGCTGTTCGCTGTTAGCTATTGGCCCGCCCGCGGCGGCATCCGGATTGAGCTGACGGCACATGACCTCCAAGTACTACCTGTGGACCGTGGGTTGCCAGATGAACAAGGCGGACAGCGAGAAGCTGGCCGCGGGGTTCACGCGCCTGGGGATGAGGGCGACGGACCGGCCCGAGCGGGCCGACGTGGTGGTCATCAACACGTGCAGCGTGCGCCAGCATGCGGAGGACCGGGCGTATTCGAAGCTGGGACGCGTGCGCGACCTCAAGAAGGAGCGCCCGGATCTGAAGCTGGCCGTCATGGGCTGCATGGTCGGCTTGAAGACGGACGACCTGGAGAAGCGGTTCCCGTACGTGGATGTGTTCGCGCGGCCACAGCAATTCGAGCCGATCATGGAGCTGGTCCAGGGGCCGAGCGAGGACCTCGGCGGCGAGTTTTGGCCGTCCACCTACGCCATCCCCGAAGGGCCGACCGCGTACGTGCCGGTGGTACACGGCTGCAACAAGTTCTGCACGTACTGCATCGTCCCCTACCGGCGGGGGCGCGAGAAGAGCCGCAGCATGGACGAGATCGTGCGCGAGGTCGCGTACCTCACGATGCACGGCGTGCGCGAGGTGACGCTGCTCGGCCAGACTGTCGAGGCGTACGGGCACGACCTGGCTGAGCAGCCGGACCTGGGCGACCTGATGCGTGCGCTGTCGGACATCCAGCGGCTCGATCGCATCCGATTCCTCACCTCCTACCCGAAGGACATGACGCACCGGATCCTCGAGGCGGTGGCGGAGCTGCCGAAGGTGATGGAGTGCTTCTCGCTCCCCGTGCAGGCGGGCAGCGATGCGGTACTCGAGTCCATGCGGCGCGGCTACACGAAGCAGGAGTACCTCGACAAGATCGCCGAGGTGCGCGCCCTGATGCCGGCGGCCGGAATCACGACCGACATCATCGTCGGCTACCCGGGCGAGACCGAGGCTGACTTCGAGCAGACCTGCGAGGTCCTCGAGGAATTGCGGTTCGACAAGGTACACGTGGCCGCATACTCGCCCCGGCCGGGGACGATCGCCTGGCGGAAGATGGAGGACGATGTCCCGGCCGCCGTGAAGTCCGAGAGGCTGCACCGCGTCGAGGAGATCGAGGAACGGATCTCGCTCGAGATCAATGAGCGATACACGGGCACGACCCAGCAGATACTGGTCGAAGGGGTGCGCGGACACCAGCCGTATGGGCGGACGCAGACGGGCAAGCTGGTACACCTCGATGCCCCGGCACGCGTGGGGTCCATGGTGGACGTGCGCATCGAGCACGCCGGACCGTTCTCGCTCCGCGGGACAGCGGCGGACTCGGTGATGCTCGTTTAGGTTTTCGATCCTTCCGCGGAAGGACGATTGTCCATTGGCGATTCCGGATCTCGCCTGACCAGTACATCGAGGAGGTGTTCCAACTCGGCGGCGGGATCCTCACTCAGTCCCGAATGGACGGCGGAGGTCTGGACGATCGTGCTCTTGGGGGCGGTGAGCCAGTGGAAGCGCTCGGTCGGTGTGGGGAGCTCAACGGACATGGCGCCTCCCTCGCATACAGAGCGGAACGACGCGAGGTGGGATTCGACGGAGGCGAGGTCGATGTCCGGCGCCAGGGCGCGGAGCCGGCCAGGGTCGAGCTCGACCCGGCAGCCGAGGAAGCGCCTCTCGCGCGAGTGCAGCACGACGCCGACGTTCACGAACTCCTCGCGCTCGACGCGCGGCACGACGCGGATGACGGCGTAATCAAACGAAGTCTTGCCGGGCACGGTCCGCCTCCTCGACGAAAGTATCTCGCGCCGCGAGCCTGCGGGTCAGGTAGTCGACGTAACGTTGCCGGATTTCGTCGGGAGAAGCGTCACCCTGGAGCCAATCATCCGGAACCAGGGAGACAATGCGGTGCAGAAGTTCTGGTGGAAGCCGCGACGCGAGCTCGCCGGACACATCGCCGATCGAAGCTGCTCGAGGGAGGAGCACATGCTTCGCAATGGCGGGAAACGGGCTCTCCGGGCGTGCCGTAGGCCAGTCGTGGTGGAAGTAGAGAGAGGCGCCGTGGTCGATGAGCCAGGGCTCGCGGTGCCACATGAGCATGTTCGTGTTGCGCGCCGAGCGGTCGACGTTCGTCACGAGGGCATCGAACCAGACGACCCGCGCACCGAAGCCCGGCTCCAGCTTCATGGCTGTGAGGTGATCCAGTGCGAGCGATCCGGGGAGGAAGTCGAGGCCAAGGTTGAGCCCGCCACTCGCCTCGATGAGCGCCTTGATCTCCGGGTCTGCCTCGGCACGGCCGAGGATGGGGTCCAGGTCGATGAAGACGATCTCCGGAATAGGCAGGCCGAGGGCGCGGCCGATCTCGCCGGCGAGCAGCTCCGCGACCAGGGCCTTCGGACCCTGGCCGGCGCCGCGGAACTTCAGCACATAGAGACCGTCATCATCGGCCTCGATAAGCGCCGGGAGAGAGCCGCCCTCGCGCAGCGGAGTCACGTAGCGGGTGGCTTCGACGCGGCGCATGGACGGCATGGGCCGAGACTAGCATCCCGGTGGCTTCCCGGCGTCAGCGCTCGCGCGCCGCATCGGCCACGTTCGCGCAGATGGAGAGCCCGTCCTCGAAGCCGGTTTGGAAGGCGTAGGTGCGCTCCTCGCCCGTGCCGTGAGCGCCCGGGTCGTACCAGGCGACCTCGCCGGCGTCGTCACCGATGTTGAGGAGCGTGGCGCCCGCTTCGTCGAGGTCGCCCAAGGCGAGGAGCTTGCGCTGGTTGAGGTTGCGTGCGTAGACGCCGGCCATGCAGTCCGCCTGCAGCTCGTAGTCGATGTCATAGAGGTTTTCGAGGGCGAAGAAGCCAATGTGCGCCTGGACGACGTGGCCCCACTCGTGCGCGAGGATGAGGATTGGCGCGAAGTCGCCGTTCACCTCGAACTCCCGCTCGAAGAGGGCCTCGTCGTAGTACACCGTGTGGTCGAAGCCGCAGTAGATGGCGTTATCGAGCGGCGCCGGGCCGCAGCCGGTGGGGACCGCTTCCCGGTAGGGGATGAGCTCGGGCGCAACATAACCCACCGCGATCCCGCGGAGGCGCGTGGCCCAGTAGTCGTCGATGTCCGCGGCGGCGAAGGCCACGAGCTCCGCAAGGCTGTCGGGGCAGCCATCGGGTGACTCGAAGTCGAGTCCGCCCGTGCGTTCCGCTGTGTCAGGACAGGCGTCCGTGGCGTCGGGAACGGCGTCGCCGTCGGCGTCGGGCGCGGGAGTGCCCGTAGGTGTGGCGTCCTCGGAGTCCCGCAGGTAGAGGGGCTGGTCTTCGTCCGCGCCGCCGCACGCGGCGAGCGCGAGCAGCGACACAAGGATGGTGACGAGCAGAACGAGGCGCGGAACGGGCACCGGGGAATGATACCCCGAACCTCCATCCGCGCCCGCAAAGGATCGTCACTGAGACGAGCTCGGCTGGGACGACAGCTCTGGGAGGAGCGATGAGGGCCGAAGGGCGGCCGAGCAAACGGCCCGTGTGGCTGGTCCTTCGGATTCCGAGCGTGGGACGTTGGTGGAGCTGGAGGGATTCGAACCGTCTACCTCAACACTTCTGGATCAGCGTGACCCAGGACGTGTACAGCCACGTGCTGCCGCACTTGCAAGACGATGCGGCTCAGAGGATGGAAGGGCCGTTCCGCAAGAAGGTCACGTAACGCCCACGGTCGGTAGGGAGCGCCCTATGACTCCGCCGCTACTTCCAAAGCTACCAGCGGTGGGACCGACCCGCCCATGCCCCGGCACCCCAACGCCACGACGCCGAAGCCCGTCGATATAAAGTTCCCGAGCGTCCTCAAGGTTCTCGCGAGCTTCCCACTCGGACCAACCAGAGGCCATGCAGCCCTCTAGCTCAGGATGCATCGCCAACCAGCACTCGCGGCCGTCTGTTGTATAGGTCTTCGTCACCACGGTCATATAGTCAGTCTGCATCAGTAGCCTCTCGCCTCAGAACTTCGTCCACGAGCTTGATGGCCGTGGTCACGTAACCGATGGCCAAGGGCGAATGTGTCGATTTCAGATCCAGAAGCTTGGTGGAGCTGGAGGGATTCGAACCCTCTACCTCAACACTGCCAGTGTTGCGCTCTCCCGATTGAGCTACAGCCCCGCTAAACCGAGGGGATCGTACCAACCGGCCCCCTCAGCGGCAAACGTGCGGGGGCCTGAGGCGGTGGTCTCAGACTCGTCCTCGGACTACTTTCGGCTGCGCGGATCGAGGGCGTCGCGGAGGCCGTCGCCCAGGAATGTGAAGCAGAGCATCAACAACGCGACCATGATGCAGGGCCAGATGATCATGAGGTTGTTCGAGTAGAGGTAGGCTTGGCCCTCGCTGATGAGCGAGCCCAGGCTGGCGTTGGGGGCTGTGACGCCAAGGCCGATGTAGCTCAGGGCCGCTTCCGCGAAGATCGCGAGGGGAATGCCGAAGGTTACCGCCACGATCACTGAGCTGAGGGTGTTTGGCAGCATGTGGACGCGCACCACTCGCCAGGGGCCTGCTCCCATGGCCCTCGCCGCCACCACGTAGTCCTGGTTCCGGATGGAGAGCATCTGTCCGCGAATCAGCCGGGCGACCGTCACCCAACCGACGAGGGAGATCGCGAGAATCGTCGCGAGGAGCTCGCCTGGTATTCCGGGAATCTGAGGGTTGCCATCGCCGATGACTGGCCAGCCCCGGCCGAACAGGATCTGCCGCAGCATGATGATGGCGAGCAGGTCTGGGAAGGCGTAGGCGAGGTCGGTGATCCACATCAGGATTGTGTCGCTGAGCCGCCCGCCGAGGGCCGCGCCCATACCAACCGTTATCCCCACCAACAGGATGACCACCTGGGTGCCGATTCCGATCTTCAAGGAGAACAGCGTCCCCTGGTAGAGCCTCGCCCAACTGTCGCGGCCGAGGTTGTCCGTGCCCAGCCAGTACTCGCTACTCGGACCGGCGTTCACATCCACGTACTGTTGTTCGATCGCGGGATGACGGCTCACAAGCTCCGTCACGTCGGCCAGGAGGGCGATTGTGGCGACCACGGCGAGGAGGATGGCGGAAACGAGCGCGAGGCGATTGCGGATAAGGCGCTGAAAAGCCTGTGACCAGAGCCCACGGGGCTTGCCGTAAATCTGATCCGCCGCGAAATCGAACGGCTGAGTCATTGTGCGTGCGTCGCTTGCCACCTTCTGCTCCTACAACCGGATTCGCGGGTCGACGACGGCGTACAGCAAGTCGACGATGAGATTCATGATCGCAATCATGACGGCGAAGAACAGCGTCACTCCCATGATCATGCCATAGTCCCGGACCTGCACGGCGCTCACGAAGGCGGTGCCGATGCCAGGGATCTGGAATGCGCGCTCGACAATAAACGAGCCCGTGATGAGGCCGGCGAAGATTGGCCCGAGGATGGTCAGCACCGGGATGAGGGCGTTCTTCACAGCGTGGCGCATGACGACGTTGAACTCGGTGACGCCCTTCGCCCGGGCGGTGCGCACATAGTCCTGGCGGAGGATGTCGAGCATGGAGGCGCGCGTGATGCGAGCGATGAAAGCCGCGGGAAGCATGCCGAGGGCGATGGTGGGGAGGACCATTTTCTTGTAGTTCCAGAGCTCCCAGCCAAGGACATCGAACCAGTCGAGCTTCAGTGCGAACGCGATGAGCAGCAGCGGCGCGAGGACGAAGCTCGGCAGGGCAGCGCCGGCCGTCGCAAGAAAGACACCGATGTAGTCCAGTGGGCCGTTTTGGTTGAGCGCCGAGAAGATCCCGAGTGACGCGCCGAGCAGGACGGCGAAGATGAACGCGGAAAACCCGAGTTGGGCGCTGACATCGGCCCGATCCCTGATGATGTCAATAACGTCCTGGTCTCCCCGGAAGGAGATGCCGAGGTCGCCCTGCAGCAGGTTCCCCATGAACGTGATGTATTGCTGCCCGATCGAGTCGTCCAGGCCATAGCGCTGTTCGAGCGCCTGCCGCTGCGTGGGAGATATGGGCCGGTCGCCGTCGAATGGCCCGCCCTCCACCATGTGCATCAGGAAGAACGTGATCGTGGCGACTGCCAGGAGGAGCGGGAACATGAAGAGAACCCGCCGAATGGCATAGGCGACCATTTCTTCAAGCCTTCTATCTAATGGGCCGACTGCCGGGACCCTTGGGATCCCGGCAGCGCAGGCCGTTCAGAGGAAGCGGCGCGGGGCCGTCCTTACTTGCTGATTCCCCAGAGCTCGGGCTGCCAGGCCGCGGGCATCTGGCTGTCGTTGGTGGTCGTGTTTTCCTTGACGCCCGTGATGTGGGGCTTGATGAGGAAGTGGTTGGCTCGGAAGTAGATGGGAGCGATGCCGTTGGCCGTCTCCAGGAGGAGCTTCTCAGCTTCCCGGTACTGCTCAACGCGCTCCTCGTTGTTCTGGTTGAAGCGGGCGTCGTCCAGCAGGTCATCGATGGCCGGGTCGCTGGTGCCCGTCTTGTTGATCGTGCCACCGGTTTCCCAGAGGCCGAGCATCCAGTTCTCCGCGTCAGCGTAGTCCTGGTGCCAACCACCGAGCACCATCTGGTAGTCCATCTTGTTGAAGCGGCCCGAGCGCGTCGGAGCGTCAACGAACTCCAGTTCGATGTCGATGTTCAAGTGCTTCTTCCACTCCGCCTGCAGGAACTCGCCAGTGGCGTGGTTCGTGGCGCTGTCGGTCAGGAGCAGGGTGAAGCCGGGGAAGCCGTCGCCGTTGGCGTATCCAGCCTTGGAGAGGTTCTCCTTGGCCTTGTTGACGTTGAACCCGAGGAACTCGTCGTACTCGCCCTCGTCCGCGCCGGAGAGCGCGTACGGGATCCACGCGGTGGCGGGGACGAGGGCGCCCTTGAGCACGACACTGTTGAGTGTCTCGCGATTCGTGGCCTGCGACAGCGCGAGGCGGACTTCGGGCTTGGCGAACAGCGGATCCTGGACGTTGTATTCGATCCCGATCGTGGTCGGGCTGGCGTAGGTGAGGAGCTCCTTGGAGAGCGTGGGGTCGTTCCTCGTGGCATCAAGCGTGGCCGAGTTGGCCACGGTGATGTCGATCTCGCCTGCGCGATACGCAGTCTCCGCGAGGGCCGAGTCGTCGATGTACTTGATCACGATCTTCTCGACCTTGGGCTTGTTCTCGCCGGCCCAGTTCGGGTTGATCACGAGTTCCATCTGGCTGTTCTCGGTGTATGCGCTGGGCATGAACGGCCCGTTGTAGGCGTTCTCCAGTGGGCCGGGCCAGGTGGCGTCAACGGTGGCCACCAGGTGCTTCGGAGCGGGGAACGTCGGCCACATGCCAAGAAGCGTGGTGAACGTCGGCTGTGGATCGGTCAGCTTGTACTCGACCGTGAGGTCGTCCACTGCGCGCACGCCAACGGCCTTGAGGAGGGCGTCCTGCTCAGCAGCCGTCTTCTCTGCGTTCTTGGGATCGAAGTACGCGTCACAGCCAACGACGGCCGTGAGGATGTACTGGTAATGGCTTGCGACTTTGAAGTTGCAGCTCCGCTGCATGCCGAGGACGAAGTCCTGGGCTGTCAGAGGCTCGCCGTCAGACCACTTAAGGTCGGGCTTCAGCTTGACGGTGTAGGTCTTGCCGTCACTGCTGATCTCGGGCATGGAGGCCGCCATGCTCGTTACGGTCTGCTCGTCCGAGTTGAACGAGTAGAGCCCGCGCCAAACCTTGTAGAAGTGGTCAATGTCCTGGGAGAAGTTCGCGAAGTGCGGATCCCAGTTCTCGAACTGCAGGGTCCGGACGGTGATGGTGCCGGATGGCGCCTGGGTCTGGTCACCGGGGTCACCGGGGTCGTCGTCATCGTCGTCGTCACCACAGGCGACCGCGAACAGCATGACGGCAAACATTGCGAGGATGCTAAAGAGCAGCCTCAGGTTGAGCTTGGTCATCGTTTAGGTTCCCTCCTCTTCGATTAACCGGACGGTAAGGTGCGCGCGGAAATCGTTTCAGTCAACAGCGATTTACCAACACGCGCGGGTGATTCACACGGGTTTAACGGCGATCCACCTCCTGCCCTCCTTCGCGCGTCTGCGCTACGCCCCACAATCGGGGCCGGGGCCGGTCAACGAAGATACGGCCTATGCTATGGCTATGGATCTCTCCACACAATGGATAGCTCGCCGCCGATCCATCGTTGAAATGCAACATGGCAGCCTCGCCCGCAGCTTGAGATCGACCCTCCCCGCGCTGTGAACTAAGCTGCTGGACACCCGCAAGGCAGCCGACCTTGTCCTGAGATGAGTACCTCCATGCCGCGTGTGCTTGCCATCGTTAGCGTCCTGGGGCGCGACCAGAAGGGCGTTGTCGCCCGCATCAGCACCTACCTCGCCGAGCGGGAGGTGAACATCGAGGACATCGAGCAGCGCGTTCTGCGCGGCCAGTTCCTGATGGACATGCTGGTCGACATCACGGACGCGTCGGTCACGCTCGACGAGCTGATCACGGGCCTGCTGGGCATTGGGGACGAGATCGGGATGGAGATTCGAGTCACCCTGCATGCCGAGCGGGTGCGGCCCCGGGTGGCGATCCTGGTGACAAAAGAGGCGCACTGCCTCGAGCAGTTGATTGCGGACCACAAGACCGGCGAGATGAACGGTGACTTCACCGTCTGCCTGGGGAACCATGAGTCACTCCGGCCGGTCGCGGAGGAGTACGGCATCCCCTTCAAGTGGCACCCGAGCGACGACAAGGCCGCTCACGAGCAGTTCCTGGTGACGGAGTTACAGGCTGCGCAGGCAGACGTGGTCGCGCTCGCGCGTTACATGCAGATCCTGACGCCGACCGTAGTCGAGCCGTTTGCGGGGCGGATCATCAACATCCACCCGTCGCTGCTGCCCTACTTCCCCGGCGCCAACCCTTACAGGCGCGCGTGGGAGGATGGCGTGCGCGTCACCGGCTGCACGGCCCACTTTGTCACGGAAGAGCTGGATGCGGGTCCGATCATTCTCCAGGACGTGTTCCAGATCGAGGTTGGGGTGGACACCGTGGATGACGTGCGACGGAAGGGGCGCGCGCTCGAGGGCCACGTGCTCAGCCGTGCGCTGCAGCTTTACCTGAACAACGAGATCGTCGTGATCAACGGCAAGGTCGTCTTCAAGCCGGGGATGCGCACACTCATCCGGGATATGCGGACGGACTAGGCGGGAGATTCCCTGCAGGCCGCACACCGGCCGTAGAGCTCGGTGCTGTGGCCATCGAGCGTGAAGCCGCGGCGGTCGGCCTGGGCCTGAATGAGCGCGTCCAGGTCGGGATCGCTGAACTCGCTCACCGTGCCGCAGGAGCTGCAGATGAGGTGATGGTGGTGCTCCGAGCGGCTGAGCTGGTACCGGACGCTGCCGTCTTCGAGGGGGACGCGGCAGACGAGGTCGAGCTCCTGGAGCAGGCGGATGGTGCGAAACACGGTCGCGCGGCCGACCTGAGGGACGGCGGTCGCTAGCTCCTCGGCTGTGAAAGGCTCGGGCGCGGCCACGGCGATAGCCTCGAGCACGGCACGGCGCGGCGAGGTGGCGCGATAGCCGATGTCCTCGAGCTGGACGGCCGCGGAATCAACGAAATCGGTTGCCAAGGCCGTTCGATCGTAGCACCCGCCGCCGCGGCGCGGTCCTCTCAGAGAGAGACAGAGGCGACGCGCCAGGCCATGGAGACGCCCGCCACCCGCCCGCGATACACGTCAACGACGTGCTCCGGGCACACCGGGACCACTACGTGCGCATTCGCGCCCTCTCCATCGTCGAGCCGTTCGCGGGCATGCGCGATGAGGCTCGGGAGCGATGTGTTGAGACCGATCGTGCTCGTGGTGGGACGAGGATCGTTCCCCAACAAGTCGCACACGGCGCACGAATGTTTCAAGGCGAACCTCCCGGGCGAGCCCTGAGCCTAGAACAACGCTGCTCGATAATGTTTGTGCGCGCATGAAGACTGGACCCCGATGTGAGACTGTGTTCGGTCTCAAGACAGCGGCGGACTCGCTGTCTGCCGGGACGTAGACTGGGGACACGTGGCAGGCGACGTGAGCGCCTTAGCGAAAGGGGACTCGCCATGAAGGTGCTGGTGGCCGGCGGAACCGGCCTTCTCGGGGAAGAAATCACGCGGGCGGTGCTGGAGGCGGGGCATGACGTGACCGTGATGTCGCGGAACCAGCCCGGGGGTGAGCGTGTCGACGCCCGCGCGGGCTGGGTGGCAGGCGACGTCACCGACCCGTCGTCGCTGCCGCCGGCAGTGGCAGGTTTCGAGGCGGTTGTGGACGCCGTCCAGTTCCCGAACTCGCCGATCGAGAACCCGAAGAAGGGGCACACGTTCGAGCGCATCGACCTCGGCGGGACGAAGAACCTGGTCGATGCCAGCCAGGCAGCCGGGGTGGGTCAGTTCATCGGGCTAAGCGGGGCGAACGCGGCGGAGGATGGGGAGTACCACTGGCTCCGCTACAAGTGGCAGGAGGAGCAGCACATCAAGGGCTCCGGCGTGCCGTACACAATCTTCCGGCCGAGCTGGATCTACGGAGCGCGCGACGTATCGCTCAACCGTTTCCTGGGTTTCGCGAGGTTCCTTCCGTTCATCCCGGTGGTGGGAAACGGGAAAACGCGTATCAACCCGCTGTTCGTGGGCGATCTGGGGACGCACGTGGCAGCGGCCATCGGCAAGCCGGAGGCGATGAATCGCACGTTCGAGATCGGCGGGCCGGAGGTCCTGACGATGGACGAGGTGGTGAAGACGGCGCTCCGGGTGGCGGGGAAGCGCCGGTTCCTGCTTCATCAGCCGGCGGGCCTGATGAAGGTTGGCGCATCCGTCCTCCAGCACGTACCGGGGCGGCCACTCACCCCGGATGCGGTGGACTTCATCACCGCCGACGGCGTCGTCGACAACAGTGAGCTGCGCGCCACGTTCGGCCTGCCCCTCACGCCACTGGCCGAAGGGGTCGCCACCTACCTGCCGAAGCGCGACTGATGCAACCCGCCTATAGCTCGCATAGGAGGAGTTGCGCGATGGCACTGCAATTGCATTACAATCCGGACGGCGGCGGGTGGTGGGGACCCCCAGACCGACTCCACGGCGGAGCTAATTGCCTTGCGTGCTGACACCTCGGATGTCGCGTTTCGACTTCTGTTGGCTTTGGGGGACCTGTGGGAAGGGCTCCAGCGGACCAAGATCGACCCAACGGTGAAGGGCCTGCACATGTCGACGGAGGACCTCGGGGGTTACAGGCGGTACAGCGCGGGGTGCGGTTCTCACGCACGCCTCGTGGTGGAATGGAACGAAACGCTTCGCCATCTGCGGGTGATCCGCTGTGAGGCGTGGCCGAATTTCGAAGTCACGGTCTCCTCGACCATTGCGTTCGTACGCAGGGAGGCGGCGGACCGAGGCCTGGCCGACATGGTGGACAAGGCATTCGTTCGCGCCTGCGAGGAACCGACAGCGCCGGTGAAGCGCACAGTCCTCTCCATGGCCACGGCGACGGCGCCGCAACTGGCCGCACGCCGGGCGTAGGCACCGGAAACCTCTCCGTTTAGCATTCGCTCATGACACTCGTCGCGGGTCCTTCGACCGCGCGCACACACCTGCTTGAGTCTCTACATGAGGCCCACGACCGCGAGGGATGGCTGTCGCGAGGCGCGGTGGAAGAGGCATCGCGAGCCGTAGGCGTGCCCGTAGCGGAGGCGTGGGAAGCCGCGACCTCCTACCCGGAGTTCCGGTTCGAACCGCCATCGGGGCTCAGGCCGATCTGCATGGGGTTGAGTTGCGCGGTCAATGGCGCCGTCGTCCGCGGGGACGAGGAAGCGCGCGGATGCCAGTTCCGGTGCTACGAGGCTCCTGCTGCCGGGCACGACCAGGCGTTCCCGGAGACGGCGATCCGAGTGGCGGGCCCGCTGTTGGCGGCGGATGTCTCCGACTACGTGGGCGTCGACTCGGCTGCGAGCCTGGGCCGGGCGGCCGTTCTCGACGCAATCGACGCATCCGGGCTGAGAGGTCGTGGCGGCGCGTACTTCCCCGTCGGGCGTAAGTGGCGAGCGGCGCTGGAGGAGCGCCGTCCGATCGCACTGGTGGTGAACGCCGAAGAGGGCGAGCCCGGCGTCTTCAAGGACCGGGCACTCCTGTGCCGCCGTCCGCGCCGGTTCCTGGAGGGCCTCGCGATCGCCGCGAGCGTGCTCCAGCCCACCGAGATCGTGGTGTTCATCAACGGCGAGGCCTTGGCCGCGCGGCAGGCTCTCAACGAAGCCCTGTCAGACTGGCCTGAGGCATCGTTCGGGGCACCGGTGCGCATCGTCCGCGGCGGCGGCGGCTACGTGCTTGGCGAGGAGACAACGCTGCTCAACGCGCTCGAGGGCCGGAAGCCAGTGCCACGTTTGCGGCCGCCGTATCCGGTGGAGTCGGGCTACTTCGGCATGCCGACAGTGGTGAACAACGTCGAGACTATCGCGAACCTATCGATCATCCTCCGGGACGGTCCGGGTGGCTTCCAGGGAACAAGCCCAGGGGCGGCGCCCGGGACGAAGGTCTTCAGCGTGAGCGGAAATGTGGCCCGCTCGGGCGTCTACGAGATGCCGATGGGCTCAACGATCGGCGGGATACTCGAGGCAGCCGGGGGTTCGGCCCCGGGGGCGCCAAGGGCAGCTCTGGTGGGCGGACCGTCTGGCGGATTCCTCCCGGCCAGCGAGTTCGGGAGGGCACTCGGACCGGGCTCGGTCCATGAAACGGGCGCGATCATCGGCGCCGGTGGATTGGTGTTCCTGGATGACACGGCGGACCTGCGCGAGGCCGCGCTGGCGATGGCGCGCTTCAACGCGGACGAGTCATGCGGAAAGTGCACGCCCTGCCGGGAGGGCAGCCCGCGCGCGGCAGATTCCCTCGCGGCGGGCGCCACTGAGGGGATGGAAGAGTTGTTGGAGGTCATTCAGTTCGGCTCGCTCTGCGGGCTCGGGGCCATGGCGCCGGGACCCATCCGGTCGGCCCTCCACTTCTGGCCGGAGCTCTTCCGATGACGCTGACCATCGACGGGCGCACGGCAGAAGGGGCCGGCTCGGTGCTCGACGCAGTGCTCGCGCTCGACATTCAACTGCCGCACCTGTGCAAGGACGACAACCTCCCGGCGATCGGCGCGTGCCGGACGTGCCTGGTGGAGGCGGACGGTCGCATCGTCGCCGCCTGCTCGGTGCCCGCGTCGTCGGTCACGACCGTCACAACCACGTCCGATCGGGCGGTGCGGATCCGGCGAGGTGTGCTCGAGCTGACCGCGGGGATGCACATCGATCCCGTCAGTGCGAACGGCGGCCCGCAGCGGCACCACACACGCGAGGTGCTTGCACGTGCGGAGGTCGACACGGAACGCTATCCGACGCGCACGGAGGCTCACGTCGACGAGTCGAACCCGTTTTTCGCGTTCCACGAGGAGTCGTGCATCCTCTGCGGCCGCTGCGTGACGGCCTGCCAGCAACTGCAGCACATCAGCGCGATCGGGCTGGCCGGCCATGGTGGAGGGACGCGCGTGACGCCGGGGCCGGACGTAAGCTTCCTGGAGTCGGTATGCACATCGTGCGGGTCGTGCGTGGCTGCCTGCCCGACTGCGGCGCTGCGGCCGAAGCGAGGAGGGCACCGATGAGCCACGAGGATCGAGGCCAACTGGAGGCCCGATTTGAATAGCGGATGTATCAGCTGTACCGGGAGGCCGCGAAGGTGAACTACTTCGCGGGGTACTTCCTTGGAATGCTTCAGCAGAGGGGAGGGCTCGCCTCGGCCCAACACTGCTTGGGGAGCCAAACCGATGGGTTCACAACTCTGTGGGAGATGGGACGCCTCGATCTCAGCGTCGAGTATGCGGTCCTGGAGCCGGCATGGCAGGACCTCTTCACGGACTGGGAGCGTGATGTGGCACGACAGCGGCTGCGCGATGCGAGGGTCCCGGAACTGATCGAGCGCGCTGAGGCGAGCTCATGAAAGAAGTCCACAGCACGTGCCCCTATTGCGGCGTTGGGTGCGGCATCCGCATCAGCGTCGATGCGCAGGATCGCATCGCATGGGTGGACGACGAGCCGGGCAACCTCTCCAGCGATGGCATGCTGTGTGTGAAGGGCCGCTTCGGGACGACCTTCGTCCAACACTCCGACCGGCTAACCACACCGCTCATCAAGCGCAACGGCACGTTCGAGACCGCCACCTGGGACGAGGCGCTCGACCTCGTTGCGCGCAAGTTCCTTGAGTACCGGGGCGCGTTTGGGAGCTTCGCCAGCGCCAAGGCCACGAACGAAGACGCGTTCGTGCAGCAGAAGTTCGTGCGGCTCGTGATGGGCACGAACAACATCGACCACTGCACGCGGCTGTGCCACTCGCCCAGCGTCGAGGCGATGCTCGAGCAGCTCGGAAGCGGCGCCACCAGCAACTCGTACATCGACTACGAGGAGTCGTCGTGCCTCGTGCTCGTGGGCTGCGACCCCGGGTCGAACCACCCCGTGGTGGCGTCGCGAATGCGCCGCGCCATCGATACGCGCGGCACGCGGCTCATCGTCGTGAACCCTAAACGCATTGACATCTGCGACCGCGCCTCGTACTTCCTCCAGAACCGGCCGGGCACCGACGTGGCCGTGTTCAACGGGATGGCGCGCGCGATCCTCGATGCCAGGCTCGAGGACGGGACCTTCATCGCGGGCCGCACCGAGGGATACGACGCCTGGCTGGCGGCGGTGCGCGAGACGACCGTGGAGGAGTGCGCGGCGATTGCGGGGCTGGACGACGTAGAGCTGCGCGAGGCCGCCCTGCTCTACGCGAAACCGCCGTCGCTACCGCTCCCAGCAGGTGCCCTCACAACAGAGCCCGGTAGCTGCCTGGTCTGGGGCATGGGCGTAACGCAGCACACGAACGGAACCGATAACGCGCACGCACTACTGAACCTGGCGTTGCTCACGGGTCAGATGGGGCGACCGGGAAGCGGCGTGTCGCCGCTGCGGGGCCAGAACAACGTGCAAGGATGCGGGGATGCCGGGTGTATCCCTGATTCGCTGCCGGGCTACCAGCGCTACGAGGACGAGAGCATCGCGCCGTTCGAGGAACTTTGGGGCGCCGGGCTCCCGCGAGTGCCGGGCATGAAGGCCACGGACATGGTCGAGCAGATCGCCACCGGGGCGACCCGCGCGATGTACATTGTGGGCGAGAACCCATTGCTCAGCGAGCCGAACCTGCACCACGCCACCGACCTGATGAAGTCGCTCGACTTCCTCGTCGTGCAGGATCTGTTCATGCATGAGACCGCGGAGATCGCGGACGTGGTGTTGCCCGCGTGCTCGTTTGCGGAGAAGGATGGCACGTTCACCAACAGCGAGCGGCGGGTCCAACGCGTGCGCCAGGCGATCCCTCGGGTTGGCCAGAGCCTGCCCGACTGGGAGATCGTCTCCGAAATTGCGCGGCGGATGTGCGCGGAACTCGGCATCGACCCGCGACAGTTCGCCTACGAATCGTCGAGCGAGGTCTTCGACGAGATGGCGCGACTGACGCCGTTCCTAAGAGGGCTCAGTCACGAGCGGCTCGACCGGGAAGGCGGGCTACAGTGGCCGTGCCCGACACCTGACCACCCTGGCACGCGCTATCTCTATGGTGAAAGCTTCCCACGGGGGCTGGGCAAGTTTGTGCCGGTGCGCCAGTCGAAGGTTGCCGAGGAGGAGCCGGATGCTGAGTACCCGTTCGTGCTGAACACCGGGCGCATCCTCTACCACTGGCACGGTGGCACCATCACGCGCCGGGTCGAGGGTCTGATGGAGCGTGTGGATGCGCTGCCGGTTGCGATTCACCCAGATGACGCCGCCGCCGCGGGCCTGGCCGAGGGAGACGACGTGATGGTGTTCTCGCGGAGGGGCCGGTTGAGCGGCGTCGCGCTGCTGACCGACGCCGTCCGGCCGCAGAGCGTCTTCGTGCCGTTCACGAAGTTCTCCGAAAGCGCCGCCAACTTCCTCACGAACAACGTCTACGACGAGGGCGCGCGCATTCCGGAGTACAAGGTCTGCGCCGTGCGCATCGAGAAGAAACGGCCCAAGAAGCGCATGGAGGACGTGGCGGGAGTGGTGGAGGAGTGAATCGAAGGGAATTGCTACGCCGGCTGCGTGTGGGAGCCGTTCACAACGTCTCGTTCTCTGATCTTCAGGCGCTGGCCGAAGGCTGCGGCTTCCAGCTCATTCGAGTGAAAGGAAGTCACCACCTCTACCACCATCCGAGCCTGCCGCGAACGCTGAATTTGCAGCCGGAGGGCAAGCAGGCCAAGGGCTACCAGGTGCGGCAGTTCCTATCTCTTCTCGACCGCTATAATCTTGGCTTGGACGCCGACGATGACTGACTACCACATCAACCTGTTCTACAGCGACGAAGATCAATGCTGGATCGCCGATCTCCCCGACTTCGAGTATTGCTCCGCGCACGGCCACAGCCCCGAGGAGGCGCTGCGGGAGCTACTCGTCGCCAAGGAGGCCTGGCTCGAGGTGGCACACGAAACCGGCACTCCGATTCCGGTCCCCCGCTACCGGCCCGTCATCTACCCACTCGCCGGATAGCTCAACCTTGCACCTGAGCAGCCAGCGGCTTCGGAGCGATGAGGCAGTAGCTCTCGCCAACGAGCGACTCGACGCTGTCCCAATCAACCTCGTCGTCCAGCCAGATGCCGACCCAACCTGACTTGCCCACATAAGGCGGGACGAAGAATCGATCCGGCTGCGAGCCGACGAGGATTTCCTGAGCGCCCGGCGCTCCCTTCACCCAGAGCTCCGGTCGTGCTCCGCCGTCAGTCGTCATCGCGAACATTTTGTCGCGCACCCGATAGGTGGGCGCCGTGTGGCCGCCGAACGCCTTCTCGTCAGCCTCGGGGAGAGCCAGGCAGATGGCGCGGAGGCGGTCGTCGGCGTTCATCCCCGGAGTCTATCGCCTGGACGGCCGGCGGGCTTGGACGAAAGGGCGCTCAACGCCCCTTCACCCATTGCTTGGCGTGGTAGGTGATCACGACGTCGGCGCCCGCGCGGCGAATGCTCGTGAGGGCCTCGTCGATGGCGCGGGGTCCGTCGAGCCAGCCGCGTTGGATGGCGGCCATGAGCATGCTGTACTCGCCACTCACGTTGTAAGCCGCCACGGGGACATCGACTGCATCCCGCACCTGGCGCACGAGGTCGAGGTAGGGCAGCGCGGGCTTCACCATGACCATGTCCGCGCCCTCGTTGATATCGGTGAGCACCTCGTCCAGGGCCATGCGACCGTTCGCGGGGTCCATCTGGTAGCCACGGCGGTCGCCGAACGCGGGCGTGCTCTCGGCGGCTTCGCGGAAGGGGCCATAGAAGGCGCTGGCGAACTTGGCGGCGTAGGAGAGGATGGGCGTCTCGGCGTGCCCTGAGCCGTCCAGGGCGGCGCGGATGACGCCCACGCGGCCGTCCATCATGTCGCTGGGGGCGATGATGTCACAGCCGGCGTCCGCAAGCGTGACGGACGCCTCCGCCAGCAGCAGGAGCGTGGCGTCGTTGTCGACCGAGCCGTCCGGGCGGACGATCCCACAGTGGCCGTGGCTCGTGTACTCGCAGAGGCAGACGTCGCCGATGACCAGGAGGTCGGGGTTGGTGTCCTTGAGGACCCGCGTGGCCCGCTGGACGATGCCGTCGGTGGCGTAGGCCCCTGTGCCCTCCTCGTCTTTCGAGGCAGGCAGGCCGAAGAGCAGGACCGCGGGGATCTCGAGGTCCCGCAGCTCCCGTGCCTCGGCGGCAAGGGCGTCGAGGCCGAGGCGATCCTGGCCGGGCATGGCGTCGATGGGCTTGCGGCCGCTCAGGCCGGCCTCGATGAAGAGCGGGTAGACGAGGTGCGCGGGCGTCAGCTCGGTCTCGCGGATAAGCGCGCGGATACCGGGCGTGCCGCGAAGGCGCCGATGACGTCGGGAGATCGGGAGTTCCACGCACTGATTGTAGCAGCCGTATCGCGGTAATCTGGGACGGTGGAACGGCGACTCCCCCCGCAGTACCAGGGCTGGCAAACGCACGAGCAGGCGCTCAGGCGCCTGAGCACGCCCGAGCTCATCGCGGAGGTGCAGGACGGCCCGCCCGACCGGCGGCTCGCCGCGCTCTCGGTGATCGACCTGGCTGAGGTCGAACAGGCCCAGATCGAGGACTGGATCCGCGTGTTGCCGGACCCGGAAGTGAACGAGCTCGCCGGCGCAATCCCGGCCCAGCGCGTGCACTCGAGCTGCGATGACGATTTGCGATGGGTGGAAGTCGCTCGGCTGGGCTACGAGCGGCGCCACCTGCCGACCTTCCTGGTGATGCTGTTCTCGTCGCTCGAGGCGCTGGAGGCACGGGAGTGCCCGGGCACCACCAGGGCCTGGGGCCAGATCGGTGACTGGCTGGGTGAGACGTACGACCATCTCGCCGAGACAAAAGACGAGGAGTCACTGGACGACATCTCGCTCTTCGTCTTCGAGAACTACCTGGATCGCGACGCGATTTACGATGCCTTCTGCGAGGCGGTCGTGCGACACGAGGACCTGGCGAAGAAGGTGAGCGCGAACCCCTCGCTGCTCCTGGCGGAGCTGCCCGAACAGAAGCAGCGCCACGCCCTCCAGGAGGCGGAGACGGGCGGCGGCTTGCCGCTCGAGGAGTCCTGGGCAGCTCTGCGCGGGTACTGATTCACGGAGAGAGGTTATAGTTGCCCGTCATGGACAACTCAGGCCTTCGAGAGCTGGTCACCGTCCTCGAAGCAGCCTACCGGGCCGATACCGAGCACTCCATCCTGGGCTCGCTCTGGACGGTTGGCGACACGGAGTGGGCGGCGAAACTGGCCCAGGACGGCCGCAGCATCCGCGGGATCGTGCGCCATGTGGCGACGGCATACCACGCGTACTACAACTCGGCCTTCGGTGAGAGCCCGCCTTCGTGGGAACGCTGGGCCGCGATTGGGAGGGCCAAGGTCGAGCGCGAGGACTTGATGGCCTGGCTGGCAGAGGGGCATGAGACGCTCATCGGGACAGTGTCAAGGCTGGATGATGCGGAACTGGACGCACCGCGGTCTGCCCACTGGGGCGATGTCCTGCCGACGCGCAAAATCCTCCTGACGGTGATCGGCCACGGCTACTACCACTCCGGCGAGATCAACTACCTGCGCTCCGTGCTGCAAGGGAACGACCGCTGGGATTACTACGTCGACGAGATGCCGCCTCCGGACGCCAAAACGGGGTGAGCAGAGCTCACCCCGTAGATGTATGACGCGACGTTGTGATTAGACGGCGCACTCACCTTCGCCGCGCTGGAGCTGGTACAGGTCCAGCTTGCTCCAGTCGATGAACATGCCCTGGTTGTCGTCGGTGAACTCGCCGGGCACGGTGAGGTCGGCGATCTCCTTCTCGAACACGGGCGCGCCCACGCGGTCGAAGAACGCGTTGAACTCCTCCCCGGCATTGCGGTCCCGCTCGTACAGACGTACGAGGCGCTCGACTGCGTCCGGGGTGCGCTTCGCGGGAAGCCGGACCTTCAGCTGGGTGCCGATGCGCATGTCGCCGTTCTCGTAGTTGCCCGCGACGAACATGTGGTACGCGGGAAGCTGCTGGGCGCCCACCTTCATGGCCGCCCCGTGGAAGCCGATGTTGGCGATGTGGTGCTGCCCGCAGCTGTTCGGGCAGCCGCTCATGTGGATGTGGATGCGGTTCGTGAGCGGGTCCGTGACCTTCATCTCGGTCACACGCTCGGCGATGGCGGCGTTGAGGCCCATGGAGCTCGTGATGCCCAGCTTGCAGCTGTCCGTGCCGGGGCAGCTCACCACGTCCGTGATTGTCGTGGGGCCGATGTCCGCCAGCTTGAGCGCCTTGAGGGCGTGGAAGACCTCGTAGAGCGCCTCATCGCGCACCCAGCGGAGGACCAAGTTCTGCTGCACCGTTGTGCGCGCACGGCCGCCTCCGTACTTGCGCATGATGTCGCCGAGGCCACGGAACTGCTCCGGCTTGAGGTCGCCACGGTAGACCTTCACCTCGACGGTGCTGAAGCCTTGCTGGCGCTGCGCCTTCACGTTCATCAGCACGAATGCGGAAAACTCCCGCATGTCGCCGTTGGGCTGTGCATACGAAGGGAGCTTTGGCGGGGCGTTGCCCTCCTCGTCGTCGAAGTAGAGGAGGCGGTCGGGGCTGTAATCGGCCTTCGCCCAATCGCCTTTCAGCTCGTCTTCCACCATTCCGCGGAAGACCTCGATGCCGACGCGGTCGACGAGGAACTTGATGCGCGCCTTGGCGCGGTTCTTGCGGAGCTCGTCGGCGGCGTTGAAAACACGGAGCACGGCCTCGGAGATGCGCAGGAAGTTGTCCATCGTCACGAATTCGTAGAGGACCGGAGCGTTGCGGGGCATGATGCTCAGCCCGCCCCCCACGACCATCTTGAAGCCGTTCTCGCCGCCCTCGATGCGTGGGATGAAGCCAAGGTCGTGGATGCCGGTGATCGCGACGTCCCGGTCGTTCGAACTGAAGGCGACCTTGAACTTGCGCGGCAGGAGTTGGGTCAGCGGGTTGCGCAGCCAGAAGCGCGCGAACGCGCCCGCGTAGGGCGTCGGGTCGAAGATCTCGTCGGCGTTGACGCCGGCGAAGGGATCGCCCGTGACGTTGCGGACGGTGTTGCCGCAGGCCTCGCGAGTGGATACGCCGACCTTGCCCAGGATGTGCAGGGCTTGTGAGGCCTTCATGAGCGGCACGTGGTGGATCTGGATGTTTTGGCGGGTGGTGATGTGGCCCTTGCGCAGCGGGGCGAACCGGTCGGTGACCTCCGCGAAAGCGTCCATCTGGTCAGCGGTGACGCCGCCGAGGGGGAGCTTGCAGCGGATCATCTGGACGCCGGACTGGCGCTGGCCGTAGACGCCCTGCTTCAGGCGGAAGCCGATGAACTGGGACTCCTCCCACTCGCCTTTGAGGAACTTCGTAGCTTCGGTCTCGAAGTCCTCGAGCTCTCGCTCGAGGACTGGCAGAAGCTTGCCGGGGTCGTTGCTGTAGACGATGGTTTCAACTTCGGGCATGGGACTCACCTTACGGCCCGAGGGCCAACTGGGGGACGATTACCGGCTAAACACGAGTGACTTTATCAACAATGGCGGTTGCCGGCAATCGTGGTAGTTGATAAAGTCGACTAAATCACTCACCTTTACGAGGGCCCCGTGACCACAACGCTTGCCCCTGCTGAACTGGACACGCTCTCGGCGCGCTTCGAGACGGCCGACCCGCGCGAGATCGTGCGCTGGGCCGTCGATACCTTTGGCGACGGCCTCTCGGTTGGCGCGAGCTTCGGCGGGGCGAGCGGGATGGCCATCCTCCACATGGTCGCGCAACTGAAGCCGAACGTGCACGTCTTCGTGCTGGACACGGATTACCTCTTCGAAGATACGCACGAGACGATGCGACAGTCCGTCCCAGCGCTCGGGCTGACGAACGTGAACAGCTACCGTTCGAAGCTCACGCATGAGGAACAGGCCGCGCAGTACGGCTCGGCGCTCTGGATGCGCGACCCGGACCTCTGCTGCGACTTGCGCAAGATCGAACCGAACCGTCGCGCACTCGAAGACAAGACTGCCTGGGTGAGCGGGCTCCGCCGCGACCAGTCGGAGGGCCGAAAGGACACCCCCATCGTCTCGTGGAACGAGAAGTTCGGCGTGGTGAAGCTCAATCCGCTCGCAAACTGGGACGAAGCGACGACCTGGAAGTACATCCTCGAACACGACATCCCTTACAACCCCTTGCTGAACCAGGGGTACACCAGCATCGGCTGCTACAACTGCACCGTCCCCGGCGTGCAGGGCAGGGCCGGCCGCTGGGAGGGGTTCGCGAAGGACGAGTGCGGGCTGCACACGTAGGCGCCGGACATTGATGAATGAACCTGGCGCCCGCGAAAGCGGGCGTCCGGCGGACAGAACGATCGAAAGGGAAGCCCCGCAGAATGCCCAACGGCAACGGATTCGTCCTCTGGTTCACCGGCCTCAGCGGCGCTGGCAAGTCCACGCTCACGGAGGCGATTGCTCCTGTGCTCGCGGAGCGCGGCTGCCGGGTCGAGGTGCTGGACGGTGACATCGTCCGCACAAATCTCTCGAAGGGCCTGGGCTTCAGCCGGGAGGACCGGGACACGAACATCCTGCGCATCGGCTACGTCGCGAACCTGCTGGCGCGGAACGGCGTGGCGGTCATCTCGGCGGCCATCTCCCCCTACCGGGAGACCCGCGATGCCAACCGCCGGCTCGTGGAGGCGGACGGCTCGTCGTTCATCGAGGTGTACGCAGCGGCCACGCTTGAAGAGTGCGAGGCGCGCGACGTAAAGGGCCTCTACGCCGAGGCGCGGGCGGGCAGGCGTCCCGGCTTCACGGGGATCGATGACCCATACGAGCCGCCGCTCGATCCTGAGGTCGCCGTGCCCACGGGCAGCGAGCCGATCGAAGCGTCCATCACGCGGATCCTGTCCTACCTTGAAGCCCGCGGCCTCGTTCCCGCGCTCACTGGAGCGGAGGCGTGACGACGACCGAGGCTGCCTGGAGCCCTTCCAACCACGCGGAGCTCAACGTGCTCGAAGCGGAGGCGATCCACATCATGCGGGAGGTGGCCGCCGAGTTTGAGCGGCCGGCGCTGCTGTTCTCCGGCGGCAAGGATTCCATCGTGCTGCTGCGCATCGCGGAGAAGGCCTTCTGGCCCGCGAAGTTCCCATTCCCGGTCATGCACGTCGACACCGGACATAACTTCGCCGAGGTCATTGAGTTCCGGGACCGGCGGGTGGCGGAACTGGGGGCGCGGCTCATTGTTGCGTCGGTGCCCGACGCTATCGCGCAAGGGCTGGTCGTGGAGGAGCGCGGTCCGCGTGCCTCACGGAACCGGCTGCAGACGCCTATCCTGCTCGCGGCCATCGCCGAGCACCAACTGGACGCAGCCATCGGAGGCGCGCGGCGTGACGAGGAGAAAGCCCGCGCGAAAGAGCGTGTGTTCTCGTTCCGCGACGAGTTCGGCCAGTGGGACCCTCGTATCCAGCGGCCGGAGCTCTGGCACATCTATAACGGCATGCACGTCCGCGGGGAGCACATGCGAGTGTTCCCGCTCTCTAACTGGACAGAGCTCGACATCTGGAGCTACATCGAGCGCGAAGGCATCGAGGTCCCGTCAATCTACTTCGCCCATGAGCGAGACGTCTTCCAGCGCGATGGCATGCTCATGGCGGTGAGCGAATTCCTGCCGATGCTGCCCCAGGAGAAGGCGTTCCGGGAGTCGGTGCGCTATCGCACCGTGGGGGACATGACGTGCACGGCCGCGGTGCGTTCGACGGCGAGCAGCCTCCCAGCGGTGGTGGCGGAGATCGCGGTCACACGGATCACGGAGCGCGGTCAGAGCCGGGCTGACGACCAGTTCAGCGAGGCGGCGATGGAAGACCGCAAGCGCGAGGGCTACTTCTAGTGGACCGCCTCACCCCCCGACCCCCTCTCCCCGCTGCGCGCGGAGAGG
>JBBDMZ010000069.1:0-46489 GCA_040877955.1 Dehalococcoidia bacterium | reverse complement strand
GCGGGGCACGATCGCGCCCTCACCCCCGGCCCCTCTCCCGCTGCGGCGGGCGAGGGGAGTGGACTTGTGCGGGGGCGAATCATGGCCCTCGCGAGCATCAACCCTGCGCTCGCGGGCTGGGAGCGGACGCTTGCGCGCGCGCTGGATGGCGGCGCGCGAGGTTTCGGCGAGCTGCGCCCGCACAACCAGGGATGGGAGCCGCTGGGCGCGGAGGCCATGCGCTTTTACGCGGCGGCGGATGGGGCCGGGGCTGTGTTGTTGTGGCACGTAACCGAGCCGGTGGGGCACGTCTACCCGGGGAAGGGCGGAGGCATCAGCCCGGCCGAGCTGGCACGTGTAGCAGAGGCGTTCCCGGCGCTACGGATGGTGGCGGCGCATATGGGCGGCGGCCTTGCCTTCTTCTTGCAGATGCCCGAACTGCGCGTTGCCCTGGCGAACGTGTACTTCGATACGGCGGCGTATCCGCTGCTGTATGATGATGCAAGCGTAGCGCGCCTTGTGGACCTCGCTGGTCCCGAGCGCGTGATCTTCGGATCGGATTACCCGCTACTTTCGCCCCGGCGTCAGCTCGAGCGCATCAAGCCGCTCCTGCCCCCAGATGCCGTGCGTGCGGTTTGTGGCGATACCGCCGGCAGCCTCTTTCGGGATATTCGCGAGCAATGACGTCACCCTCCTCCGACACGCTCAGGCTTTTCGTGGCCTGTGAAGTTCCCGACGACGCCAGGCAAGCCATCGGCGAAGTGATCGACAACCTGAAGGCACGCAGCGGGAACGCGGTGCGATGGGTGAACGCGGAGGGCGTGCACGTCACGCTCAAGTTCCTGGGCGAGGTGCCGGTGAAGCAGCTCCCGGCGATCAAGCTGGGCATCCAGGAGGCGGTGGTCGGCCACCAGCCCTTCGAGCTCGAGCTGTCCAGCATCGGCACCTTCGGCGGGCGCGAGGGTCTGCGCATCATGTGGGTCGGCGTGGCGGGGGACGTCCTCCGGCTGGAGGCGCTGGTGCGTGCGGTGAATGCGGCGCTGGCGGTGGTCGGCTTCGAGCCGGAACGCCGTCCATTCCGCCCACACCTCACGCTCGGTCGCGTACGGGATGAGGTCTCGACCCGTGCGCGTGCGGAGATCGAGGTGGCGGTGGGCAAGATGGGGGTGCCGCTGGCCTCGTGGCGGACGGCGCAGGTCTCGCTGATGCGCAGCCGCCTCACCACCACCGGCGCCCACTACGAGGTGCTCGCCACCTTCCCCCTGCGCATGACGCAGTCGGGGTAGCGGCTAGATCAGCACCGGATTCGGGCGGCCGTAGGGGCGAATGCCCAGTTGAGCGAGCGCGCGCAGACAGTTCCAGTGAGTCTCCAGCCGCAGCACGACGCCATCGCTCACGGTCGCGAATCCAGACCCGCGCAGGCCTTCCACGTTCCTCCCGGTGATGCCATATGGCGCGAGGAAGCTGGTGTTCGAACCGCTGAAGCGGAAAGAGAACGCCACTCGGTCGCCCCCGGGCTCCGATAGCTCATCGATCACGATTTGGAAGCCGGGGAACCCGGCGGCCAGGCGGGCAAAGCCCTTCGCGATCTGATCCCATCCGGCAGCGAACCCCTCGGGCAGCTCGTCGGAAACCCAGACGGCCTCCGAGTGGAACATCGTCTTCACGAGGGACGCCACCTCGGCTTCGGTCTGCACTCCGGGCTGAGCCGTAGCCGGCAGCCCTGCAGCGAGGGACAGAAGGACTTTGCCTGCCGCCCCGAACTTGAGGTCCGGCTGAGCGAATTTATCCCAGGGCGACTTCGGGCAGTTGACCTCGCCATCCTTCGGCGCGATCGCGCCAGTCCATTGGCCGCTGCCGCCGCGCGCCTCCTCCAGCCGGTGCGTGATGACGGGGTCGCTCATCTGTGTCGCGTTATCGTTCTCGGACCCGCAGTCGAGGTGCTGGCCAACATGGATGATGCCCTTCGCGGAAGCTGCGAAGGTATCAAGTTGGCCCAAATCGTCCTCCTGGTACTCGCGGATCGAGTAGGGGAACCCGGGGGTGAGGAAGATGACGGTCACCTGGTTCTCGTTCCAACTGACGTAGCCTTCGAAGCGAGTGACTCCGCAGACCCAGTAGTAGTCAATCGGCTTCCCGAGGTCCTCCACCTTGTGGGGATTGGCGCTGTCCGGCATCTCTGCGGTGCTCGGGTGCTCCGGGCAGAAGTGAGTGAGGCCCAGGGCCACTTCGAGCGCGCGGATGAACGTGCACCGCATGATGCCTTCGGCGTCGCCCCGCCAGTTGTTCCACCAGCCCGTGGTGTACGCGTTCGGCGGGTCGAAGGGAGTCCCGTCCGGCCAGGGCGCACCGGCCGGGTTCGCGGCGCTCGGAGGTTGAATCGCGGCGAGATTGCCGAACCAGTGCCAGTTCAAGTGGTTCTTGCGGGCCCGCGTCCGCTGAACGGTGCCGCCCTTGTTGTCTGTTGCATCGACCCCTTTGTGCTCGACGCTTCCCACATCGGCGAGGGGCACACCCCCACGTAGCTTCTTGAGGATCTCGGCCCTGCCGGCGGTGCTATGTTGCTGATCGAGGAAATTGAAATAGGGGCCCTTTGTAAGGTGCTTGGGCATGGTGGTCATGCGGACGTTCAACCCCCGACGCGTCGTCCCGGCCACGCTGGCGGCGTGGCCGCGCGCGGGAACATTGCTCGCACGTGATCAAGAAGTCAATACGCAAACGTGAGCGGCTTCACACGGCCCCGGGGGGCTGGCGTTTCTACACCGCCGCCAGTTCTCGGGAGCGCGTGACTACCTGGTACAGCCGGGCCCGGCCCTTGAACCCCTTGAGCGCGAACCGGCCGCGATCGACGAAGGTAAACGGGCCGCCATCCACCAGCTTGTGGACCGCCTCCGAGACGAGGATCTGGGAAGGCCCTGCCCGGTCGCAGATGCGGAACGCCTGGGTCACGGAGAGCCCGTAGAAGTCGGTGCCAGTGGTCATGGGCTCGCCCGCGCTGAGCCCCAGGCAGACATCCGCGTTCACGGCTTCGTGGCCGCCGGTGGAAATCGGGAACCGCGCCTCAACTTCAATTGAGCAGCCGATGGCGGACGCAGCCGAAGCGAAGACCGCGAAGATACCGTCGCCGGTGTGCTTCACCTCCGCGCCATCGAAAGCGGCGATCTGTTCGCGCACAACGCGGTTGTGTTGGTCGAGGAGCGCGGACCACTGCTGGTCGCCAAGCCGCTCATTCAGTTCCGTGGACCCGACGATGTCTGAGACGAGGAAGACGCGCAGGCCGCCACTGCCGGCGACGCGCGTCTCGAGCCGTGGCCAGGCATCAAGCGGAGCCGGCGTGGCACTCAGGAAACCCTCCGCGTCGCCGGGCGTGACGAACCCGAGGCGAGCGCGGAGGTCGGTGAGGCGGCGGGCGATAGCCCGTTCACTGAGGAGGAGCCTGGTGGCGATCTCCTGGGGCCGGAGCCCTTCGGCGAACCGCTCGAGGACCTCGCGGTCGTAGGCGCTGAGCGCTTGCGGCTCCGCGCGGAGCTCCGGGGCAGGGTCGAGACCGAGGCGTTTGGCCAGCCGCTGAGTGCGCTTCACCCAGGGGACCATCCCGAGCTCATCGAACAGGGCCAGCGCTTCCATCACCAAGGCCACGACTTCGTCTCGCCCACGCAGATTCGAGGCGAGGAGCTGCGCCTTGCCGTAGAGCGCGAGTGCGAGCTCGGTGCGGGCGTGGCTTGCACGCGCCACGGCGATGGCCAGGTTGTAGCGATCCTGCGCTTCGTCGACCTCGCCGCGGGCCCAGGCGAGATCGGCCAGCACGCGGGGGATGAGGAACACACCCTGAGGAAGGGTGAAGACGGTCCCGGCTTCGAGGGCGCGCGTGAGCTCTTCGCGGGAGTTTTCGCCCAGTTCCGGCATCCCGACCGCGGTCGCGATCTCCGCCCGCACGGCGAGCGGTCCGAGCGAGAACATGCTGTCCGGGTAGGGCCGCGTCATCCAGTTGGGATGTGCCGCCAGCTCGTCCCGCACGGCTTGCAGCCGGCCTTCTTGGGCGAACCTCAGCACCCTCATGAGCCATGCCGGACCGCGGACGCCGGTGTGCTCCCAGAGGCCGATAGCGTGGTTGGCGGCGCTCCATTCGCCGCGGAGCAATCGCGCTTGAGCGAGCGCGGGGTATGTCAGCCCGGGCGCCCAGCGGTAATTGGAACGCCGGTACATGAGGGCCGCTTCAGATGCGAAGCGTTCGGTTCCCTCAAAGTCCCCGCGCAGTGTGGCCAGGCAGGTGAGGGTGGCCAGCGTGAGTGAGTGCTCGGCCCAGTCGTGGGTACGTGTCGCGATGCGGCCGGCCTCGTCAGCGACGGTCTCGGCCTCCTTCAGACGGCCAATCGCGGCAAGCGCCAACGGCATGCGCTGGAGTGGCCATGCCTCATACCAGGGGTCGCCGTACTCGCGGGCGAGCTTGAGTGCCTCCTCGTAGTAGGCAAGCGCGGCCTCTGGCTGGAGCTGCTGCCAGAAGGCCAGCCCCAACCCCACGCTCGCGTGCATCGTGGAAAAGACGTCGCCGGCCGCGCGGCCGCCCTCGAGCGCATTCTGGGCCAGTTCCGCCGCTTCCGGCCGCTCCACAGCGAACAGGACCTCGGCCAGCTCGGCCTCCATCCGCGCCCGCGGGACGGGATGATCCGCTCCCACGTCGTCGAAGAAGTCGCGAATCTCCACAGATGCCAGCAGGCGCGCAGCGGAAGAGTTGTCGTGAGAGATCTGTGCCCGGATCCAGCCGACCAGGGCGTCCGCCCAGCCCGCGTAGTCACCAGCCTCCCGGCAGAGGCGAACCGCCTCGGCGAATGTCGTCTCACTGTTGTAGACGTCCAGGTTCCGGTACTGGGCCACGCCTGTGCGAATGGCGAGCCGGGCGCGATCGACCTGCGAGAGGCTGTCGGTGTAGGCCGGCTCGGAGTAGGCCGCCGCGTAGAAACGCGCCGCTTCGCCCCACGCGCGCACCGACATGGCTCGATCCGCGGCTGCCATCGCAGCGGTGGCCCGGTCCAACGGATCAGCGGCGGCGCCAGCGGCCAGGAGATGGCTGGCGACCTGGATCTCGACCATCTCCACGTTCGTACCGGCCAGCGCCTCCGCGATGCGGAGATGCATTCGTTGCCGGCGGCCCCGGCCCCAGCGGCGGGCAAGGACACGCCGGACGAGAGGGTGCGAGATGCGAATGCCTGGCTCAGTCTGCACGGCGAAGCCCTCGTCGACGGCGGCTTCCGCCAGCTCGGCCACGTGCATCGCGTCCAGCTCGGTGACCCTCTGGAGAACGACGAAGGGGGCTTCCTCGCCAAGGAGGGCCGCAACGGTGAGCACGTCGGCGACTTCGACTGGCAGAGTTGTCACCCGCTGGTCGATGGCCGCGGTGATCTCGTTGTGGATGGCCAGGTCCTCCAGGTCCTCGCTGGTGGCAACGTATGCGCCCTGGCGCTGGAGCGCTCCTTGAGAGGCCAAGAGCTTCAGCGTTTCCAGTGCAAACAACGGGTTCCCGCCTGTGAGCCGGTGAAGCGAGGAGAGCAGTGGCGGGGTGGGCGGGTCGCCGGCGGTCTCCCAAAGAAGGTCGTTGAGCTCCAACTCCGTGAGCCCGGCGACCGCCACGCTCTGGACAATGTGCTCCCGGCGAAACCTCGCCACGAGCCTCCCGGCCGGACTCGCCGGAGACAGATCCCGGTGCACAGCGACGAGGCACATCGGGATTCGCCGGTCTGCGGCTTGATCCGCGGCGCCGAGCACGAGATGCTCGAGCACGGCGAGCGTGCTCGCATCCGCCCACTGCACATCGTCCACGACGAGCAGCAGCGGCCGGCGGGAAGCCAGCTCGAAGGTCGCCTGGGGCAGTGCGAAGTAGAGCTCAGGCGTCCGGTCGTTGAGCGGCGTCTCCTCGGGCGCGCGGGCGCCCGGTCGCAGAAGCCGGAGGACATCCCCTTCCTGGACCAGGCCAGCGCGTTCGAGGCGTGGGAGGAGGGCGTTGGCGAAGGGGAGGTAGGGCACGAGGCTGCCTTCGATGCAGCGGCTCATGCAGACCTGCGCGCCACGGGCCTCGGCGAGGGCGGCGACTTCACGGACGAGGCGCGTCTTGCCGACGCCGGCCTCGCCGGAGATGAGGACCACGGAGGGGTCGCCGGTGATGGCGCGGTCCACCGACTCCGAGAGGACCTCGAGAGCGCTACCCCGGCCGATCAGTTTCGACGAGAGCTGCAAGCGAACCGGAGAGGACTCGGATGACCCGGCCATTTACCCGACCTTTCACGCGAGAGCGTTGGAGAAGTCTATGTCGCGGCGTGATGGGCCTCAATGTACGAGGTCACGTGGAAACGAGAGGCTGGGGGCTGTGGTAGGCTTAGCTAAGCAGGTTAGCTAAGGACCCGAGATGGCCACCATGGTGAAGACGCACGAAGCGAAGACGCAGTCGTCGCGGCTACTGGCGCTGGTCGAACAGGGTGAGGAAGTCGTGATTGCGCGCCACGGGAAGCCGATCGCCAAGCGCGTGCCTGCGGAGGAACGTCCCTTACTCTTCGAGTTCGGCTCCTTGAAGGGCCAGATCAAGCTCCTCCCAGGCTGGGACGATCCAATGACGGAAGCGGAGCTCGCGCTTTGGTATGACGGACCCCTTTCTCCGGGAGGAGGAGGAGCAGACAGAGAGGCGAAGGAGGCTGACCAACAGTGAAGACGACCACGGTTAACACCCATGAGGCGAAGACCCAGCTGTCGCGGTTGCTTGCGCTGGTCGAACACGGTGAGGAAGTCGTGATTGCGCGGAACGGTAAGCCGATCGCCAAGCTCGTGCGCGCGCAGGAACCAGCAAAGGCAAAGCGAGAACTCGGATTCTTGCGAGGGACGGTTGTCCTGGGTCCGGAATTCTTCGAGCCGTTGTCGGCGGATGACGTCGACTGGTTCGGCGAGCGCGAAGACGCTCGGTGAGACTCCTGTTGGACACCCACACGCTGATCTGGGCAGTGACGGAGCCTGAGAAACTGTCCGAGCGCGCTCGCCAGCTCGTGAGTGATCCTGAGCACGAACTCGTAGTGAGTTCGGTGAGTGCGGTGGAGATGTCAATCAAGGCCAGCCGGCGGAAGTTGCCAAGGCTTTCGATGCCCGTGCTGGCATTCATGCAGGCCGCGGTAGCGAGGCTGCCAGCCGTTGAACTTCCGCTGTTGATCGCGCATGGAGCGGAAGTTGAACTCCTCCCCGACCACCACCGCGACCCATTCGATTGGATGCTGATCGCGCAGGCTCGGGTCGAAGGACTGACGCTCGTCACCAACGATCGGAAGATCCGGCTCTACGATGTCGAGACGGTCTGGTAGTTAGCCATACACGAGGGTGCGGTCGATCATGGCGCGGGAGATGACGACGCGCTGCACCTGGCTCGTGCCCTCGACGATCATGAGCTGGCGGGCGTCGCGGAAGTGGCGTTCGAGGGGGTGGTCCTTCATGTAGCCCTGGGCGCCGAGCACCTGCAGCGCATCGAACGCGACCTTGTTCGCCATCTCCGTGGCGAAGGCCTTGGCAATGGAGAGGTGGTGGGCGTACTCGCGAGAGAACTTGCCCTGGTCCACGAGCCATGCGGCCTTATAGACGAGGTTGCGGGCAGCCTCAATCTGGATGGCCATGTCCGCGAACATGAACTGGATGGCCTCGAAGTCGATGACGGAGTTACCGAAGGCCTTGCGCTCGCGGGCCCACTCGAGCGCGTAGCTGGAGGCCCCCTCGGCAAGGCCCACGCCGCGGGCGCCTACCGTCGGGCGCATGGAGTTGAGGGTGAGCATTGCGTGGTTGAAGCCGTTGCCCTCGTCGCCCCCGAGCAGGTTCTCGGCGGGCACGCGCACGTCCTGGAAGCTGAAGTGCGCGGTGGGCACGCTGCGCACGCCCATCTTGTCGTCGGTGCGGTCGATGTTGACGCCGGGGGCGTGGGCGTCGACGACAAAGGCGCTGATCCCTTTCGCGCCCGGTCCGCCCGTGCGTGCGAAGACAGTCAGGTAGTCCGCGACCGTGCCGCCGGAGATGTACACCTTGTTCCCGTTGAGGACGTAGTCGTCGCCGTCGCGAGTGGCGCGAGTCTCGAGGTTGGCGGCGTCGGAGCCGTGATCCGGTTCGGTGAGGCAGAAGGCGCCCTTCGTGTCGCCTGAGGCGAGGTCCGGGAGCCAGCGCTGCTGCTGCTCGCCGCTGCCGCCGAAAACGATGGGACGCGTGGGCAGGCCACTGAGCACGAGCATGAGGCCGGCGCCGCATTCGTACTTCGCGACCTCTTCGATCGCGAGGCAGAGCGGGAGAATGCCGTTGCCGGTGCCGCCCATCTCCTCGGGGATGGCCATGCCCAGGAGGCCGGCCTGCTTGAAGGCCTCGAAGTAGTCGTGGGGATATTCGCCGGTTTCGTCGAGCTCCTTGGCACGCGGAGCGACCACGTCCCGGGCGATGCGGCGCGCCGTATCTTTGATGAGGCGGTGCTCCTCGCTGAGCTCGAACTGCATGGGGCGTCCTCCGGGGGAAGTGCCCGCCCAGTGTACGGGCGCGGATCGGTAGTGACACCGCGAGACGGCCCCTGCCGTGCCTACCAATCGCAATACTCCTGCAACGCGCGCGACACATGCTGGGCAGCGGGGTGACACGTCTGGAATCCGAACGCTCCTACGTTGAGGGGAACCGCGTGGTACGCCACGCAGGAGGAGGCAGCAATATGGCGGATCGATACGCCGAAGACTACGAGAGCGGAAACGACGAGCGGCAGTACCGCGACCGGCCGCGCGCGAGCTCGCCTTACAACGGCGGCGAGCAGTATCCGGGCGGATATGAAGGGGCCCGAAGCGGAGCGTGGGATGACCAACGTTTCCGGAGTGAGCGCTCATCCGCGCCGGCCGGCCGCTATGGCCAGGGACAGAGTTCCTCCCGCTACGGCCAGCAGGGCTGGGAGCGGGAACAGCAGCCCGACCAGTGGACGCGCCCCGGCGAGTGGTCGCGCCCGCCCCAGGAGGCCGACTGGCAGCGCCGCCAGCAGTATGTCGCCGAGCGGCAAAGTAGCCGCGGCGGTCCGTATGGCATGGAGTATCCGGAGAGCGGCTATCAGGGCCCTGGCGGCTATGGCGAGATGTATCGCGGCGAGATGGGCCAGTACAGCGGTCAGAGCCGGGAGAGCAGCTACGGCCAGTACAGCGGCCGCGGCCCAAAGGGCTATCAGCGCTCTGACGACCGCATCCGGGAGGACGTCTGCGAGCGGCTGACCCAGGCCTGGGACGTGGACGCGGAGGACATCGACGTCAGGGTGAGTAACGGCGAGGTCACGCTCAGCGGGTCGGTGATGGACCGGTACCAGAAGCGCATGGCCGAGGACGCGATCGAACGGGTACCTGGCATCCGGGACGTGAACAACCAGCTACGGGCCGGGATGGGCGGCCAGGCGCGGCAGGGACAGCCTGCCGCGGCCACGAGCCAGGTCCGGCCCGGCCAGTCATCGAGCGCAAGGCCGACGACCAGCCGCGCCGGCTCAAGCGGCAAGAGCACGTCGGGCGCCAGGAGCACTGCGAAACCGAAGAGCAGCACGAGCTCCCGGACCACGGGAGCCAGGAGCCCGAGCTCCTCCGCACGTTCGAGCACGGCCGCGCGTTCGACCCCTGCGGCTCGGCCGCGACCACCGGCATCAACGTCACGGTCTTCGGCCCCGCAATCGACTTCCCGCTCGAGCGCTCCCGCTTCCACGAGCAACAGGGAACCGTCGCCGGACCCGTTCCAACCGGAGTCGCGCTCGACGTTCTAGAGGGCCGTTGGGGTCCGATCACCACGGGAGGCCAATTCGGCCTCCAGATCTCTTTGCCCTGGGTGCGCGAGCGGGATGCGGGTTGGCTGTATCGTTCGCTGTTATGCCGCCTGCCGGGCGGTGTGCGAACTTTTTCGCATTCGGCGATAACGAGTGCGAGTACGCTCGCGCTCGATGTGTAACAGGCCCGGGCTTTGGGCATACGTCTGAGCAGCAAAAGGCAGGAAAAGGAGTCAAACCGATGACCGCACCGACAGCCGCACCGGAGATCAATCCCGAGAAAGTGGAGGAGCTCGCCCTCAAGGCGTTCACCTACCTGGGTGGCGCCGTGGTGGCCGGGATGATCTACCTGGGAGACAAGCTCGGGCTCTATCGCGCCCTGGGCGAGGGGCCGGCCACCAGCGACGAATTCGCCGCTCGCACCGGGCTGAACGAGCGGTGGGTGCGGGAGTGGCTCCGCGGGCAGGTGGCTGCGGGATTCATCGAGAACGAGGGCGAGGTGTTCTCGCTCTCGCCAGAGGGCTACCTCGTGCTGGTCGATGAGAGCACGCCGGCGTCGGCGATCGGCGGGTTCGACCACTTCCCGGAGCAGATCGCGGTACTGGGCGAGCTCAACGAGTCGTTCCGGACGGGGATCGGCTTCAACTATGACCACGGCGGCGAGGCGGGAGCGAGCGCCATCGAGCGGATGCTCGGCCCCTGGAACCGGTCGGCGCTGGTGAGCGACGGGCTGCCGGCAGTCCCCGGGCTCGTGGAAACGCTCAGGGCGGGCGCGAAGGTGGGCGACATCGGCTGCGGCTCCGGCGCGGGCGACATCGCCGTCGCCAAAGCCTTCCCCAACTGCCAGGTGCACGGGTACGACAATTCGAAGTTCGCTCTCGCACGTGCAAACGCGCACGTCGCCGAAGAAGCGCTCACGAACATCGCCTTCCACAATGCCGACACGGACCCGATCCCGCAGGACGGGAGCTTCGACCTGTTCATGGTGCTCGACGCCCTGCACGACATGAGCCGGCCGGACCTCGCGATGAAGGCCGTGCGCGGCGCGCTGAAACCCGACGGGGTGTGGTTCATCGTCGATGTGAACGCGAACGACGACTGGCACGATAACCTGCGGCACCCGCTCGCCGCGATGATGTATGGCTTCTCGATCATGACGTGCATGTCATCGTCGAGTTGCACGCCGGACGGGCTGGCACTGGGCACGGTGGGGCTGCCGGATTCCAAGCTCTTCGCGATGCTGCGCGAGGCGGGCTTCACGCGAATGGGGCGCGTCCCGGGCCTGGAGCACCCGTTCAACGCGTACTACTACGCGCAGCCGTAGTGCCGCACCCCCGACCCCTCTCCACAGGATGTGGAGAGGGGAGCATGCGCATACGGCCAGTCCGATTGGCAGCAGTGGTTCTCAAAGATGGTGGCGGTCACCGAACGCGGCGAACGGCAGGTCTTCAACGTGGAGACCATCTGACTTCCACGGCGTGGCGGCGGCCCCTGTTACACTACCGAGCATGACGGCCACCACCTCCCTGATTCGAGAGCGTGCCGCGCTGGCGAAGACGGCAGCACGCAAGCTGGCGATGCTGCCCACGGGCGCCAAGGATGCCGCGATCAACCGCATCGCGGACCTGCTCGAAATGGAGGCCGAGACGCTGCTCTCAGCGAACCAGCGAGACCTCGACGCTGCGCGGTCAGCCAACCTCGACGCGTACTTCTTGGATCGCCTCACGCTCAAGCCCTCGAACGTGGCCGCCGACACGCGGGCCGTGGCCATGCTTCCGGACCCGGTGGGCGAAGTGTTCGACGCACGGACCCTGCCGAATGGGCTGCAGATTGGGCGGCGGCGAGTGCCGCTGGGAGTGGTCGCATCCATTTATGAGGCGCGGCCAAACGTGACCGTGGACATCGCGGTGCTGGCCCTGAAGAGCGGGAACGCCAGCATCCTCCGTGGAGGCAAGGAAGCACGCCACACGAACGCCGCGCTGGGCGAGCTCATCCAACGCGCGCTGGCTGACGCGGGGGTGCCCGGCGATGCCGTGCAGGTGGTCTCCGACCCCGATCGCGCCCACGTAGACGAGCTGCTGAAGGCGCATGACCTCGTCGACATCATCGTGCCGCGCGGGGGACAGGAACTGATCGACTACGTGCGGCTAAACGCGACGATGCCGGTGGTGGCCCACGGCGCTGCGGTAGTGCAGATCTACGTGGACGAGGATGTCGATCTCGCCATGGCGGTGGATCTCGTGGACAACGCGAAGACGCGCCGCTATAGCATCTGCAACGCCGTGGACACGCTTCTCGTGCATGAGGCGGTGGCGCCCGCCTTCCTGGACAGGCTGGTCGGGCGCTGGGGGGACCGGGTCACGATTATCGCGGACGAGCGTGCGAGCCAACTCCTGTCCCGCCGCCCGGGCACCCCGCTCGAAGGCGCGAGTGTCGAGACGTGGTCGATCGAGCACCTCGCTATGCGCGTGGGTGTCCGCGTGGTGGACTCGCAGGACGAGGCTATGGAGCACATCGAGCGGTATGGGAGCCACCACTCAGACGCCATCATCACGGAGAACTACACGCACGCGCAGCACTTCCTCGACGGAGTGGACTCGGCGGCGGTGTACGTTAACGCGAGCACGCAGTTCACGGACGGCGCGCAGTTCGGGCTTGGCGCGGAGGTGGGTATCTCCACCCAGAAGATGCACGCGCGCGGGCCGATGGGCTTGCGGGAGCTCACCAGCTACAAATGGATCATCCTCGGAAATGGACAGGTGCGACCACTTTGATCGACTTCGAACGCGAGGCCCGGACCCCCTATTCCGAGTCGTACATGATCCTGGAGGACGGCGGCATCGTCGGACGCATCGACATCCACTACCAGGGTGCGAACGTGCACGGCACGCTCTGCACAACGGCCGACGCGAGCGAGGAACGCATCCAGGCGCTCATCGACGCGGCGGACGAGCGCCTCGTGATGACGGCGGACCCCTACCGCGAGGACTTCATCGTGAGCGTCTGGCGCGGCTCGCCGGCCGGGGTCTATAGCGACAGCGACGATGATGACGACGAAGACGAAGAGGACGGACGCGGCGGATCATTCCGCATCGGTGACCTGAACTAGAAGCGGCCGGGCGTCTCCTTCAGGACGAGCGCCATTCCCTCATCGGTCGTCTCCGCGTCAAGCACGAAGCCGTCGAGAAGCTCCTGAGCTTCCGGTGAGATGGCGAGCACGGGCCGCTCCTCCCACTGCAGCACCTCGTCACCGTCTTCCTTGACGGCCACATTGAGCTCGAGGCGGTTGTCCTGGCGAGAGAGGCGAAGGAGCTCCTCGTCCTTCTCCTTGCTGGAGTCGAGGGCGCGAGAGAGCACGCCCATGGCGGTCTCACTGACGGTCACGCCGCCACTCTCGGATTCTGGGAACCGGCCATTTTCGTTGGTCATGAACACTCCCCTGGGCTAGTCTCACGCCCTGCCCTCTCTTGGGGTCTCAGACGCATCTGCCCACCGTAACCGCGCCAGGGCCGGCCGCGGCACCCCTGTGCGGCAAACCGCCAGCCATTTGCAACGGTCGTCGAGGCCGGGCTTGGGACGCTGCCGTCGTGCTACGATATGACCATGGTCACGAGAACGATCCCGGCCGGCGAATTCAAGGCGATGTGCCTGGCGCTTCTCGACGAGGTGGCGGAGTGGCAAGAAGAAGTTCAGCCGCCCGAGCCTGGCGCACCACGTGCTATGGACCGGTGATATCACTTCACCGCTCGACGTTAAGTGGGAGACGCTCGAAGAGTGGGATGAACTCAACGCGTGATCTGCCACCATCGACGAGCCGGTATGGTGTTACGATATGACCATGGTCACACGGACGATCCCGGCAGGCGAGTTCAAGGCGAAGTGCCTGGCGCTTCTCGACGAGGTGGCGCAGACGGGCGAGGAGCTCGTCGTCACAAAGCGCGGGAAGCCGGTCGCGCGCGTGGCTCCGCTGTCGAAGGCGCAGCGCGGCAAGAAGAAGTTCAACCGGCCGAGTCTGGCGCATATGGTGCTCTGGACCGGTGACATTATGTCGCCTCTCCACGTCGAATGGGACACGCTGAAAGAGTGGGATGAGCTCAACGCGTGATCTGTCTCGATACCCCCATCGTCCGTGTTACGATATGACCATGGTCACGAGAACGATCCCGGCAGGCGAGTTCAAAGCGAAGTGCCTGGCGCTTCTCGACGAGGTGGCGGAGACGGGCGAGGAGCTCGTCGTCACAAAGCGCGGGAAGCCGGTCGCGCGGGTTGCACCACTCTCGAAGGCGCAGCGTGGCAAGAAGAAGTTCAACCGCCCGAGCCTGGCGCACATGGTTGAATGGATCGGCGACATCGAGTCGCCGCTGGATGTCGAGTGGGAGACGCTCAAAGACTGGGATGAACAGAATCGGTGATCTGCCTCGATACCCAGGCTTGGATCTGGTGGGTGACGGGGTTCCGAGAACTCCCGGTCGCGGTCCGTCGCGTCATCGAGACCGACCAACTTGTCGTTTCCGACGTGTCATTCTGGGAGACCGCGCAGCTAGTCGCTGAGGGTCGTATTCGGTTGAATCGTGAAGTCGTGGAGTTCCTCTCTGAGGCAAGCACGTGGGAAGGCCTGACGGTCGCGTCGATCACTCCCGCAATTGCTGTGCGAGCCTCACGCCTCGGCCCACTCTTCCCGAAGGACCCCATGGATCGCCTCATTACGGCGACTGCGCTCGAACTGCGCGCCACCCTCGTCACGAGCGACGGACGGATCCGCAGCAGCGGCGTGGTGCCCGTCCTCTGGGATTAAGCGGGCGTGAGGGCTACTTTCGCGAGGAATGCGTCTACCAGCGCGTTGTAGGCGGCGGCAGCTTCGTAGTAGACGTTGTGGGGGGCGCCCTCGATCACGTGGTACTGCGAGCCCGGCACCAGCGCGTGCAGCCGCTCGGCCCATGGCACAAGCCGGTCGAGCCCGCCAACGATGATCTGCATCGGGGAGGTGATGGCGCCGGCGCGTTCCGCAAGCGCCTGTCGCTCCTCGAGCGAGAACCCGCCCATGCGGCGCGGGTGGCGCAACGCCTCGATACGGGTGGCGGTGGAGCGGATGCGGAGGTACCGCTCGTACATGTGCGGCTCGCGAGCCTTGAAGCCGTCCGTGAGTGAGTCGCCGATGGGCAGGAAGAGCGTCTCGGGATCGAGTGGGTCGATGCGGCGCGGTGCTGCCGACTCCCCTTCGGGGGCGACGCCCATGCCCGAGGGGATGAGCGCGAGGGCGTCGCCGGGGTGACGGCACGCCCAGCGAAGGAGTGTGTTCGCGCCCATCGAGTTGCCCGTGAGGATGGGCCGTTCGATGCGCATCGCCGCGAGGAAGCGTTCGAGCTCATCCACGCGGTCGGGTTCGTCGGCGTCGCGGGGGCTATTCGAGGAGTGGCCATGATTCACGCTGTCGTAAGCGATGCAGCGGAAGCGGTCGCGAAGATGTGGGAACTGCTGCCACCACGCCTCGCCGCACGAGCTCATGCCATGCAGGAAGACGATCGGCTGGCCCTCGCCCTCCTCGACGTAGTAAATGTCTGCGTGCTCCAGCTCAATCCAGGACATGGCATCTCCCCCCGCGAAAGTGTCGGACACAGAGGCACAGAGGACGCAGGGCCTTCTCTCGCTATCTCTGTGCTCTCTGTGGCTCCGTGTCTACTTACTGTCCGACGAAGTTCGGCTCGCGCTTCTCGACGAAGGCCCGGACGGCCTCGCGGCTGTCCACACTCAGGCCGCTGAGGCGCATGTTCATCGCCTCCTGGTCCAGCAGCTCTTTGAGCGTGCTCGTCTCGGCGAGGTTGATGTTGTGCTTCATGCGGGCGTAGGTCGCGGTGGGGCCGGCGGCGATCTTCGCGCAGAAGGCGAGGGCCTGATCCATGAGCTGGTCGTGCGGGACGACGTGATTGGCGATGCCAAGCTCGAGGGCGCGCTGAGCGTTGATGATTTCGTTTGTGAAGAAGAGCTCGCGGGCCTTGCCCATGCCAACGAGCCGCGGAAGGAAGTAGCTGGACCCGTAGTCCCCGCTGAGGCCCACGCCCTTGAAGGCGGTGAGGAAGCGGGCCTGCTCCGAGACGAAGCGGATGTCGCACGAGAGCGCGAGGCTGAGGCCCGCGCCCGCGGCCGCGCCGTTCACGATCGCGACGGTGGGCTTGCCCATCGTGTGCAGTTTGTGGGCGGTCTCGAGCTGGCTCTGGCGGAGCCCGCGGACGCCGCTCTCGAGGCTGGAGATCATGTCGGGGCGCTCGCCGTTGCCGCCTTCGCCGCCACTATTGCGGGTCTGCATGCCCTTGACGTCGCCGCCGGCGCAGAAGCCGCGGCCGGCGCCGGTGAGGGCGACGCAGCGCACCTCTCGGTCCTTCTCGGCCTCCTCCAGGTAGTGGGCGAGGAGCGGCATGAGCTCGCCGCCCATCGCGTTCAGGCTTTCGGGACGATTGAGGGTAATGAGACCGACTCCGTCGGGCCGCTTTTCGAAGAGAACGTCGGACATACTGTGCCTCCTGTGTGCGGGGCATTGAAGCGCATCGGCGAGGGATTGCCAAATACGAAGTTGTATGACCTGCGCGACAGTGCCTGACGCGTTGGAGTCTTACAGTCTGCACGTAGACCTTGATCTTGCCGAAATTCTCGGTACGATCTGAGGCAGACGTACCGAGGAGTCGTCCTCGGAAACAAATGGGCTGATCGCCGCTCGCGGGTGACCTGCAATATGGGATCCTGCCGCGGTCTTAGGGTCCAGTCGGGTGACCTGCAATATGGGAACCCGTCTGGGCCTTCTTCATGGGGTTGGCGGCTGCGGGTGTCCCTTCAGGAGCGAACGGGCCTCCGCCGAAACCTGAAACTCGCGAGCGGACAGAATCGAACAGAGGCGAAGTGAATGCACGAGGCCGTTCGCGGCGGGGTCATGTTCCCAGATGCCCCTCGCCAGCCTGGCAAGGTGATCGGCAACTTGAAGTCCCTCTACGTAGAGTGAGTCCGCGTGGGTGACTGTCTTAACCGCCGGAAATTTGAACGCGCCGTATTCCGTGAACGCTCCGTTCAGGTACCTATGAACATTCGCAGTCTGAGCGGCGGATTGCCCCACTCTGTCCAGTACCAGATCCACGTGATCCACTGGTTCGAAGTCTGTGCCATCAAACAACAGCTCCAAGCTCTTCCGAACGAGATAATTCCGGAAGAAATTCGAGTCTGCTGGCACTCCTGAAGAGGGCTGCAGCCACGGCCCTCGGTACTTCGTCTTCATGACTCCGGTCGCGGCTACCAGAAACCCGCGGCTCTCGCAGGCATCGGAGACGTCAGCCAGCACTTTCACGAAGTTGGGATGTGTGAGCCGCTTGGGCTTCGCCTCGACGAACATTTTTCGGTCTACTCGGAAGCGAGCACGCAGCTCCGTGAGCCACGCGGTCTGATCACGTGGCACCGCGACCATCGCATATCCGAAGTGAGCGGACCCGGCCGGCCCAGGATCGCCAGTATCGTCCGCGAAGACGATCCAGTGTTTATGGGTAGTCATATCGCTCGCCCGAATCCTAACCTATTTTCACCCGCCGTCCCGTCGCACCGTCGCGGCCGGTAGAATCCGGAACCATGACTGACCTTCCTTTGGACGGCGTGCGCGTGCTCGAGATCGCGCCAGGGTATTCGGCCGGGTTCGCGGGGCGGCTGCTCGCCGGGTTCGGGGCGGATGTGGTCGTAGCAGGCGAGCCGCGCGACCTGACCGATGACGAGCAGGTATGGCTGCTGGCGGGCAAGCGCCGGGTGGCGGCGGCGAGCTTCGCCGACATCCGGCCCCTCGCACTGGCGGCGGACATCGTGCTTGTCGACTGGCGACTGCCCTCACCCCCAGCCCCTCTCCCGACTTCGCGGGAGAGGGGAGTATCCGATCCCGCCTCCGACGTGCTGGTGAATGCCGCCGAAGTGTTGCGGGAGCGGCGGGACGTGATCGTGGTGTCGATCACGCCGTTCGGGCAGTCGGGGCCACATGCGGACTACGAGGCGACGAACCTGATTGCCTTCGCGATGGGCGGCATCGTTTCGCTCACGGGGCATGAATCGCGGGAGCCGCTGGTCACCGGCGGGAACCAGGCGTATGCGCTCGGCGGGTTGAACGCGTTCAGCGCCACGCTCGCGGCCTACTACGGGATGCTCGTGCACGGCGAGGGTGATTGGATCGACATCTCGCTGCAGGAGTGCTCGGCGGCGATGCTCGAGCTCTATGGCCCCGGCTCCGCGTTCACGGGCATGGGGGCTTCGCCCCGGCGGGGGAACCACCTGCGCGCCGTGTGGGGCATCTATCCCTGCGCGGACGGCTGGGCGGGGGTGTGCTGCCTCGAACGCCAGGTGCCCGCGTTCTTCCGCCTGCTCGACGACCCGGTGCTGGCGGAGGAGCGCTTCGCCGACCCCACGCTGCGAGCGGAGAACGACGATGAGCTGAGCGCGATGGTCTACGCCTGGTTTGCGGGCAAGACCAAGGCCGACATCCTCCAGCTCGGGCCCGAGCATCGCGTGCCGTTCGGAGTAGTAATGACGCCGGGAGACCTGCTCGCGAACGACAGCCTCGCCGAGCGCGGATTCTTCGACACGGTCCAGACCCGCGATGGCGCGGCGCGCATCCCCGGGCGCCCGTTCGAGGGGCTGGGCTGGCGGGGGGCACGGCCTCCGCAGAGGGTCGACGTAGCCGGCGTTGCCCGGGAGTGGTCGGAGGCAACGCCGTGAAGAAGCTGCCGTTCGAGGGCGTCCGTGTGTTGGACCTGACGATGATGTGGGCAGGGCCGTTCGCGACGAAGCTGCTCGCGGAGATGGGCGCGGAGGTCATCAAGGTGGAGTCCCCGCAGGCGTGGGACAACATTCGCACGCTCATCCCACAGCCGGGCGTCGAAGCCTCATGGGATGCATCGTTCTACTTCAACGACTACAACCGGGACAAGAAGTCGCTCGTGCTCGACCTGGCGCAAGAGCGAGGACGCGAGGTATTTCTGCAACTTGTCGCCAAGACGGACGTCGTCATCGAGAACTACCGCGCGGACGTGCTGGACAACCTGAAACTGGGGTACGAGGCGCTCCGAGCCGCGCGCGAGGACATCATCCTTGTCTCGATGGCTGGCTTCGGGAAGACGGGCGCGGAGCGGCATCACGTCGGCTTCGGCCCGATCATCGAGCAGATGGGCGGAGTCGCCTCGCTGACGGGCTACGGAGACGACGGCGAACCCTACAAGACGGGCATCTCCTACGGCGACCCCGTGGGCGGCATCGCCGCGGCCGGAGCGGTGGCGCTGGCGTTGATCAACCGCAAGCGGACGGGGAAAGGGAGCTTCGTGGACCTCGCGCAGCGCGAGACCATGGCGACGATGATCGGCGAGGCGTTCGTAGCGTCGTCTCTGCGAGGTGAGGATCCCGTGCATCGCGGCAACCGGAGCGCGCGCTGGGCGCCGCAGGGCATCTACCGATGCGCGGGCGAGGAACAGTGGCTGGCGATCTCCGTGCGGGACGACACCGAGTGGGCGGCGCTCGCGGAGGTCGTTGGCGCCGCCGAGCTCGCCGGGCTGGCGGTTGACGAACGGCGCGCGCGCCACGACGAGATCGACACGCGCATTAGCGAGTGGTCGCGGGAACAGGACCCGCAGGCAGCGATGGAGCGCCTGCAGGCCGCGGGCGTCCCGGCCGGGCGCGTGCTCGACAGCGACACGATCCACGGCGACCCACACCTGCTCGAGCGCGGGTTCTGGGTGGAGTTGCCGCACCCGCGCATGGCCCCGTGGAAGCAGCCGGGCGTGGTGTGGCGGCTGGCCGAGGCGAACCCGCATCTGCGCCGCCATGCGCCTCTGTTCGGCGAGCACACCGCGGAACTGCTGCGCGACCTCCTGGGGATGGGCGCTCAGGAACTGGCCGCGCTGGAGGCGGCGGGGGTCACGTCGAACGCACCGGTGAACCCGGGGATTGGGTGAATCGAACCGCCAAGAGCGCCAAGACGTTACGGGCGGCCTCGCTGCGGAGCTGAGACAACTACCCGGTGCACGCCGTCCTTCAGCACTCTTACGTTGAAATTGATGAGTAAGCCAAGCTGTTTGTTCGTAAGCCGTAAGTACGACATCAGTTGCGCTTCGTGGATGGGGATCAGCGCATCCACGGCCTTGAGCTCGACCACCAGTTCGCCGCCCACCATCAAATCAAGTCGAGCATCGCCGATGGGACGTTGCTTGTAGATGGCCGCCACCGGCAGTTGTCGGGCAAATGGGACGCCTCGCAGCTCCAGTTCGATGGCGAGTGCCTGCTCATACAGTGACTCCAAGAACCCTGGACCGAGATTGCGGTGAACCTCAATCGCCGCACCAATCACAGCATGGGCAAGCTCATCGGCGCTGCGAGACGGTTCCTCAAGTCGAGTCTCCCACGCCATCTGAAGGTCCTTCTGAAGTCTTGGCGTTCTTGGCGGTTCGTTACGGGGCCTCGGCGCGTTCGCCGTTCGCGCCGTCGAAGAGAGGGGTGGCGGCGTTTTCGGCGGCCTCGAAGAGGGGCGCGGGGTAGGTGCCGATGGCGATGACGCCGAGCATGAGGGCCGCGCCGACGACGCCCAGCACGGGGCTCACCTTGAACCGCGTAAGGCCCTCTTCAGGCCCGAAGAGGTACATCTGGCGCACGATCATGAGGTAGTAGTAGAGGCTGATGAAGCTGTTGAGCACGGCTAGCCCCACGAGCCAGAGCAGCTCATCGGTCACGGAGCCCTGGAACATGAACAGCTTGGTCGTGAAGCCCGCGAAGAAAGGCAGGCCCGCGAACGAGAAGAGCGAGACGACGATGATCATAGCGAGCATGGGCTGCGTCTCGGCGAGGCCACGAAGGCCGGCCACCGTGTCCTTCCCCGTCTTGTTGTAGTAGGCCGTCAACGCGGTGAAGAGCGCGAGCGTGGAGATGACGTAGCCGGCAATGTGCAGGAGCAGGCCGCTGGAGGCGTTGAGTCCAACCTCTGCATCGCCGTATCCGATGGCGGCGATGGCGACGAGCATGTAGCCCACCTGCCCGATGGAGCTGTAGGCCACAAGGCGCTTGAGGTTGGTCTGCTGGATGGCGAGGAGATTGCCGGCCGTCATCGTGAGCGCGGCGAGCGCGGCGACAGCCCACTTCCAGATATCCGGGTCCGCATTAAGCGCGGTCGCGAAGAGGCGGAGGATGAGGGCGAAGCCGGCCGCCTTGGAGGTTGTCGAGAGGAACGCGGTGATGGGCATCGGGGCGCCCTGGTAGGCGTCCGGCGCCCACATGTGGAAGGGCGCGGCGGAGACCTTGAACCCCACCCCCGCGAGGATCAGCATCATGCCGATGACGACGGCGGCGTCCGTATCGCTCGAGCGGTCGGCGAGGCCGGCGGCGATCTCGTCGTAGTACGTGGAGCCGGTGACGCCGTAGAGCATGCTGATGCCGTAGAGCAGCATCGCGCTGGAGAAGGCGCCGAGGAGGATGTACTTGAGGCTGGCCTCGCTGCTCAAGCCATCGCGCCGAAGGTAACCGACGAGGATGTAGAGCGAGAAGCTCAGCACTTCGAGGGCGATGTAAGCGGTGATGAATTCGCGCGCCGCGGCCATGAACACAAGCCCGCATCCGCCAATGAGCAGCAGGCCGTAGTACTCGCCCGCGGTCGTCACCTTGTCGCGCATGTAGTGCGCGGATTGGAGGGCCACAACGAACACGATGCCCGCTCCCAGGACGCGGAAGAACGTCGTGAAGTCGTCTACCGTGACCACGCCCTGGAAGGTCTCGGGGTCAGCGTCGATCCAGAAGCAGGCGGCGATGCCCCAGGCGAGCGCCACGAGCGCCGTCAGGTAGGCGGCGTACTCCTTGCGCATGCGCGGCCAGAACATTTCAAGCGCGATGATGAACACCGCTCCGCCGGCGGCGATGTATTCGGGGATGAAGAGGGTGTAGTCGCGCTCCATCTAGCCCGTCACCCCCGGCAGGCTCGTGATGGTCAGGTCGAGGCGGTCCGTGAAGAGCGACCACCAGACCCCCATGAGCACCATGGAGGCGATGAGCAAGAGCGCGGAGGTGGCTTCCAGCGGGGTCACGTCCTTCAGGCCGGACCACTGTGGGTTGAGCGGGCCGAAGAAGACGACGGAGAACATGCGCAGCATGTAGGCCGCAGCGAGGGCGGCGGCCACAATCGCCAGCGCGCCGAAGACCGGATAGGTCTGGAAGGTCCCGACGAAGATGTGAAACTCGGCGGTGAAGCCGGAGAGCCCCGGCAGGCCCACGTTGGCCAGGCCCGCGATCGTATAGAAGATGACCCAAAGGGGCATGACCTTGCCGATGCCACCGAAGTCCTTGATGTCACGCGTGTGAGCCTGGTCGTAGATGGCGCCAATCATGAGGAAGACGAGGGCCGTCATGACGCCGTGGCTGAACATCTGAAGCACGGCGCCCGTGACGCCGATGGTGGTGAGTGTCGCCAGGCCCATGAGCACATAGCCCATGTGGCTGACGGAGCTGTAGCCGGAGATGAGCTTGAAGTCGCGCTGGGTGAGGGCGGCGGTCGCGCCGTAGAGGGCACCGGTCACGCCCAGCACCATAAGGGCCGGCATCCAGAACTCCGCGCCCTCGGGCATGAGCTGGATGCCGAGGCGGATGATGCCGAAGGCGCCGAGCTTCATCAACACGCCCGCGTGCACCATGGAGACGGCCGTGGGCGCGGACATGTGGCCATCCGGCGACCAGGTGTGGAACGGCCAGAGCGCGGCGAGCACGCCGCAGCCGACCACCATGAAGGGGAAGAACGTTTTCTGGAAGGTGGGGCTGAGGGTGCCATCCTCGCCGGCTGCCCAGAGCTCGGGCAGGCTGAAGGTGCCGAGGCCCGCCTCGTTGAAGACGGCGAAGATCCCGATCCACATGAGCACGGAGCCGCCCACGAGCATGAGCGTGAGCTTCATCGCCCCGTACTCTTTGCGCGTGGAACCCCACACGCCGATCAAGAGGTACAGCGGGACCACGGCAAGCTCGTAGAAGAAGAAAAAGAAGAACAGGTCGAGCGAGAAGAAGGTGCCGTAGACGCCACCGACCAGCATCCAGAAGAGGATGAAGAAGTCCTTCGTGCGGTAGTCGAGCTTCCAGCTGGCGAGGGTGCCGGCAAAGGCGACGATGCCCGTCAGCAGCGCCATCGTCGCGGAGATGCCATCGACGCCGAGGTAGAGCTGGATGCCGTTCTCGCCGAGAAAGGCGGTGTTCTCCACCCAATCCCGGGTGAACTCCATCTGGATGGCACCCTGGTCGGGGCCGGTCTGGTAGGCCACGAAGATGTAGGTGGAGAGGCCGAGCATGATCGCCGCGAAGAAGAGCGAGACGTAGCGCGCCCACTGCTTCCGTTCGCCGGGCACGAACACGAGCAGCACCATCGCGACAAGCGGCGCAAGCAGGGTGGCGAGGACGATGTAGCCCTGGCCCTCGTCGTAGGTCACAGGGTCACCGCCAATCCTGCAATTGCGAGGCCGACGACGCCAACGGCGATGCCCATGGCGTAGTTCGGCACGCGCCCGGTCTGGAGGAACTTGAGCAGGTAGCCGCCGTAGCCGGTGACCTGGGCCGAGCCGTCGACGCCCGTGTCATTGACCACGTAGCGGTCGAACCAGGCGACGACGTAGCTGAAGCCGAGCAAGCCCTTGTCGATGACGGCCTGGTACATGTCGTCGAAGTAGAACTTGTTGGTGATGAGGGCATAGAGGCCGGGGTTCCACTCGGCGAGCCTCGTGGAACGCGCGAGGCTTCCGTTCCAATACATGAAAGCGCCGAACCAGACGCCAATCAGGGCGATGACGAGCGAGGCGCCGGCGAGGGCCCAATCGATCTCATACTCGTGCGGCTCGTGCGGCGGGAGGAAGACGAATTCGGTGATGCCGCCCGGGAAGCCGAGCGCCTCGCCCACCTCGTGGAAGATCACGAACCCGCCCAGGCAGGCCAGCACCGCGAGGAAGATCAGCGGGCCCGTCATGATGAACCCGGACTCGTGCGTATGGTCGTGGACCTGCTGGTCTCGCACGGGACCCAGGAACGTGCGGATGAAGAGGCGCGTCGTGTAGAAGGCCGTACAAATGGCGGCGAAAGCCAGGAGCACGAACGCCCAGACGGTCCAGGCGTCGCGGGTAACGAGGAGGATCTCGTCCTTGCTCCAGAAGCCGGCGAGAGGCGGCAACCCCGCGAGCGCGAGGCAACCGATGAAGAACGTCGTCCCGGTGATCGGCATCTTCCGCCAGAGGCCTCCGAGCTTGTCCATCTCCTGGTTGTGGTGCGTGGCGTGGATGACGGAGCCGCTGCCGAGGAAGAGCAGGGCCTTGAAGAAGGCGTGCGTCATGAGGTGGAACATGGCGACGGCGACCGAGCCGGAACCGAGGGCGACGAACATGAAGCCGAGTTGGCCCACGGTGGAGTAGGCAAGCACCTTCTTGATGTCGGTCTGCGCGAAGGCGATGAAACCGCTGAGGAGCGCGGTGACGAGGCCGACGATAGTGATAATCATCAGCATCCCGCCGGCGTGCTCGAAGAGGGGTAGGAGGCGGGCGGTGAGGTAGACGCCGGCGACCACCATCGTCGCTGCGTGGATGAGCGCGGAGACCGGGGTGGGGCCCTCCATGGCATCGGGCAACCAGACGTGGAAGGGCACCTGCGCGCTCTTCCCCATGCACCCGAGGAAGACGAAAAGCATCGAGAGGAAGAGCATGTTGCCGCCGATCAAGCCCTCCTCTGCCTGGTGGATGATCTCCTGGATCTCGAAGGTGCCGGTTTCGCGCCAGAGCAGGATGATGCCGATGAGGAGGCCAACGTCGCCGATGCGGGTGGTGATGAAGGCCTTCTTTGCCGCTTCCGTGGCGCTGCGCTTCTCCCAGTAAAACCCGATCAGCAGGAATGAGCAGACGCCAACCAACTCCCACGAGATGTAGAGGAGGAGCAGGTTGTCGGCCATGACGAGCAGGAGCATGGAGGCGGCGAAGAGCTGCAGGACGGCGAAGAACCACCAGTAGCGAGGCTCGCCCTTCATGTAGCCCACGGAGAAGATGTTCACCATCAGCGAGACGCTGGTGACGACCCCGAACATCACGATCGTGATGGGGTCGATGTAAATGCCCATGCGCAGGTGGAAGTCACCGACTTCGCTCCAGGCGATGCTCTCGTGGATGGCGAGCCGGGCCTCCTCCGCGTCGAAAAAGTCGAGGAAATCGACGAGAACCGGGAAGAACAGCACGAAGCTCGCGCCGATGGCGAGGATGCCGAGGTAGTCCCCCTGGCGCGGCAAGTACCGCCCGAAGAGGACAAGCACGAGGAACATGCCCGCCGGGATGGCAGCGAGCAGCCAGGCCTGTTCAGCTCCCATGCGTTCTGATGGCCCCTTCTACCACTTGAGCGTCGCCACTTCATCGACGTTCGAGGTGGCGCGGTTTCGATACAGGCGAATGATGATGGCGAGCGCCAATCCCACCTCGGCGGCGGCCACCGTAATGACGAATATGGCGAACACGGCGCCGGTAATCCGTTCCGGGTCCAGGTAGGCGGCGAACGCGATGAAATTCAGGCTGACGGCGTTGAGCATGAGCTCGACGGCCATGAGCACGAGGATCGCGTTCCGGCGCGCGAGCACGCCGTACACCCCCAGCGAAAAGAGGATGGCGGAGAGCGCGAGGTAGTTCTCGAGCGGGACCATCAGGCGTCGCCCTCCTCTTGCCGCGCAAGGATAATTGCCCCAACAAGGGCTACCAGCAAGAGAACGGACGCGATGATGAATGGCACCCCGAAGGTGTCGAAGAGTTGCTCCGAGATGGTCTCGATGGGGATGTTGGTGGGGGTGTCGTCGACGTCGTTGGGCCAGTCGGTGCCTACGGCGCTGCCGATGAGAATGGCCATGAGCAGCCCGCCCACGAGGATGCCGAAGGGCGCCTGGACGCCGGTCACCTTCTCTGGCTCACCGCTGACGCTCTGACGCGTGAGCATGAGCGCGAGCAGGATGAGCACGGTCACCGCGCCGCCGTAGATGAGGAACTGCACGAGCGCGAGGAACTCGACGGTGAGGATGACGTACATCGCTCCCACGCCGCCGAGGCTCCCAATGAGGAAGATCGCCGAGTGAATCACGGAGCGCGAGAACACCACGCCAGCGGAGAGCGCGACCGTCGCGACGGCGAAGACCCACCAGACGACCTCGGTTGCGTTCACTGGCCGCTCTCCGGGATCGCTCCGCCCAATTCAGTGAGTGTCGCCATGACGTCATCCGGGATGGCCTCGCCCTTCGCCACGGCTTCCTTTGCCTTGCGCTCGGCGCGCATACGGCGGGCACGGAGCTTGTCGAGCGAGTTCGGCTCGCCCTTGGCGCCCACCACCACGCCCGCGGGGGGCGTCCAGTCACCATCGTCTGATGCGGCCCCAGCGGCAGCGGCGGGAGCCGCGGTTGCGGGAGCCGCGGCGGCGCCACCGCCAAGTTCCTTCTCCCAGATGGAGCCACCCGGAGCGAGGTCGCTGCCCGTCTCGTAGAGGACCTGCGCGACGTCGTCGGGGACGGCCTCGCCGGCGTCGCTGAGTTCCTTGAACTTGCGTTCGGCGCGCATGCGGCGCGCGCGCACCTTCTCGGGAGAGTTGGGGTCACCCTTGTCCCCGGTGCCAACGCCCGGCGGGAAGCGCATCGAGCCGTCGGCGTTGGTGCCGCCACTGGGGCCTGCGGCTACCGCCGTCGTCGCGCCGACGGCCGGGGCGGTGGTGGCGAGCGTCGCCCAGATCGTGCCGTTGGGGGCCAGGTCGCTGCCAAGGTCGAAGAGGGTCTGCGCGACATCCTCCGGAATGGGCTCGCCAGACTCCTGCAGCTCTTTGATCTTGCGTTCGGCGCGCATGCGGCGGGCGCGCACCTTCTCCGGCGAGTTGGCGTCGCCCTTCTCACCGGTGCCTACGCCTGGCGGGAAGCGCATGGTGCCGTCCGGCATCGTGCCGGTGAGCGCCTCTCCCGCGACTGCACCAGCAGCGGCGACGGGAGCGCCGGCCGCGTCGTAGGCCTCGCCCGGCTTCATGCTCCGGTACTTCTCAATGTCCGCCGCGATCTCGGTGGGGACCGCTTCGCCGCGGTCCTCGTACTCCTTGGCGGCCCGCTCGGCGCGCATGCGCTTCGCCCGGATCTTGCTCTCGGAGAGGACCTCTACTTCCGCGCCGGCGGTCCCCGCCGCGGCGGCCGCGCCAGCCGCGACCTTCGGCTTCTCCGGCTCACGCTCCTGGATGGCAGGCCCCTCACCGCGAGCGATGCGCTCGGCCTGGGCCTCGCGCGCTTCAGGCCGGGCGCCCTTGAACGCCTCCTCGGGGGCATCCGCTCCCTTCGCGAGGGCCTCGAGTGCGTCGATGCGGTCCTGTGGGCGGAAGGGCACGGTCAGCTCGCCGCTCCGGCTCGGGAGCAGGAGGTCGTCGATGTCCAGGTGCAGGTCGCGCCGGTCGTAGGCGGCGTGCTCGTGCCCCGTCCAGTTGTTATCCATGACGATGGCTTCGAAGGGGCAAACCTCGACGCAGATGTTGCAGCGCATGCAGCGGGCGTAGTCGATCCAGAACTTCTCGACGATCTTGCGCCGGTTGCTCGTGCCTTCGGTGTACTTCGGGTTGTCGATCATGGTCGCTGTCATGCAGTCGACGGGGCAGTTGCGGACGCAGATGTTGCAGCCCGTGCAGAAGGGCTCCTCGTGGTCGAAGTCCCACGTGAGCACCGGGAAGCTGCGGGCGCGGACGGGGAGCACGTGCTTCTCGTCCGGGTACTCGATCGTGACGGGCTTGCGCATGGCCACGGAGAGGGTGGTGAGGAGGGCTTTGCCGATACCTTTCATGGGAGGGGCACCTGTGCCTGGCGGTAGGCGCCGACGAGGCCTTTCGTGCTGCGCCGGCGGAATGCGCGGCTGTAGACAAGAACGATGAGCGCGATCGCGCCCGCGCCGCTGGTGGCGGTGAGGAGCCAGTCGCTGTAGCCGTCGAAGACCCGGCCTTCCTGGCCGTACCAGAGGATGAAGCCGTTCATGAAGATCTGCACGATGCTGAGCGGCAGGAGCACCTTCCAGCAGAAGGCCATGAGCTGGTCGATGCGGAGACGGGGCATGGCCGAGCGCATCCACATGAGGGCGAAGATCCAGACCGAACTCTTCACCATAGTGATGCTGAGTTGCCAGATCCAATCAGGTCCTGGCCAGCCGTTGTCGAAGAACAGGCTCGCTTCGGGCACGGCCCAGCCGCCGAGGAAGACGACCGAGCCGAAGACACTGAACGCCCACATGGACGCGTACTCGGAGAGCTGGAACATGGACCAGCGGATGCCCGAGTACTCCACGAAGAAGCCGCCCACAACTTCAGACTCCGCGACGGGGATGTCGAACGGTGCGCGGTGGAGCTCGGAGAGCATGGCTGTGAAGAAGATGAGGAATGCGAGCGGCTGGAGGAAGACGTAGGGCGCGTTCTGGCCTACGCCGGGGTCGAGCGCCTGGCCGGCCGCCATGGCGTTGAGGTCAAGGGTCTGAGCGACCATGGCAACGGAGAGGAGGCTGAGGACCAGCGGGATCTCGTAGGAGAGCATCTGCGCGGCCGCGCGCAGGCCGCCGAGCAGGGCGTACTTATTCCCCGAGCCGAGGCCGGCCATCATGATGCCGACGATGTTCAGGCCGAGGATGGCGAACACGTAGAAGAGGCCGAGCGTGAGGTTTCGCACGCCCCAGTCCTGGGCGAACGGGAGCACAGCGAGAACCATGAGCACGGGTATGAAGGTGAGATAGGGTGCGAACTCGAACACCCAGCGGTCCGCGTTCTTCGGGCGGATGTCTTCTTTGGCGACGAGCTTCACGGTATCGGCCCACGCCTGCCAGATGCCCCAGGGGCCAGTCTCCATGGGGCCGAGGCGGTTCTGGAAGCGGGCCAGCACCTTGCGCTCACCGTAGGTCAGGTACATGACGATCACCGTCATGACGAGGACGATGATGATCAGGCGGACGACCGCGTCGAGCCAGCTCGTGATGCCGAACATCGGGTCGCCGAAGGGGAGAACGGTGCTGCCGTCGTTCACTTGTCCACTTCCCCCAGCACGATATCGAGCGAGCCCAGGATGACGATGGCGTCGGCCACGTAGGTGCCCACCACCATCTCGCGCAGTCCGGAGAGGTTGCAGAAGCTGGGCGAGCGAAGCTTCATGCGGTAGGGCTTGTTGCCGCCCTTCGCGAGCGCATAGACGCTGTATTCACCCTTCGTGCCCTCGGTGCGGATGTAGCACTCACCGGATTCGATGCGCAGGGTCTTGGGAAGGTTCGGGTTGAGCACCAGGCCCGACTTCGGCATCTGGTCGAGGCACTGCTCGACGATGCGCATGCTCTGGTACATCTCCGCGAGGCGGACGAAGTAGCGGTCGAAGACATCGCCCTGGCGGCCGACGGGAACCTCGAAGTCGAGCCGGTCATAGATGCTGTAGGGCTCGGCCTTGCGGATGTCCCAGGGGAGGCCGGTGGCGCGGAGCATCGGCCCGCTGAGCCCCAGAGCGATGCCGCGCTCGGGAGTGATGGGGCCCAGGTCACGGCAGCGCTCCACGAAGATCTCGTTGCCGGTCATCATCCCGTCGAGGTCTTCCATGCCCTGCCTGGCCGAATCGAGCACCCAGCGACAGCGCTGCTCGAAGTTCTCGGGCAGGTCCATGCTCACGCCGCCGGGGCGGAGGTAGGTGGGGAACATGCGGTCCCCGGCCACTTCCTCGAAGAGGTCGTAGATGCGCTCGCGCTCGCGCCACGCATACGTGAATGTGGTGCCGAGCACGCCGACATCCGTGCCGAAGGCGCCGAGGAACATGAAGTGGGAGTTGATGCGCGAAAGCTCCGCCATGATCACGCGGATGTACTCGGCGCGCTCGGGGACCTCGAGGCCGCCAAGCTTCTCCACGGCCATGCAGTAGGCCATCTCGCAGCACATCCCGGCGAGGTAGTCCGTGCGATCCCACCAGCCCATGGACTGGCGGTAATCGGCGGTCTCGCTGAGCTTTTCGAGGCCGCGATGGAGGTAGCCGATGTACGGCTCGCAGTCGACGACGAGCTCGCCGTCGACGGTGAGCACCATGCGGAACACGCCGTGAGTCGCGGGATGCTGCGGCCCGATGTTGATCGTCATGTCGACGGTGTTCAAGTCATCGGGAGGCAGCACAGGTGTGGTGGTTTCCGGCCAGTGTGTCATTAGAACTTGAACCCCGGCGGCCCCTCTTCGATGCCCTGCAGAATCTCCACCTTGGCGAGCGGGTGCGCCTTCAGGAGCGGGTGGATGTGCAAGTCCTCTTCGAGGAGCAGGTTCTTGGGGTTGGGGTGGCCATCGAAGACGAAGCCGAACATCTCGGAGGCCTCGCGCTCGTGCCAGTTGGCCGCCGGGTAGAGGCTCGTAAGCGACGGGACGTGCGGGTGGCCGCTCGTCGTGGGCACGGTGACCTGGAGGGCGTGGCCATGCTTCAACGAGTAGAGGTGGTACTTGAGCGCCATGTCCGTTTCGTAGTCCACTCCCGCGATGTTGCGGAGGAGGTCGAAGGCGAGCTCCGGACGGTCGCGCAGGGTGGTGACGAGTGTCAGGAGGTCGGCGGGCGGCACGGTCACGTCGAGGTCGGTCGCGGTGGCGCCGAAGGTGAGCAGGCCGCCGGGCACCGCCTTCGCGAGGAGGTCCTTGAGGCCCTCCTGTGGCGACTGGCTGCCGACCGGGTACGGGAGCGGGCGGGCCTGTGCTTCCGTCATCCGACCATCTTCTTTTCTTCCATGATCTTGCGTTGGAGCGCGAGGAACCCGTCGAGCAACGACTCTGGGCGGGGCGGGCAGCCCGGGACGTAGACGTCCACGGGGATAATCTTGTCCACGCCCTGGAGGACGCGGTCGTACTCGGTGTAGGGGCCGCCGTTGGTGGCGCAGGCGCCCATGGAGATGACCCACTTGGGGTTCGGCATCTGCTCGTAGAGGAGCTTGATCGCCGGCGCCATCTTCTTGGTGACCGTGCCGGAAACGATCATCACGTCGCTCTGGCGCGGGCTTGGCCAGGGGACGATACCGAAGCGGTCGAGGTCGTGATTGGCCATGAAGGTGCCGATCATCTCGATGGCGCAGCAGGCGAGGCCGAAGGTCATGGGCCAGAGGCTGGACTTGCGGCCCATGGCGATGACGGTGTCCGCGCCGGTCTGGATGACGCCGGGGAGCACGATCTTGTAGGCGGAGCGCGCCTCCGGCAGGTCGACGGGCCGCAGGCGCTCGAGCTCGGCACCGAAGTCGGGCACGTACTTGTAGGGCTGAGGCGCAGAAGCGCCGTTCTCGGTCATTTCCACTCCAGCACGCCGCGGCGCCAGGCGTATCCCAGGCCCAGCGCCAGCACGGCGATGAACACGACCATCTCGTAGAACACGTACTCGGGCAGGTCGAGGAAGGTGACCGCCCAGGGGAAGATGAAGACGGCTTCGACATCGAAGATGAGAAAGAGGATGGCGATGAGGTAGTAGCGGACGTGGACCTGGGCCCAGTTGCGCCCGATGGGGAGCATGCCGCACTCATAGGAGACGCCCTTGGCGCGCTCCGAGGCGTAAGGCCCCAGCGCCTTGGCGGCGATGATGGCGGTGAACACAAGGACAAAGCCGACGATGACGCTGATCATCACGGCCGACCAGGTGTCGTAGAAACTCATCCTCTAGGTGTCTCCCCGAATCTGTGACGAGCCCTCGGTACGGTTTGTGACAGGGCACACAAATGCTACTGCGGGGGTGTGGGCGGGGCAAGGCGGGGCGAAAGTGAGCGACTGCCGCGCCCCATTGCTTGGAGAAGGGGACACCCTCGTTTTTCGCACTGAGTGCGAATGCCCTCGGCCCACTCCTCTTTCATGGGGCGCGCCCTTCGGACCCGACTCGCCGCCGACCATGACGCAGTAGATGTACGTGAGGTCCAGGGGGAGCGGCCCGAGGAGTGCCGCCAACTCCGCGGCTCGCTCCGGCCAGCGGCAAAAAGTTCTCCGGAACAGGCTCCCCGCGAGCTGGCTGTGCGCGAAAGACAGGGACCCGCCCTAATAATGCAGCTCGGCCCCTCCCCGACCACCCTGTACGCGATGCGCACGCCGTCGCTCGTGCTGGTGAAGCGCATCGGCAGCGGAGCGGGGAAGCGCTCGGCCATCACTCACCCCACCCCTCCCGCGCGGCCCAAGCCGCCGCCTCGCTCCGCCGGCTCATCCCGAGCTTCTCGAGGATGTTGTGCACGTGCTTCGACGCCGTCGCGGGCGCGATCGTCAGCGCCTCCGCGATCTCGGGGTTCGTCTTCCCGCCTGCGATGAGGGCGAGCACTTCGTGTTCGCGCGCGGAGAGGGCTCCGCGCAACGAGCCGCTGGGAGACTTGCGTTCCCCAGGTCTGCGCGGAGAGTCGCCAGGCAGCATGAACTCCAACAGGACCTCGTCGCGGGAGCGTTCGGGCATCACTCCAGACTTCCAGGCCGCAGTGCTGCGCTCCCACCGATATGAAGCGCAGGACTCGCACACTGATTGGTTGCACGAGCGGGAGTATACGTCCGAGTGCGATTCCTCGCAGTGGGCCTATTCCACCAGCCCTTCGCGGAGCGCGTAGGCGGCCGCTTCGCTACGGCGCGTGGCCCCGATCTTGCCGAGGATGTTGTGGACGTGGCGCGATGCCGTCGCCGGCGCGATCGTGAGCGCCTCCGCGATCTCCGGGTTCGTCTTCCCGCCTGCGATGAGGGCGAGCACTTCGTGTTCGCGCACTGAAAGTGGCTCACATGGGCTGGACCGTGGCTCTGCAACCGGTGCCGCTGCGGGCGGGACGCCTGCGAGGAACTCGACCATCACGGGCCCCGCCGGTTCATCGTCTCCGGGGAAGTAGGACGCCCCATCGAGCAGTACGAACCTTCCATCAGGGAACTCCGCGGCAAGTTCGATGCAGTCGCTCGCCGTTGGCCACCACAGCTCTCGGCGCCCGACGACCAGCGTGGGGCAGGTGACATGCGGTATGTACTCGGTCACGTCCAGCTTTGTCGCCACCAGGTTCTCGATCCTGGCCTGGTAATCCAGCGGCGCGCCCGCCGCAAGGTACTGCATCTTGCGGGCTTCGACCTCGTTCTCCCAGCCAGCCCCGGCCTGCAACGAGAGCTTCGTCGCGAATTCTGGCTCCTCGTCGATCAAATCCTGCCAGGCCAACCACGACCGCGGGAGGTTCGACGCAGGCCGGACGCCAGGACAGAAGAGAGCCAGGCGTTGAACCCGGTCCGGATGGCGCGCGGCGTACGGCACAACCGCGAAGGCTGAGCCAGCGCTGGCCCAGAGAGAGATGGGTTCTCCGGGGGCCGCCGAGTCCACGACAGCATCCAGATCGCGCACGCCCGCTTCGATTGTGAAGCCTTCCTCGGTAGCCCCCGACATGCCGGTGTTGCGCCAGTCGAACAGGACGAGACGCAGGCGTTCCGCCAGAAGCACGAAGTTGTCTCGAAAAAGGCTCCAGCCGAGCTGGCTGTGGGCGCAGGCAGGGGCCTGGGTGAACACGCAGGTGGGCCCTTGGCCCACGACGGCGTAGGCGATACGCACCCCATCGCTCGTGGTGGTGAACTGGATCGGCAGTTCGTTGGGGAAGCGGTCAGCCATCACTCCACCAGCCCTTCGCGGAGGGCGTAGGCGACCGCCTCACTGCGACGCGTGGCCCCGATCTTGCCGAGGATGTTGTGCACGTGCTTCGACGCCGTCGCGGGCGCGATCGTCAGCGCCTCCGCGATCTGCCGATTGGTCTTCCCGGCTGCGATGAGGGCGAGCACGTCGAGTTCGCGGAGGGACAGTGGCTCGCACCGGGGTCGGCCCGGGGCTCCGATGGCCTTCAGGAAGGGGTCGGCCATGCTGCTGGGCTGCCCCTCGTTGATGAAAGCGACCGCCGGAGCGACTGCGTCTTCCACCCCCTGCAGTCCCAGTTGTCGCCCTCGACCACCAGCAGACGCCCGTTCGGGAACAGGGCGGCGATCTCCGCTGCCTCGGCCACGGTGGGCGGGCCCGCGAGTTGCCGGCGCTGCACCACCAGCGTGGGCGCTTCGATCAGAGGCACCAAATGCCGGACGTCGAGCGACTGGTAGATCTCCATGGTGTCGGCCTGGTACTGGGGAGACGAGCACGACGCGAAGTACTCCTCAAGCTGCTCCGCCTTCTCATGGTCCGTCCATCCCAGGGTTACTCGCGCCAGCACGTTCGATCCGGAATCGGAGTCCCGCAGTGCACCGATGGCATCAAGTTGGCGATAGCCGGACAGCTCCCACGGGCCGACCATGATGTTGAAGGTTGCCAACCGATGTATGCGTTCGGGGTGCTTCGCGGCGTATGTGATCACAGGGAAGGCCGCGCCCACGCACATGCGAATCGACACCGGGCCCTCACCAGTCACCGCCACGATAGCTTCGAGGTCACGGACAGCGGTTTCGATCGAGAAGTCCTCGCCCGTGCGCTCCGAGAGGCCCGTGTTTCGCCAATCGAACATGTACGTTGTGTTCGGGTGGTGGAGTGTATCGTGCGGGCGGAACGCGGGCAGTCTCCAATAGTGCTGCCAGCTCGTCGCAACTGGGTTTTGGCAATGAATGAACGGAGGCCCGCTGCCCACGGACATGTATGCGATCCGGACTCCATCGCCCGTCGTGCAGAACTGCACGGGCGGCGCGGTCAGGCCGCGTGCCTGCTCCCTCCAGGACCCTTGCTCTGCTGCCATTCGACTCCCACCTTTCCCAGCGCAGGCTAACGCTGGCATCGCCGCATGGCCGATGGAGTATACGACGGTGCGCAATCCCCGGACTCGGGTCGGCTCACGAGAGGTCGCCGGCCTACCGGCCGCCGTACTGAACCTGGTCGGAGGTCGCGAACTCCGAGAGCCAGCCGTTCTCCGGGTCCCAGTGGGGGATGGAGCGGCCGAGGGGGAAGGGCACGTAGCGGGTGGGCTCGGATGTGGCCGCGGGCGGCTCCGCCCGGGTGACCGCCGGCGCGCCGGTGCCGCCGTCGGCCGTGCTCAGGAGCAGCACGAGCAGGCCCGCGCCGGCAAGAGCGACGATGCCGATCGTGTTCGCCACCAGCAACAACAGGTGCCGTGCCGGAGTCGCCGTGGTCCCCACCTTCCACCCCAAGGCGCGGACTCTACGCTGGCCGCTCATCGCTGGGAACTCCCTTAACCATGTTGGTAGCGCCACTAGCCGTTCGGGCGATCCGGCGCGTAGCGCCCGGGCATAGCCTGTGCCCACACGGGCAATGGAGGCAGACATGGCCACGTTCGCAGCACGAGCCGCGCCCGAGCCGAGACTCGACTTTCTGCGCCCCGCGGCGGACGCGGCGGCGCTCTTCGCCGACCCCGTGTCCTGGGGATGGGGCGTGCCCCGGGGCGACGGCCACACGATCATCGTGCTGCCCGGGCTGGGTGGCAGCGACACCTACCTCACGCCACTGCGCGGGTGGTTGCGGCGGGTGGGCTACCGGGCCGTGCGCTCCGGGCTGAACCCGAACCGCGGCTGGTCGCCGGAGCGGGTTGCGGCGATAGCGGAGCTGGCCCGGAGCGAGGCCCAGCGCACGGGACGCCCTGTCACGCTCATCGGCCACAGCATGGGCGGCAACATCGCGCGCAGCGCCGCGCGGCTGGTGCCGGAGGCCGTGCGCCAGGTGATCACGCTCGGCGCACCGCTCGCCGCCAGCCGTGGCACGATGCCGGCGGGCGTGGCCCTCACCGCCATCTACAGCCGCAGCGACCCCATCGTCTCGTACCCCGCCGCGCTCGCGCGGGACCGCGGGGCGACGAACGTGGAGGTGCGGAGCAGCCACACGGGCATGGCCACGAACCGCGAAGTCTACCGTGAGCTGGGACGAGTCCTGGCAGCGAAGGTTGAGCGGACGACGTTCCTCTAGCGGGCGCCGGCCACGACGGGGTGCATGACCCCGGGCAGCCGATCGTAGATGTGGTGCGCGCTCGCGTGCGCCGGCATGCCTGTCGTCTCCACGACCATGGCATGCCCCGGCAGGCTCTCGGGGAAGTCGAAGTACCCTTCGGACATGTTGCGCTCGAGGTCCTCGTAGTCGGTCCACTTGCCGAGGGGCTCGCGGTCCGCGGAGGTCAAGCGGGAGCGCAGTTCCTGGGGAGTGCAGGTGAGGCCGGCGAACACCGTCTCGCCCCCACGTTCGCGGCACACGCCGGCGTAGCGTTCGAAACGGGCCACGTCGACGGACGGCTCGAAGATGCAGGTGACGATCAGGCCCGGCAGGCCGGCCGCCGCCGCTTCGCCGATGAGCGAGTCGTAGATCCCGTCGCGCAGGCGGTTGAATGTGGGCGTGGAGAACCCGAACACCGGCCCCAGGAGGACGGCGAGGTGGTGCGCGTTCAGGAAACGGAATCCCGTGAGCCGCGACAACTCGCCGCACACCGTGCGTTTGCCCACTCCGGGCACACCATGAACCACAATGAGATGCACGGCGGCATTGTGCTCCCGCGGCAGCAAATTGCGAGTGAGGCACATCACACTAGCGGATAGCGCCACGAAATGAAGCGGGAAGCGTGAGCGACCGATCCGCGACCGGAAGGGAGCGCGACGCCCTGCCCAGCTGACCACACGGTGACGAACTAACCAACGTGATGTCGATCGAATCCCACGCTGCACCTGGATGGGTCGCCCTCGTGTTTGGCGTGCTGTTCTACACGTCGTTTAACGTGCCCGCGCTCTACATCGCGCGAGCTTTCAAGCTACGCCTATGGTGGCTGGCCGCGGTGCCGATGCTCGAGTCGACGATCCTAGCGCCGATCGGGTATCGAAAGTGGGGAATTATCATCTACTGGGGGCTCCCGCTCCTGATCGCTGCAGTTCTCTTAGCGTTCCTCCTGACGGGCGACCTCACCAGGCAGGACAGCGGAGTAATGGTCATCTCGTTCCCGCTGCTCTGGCAATACTTCGCGTGGGCGGGCGTGTGCTTACGGGTCGATGAGTCGCGGTTCTATGCCGTCATAGCCTGTATCTGGCCGATCAGCATCTTCGGGACCTGGCGAATCGCCGCCGTCACGGGGGACCAGGCACACGGGCGCGGGCTCCATGGGGTTCCACAGCAACTGGCGTGATCGGTCGCTTACGCTTCCCGCTTCATTTGCATACGCTCGCGCTCCATTTAGCATGGCGCCGACCCATATGAACTGGCGCATGGAGGCGCGCGATGTCCGCATTGGCGACGAAGCCACCACTCCCGCTCCCAAAGGCCGCGAGCGAACTGACGGCCGAGTGGCTGAACCTCGCGCTCGCTGAGGAAATCAGCGCTCCGGTGACGGCGTTCTCGCTGGAAACGATCGCGCAGGGCGTGGGATTCCTCGGCGAGCTCGCGCGCGTCACGCTCGACTACGCCGCGCCCGGCGCCGGGCCGCGCACCCTCATCGCGAAGCTCCCCACGGGTAACGACCGGAACCGCATGATCGCGGTCTACTTCCAGCTCTACCAACGGGAGATCGGGTTCTATCAGGAGATGGCGGAGCACTCGGTGGTGCGCGTCCCGCACTGCTATTTCGCCCAGTTCGATGCCGCCGAGGGGCGCTTCGCGCTCCTGCTCGAAGACCTCGCGCCGTTGCGCGTCGGCGACCAGGTGGAGAGCTGCACCATCGAACTCGCGCGCCTCGCGCTGCGAGAGCTCGCCCGGCACCAGGCGCGCTGGTGGGAGTCGCCCGAGCTCGACGGGTTCGCGTGGCTGCCCTCGGTCGACTGCGACGCCAACCGCGGCCTCGCGCCGATGTACGCGGGCGCCCTGCCGCTCTTCCTGGAGCAAACCGCCGGCAGGCTCAGCGAGCCGGTGCGGGACACCGCCTGCCGCCTCGAGCATCTCATCCTCCCCGCGCTCACCGCCTACACCGACCGGCCGGCGACGGTCGTCCACGGCGATTACCGGCTCGATAACCTCTTCTTCAGCGACGCCGGCGACGAGCTCGCGGTGATCGACTGGCAGATCATGTCCCGCGGGCCGGGCGTGTTCGACGCCGCTTACTTTCTCGGTGGGAGCCTCGAGCCCGAAGTGCGCAGGCTATCCGAGCGCGACCTCCTGCGTGAGTACCACGAGACCCTGGTGGCGAACGGTGTCCGCGACTACGACTTCGCCACGATGTGGGAGGACTACCGGCGCTCCATGGCGTTCATGCTCTACATCCCGGTCGTGGGTGTGGGGGAAGTGATGGACCTCACGAACGAACGCGGCATCGCCCTCTTCAACGCGATGACCGACCGCTACTGCACGGCGGTCGAGGACCTGGAGGCCTGGGAGACATTGCCTTCGGTTTGAGCCCCTCTCCCTTGGGAGAGGGGTTGGGGTGAGGGCGGGCTGGTGCCGAGCCGGTCGGCGTTTTAGGGCTGCCGCGTGCTTGCCCGCAGCACCGTGAGGCCCACGATCTCCTCGCCTTCGAATCGGACGATGATGTCGTCGTCGGTGAGTTCGCTGTCCGTGGCATGTGCCGGCTTCTTGAAGTTGATGTAGAGGACATCAGCCTCAGCATCGTAGGACGACCAGAGATAGCCGTGCGGCGACGCCATGACGCGTGAAGCGAGCGCGAGGTAGTCCGAGGGAACTACGCTGGCCATGTCTGCCTCCGGCGGGCGAGTGCGGCAAGCCTTCGCGTAACAAATGCTGTGATCACAAATCCGTCCTCATCCTCCTCACGATACACCACCACGAGAGCCTTCCCCGGCCCGATGGTGCGGACACTGAGGAGTTCTCCCCCGTTTCCGGCAAGAACTCGTTCGGGTCGTTCGATCGTTTCAAGTACTTCGAGGCGGAGCCCCGCGAGTCTCGGCATGCTCTTCTGTGATGTGCAGCCAACGTTCGTCATTGAGCCGGATCTCGATCGCATGGATCGATCGCGCGGTGAGTGGCGGGTGCACGGCAGTAGTCTAACCATGGTCCGCTTTGCCCGGCCGGTGGTGCGGCCACGATCGCATGCTCGTTGACACTCGCGCTGGGACCGCAACTATCCGCCGCTGATCGACTGCGCTTCGGCGGCGGTGAGGCCGGCGTCACGGCGGGCGCGCTGGTCGGGGCCGCGCTCCAGGCGTGCGGCGAGCAGCGAGAGCATGTAGTTCGGGATGAAGTACATCAATGCCACGACGAGAATGATCGGGACAGTCGAGTCCTGGAACTTGAAGTCGTCGTAAAGGATGCGGCCGCGCCGCGCGAGCTCCAGCACCGTGATGAGCGACGCGAGGGACGTATCTTTGAAGAGCGTGATCAACTGGCTCACGAGCCCTGGCGCCATGCGCCGGAAGGCGATGGGGACGGCGATGTACCGCATCGACTGCAGGTAAGTGAGCCCGACCGTGCGGCTGGCCTCGATCACCCCCTTCGAGATGGAGAGAATGCCGGCTCGCATGATCTCCGCGACCACGGCGCTGTTGTAGAGCGTGAGGGCCACGATCATCGAGGCCTCGGGCGTCAGGTCGCCGGTCACGTCGTCCACGAAGTACGCGAGGATGGGCACGTCGGTCGCCCATTCGGTGCTGAAGCGTCCCGCGCCGAAGAAGACGAAGAACATGAGCAACAGCACCGGCGAAGCGCGGAACACCTCGATGTAGGTGGTGGCGAGGAACCGCACGATCGGCGCCGGCGCGAGGCGCCCGACCGCCATGATCGTGCCTACGAGGATGCTGAGGATGATGGCGAAGAAGGCGATCTTCACGCTGATCCAGAGGCCGCGCAGCAGGAACTCCCAGTAGACCCACTCCTTGAAGAGGTCCCAGTTGCCGGGGAGGAAGTCCATGAAGGCGTCCCAAAGCGCGTTCATCCGCGGGACCTCGCGATGCGGCGCTCGAGGCGGTTCGATGCCCAGGCAAGCGGCAGCGTCAGGGAGAGATAGAGGATGCCGGCGAGTGCCAGGACCTCGTACGTCTGGAACGTCTCCTCTCCCACGTTCAGGGCCGCCCGCAGCAGCTCGATGAGGCCGATCGAGGAACAGAGCGCGCTATTCCTGAAGAGCGCGCTGAAGATGCTCGTGAGCAGTGGCACCGCCACCCGGAAGGCCTGGGGGGCGACCACATAGACGCGTGTCTGGACGTAGTTCAGGCCCACCGAGCGGGCAGCCTCCGTCTGCCCCTTGTCGATCGAGAGGAGACCGCTGCGCAGCGCCTCGGCCGTGTAGGCGCCCGTATAGAGCGTGAGCCCGACGATGGACGCCTCCCACGGCGATAGCAGGAACCAGTCCGGCCGCCCTATGCCCGGCAATTCGAGCCGCGGCAGCCCGAAGAACCAGAAGAAGAGCTGGATGAGCAGCGGCGTGTTGCGGAACCACTCGATGTAGGCGCCAGAAACGATGCGCAGCACCAGGAAGTCCGAGGTGCGGGTGAGCGCGACGACCGCACCGAGCAGCATCGCCAGCGCGAACGACACCAGGCTGAGGACGATCGTGTTGCGGTAGCCGCGGAGCAGCTCCGGGTAGTAGTCGCGCCACTGGTCCCAGACGTCCTTCCAGAACTCAGAGGCGCCGACGGTCATGGCGTAGAGCACCCACGCCACCCCGGCGAGCGCGAAGGCGCGGGTGATCCAGAGGGCGGCGGTCTTCTTCGAGCTGGCTGCGCCCGGCCGGGCTGCCCACACCTCCGCGGCGATCCACGCGGGGAGGATCACCACGAAGTACAGCAGCGCGGCGAGGGCGACGAGGCTCACGTCAGCACCGCGCCCCCGGTCGAGAGTAGGGGCTGGCAGCAGCCAGCCCTCGGGAACGGTAGGGCGGAGGGGCCGATCGCTCGGCCCCCGCTACGTGCGATCTGCGGCAGGGACCGAATGTCCACGCCTAGTCGTCAGGAAGGTTGTTCTTGGCTTCCTCGGCGGTGGCGAGGCCCTCGATGCCGCCGAGGTACTCGTCGTAGATATCCTCCCAGCGGCCGTCTTCGAGCATGTCGTTCAGGACTTCGTCGACGAACGCCTTGAGGTCCGTCTTACCCTTCTTGATGCCGATGCCGTAGGGCTCTTCCGTGAAGTTGCCGCCCACGAGCTTCAGCGAGTCATCGTTCTTGGCAAAGCCCGCGAGGATGATGTCGTCGGTGGTCACGGCGACCACGCGGCCGTCCTTCATCGCAGCCACACAGGCGGAGTAGGTGTCCAGCGCGAGCAGGTCGACCTGGGGCGCCTTCTCCTTCACGTTCTTTTCGCTGGTGGAGCCCGTCACGCTGCAGACCTTCTTGCCGTTGAGGTCATCCACGCTCTCGATGTCGTTGGTCTCGTTCTCCACGAGGATGGACTGCCCGGCGAGGAAGTATGTGCGGGAGAACTCGATCTGCTCCTTGCGCATCGCGTTGATCGTCATCGTCGCGATGATCAGGTCCGCCTTGTCTTCCTGGAGGAAGGGGATGCGGTTCGCCGAGACGGACTCGATGAACTCGATCTGATTGTCCTCGAGGCCGAGTGCATTCGCGATCGCCTTGCCGAGCTCCACGTCGAGGCCGTCGACATCGCCGCTGACGGCGTCCTTGAAGCCGAACCCGGGCTGATCGAACTTCACGCCGATGATGATGCGCCCGTTCTGGGCGATCTGGGCCATGCTGGAGCCGGCCTCGAAGGTCGGCGACGCAACAGCGTCGTCGTCGTCGTCGTCATCGTCGTCGTCCCCGCAGGCGGCGGCGACCAGCGCGAAGCAGGCGAGCAGGCCCATCAGCAAGAAGAGCAGGTAGTTTCGTGGTTTCAAGATTGTCCTCCATGTGGTGGGACACCCATTTGGGCGCCCCTAGTGCGTGATGATCATGCTGAGAAATCGCCGGGTTCGTTCGCTCTGTGGGTTCTCGAAGATCTGTTGAGGCGGCCCCTCCTCCTCGATCCTGCCCGCATCCATGAAGAGCACGCGGTCGGCGGCTTCCCGCGCGAACCCCATTTCGTGGCTGACGACGAGCATGGTCATGCCGCTCTTCGCGAGGTCGCGCATGACGTCGAGCACCTCCTTGATCATCTCCGGGTCGAGCGCGGACGTGGGCTCGTCGAAGAGCATCACGTTCGGCTCCATGGCCAGCGCCCGGGCGATGGCGACGCGCTGCTGCTGGCCGCCTGAGAGCTGTGCGGGATAACTGTTCCACTTCTCCGGGATGCCCACGCGTTCGAGCAGCCGGTGTGCGCGGTCCTGGGCCACGCTCTTGCTCTCCTTCCGCACCTTTCGCGGGCCCAAGGAAATGTTGTCGACGACGGTCATTTGGGGGAAGAGGTTGAACTGCTGCTGCACCATGCCCACGTGTGTGCGCAGCTCGTTGATGTCGGTACGGCGGGAATGAACGGAGATGCCATTGACGAGCACCTCCCCGGAGTCGATCGTTTCCAGGCGGTTCACCGTGCGCAGGAGGGTGCTCTTGCCCGATCCGGAGGGGCCGATGATCACGACCGTCTCACGTTGAGCGACGATGTCCGAAATATCCTTCAGAACCTCGTTCCGGCCGAAGCTCTTGAAGACGCTGCGGAACTCCACGGCCGGGGCGGAGCCGTTTGTCACGTTAACGAGTCTACCTGTCCGAGCCGCGTTGCAACACTTTCGCAAGGCCACCACTCCCGGTAGCTCCGGCCCACCGTGGCGGGGGAGGCCCGCGTGCCATCGTATGTGGGCGCCGGGGAGCCGATTAGCTCCCCCTCTCCCGCGGAGTCGGGAGAGGGGGCCGGGGGGTGAGGGCCGCCTCGTGGAGGACGCGCGGTTCCGGGCGCTTCTCGCGCAGCGCGGAGGCCGCGATTGCGAGCATCGACACGAGCCCCGCGGCGAGGAAGGCGGCCCGGATGCCATCGAGCAGCGCCGTCGTGGGCAGATCCTCGACGTCGAGGCCCGAGACGCCGGCGCTCGAGACAGCCACGGCTGTGAAGACCGCGCTCGCCATCGCCAGGCCGGCCGCGTTCCCTACGTTCCGGGCGGTCGCCACGCTGGCGGAGGCGGTGCCCAGCATCGCACGCGGCACGGCGCCCATGATCTGGCTCGAGTTCGGCGACATGAAGATGGACGTGCCGATGCCGATGAGCATGAGGCGCACAACGATGAGGGGCACGGGCGTGCCGGCCTCCAGCGTCGCCAGCGAAAGGAGCCCGACGCTCACGAGGGCGATGCCCGCCGTCGGTTGGTGGCGCCAGCCCACGCGGTCGCTCAATGAGCCCGAGAAGGGGGAGAGCAGGAGCATGCAGCAGGGCACGGTCGCGATGATCAAGCCCGTCTCCGCGGTCGAGAAGTCGCGCACCCTGATCAGGTAGAACGGCATGAGGAAGGTGACGGCCGACTGGCCCAGGAAGTTGAGGGCGAGGCTGCCCACGCCCACCGAGAAGCTGCGCGCCTTGAACAGGTCCAGCGAGAGGACAGGGCTCTCCACCCGGGATTCGATGCGGATCATGAGCGCCAGCGCAACGGCGGAAACGGCGAACAGCCCGAGCACCGCGGGCGAGTCCCAGCCCCACTCGCGCCCGCGGTTCACGGCGAGCAGGGCCGCACTCAGGCTGAAGAAGATCGCGATCGCGCCGGGGATGTCGAGTCGGCGCCGCTGGCTGGCGGGCGCCTCCGTCTCGTGGATGAGCAGGAACGCCATCGTCATCGCGATGAGCCCGATGGGCACGCGCAGGTAGAACAGCGCGTGCCAGTTGAAGAACTCCAGGATCAGGCCGCCGAGGATTGGCCCCGACATCAGCCCCGCGCCCACCACACCACCAGTGATGCCCAGCGCCTTCCCCCGTTCGCTGTCGGGGAAGGCCGAGGTGACAATGGCGTTGCCGTTAGCAATGGCGAGCGACACGCCGACGGCCTGGAAGAGACGCATGACGATGAGTTGCTCGATCGACTGCGCGAGGCTGGCGATGGCCATGCCGATCGTGAAGATCACCCAGCCCGCAATGTAGATGCGTTTCCGCCCAAACAGGTCCCCCGCTCGCCCGGCCGTGAGCGTGAGGCCCGTGACTGTGAGGCTGGAAACGAGCGTCGCCCACACGACCACGTCGGCCGGCTGGTCGAACTCACGGGAGAGGGTGGGGAGGGCGACGTTGACGATGGAGAAGTCCATCGTCGCCATGTACGTGCCGAAGGCGACGGCCAGGAGTGCGCGCCACTTATAGGGCATGAGGTGGAGTGTACGCGAGAGGCTGGAGCGGGCGCGCCAGGGGCCGCGGCTACAAGTCCGCGGGCTTCCCCGCGGCGTACTCTTCCGCTTGCGCCTCGTTCGCCCAGGGTTCGAAGGGCTTGCCGGACTCCTTCGCAGCCGCCTTGGAGGTGCGCTTCCAGCCCTGGTATTCCGCCAGCGCCTCGGGAGAGTCGACATCGCCGAGCGTCGGGTAATCCGGCGCAACGTCCTCCCAGCCGGCGGGAGCGGCTTCGAGCCGCTTTCCCAGCACCGCGATCAGCGACTTCACCTTCATCTCACCGAAGCCCGGCAGCGCCGCGATCCGGCGCTCCAGGTCCTTGCCGCCTTTGGCCTCGGTCCAGACCCGCGCCGAATCCCCGTCGTACGTCTCCGTGATCGCTTGAGCGAGGGCGTGCACGCGCTTCGCCATCGATCCGGGGAAGCGGTGCAGCGCGGGCCGTTCGGCGAACACCGCCGCGAGCTTGTCGCCGTCCATCTTCGCGATGCGCCCGGCGTCGAGGTGGCCAAGGCGCTGTTGCAGCTCCAGGGGGCCGCTGAACGCCTTCTGCACGGTCACCTGCTGGTCCAGGGCGAAGCCGATCAACAACGCCATTGGTGAGCTGACGAGGAGACGGTCCGCCTCCTCAGAATCCGTGAAGTAGAGCCTGTCGGTGGTCATGCTGACCATGGTAGCCGCAACCTGCCCGCCCGTGGGCGAACTGTGCGCTAGCTCTCAGTGCGCGTGGGAGGATGTGGCAAGCAGACCTAGAATGCAGGGATGCCGGGCGACCACCTGCCACGACCGCTCACCTCCTTCCTCGGGCGCACCGGCGAGGTCGCGGCCGTCGCTCGCGCGCTCCGGGAACACCGACTCGTGACCCTCACGGGTCCCGGCGGCGTGGGCAAGACCAGGCTCGCAATCGAAGCCGCCCGCGCCGAATCGGCCGGGTTCCGCGAAGGCGCGCGATTCGTGGACCTGGCGCCGGTCCGTGACGGCGAGGGCGTGGCCGCGGTGGTCCGGGCGGGGCTTGGTGGTTCGGAGACACCGGGGCCGGCACTCCCGGCCCTCCTGGAGGTCGCCCGAGACCAGGAGGTGCTGCTCGTCCTCGACAACTGCGAGCAGGTGATCGGAGCGGTCGCGGAGACGGTGGAGCAACTGCTCCACGCCTGCGCTGGAGTCGTGGTGCTCGCGACCAGCCGCGAGCCGCTGGGCGTGCCCGGGGAGCTGGTGTGGCGGGTGCCTCCGCTCTCACTTCCGGCTGACGCGGGCTCGTTGCCCCTTGCCGAGGTGGCAAACCTTCCCGCCGTCGAGCTCTTCGTGGAGCGAGCGACGCTCGCCAACGCGGCGTTCCTCCTTACGCCCGAGAATGCCCCCCTGGTGCTGAAGGTCTGCGCGGCTGTCGACTGCCTGCCGCTGGCGACGGAACTTGCGGCCGCGCGCGTGCGCAGCCTGTCCGTGCTGCAGATCGCTGAACGTCTCGCCGAGCGGCTTCCCATGCTCTCGGGCGGTGCACGCACGGCGCCCGAACGCCAGCGCACCATGGAGGCGGCGGTCCGCTGGAGCTACGACCTGCTTACGGAGCCCGAGAAGACGCTCTTCAGGCGCCTGTCGGTGTTCAACGGCGGGTGGACGCTGGAAGCAGCTGAGGGCATCTGTGGGTTTGGTCCGTCTGGCGCGGAGGACGTCCTGGGTCTGCTGGACTCGCTCGTAGAGCGGTCGCTCGTGGTCGCGGCGCCACAGGGCGACGGGCGCTTCCGGTTCCTGGAGGTGATCCGGGAGTTTGCGATGAACGAACTGGAGCATAGCGGCGAGCTGGTCGCCCTACGCAGGCGCCACTGCCGGTGGTTCCGGGAGCTGAGCGAGCAGGCGGAGCCCCACCTCGACAGTCCTTCGAGCCGCTACTGGCTCGACCTGCTCGAGGCAGAGATAGAGAACTTCAGGTCCGCGCTCAGGTGGGCGCTCGAGGACGAGCCATCCCGCAGCGACGGGCTTCTCATGGTAGGGAACGCGATGTGGTTCTGGAGCGACCGCGGCTACCTTACGGAGGCGTACGACCTTGCGCGGCGGTTGCTGGCGGCAGGGCCAAGTCCGCCAACCGCCCGTCTCCAGGGTTCGAAGACGGTCATCTGGGGCGCGAGTCACGCCCTCGACGGGTGGAATGGGGAGAACGCCACTCTCGAAGCGGCGGAGATCGCGCGGGAGCTGGGAGACGACTGGTCGCTGGCCCAGGTGCTTGCTGGCGGTGCCTCGTCGCGGCTCTATCGCGCGAAACGGGACCTTGCCGGGGCGCGGGAATGGGCGCGCGAGGCCGTTGAGGCGGGCGAACGAAGTGCCAATTTCTGTGAGGCGGGCCGAGGACTCTGGGCGCTCGACATCGTGGAGCAGACAGAGGGTACCCTTGCGGAGGTCCCATCCCGCCACCTCTCCGCGGCGATGACGATGGCCGCGCGGAGTGGCAGCCCTCACCTGGAGGCGATGGTCCACATCAGCCTCGGAGAGGCAGCTCGTAGCAGCGGGGACCTTGACGAGGCAGTGAACTGCTACGAGCGCGCTCATGTCATCGCGCGTTCAGTGGGCATCCAACGGATGCTGGGCCTGGTCCAGGTGAACCTCGCCCTGACGGCCGTAGAAGCCCGCGACTGGCAGCGGGCGATGACCGG
>JBBDMZ010000068.1:0-9406 GCA_040877955.1 Dehalococcoidia bacterium | reverse complement strand
GGACGATGCCGGACAGGTCGGGCAGCCGCAGGACGCGCCGCAGCCAGCCCAGCGCGTCGGCGGATGACTCGCCGCCGGGATCGTCCTGCCCCGCCCAATGGATGAGACTGCCCAGGGTCAGCCCGCCGCCGCCGCCGAACGACTCCCACTTGTGCGCGGTCTCGCCGTCGCGGTACTTGCGCGAGGCGCGCGACCACCGATCCCACTCGGCGAGCAGCGTCGGACATACGGCGTGCAGCGCCATGCCCACGTCGATCCATGCGTGATATGCATCGGCCCGCGCCGGCGAGAGCCGCGCCAGTGCGTCGATGGCGCGCTGGCGGTCGTCCGTCGCGGCGGGACGCGCCGGGGCGTCGGCGTTGCGCGGCGGCGTCGATGTCGGCGACTCGCCCAACGTCTCGCGCACCGCATCCGCCAGCCGCCTCACCGCGTCGTGCAGCGCGTCGGGAGCGACGCGCGCCGGCTCGCCATCGCGGTCCCACCGCACCGGCTCGCCGCACGGATGGACCGATCCGGGCGCGACGGTCTGACAGCCGGTCGATCGCAGCTCCACCAGCATCCCGCCGGATGCCGACGTATGCTTGCGCGTCGTGGTCGGCGCGGTGACGACGTACAGCCGGTGCGACCGGGGGCGCGACTTGCGCCCCCACTCCGCGCCGGTCGCCGGGAGATGCGCATCCGCCAGGTCGATCGCGGCCGGATGATCCAGGTCGATGTCGATCAGCCAGCCGGACGGCTCGCCGGTCATCACGCCGATGTTCGCCGCCGCGCGCGGCGAGAAGTGCGCGGGCAGGTCCGCCGCGTCCAGCCGCAGCGTCTGCCAGCCGCGCAATCGCGGAGCCTTGGTGCGCGGGGGGATGGGCACGACGCGCCAGCCGCGCGCTGTGTAGTCGCGCGCGATATCGAGGATCGCCGGGGGATCGACGGTGGGCTCGATCGGTGCTATCATCGTCGCGTCTCCGATTTTTGCCGCGCGCTGGGGGTCCACCGGCGCGCGGCTTTTTCGTGCGGGGGGAGTTCAGCGAAGCAGCCCCGCCTTGCGCAGGCGGCGTTCCGTCGCCGGGGACCGCTCTGCGGCGGCGTCGTCTTGAGGCGGCGTCGGCTCGCTCCCGCGCTGGATCCACGCGCGATACGCCTCAGCCGTGGTGTGCCACGTGCCGAATGCGACGACTGCGGGGAGCCGGCCAGCCCGGCGAGTGCCGCGGCGGCACCATCGCCAGATTGTCGCCGGCGACGGACGACGGCCGGTGAGGTCGGCGGCGAGCTGCGCCACGGGGCGAATCTCGGCGGTGTCCAGGTCGATTGGGGCGGGGGCGTCGAGCGTCGCGGTCGTCATCGGGCTTTTCTCCTTTTTGCGCGCGATTAAACGAAAAAAGCCCGCCGTCGCCGAAGCGACTGCGGGCTTGAGGGTGCCCATCCTGTGTCTGGTTGTGTGCCGCCGGGAGTCCGACGGCGAATGCATCCTACTTCGTCGCCGCGCGGAGGTCAACAACTCGCGGCGTTTCTTTTCATCCGACTTCCCCCATGATCTTCGCGGCCGCGGCGAAATCGCGTTCGGCGTAGATTTCGGTGATGCGGGGGTCCGAATGCCCCAGCACCAGCTGCGCAGCTTCGATGCCGTATCGCTCGCGAAGGATCGTCGCCCGCGTGTGCCGCAATTGATTCGGCGACCAGACGTACTTTCGCCTCCACTCCGCGGCTTCCGCCTTCAACCGGCCCAGTTCCGTCTGCCGCTCGGCTTCCCCGGAATCGGCCATCGTCTGCTGAACGTGACGATCTGGCTTCCGCAATTCAGCGGGCATCCCGAACGCGACTTCACAGGCACGGGCGATCGCCCGGTTGTATGCGTCTTTCGAGTAGCACGCCCGCGGCGGCCGCTTGCGGCTTCGCTTCGGCTTTCGCGACTGCTGCTGGGAGGGCGTCATCGGTGATCGGCGTTTCGCCCGACGCTCGGCACTTCGCAACGCTTCCGATTCGGCCGGCGAGAAACAATAGGCTTCCGGGTCGCGGTCGAGGAACGGCCGGAGAACGTCCTGCCCCTCGGGGCCGATGTAGACGCGACGATCCTTGCCGTGATGTTCCGTCTTATGCCGCGCCGGCCGGTAGCACCATACCGCGTCCTTTCCGATCGTCACGTCGCACGGGCGAATCATGCAGACTTCGGTGGGCCGCGCCCCGCAGAGCAATTGCAGTTTGACCATCGCCTGCACGGCCGGCGGGAGAAACGGCAACGTGTTCGCCACGGTCCCCTCGGGGACGGGACGGACCGGCGGCAGGTCTCGCACGTTGCATCGGCCGGCCCGCAGTCCCGACACGGTGAGCAGCGCCTGATGGATCTCCACCGGGGCCAACTCGTTTTCGACGGCCCAGCGGAAGATACGCTTGATGCGGCCGGTGTACTCGTTGACGGACCGCCTGCACCATCCGGCGTCGATCATCTTCTGCCGAACGTCCTTCAACGCCTTGGGGCCGAAGTCCCGAACGCGGGTCCGACCGTGAACGTCAACCAGGTGGAGCAATGCCGCTCGCACCTTCGCGACTTCGGTGGTCGGCTCGCCGTTCTTCTGGTAGTACGTCTCGGCGTGCTCCATGTAGAGCAACGCGAGTTCTTCGACCGTGAGCATGGCGCGGGACACGTCCCGCCGGGCCATCCATTCGGTGACGAGTTCGTCGTACTTCTCTTCGGCTTCGACCGTGCCCCAAGGGCCGGTGTAGAAGCTCTTGCCGCCAATCTGCACGCGGCCGCGGCCGCTCGGCTTGTGCAGCTTGTGGGCGGGCTTGCGGACCGTCGTTCGGTTGCTCTTCGGCATCGCGGCATCCCCCTGAAATGCGGGGTTGTCGCCGCTCTGCCGAACGTGAACCCGAGTCCACAATCGGGCCGGTTTTAGGTAGAAACGTAGGTAAACCCCAGCGTCCGCTACCATTTCCCGGCGTTGCAGGTTAGCCGTAAGTCACGGCTCGGCAATACTTTCTGAAGAGTCGGGGCGACAGGATTCGAACCTGCGACCTCTTCGTCCCGAACGCGGCGCTCGGGTCACGGAACACAGCGATTTACAGGGTTTCGTCGATCCATCAGACCCCGAAACGGGCCATCCGGGGGGCGAAATGGGGTCTGGCAGGGGGTCTAAGACTTTCCCGCCCGGCGGGGTTCCGGTATCGTCGAATGGTCCCGTAACCGATCGGAGAGCCGGACGATGGCGAAGTACAAGCTGACTTGGAGAGCGGAACAGGGCGGACGCTGGCGCAAGAAGTACAAGGGCAAGAGTTACTATTTCCGCAAGCGCCCGGATGAGACCAAGGCCGAAAGCTATTCCCGCTGCTGGAAGGAATGGCTGACCAAGAGGGCGGAAATCGACCAGCAAGCCGATGCGGACGATCCCGACCGGCGCGCGTGGAATGAGATGATCCGGCGGACCGCCGCGCAAATGTCCGAATTGGAGGATGAGGACACGCCGCGCAACCGCCGGGTTTGGTCCGGGTTGTTCGCTCAACTCTCGACGTACCGCTACTTGATTCAAGAGGGCGTGCCGTTTGGGTTCGCCGATGACGAGGAGCGGAACGCCGATCCGTCCACGCTAATAACCGTGTTGGGCGGGGGGCAGGCGCTCGATATACCGGACCCGCCGCCACCGTGGGAAAAGGCCAAGCGCCCCGAAACGGATGAGGCAAAGACGATCAGCCGGAACGTCGAGCGGTTCATGCGGCGCAAGCGCCAACAGGTCGAGCGGGGGCAGTTGTCGCACGGGCGGTTCGATGCGCTCCGCTGTTCGCTGGAGGCATTCGCGGGGCACGTCGGCGGGTCGAAGGAAATCACCGCGATCGACAGCCCGACGTTGTCCGCCTACCGCGACCACTTGGAGAAGCAAATCGACCTGGACCGTCTGCGTCCGCATTCCGCCCGCGATCGGCTCGCCGCGGTGAAGCAGTTTGTCCGGTGGGCGTGGGGTGAGGAACTGCTTGGCCTGCCCCGGATCTTGGAGTCGCGCGAATTCTCGATCGCGCTCCCGGAACAAGCCATCGCGACGTTCACCGATCCAGAGGTCAACCGGCTGCTCGGGGCGGCATCGGATACGACGAAGTTGTACGTCCTTCTGATGCTCAATTGCGGGATGACCCAGCAGGATATCAGCGACCTGCGCCACGATGAGGTCGATTGGAAACGGGGCCGCGTGACCCGCAAGCGATCGAAGACCCGCAAGAACGGGAACGGAAACGGGAAAGGCAACACCGTTCCGACCGTTGAGTACGCGCTATGGCCCGAGACGTTCCGACTGCTCACCAAGTATCGGAGCGCCCACGCCACGCTGGCCCTCACCAATCGCAAGGGCGAACCGTTGAAGGCCGAGACGATCGTAAACGGTCGCGTCAAGAAGCTGGACAGCATCCGGTCCGCCGTGCTGCGGGTGTTGCGGAAACTGGCCAAGGACAAATCCGCCCCGCTGAAGATCGACAAGCCGCTCAAGCTGCTGCGCAAGACCGCCGCATCGAAGCTGGGGAGCAATCCCGAATTCGGTCGGTTCGCGCAGCACTTCCTCGGGCACGCCCCCGCGACGGTCGCCGATCGGTTCTACGTCACGCCGAACCAGAATCAATTCGACGCTGCGGTGAAGTGGTTGGGGGAGCAATTCGAGACCGGATCGTAAGGATCTTTAGATTCGCCGGAGACGTATTCCTGAACGCCCGGGTAGGCCGTATACTTAGAGTGTACACCAACCCCGGAGGAATGGAATGACGACGTTGACGAGTGGCGACCTGACGCGAGTGACCGGAATTCCCGAGCGCCGCATTCGCAATCTGCGCGATGCCGGAGCGCTTCAGCCGGAACAGGCCGGAAAGGGCACCGGTCGGTTCTGCCTCTTCAGCGTGACGGATGCGACCGCGATTGCGTTCGCGATGCGCTGGGCGAACCTGGGCTACAAGGCCAAGCTGATCCACGCGATTTGTGAGGCGCTTTCGGCCTACTCCGAGGACGCGCTACTGGCCGAATTTCGGGCTGGCCGAACGCACTTGGTTCCGAACCCGGACGGGCCGATGAAGCTGATCCGCTGGAAGGCCGACCGGGAATCCGGCGACGTGTTCGACGTTGAGAAAAGCTACCGCCAAGTGCGGGCGATGATCGACCAAGCGGCGCTGGAGGCATCCGCTGTCCAAGGCCGTGGCCGTCGCCGGGGATTGGCGAAATAGAAGAACCCCGCGACCGTCGCTCCTGGCCGGGTTGCGATCGCGGGGTTCGGGGTTCGTAATGTCGATCCCGATTATAACCGATTCCGCCGCGGCGCGGGTCGAGCACCTGCCCGCCGCGATCAAGAGCCACGGCCCGCGCGTCGTCTTCGATCCTCGCGTGTCCGGCGGGGGCCAGCTTGGGCGGGGCAGCCAGTCGCGTCAACTTGCCGCCGGTAGCCAGGCGATTCGCGATGCGGGGGGCAAGCTGGTGGGCGTGGTCGATCGCGGAATCGCTCGGCCGGGGCGACTCATGACGGGGCGACCGGACCTTGTTCAAGGATTCGAGAGGGCGGCACGATGGCGGGCGATGCTCGTGTTCTTCAACGTCGGACGATTGATCCGCGCGGACCGTTCCCACGGGCAGCACGCGCCGTTCGTCCTGCCGAGCGCAGAGGAAATCGCGACGGTCCTTGAGATGGCGGCGGAGTATGGTGTGATCGTCGCCACGATCGACCCGCCGGATATCGACGGTCGGACGATCCGCAGCCGGGATACGAAACGGGGGATGGCGCTCGGCGGTCGCCCCGGTCGCCAGCGAACCCGTCCCACGCCCCGAGTCAGGCGGCAGGTAGTTGAACTATTCGAGGCGGGGGAATCGGTCCGCGCGATCGCGGGGAAGGTCGGACAGTCATGGCGGCAGGTTGAATACGTGGTCAGCGCGCACCGAAAAGGAGGTGACTAACTCCCACCGTTTCCCATAAATTTGGTGTCCAAACCAGCATCGCCCCCCGCTTGAACCCCTAACCATTATCCGTAACGCGCCATGCCCCCCATCCCCAGCAAGCAGAAGCGCCTAACCGCTAACCGTAACGCACCGGAACCGGGTCAGGTTTGCTCCGCTCCGCCGGCACGAAAGCGCCGAACCCCGATCCGTAACGCCGCGCGCCAGGACGTTCAAGACCCCGCGCTGCTGTCCATCCCCGATCCGTCCGCGCCCGCCGGATTCCGCTACATCGGGGATTGCGCCCGCTGCGGCGAGCGGTTCGCCCGCCAGAACGCGAACCAACGATACTGCTCCAACGGTCCCGATTCCTGTCAGCGCGCCGCCGCGATGGACCGTCGCCGGGCCAAGCGAGCCGATCGGGGGGGCGCTGCCCGCTCTTGCGACGGGTGCGGCGGGACGTTCCGCCCGAAACGTCAAGATGCCCGCTATTGTTCGCCCCGCTGTCGGCAGGCGGCATACCGGGTCCGGTAGCGACCCCGCGCCGCCACGATCCGCGAGCGCTTTACATGTGCGGTAAAATGGAAGTTCAACGTCGCCCCCCGCACATTTTTGGAGACCGCGAATGCCGAAAGTCAAAACCGCCCCCAAATCCACCGTCGCTGAAATCGTCCGCCTTCACGGGGAAGTCGTCGATTCCCTGCGCCTGTCCCTCGACAAGGCCATTCGTATCGGCGAACTCTTGGCCGCGCAGAAGAAGGAATTGAAGCACGGGGAATTCGGACCGTGGATCGCGGACAACCTGCCGTTCACGAACCGAACGGCGCAGAACTACATCCGCTTGTTCCGCTATCGCGACAAGCTCAAAAGCGAAAACGTTTCGTCTTTGGCCCGCGCGTACCGGTTGATCGGCCGCAAGGAGCGCCCGCGACGGTCCACGCCGCCGACCAAGAAGCCGACGAAACCCGCTGACGATCCGGCTCCGGTGGTTCCGGTCGGGCCATACGAACTGACGCGGGCCGAGGCGGGCGAATGGGGTTCGTTGCTCCGGTTCCTGTTGGAAAAGGTCTTCCACACCGCGGATGACAAGGCGACGATCCTTCAAGCGCTCCGGTTCGCGAAGGAGAACGCCGATGCCTAGAATCGTTCGCCGCGTGATGATCCCGGAATCCGATGAGTGGGTGGACGCGCAAGAGGGCGCGGAACTCGACCACCGCCACTACGACCTGCCGGTGATCGGTCGCCACTCGACGGACGTGTTCAAGCCGGATGGTTCCCCGTTGCTCTTGTTCCGCAAGCGCGCCCTCGACCCCGCCATCTGCGAGCAAGCCCGCCCCGCGCTCCGGAAGGCCGGACGGGCGCACTCACCGCACCGCGACCTGTACTCGCGGATCATCGGCTACTACCGGGACAACGAGCAATCGAATTGCCGCTTGACCGCCTTCACCCGCGACAACCTGCCGGAGTGGGGGAACGTCCTGCCGTTCGTCCGCGCGGTGAATACGGTATTCCGCCGGGAGTTGCCGTCGCGCTACAAGGTCCAGCGTCGAATCGCGTACCAGACGGACCGCGAATGGACGATCGCGGATACCGCCTTCACGACAGTAACCGTCAACCTGTGGGATGCGACGCACGACGCGCGGACCAAGGTCCATCGCGACGATGGCGACTTGCCGGACGGGTTCGGCGTGATCTCGATTCTTCGCTCCGGCCAGTACAGCGGGGGGCAGTTGATCTTCCCCAAGTACCGCGTTGCCGTGGATATGGACACGACGGACGTTCTGCTGTGCGATGTTCACGAAGCCCACGGGAACGCCCCGTTGATCGGGGAACCGGGGTGGGAGCGGATCGCGACGATCTTGTACTACGTGACTTCGATGCGGGAGTGCGCGCGGTGAGGGAACGGGTCAAGCGCCGCCGACCGGGGGACCGGTTGACGTGAGGGGGGTTCAACGGGTGCGCCAGATGCAACGTAACCGCCAAGGGTGAGACCAACGCGGCAGCCGACGACAACCGTGGCGCGGTGAGACCACCCGCCCCCGTCCACAGCCGCCCCGCCTACCTTGAACGCTGGGGGCCGCGACGATCAACCGGGGGGCGGAAATCGGGGGAGCGCATAGTATCGACGTAGGACGGATCGACCCCACGATTCCCCAGCGTTCGGCTCGGTCCGTCGCCCGTCCGTGCGTAACGTTTCGGCTATAAACGACCCTTTACGTATAGTGGACGGACGGATACAATTGGGGCGTTCGATTTCCCCAAGTAGGAGCCGACCTATGAAGCACGTCGCCGTTTACGTCCGCGTGTCCGGTAACGGGCAGGATACCAAGAGTCAGGAGCCGGACCTGACGCGCTGGGCCGATGCCCAGGACGGACCGGTGAAGCAGTATCGGGACAAGGCCACGGGCAAGACGATGGAGCGACCGGGCTGGGCCAAGCTGGAGGGCGCAATCCGAAAGGGGCAGGTCTCGGCCGTCGTGGTCTGGCGTCTCGATCGGCTGGGCCGCACAGCGAAAGGCCTGACCGCCCTGTTCGCGGACCTGATCGAACGCAAGATCAATCTGGTGTCGATGAAGGAAGGGCTGGACCTATCGACCCCCGCCGGGCGGTTGATGGCCCACGTCCTTGCGTCCGTCGCCCAGTACGAAACTGAGGTGCGGGGCGAACGGGTCAAGGCCGGGCAGACGGTCGCCCGTGCGAGAGGCAAGCGGTGGGGCGGTTCCAAGCCGGGGGTTCGGAAGCAAGTCAGCGACGTTCAGGCCCGGACGATCCGCCGGATGAAGGATGCCGGGGAGCGGATCGCGGATATCGCCCGTGCCGTTGGCGTTTCCCGTCCCACCGTGTACGCGATTCTGCGCAGCCCGGACGGATCGTAGCCCGGTCCGATCGCCGATCGAAAGCGTAAAGCAAGGCCGTCCTCGGTGGCGGCCTTTTCTATGCGCCGATCGGAAATTACCTCGGAGACGCATTGGAGATACCATCGGGATCGGTTATACATAAACCTGTACAGTATCGGCTAATCGAATAGTACCGGACGCACCTGATGCCCCGAACCTACAAGAGCAAGACCGGACGCCAGAACCGATCGACCAAGCCGCAAGACTTGCCCGCGAAATGGGAGCCGGGGTTCTTGAGTTCGCTGGACGGTCGGACGGAACTGGCCCGCGCCCTCCGCGCGAACCGGCAAGCGATTGTCGAGGACATCGGGGGCGACGTTGAATTGTCGCACGTCAAGAACGCGCTGGTTGAACGGTTCGTCTGGCTTGAAGGAATCCTCCAAACGATCGAACACGAAATGGCGTCCGGGGTGATTGAAAAGGACGTGGCCCTCGGCCGGTGGATCCAAGGTCTCAACGCGCTGTCCGGTCTGGCGAAAGCGTTGGGCACGGAACGCAAGGCGGTAACGCGCCCGTGGGCGAACGTGGTTCCCGAATCAACCGATGCCGCATCCGAACTGGAGGACAAGTCGCGCCCCAGCATCATCGCCCCGGTGGTCAACGCCGAACCGGAACCCGCCGAGCG
>JBBDMZ010000067.1:33813-48213 GCA_040877955.1 Dehalococcoidia bacterium | reverse complement strand
GGAAGTCGTCGCTCGCCTTCGACACCATCTACGCCGAGGGGCAGCGGCGTTATGTGGAGTCGCTGTCCGCTTATGCGCGCCAGTTCCTCGGCCTGATGGAGAAACCGGATGTCGATCACATCGATGGGCTCTCGCCGGCCATTTCGATCGACCAGAAAGGCGCGTCCAACAATCCACGCTCGACAGTGGGTACGGTCACGGAGATCTACGACTACATGCGGCTCTTGTGGGCGCGCGCGGGGCGACCGCACTGCCCAAAGTGCGGCCGCCCCATCGAGAAGCAGACGGTGCAGCAGATCGTCGATGCGGCGCTGTCCTATCCCCCGGGGTCGAGGCTGCTGCTGCTGGCGCCAGTGACGCGCGCCATGAAGGGCGAGCACAAGGGCATCTTCGAGGAAGCGCGCCGGACGGGCTTCGTACGCGTCCGCGTCGACGGCGAGGTGCGGGACCTGGATGAACTGGGCGTGATCGACAAGAACAAGCGCCACGACATCGATGTCGTGGTCGACCGGCTGGTCGTCCCGGAGCCGGGCACCGACGCGACGGCGACGTCCCGCATCGCGGACTCGGTCGAGCTGGCGCTCAAGGTCGGCACGGGGACAATGATCGTGGCCTTCGCAGGAGACGCACCCAGGGGCGAGGAGGCGGAGCGGCTGTTCAGCGAGCACTTCGCCTGCGCCTACGACGGCACGTCGATCGGGGAGATCGAGCCGCGCACATTCTCGTTCAACAGCCCGCATGGGGCATGCCCGAAGTGCACGGGCCTCGGCGTGGAGATGCAGATCGACCCGGAAATGATCATCCCGGACAAGTCGAAGTCCATCTCCACCGGCGCGATCGAGCCGTGGTCGAAGTCGCCAAGCGTTGCCGGCTGGTACATGCGGCAGTTGGAGGCGTTGGCGGAGTGGATGGGATTCTCTGTGGACGCGCCGATTCGCGATCTCACCGCGGAACAGGTGCAGGCCATCCTCTACGGGATGGGCGACAAGCGGCTGACGCTGCGTTTCACCAACCAGTACGGGCGCACCCAGACCTACGACGCGAAATACGAGGGCGTGATCACGAACCTCGAGCGTCGCTACAAGGAGACGGACTCCGACTACATCCGCCAGGAGATCGAGAAGTACATGGCGGCGATCCCCTGCAAGGTCTGCAAAGGGCGGCGGTTGCGGCCCGAGGCGCTCGGCGTGCTGATCGACGAGAAGTCGGTCGTAGAGGTGACCTCTCTCTCCATTGTGAAGGCGAAGGCGTGGGCCGACGGGCTGGCGGCGCCAGACACGCCACTGAACCAGCGCGAGCAGACGATCGCGCACCAGATCCTGAAGGAAATCCGGTCGCGGCTGGAATTCCTGGTGGACGTGGGGCTCGACTATCTGACGCTCGACCGCGTCTCTGGGAGCCTCTCCGGGGGGGAGTCACAACGCATCCGGCTGGCGACGCAGATCGGGTCGGCCCTGATGGGCGTGCTCTACATCTGCGACGAGCCATCGATCGGGCTGCACCCCATCGATGGCGACCGGCTTATCAAGACACTGGAGCGATTGCGGGACCTGGGGAACACCGTGCTCATCGTGGAGCACGACGAGGCGATGATGCGGGCGGCGAACTGGATCATCGACATGGGCCCGGGCGCGGGGGTGCACGGGGGGAACCTCGTGGCGCAGGGCGACATCGACGACATCAAGGCAAGCGAGGAGAGCATCACGGGCGCCTACCTCTCGGGGCGGCGGGAGATCCCGGTGCCGAAGGAGCGGCGCGCCGGGAATGGCAAGTCGCTCTGGATCCGCAATGCCCGCGAGAACAACCTCCGCGGGCTCGACGTGGAGGTCCCGCTGGGGATGTTCGTGGCGGTGACGGGCGTGTCGGGGTCCGGGAAGTCGTCGCTGATCACGGAGATCCTGGTGAAGCGCGCGACCCAGGTGCTGCACGGGTCGCGCCAGAAGCCAGGCCTGCACGACTCGGTCGAGGGCCTCGACGGCATCGACAAGGTCGTCGACATCGACCAGTCGCCCATCGGGCGCACCCCGCGATCGAACCCCGCGACCTACACAGGCGCCTTCGGGATCATTCGCGACCTCTACGCCTCCGTGCCTGAGGCGAAGGCGCGGGGATACAAGCCGGGGCGCTTCAGCTTCAACGTGAAGGGCGGCCGCTGCGAGGAGTGCTCAGGCGACGGGTACAAGGTCGTGGAGATGCAGTTCCTGCCGGATGTGACGGTGCCGTGCGAGGTCTGCCACGGGAAGCGCTACAACCGGGAGGCGCTGGAGATCCTGTTCCGGGGCAAGAACATCGCGGAAGTGCTCGACATGACCGTCTCGGAGGCGGTGGAGTTCTTCGACCGCTTCCCGCGAGTGAAGCGGATCATGGAGACCCTGGAGGCGACGGGACTCGGGTACATCCACCTCGGGCAGCCCGCGACCACGCTCTCCGGCGGCGAGGCGCAGCGCATCAAGCTGGCGTCCGAGCTATCGCGGCGGTCGACGGGGCGGACGCTCTACATCCTCGATGAGCCCACGACGGGGCTCTCGTTCCAGGATGTGTCGCACCTGCTCGAGGTGCTCAACCGGCTGGCGGATGCTGGCAACACGGTGCTCGTGATCGAGCACCATCTCGACGTGATCAAGACGGCGGACTATCTCATAGACCTCGGCCCGCTCGGCGGCGACCGGGGCGGCGAGTTGATCGCCACGGGCACGCCTGAGGAGATCGCGCTCCACAAGACCAGTTACACCGGACTGTACCTGCGCCCCATCCTGGAGGCTGCGGGGACGGTGGCCGCAGCAAAGGTCAACGGCAAGCGCCCAAAGACGAAGGTTGTGCGGGTGGTCCCGGCTCCCGTCGCGGCAAGCCCGAATGGCCGGCACAGCCAGCCAGCGGAAAGGGCTGCGGGCCCGAACCCCGAGGAGTCTGCCGCACGGGCTGCCGCCTTGATTGGGGCGCGGCTGGAGCGCGAGACCACGCCCATCGAGCGGCCGGTGTCGAAGGCGGCGGAGAAGCGTGCGCGCCAGGCTGCAAAACCCCGCAAGGAAACCGCAAGCGAGAAGGACCTGCGCGAGCGCCGGGAGCGCGAGCGGGAGCAGTAGCCCGCACCGACTGCCAGGTAGTCGCGCGGAATCGGTGGTGGCCCGGCAACATGGTTAGACGGGCAGGAACCGCTTCCTGCCGGTCGCGGCGCGGACTACGTGCTCCCGGTCCAGCGACGGGCGTGGCGGTGGTCGTACTCCTGGTGGAGGTCGAGGAGGAGGGCGAAGTGGTCCAGGCCGTGCCAGAGCACCTTCTCCGCAACCCACGCAAGGTCGACCTCATTGCCATCGGGCCAGGTGCCGGTCCGCTGCCACTGCTCGGGCGTGAGGCCGGTGAGCAGGGCGACCGTCTTTTCGCGTTCAACCATGAACTGCGCGGCGTACTCCTGGATGTCCACGGCAGGGCGTTCGTCGGCGAGCCGGCCTTCGCTGTCCCAGCGCTGGAGGGCCGGGCGGTCTTCGCTGAGGACCGCCTTGATTCGAGGCTGGAAGTTCTCGCGCTCGACGGCGAGGAGGTGCCAGAGCTGAGCGTTGGGCGGCCATTCACCCTCGACGGACTCGTGCTGCCAGGGGGCGACCAGCGAAGCGGCCCAGTCGATGCCCGTCACGCTGAGCTGCAGGCGGGCCATGAGGGTGGGGTCGGGGATGCGGGTCTCGGGCATAGTCGAACCTCGTGGGATGAGGGACTCGCGCGGCGACGTACGGGAACGCGCCGATGCGGCGGGGATGAAGGAACAGCTTACCCTCTGGATGATGGCTATCGATCCGGCGGCGGCGGGACTGCCCTCGCGCGCGCACGTGGCCTACAACTACTCGTTCAACCCCGGCGGCGGATTCGCCTACCAGGGGGACTCGGTGGTGCGGCACTACAACCAGCTCCTGGCGGAGCAGGGCTTGCCAGCGTTGGGGTAGGCGTGGCCTCCCGCGCCCGCAATGATGCGCCGCCCTCGCGCGCGCGGTGGCCCGCCACGTGTGGAGGTGGTGTTGCGATAACGGTGCGACTCACGCCCAGGGAGGGGAGGCGGTGCTATCATCGAAGCTCCCGGGCTGGCAGTTGGCCGCCCGGTGATCCCCACCATGGAGGACTGCGCGATGGTGACTACCGGGTATCTCGAGCGAGATGCTGTCGTCGGCAACCTGAAGCTGCACTACCAGGAGTGGGGCAACAGCTCCGCCCCTGCCATCCTGATGCTCCACGGATTCGGCGTCTCCGGGCACATGTTCGACGAGTTCGCCGAACGAATGCAGGACCATTACCGCCTCATCGCGCTCGACCAACGCGGGCACGGGGACAGTGACTGGTCCGACGCGGGCGACTACACGCGGCAGGCCTTCGTCGCGGACATCGAGGGTTTCGCGGCCGCCCTGGGACTGGAGCGCTTCATCCTGATTGGCCACAGCATGGGCGGGCTGAATTCAGTGGCGTACACCGTGAGCCACCCCGCACGCGTGCGTACGCTTGTGCTCGTCGACGTCGGGCCGGAGTCATCCAAAGAGGGCGTGGACAACATCGTGCGCTTCACCCGGGGGCCGGACGAGCTCGAGTTCGAGGAGTTCGTGGAGATGGCCCACCGATTCAACCCGCGGAGGACCATGGAGAACATCCGCGAGCGCATGCGGCACCGGCTGAAGCCGCTGGACACGGGGAAGTGGACCTGGAAGTTCGATAAGCGCTTCCGCGAGGGCCGCGAGGGGCTGCGCGTGGGGAGCGAGCTTTCGAACGACGACACGTGGCAGCTCTTCCGCAGCATCCAGGTGCCGACCCTGCTGGTGCGCGGCGCTGAGAGCGACGTGCTCACGGCGGATGTCGCTGATCGCGTGGTGGCGGAGATGCCCCGCGCGCGGCTCGTCGTTGTTCCGGGGGCCGGGCACAGCGTGCCGGGAGACAACCCGGATGAGTTCACTTCAGGCGTGCGCGAATTCCTGAGCGACGTGGAGCGTGGCCAGTTCGAGCCTGTCGCGGCGAGCGAGCCACCGCCGCTTGGCGCCTTGATGGAGGAGCATGAGATCCGGCGGCGGCGCGGCATCCCCTTCCTGCCGCTCGTGCTGGTGGGAGCCACGGCGATGGTCGCGATTGGGGGCGGCGGTTACGCGTGGAAGCGTCGTCACGACAAGAAGGCGGCAGCGGCTCAGCAGAAGGCTCAACGCAACCTTCGCGGTGTGGCCGCTGCGGACATCGAGAAGGCGCGGTTGCGCGCGGGCGAGACGGCCGCGGCGCTGGCGGTCGTCGGCAAAGCCAGCGCGAGCCGCGCGCGCACCACCCTCGAGGGCGTGGACCTCGAGCGGGCCCGGGTCGCCGCGCAGGACCTGCTGTCCGCGCTCGGCGAATCGGCGAAGCACACGCCGGCGACAGCGAAGGCCGCGGTCCAGAAGGTCGACCGGAAGAAGCTAAAGGCGGGCGCCGAGAAGAGCCGATCGGGTGCATCCAGCGCCCTGCAGATGCTCACGAAGGTGGCGCCGTTTCTGCTGATGGCGGCGCGGCCAGTGTCGCGTCGTCGGAAGCGGCAGCATCGGGTCATGCGATGGCGGCACTGACCGTCAACGGCGCGCGCCTGGAGTACATCGACGAAGGACGGGGTGACCCGCCCTTCGTGTTCGTCCACGGGTGGGCCTGCGACCTGAGCGCGTGGGCGCCACAGCTGGCGGACCTGGGCAGGGACCACCGCTGCGTCGCGGTGAACCTGCGGGGCCGGGGAGAATCTGAGGCGAGGCCCCCGTTCGACTCGACGCAGGCGGCGGACGACATCGCGGCGCTGATGGAGCAGCTCGAACTGGGGCCGGCGATCGTCGTGGGGCACAGCCTGGGCGGGCTCGTGGCGTTGCTGCTGAACGACCGCCACCCGGAGCTCGTGCGCGGCATCGTGCTGGGCGATTCGCCGCTGACGTCGGCGCGCGAAGGCCCGTTCGAGGGCGCTTCGAACGCCGTCGCGGAGGCTGGTTCAATGTCGCCGATGGCGGAGCTCGTGGAGGCGTTCTTCACTGAGAGCACCCCCGACGAGCTGCGAGACGCGGTGCGCGCGATGATGCTCACCTGCCCCGGAGACGTGGCGGCAGGGATGCTGTCGAACGGTAATGTCTTCGTGGAGCGCCTCGAAGAGCTGATTCGCGCCGCAGACAAGAAGCCATTCATGGTGTTCTGGGCCGAGCGGCCACTCGGGGAGGCGACCTGGCTGCGGGAGATCGCGATGTTCGTACGGCAGGAGCTGATTGCAGGCGCCGGCCACTTCTTCCAGCTCGAACAGCCGGAGGTGACAAATGCCTTGCTCCGAGCGTTCCTGGATGATGTGGAGCGGGACCCGAGGACGGCAAAGTGAGGCCGCTCGGTGAAGCCGAGGTGAGGAGGCAGGTGGGGCGAAACGCCAGGAGCCGCTACCCTCGAAGCCAATGACCGATTCGCAACGTCAGCGACGAGACACCGTCGGCGGCCGGCCGGGCGACGGCTGGGCGCAGCTCAATGCCCTCGCCGTCGGGGCCGTCGTCATAGGCGCAGCGGCGTTATTCGTCGTCATCTTCGGGGCGCTGGCACGCGACGGCGGCGGCGGCGGGGGCGGGACGATGCCCCCGCTCGGGCCACCGAACGGCGCCGAGACCCAGACCGCGCCCGCCGACGAGACGTCGACCGCACCCGGTGAGAACCCGGCCAACGAGACTCCTGAGCCGACCGGCGAGGAGCCGGAGACGGTCGCTTGCGGGGACATCCTCGCGCCCGTGGACAAAGCGCACCGCCTCCCCTCTGACTGCGCGCCGGGCGACGTGCAGGAGCTGTCAGGGGACCTGAGCCACGGGGAGAGCCAGCTCATGCGTGCCGAGTCGGCCAACGCGTTCGCCGAGCTGGCGGCGGCGGCGGCGCGTGATGGGGTCGGGTTGCGCGCGGTGAGCGCCTACCGGAGCTACGACGCGCAGGTCTCTGCCTACGAGGCGAACAAGGCGATCTACGGTGACGACGTCGACCGCTATAGCGCGCGGCCCGGGCACAGCGAGCACCAGTTGGGCACCACCGTGGACGTCTCGAGCTCGAACGTGGGATATGACCTGGATGCGTTCGAAGGGACGGCGGAGGCGGAGTGGGTGGCGGCGAACAGCTGGGAGTACGGCTTCATCGTGAGCTACCCCGAGGGCAAAGAGGACGTGACGGGGTACGCCTACGAGCCCTGGCACATGCGTTATGTGGGCGAGGATGCGGCGCAAAAGGTGCGCGAGAGCGGGAAGACGTTGCATGAGTACCTGCTGGAAGCGCGCTAGCTGCCTCGGCGCGCTGCTGGCGGCGCTGGTGCTGGTCGGATGCGGTGATGGCGATGCCGGCCCCACTGCCACGCTCACGACGGTCGAAACCGCATTCGCCCCGGAGACGCCCCAGCCCACGTCTACGCCGACCGAGACACCTGTGCCTGCGACGCCGACGCCGCGAGGCACGGTGCTCCCCGATAACACGATCGTCGTGGCCTGCGGGGACATCCTGGCGCCGCTGGACAAGACGCACCGGCTGACGCAGGACTGCGTGCCACAGGACCTGGAGGCGTTGCCGGCGGAGATAGTGGCGAGCGCTGGCCAGCGGCTGCGGAAAGATGCCGCTGCCGCGTACAAGGAGCTCTTCGCGGCAGCACAGAAGGACGGCTACACCATCGTGGCGGCGAGCGCGTACCGGAACTACCAGGAGCAGGTGTCGGCATACTCGTCACACGTGAATCGTGGCGGGCAGGCGTACGCAGACCGGGTGAGCGCGCGCCCCGGCCACAGCGAGCACCAGTTGGGCACAACCACCGACGTGACGAGCGTGAGCGCGGGTTACGGGCTGGAGAGCTTCGAAGGGACGCCGGAGGCGGCGTGGCTGGCCGAGCACAGCTGGGAGCACGGGTTCATCGTGAGCTACCCGGATGGCAAGGAGTCGATTACGGGCTACGTCTACGAGCCGTGGCACATCCGCTGGCTGGGGAAGGATGAGGCGGCGAAAGTGCGCGCCAGCGGGCTGACGCTGCACGATTATCTGCTCCAGTGAACCCGTCGCTAACGCTCCGGGCTCCATGTCGTGGCGTCCGTTTCGGCACCCTCGCTGACGCTTCGGGCTCTGTTGAGGTTGTGCCGACTACGGGAACGCGGACCTGTCGCCGGGGCAGCCATTCCAGCTGCCCGGATAAGGCGCCAGGTGAGCGTACTGCTGGTAGCAGGCTTCGTCGACGATGCGCAGCAGCTCAGTTGCCTCGTCCGGACCATACTCAGTCCGGCCTTCCTCCAGTTCGAACTGAGCGACTCGGACGTAGTACTCCGTGCGGTAGGTGTCGATGTAGCGTTTACCGTTGGGGTGCGTGACCGGCTCCGTCGATGACGCCAGACCGAGTCCGTCGCAGCGGCCGAGGGACACCGCGCCCTCCTCCGGCACGAGCCGCGCCGGACCGCCACCCGGGCTGACCTCGGAGGACGTACGAATGCACTGGACGGACGACCCGAGGACGAACTCGATGAACCCCCGCGGCTCGGGTTCGTCGTCGTCGAAGGCGCGGTCGAGCACGGCCAGGGCGACCAACATGATCAGCAGCCAGAACGCGCCGATGCCCAGCTGTCGTGACAGCCGGCGCCATTCGACCGGGGACTCATCCGGGTCGAGATGGTGAGGCGCTTCGAGGACGGGATCGCTCATCGCACTTATTCATTCATTCGGCGCTGCGGCGAAATTGGGTAGCTCGTCGGGGAGGTCGGAGATGGGGCGGGTGGCCTGGGAGATGGTGATGTCGAAGAGGTCGCCCCAGGCAGCTTCGTAGTAATCGCCGGGGCCTTCGTCCTCTGATTCCCAGATGAGCACGACCTGCGGCTGGTCGGTGGGAGCGTTCACCCAGTATTCGCCCAGGACCTCGGCGTGCGCCGGGTGCTCGAAGGTCTTGCGGCGTTCGAAGGCCTCCAGGCCCTGGAGGACATTCGTGCCTTCGCGGAACTTGAAGTATGCGACCCAGAGCGTCATGAGCGGAGTATATCTAGTTGGCGTCGGTGCCCGTGACTTCCTGCTAGACTTGGCGCGCCGTAACCGGGCGGCACAATCTGACGCGGGGTGCGCATGTACCGCAGGACCTTCCGAGGGATCATCGACCAGGGCCAGACGGCTCCGTTCCTTGCGGCGATGCGCGAGGCGAGCCAGCACCAGCTCGATCGGGGGATCCGCGCGCGCACGACCATCTGGGGCGCGATGACCGGTCAGACCAACGGCGTCGTGATCGCCAGTGACTTCAACACACTCGAGGAGCTCGAGAAGTTCACGGAAATGGCTGCGGTGGACGCGCTCTTCGCGGGAATGCGCCGGGCCGTGCGATCGCTCATGGTCTTCGACTCGGCGGTCGTGGAGATCCAGCGGCTGGACTACCACTCAGAGGGACTGATTTCGAGTGAGGACGCCACGGAGCCGCGCCACTACATGCGCACGCTCTCAGGCGAAGTGCGGCCCGGACACCACCGGGACTTCGTGATGTCCGTCTCCCAGGCGCTGGAGTACCAGAAGGACCGGGGCATCGATGCGACCACGAGCGTGTGGTCTGCGGTGACGGGTGCGACCAGCGGGATCTCGCTCGTGGGTGAGTTCGACACGCTGGCGGAGCTTGAGAAATTCGACAGCATGGCGCAGCAGGACGCTGAATTCGGCCGCCTGCGCCGCGCCTCCCGCGAGTCGATGGTCTTCCAAACCAGCCGCGTCAACCTTCTGAGAAACCTTCTTTAGACACAGAGACACAGAGGACACAGAGGTTTTGATGGAGGAATCAGAGCGGGCGGCGCTGAATGAGCTGAGTGGGGCGATCATCGGTGCTGCGATCGAGGTCCATCGGACCCTTGGCCCAGGTTACCTGGAGCAGTTGTACGAGTCGGCTCTGTGTGTCGAGCTACGGGCACGTGGGATACCGTTCGTGCGGCAGCCGGTCATCGAGGTGGCGTACAAGGGCGAAGTCATTGGCGAGGGCCGGCTGGACTTGCTGGTGGATGGGCGGATCGTTGTGGAACTGAAGTCGGTGGAGCTAGTTCTCGGCCTGCACTCCGCGCAACTGCTGTCGTATTTGAAGGCGATGAAGCTGCACCTTGGGCTGCTCATCAACTTCAACGTGGCCAGGCTGACAGACGGCGGAGTCCAGCGAGTCATTCGAGACTAAGCTCTGTGCTCTCTGTGCCTCTGTGTCAGCAAGGTTTGGACGCCGCCCCGAAGCTGCTATACTTCCAGTAGTGACGCGTGGGGCGTCGCTCTCGATTCGAATTTCCACTCCCCGCGGAGGATTTATGACTACCGAAGCCCAGGCGCCGACCATTCTCGTGAACATCACCGACAAGGCCGCCGAGAAGGCGAAGGCGCTGCTGGAGGCTCGCGAGCTCCCCGATGGCGCCCTCCGCGTGTTCGTCGCCGGCGGCGGATGCTCCGGCTACCAGTACGGCATGGCCCTCGCCCGCTCTGCTGAAGACGACGACATCATCCTCAACCAGTCAGGCGTCAAGATCGTGATCGACCCCGAGAGCGCGCAATACCTCGAAGGCGCCGAAATCGACTACGTCGAAGACGTGATGAAGAGTGGCTTCAGCATCTTCAACCCGAACGCGACGAAGGGCTGCGCCTGCGGCTCCAGCTTCCAAACCGCGGACGGCAGCGGCCAGGCGCGCGCCTGCCACTAGGCTCCTCCGCCGCAAGACACGAAAGCCGCCGGCACTCAACCGGCGGCTTTGTGGTGTGCGGACGAGCCCAAGAAATACAAAGGGACAAAAGGGACAAAGAAACTAGAGGTTGACGACTCGCCGGATGCCAGAGTCCCGGAGCCGGACGACGTTGAAGTTGATGATTAGACCAAGCTGGAGTCCTGTGGCTCGAAGATACGATCGAACTTGAGCCAGATGGACGTCCTTGATCGCCTCGATCGCCTTGAGTTCAACGACCAGACAGCGCTGCACGATCAGGTCGAGCCGGCCCTCGCCGACGGCCTCACCCTTGTAGGAAACCTCAATGAGGGGCTGGCTCACGAAGAAGATGCCGAGCCGCCGGAGCTCGATACAGAGGGCACGCTCGTAGACCGACTCAATGAAGCCAGCGCCTAACGTGCGGTGTACTTCAATCGCCGCGCCGATCACCCGTCGGCAGGCTGCGTTCGCCTCTGGAGGAGCTTGCGCGATGCCGGGATCCAGGTCGTCGGACTCTCGGCCGTCGTCCGGCGGGTAATCGACTCCCTGCGGCTTCATCCTTTGTTCCTTTTGTCCCTTTGTATTTCTCTTGGATTTTCCCAACTACGGAACGCCCGATTACCGGCCCTTGAAGGCGGGCTCGCGGCGCTCGGCGAACGCGGCAAGGCCCTCCTTGAAGTCGTCGCTCTGGAAGAGGGGCAGGAGCTGCAGATAGATGTGATCCACCGCGGCCTCGAAGCTCTCCTCCATGCCAAGTCGCATCATGCGCTTGGTGGATTGCACGCTGAGGGGAGCGTTGTTCGCAATCTGGCGCGCGACCTTCATCGTCTCCGGCATGAGATCGTCGTGGGGGACCACCCTGTTCACGAGCCCGAGCTCGAGCGACCGCTGGGCATCAAGTACGTCGCCGAGGAACGCGACTTCCGCGGCTTTGGCCCAGCCGAGCAGACGCGGCAGATACCAACAGCCGCCAGACTCCGGAAGGACGCCGCGCTTGGCAAAGACCGCGCCCATCTTGGCGTTCTCGCTCGCGATGCGGATGTCACACCCGAGGGCCATGTCCATGCCGTAGCCGGCGGCGGCGCCGTTGAGCGCACAGATCATGGGCTTGTCCATGCGGTTGATGACGATGGGCGGTGAGTTGTGCAGGTCGAAGAGGCGGTAGCCGCGGCTGCCGGCGGCCACGCCGTTACCCGACATCTGATCCTTGAGGTCGAGCCCGGCGCAGAAGCCACGGCCCGCGCCGGTCATCACCACAACCCGCACCTCAGGATCGATGTTCGCCTCCTGGAGCGTCTCAGAGAGCTTGTTGAGCATGGGGCCGCTGATGGCGTTCAGCCGATCGGGCCGGTTGAGGGTGATGGTGAGCACCCCATCTTCTCGTTCGATAAGGACTTCATCGGTTTCGGACACGGAAAGCCTCCGGCGTGTTTCGAGAGTGCGGCGAGCATGTCAAAGACGGTTGCTCGCTGCAACCCGCATGCGGCTTCCGGCGAATTCAGGGAGAGAGACCAACCGCTTGCTCACGCGCGCGGCACTGATCCGGTGCGGCAGCGGACTAGCCGCCTGCGAGGGCGCGGAGCCGGGTGACGATGCCCGGGAGCGTGTCGAGCACACGCTCGATGTCGGCTTCGGTGTTACTGGCGCCGACGGTGAGGCGGAGGGAGGCGTGCGCGAGGTCGGGATCGATGCCCATGGCGCTGAGAACGTGGGAGGGCTCCAGCGAACCGGTGGTGCACGCGCTGCCGGAGCTGGCAGCGATATCAGTCATGTCCAGCGCGAGTAGCACGCTCTCGCCTTCGACGTTGCGGAAGCAGCAGCTGAAGTTGTTCGAGAGCCGCCGTTCCGGGTCCGCGGGGCCGGTGATGACCGTGTCCGGGATTCGCTCGGGGAGCTCGAAGAGCAGGCGGTCACGGAGCTTCCGGGAATGGGCGTTGCGCGCGGGCGTCTCGTCCCAGGCGAGCTTCATCGCGGTGGCCAGTCCCGCGATGCCCGCGAGGTTCTCCGTGCCGGCGCGGCGTTCCTTTTCCTGCGTCCCGCCGAGCAACATGGGTTGCCACGGCGTCCGATTCTTCACGTAGAGCAGCCCCACGCCCTTGGGCCCGTAGAGCTTGTGACCGGCGATGCTCAGGAGGTCGACACCGAGCTTCGCGGGCGTGATGTCCACAGCCCCGGCGGCCTGGACGGCGTCGGTGTGGACAACGACCCTCGGGTTTTTCTCCCGCGCGATGCTGGCAGCCTCCGCGACCGGCTGGAGGGTACCCACCTCGTTGTTGGCGGCCATGATGCTGACGACGGTGGTCTCGTCGTCGACCGCGGCATCGAGCGCTGCGAGGTCGACCATCCCGTCTGCGTCGACGGGCAGGTAAGTGGCGCGAAAGCCCTCGCGCTCGAGCTGCTCAACGGCGTGGAGGACGGCGTGGTGCTCGACCTGGGTGGTGACGATGTGGTCGCCCCGGCCGCGCGCCCTCTGGGCGTACGCGGCGCCCCGGATGGCGGCGTTGTCGGACTCCGTGCCACCGCTCGTGAAGACGATCTCCTTCGGGCTGGCGCCCAGCAGGTCCGCGCACAGTTTGCGGGCGGCGTCGAGGGCGTGATGCGCTTGCTGGCCCTCGAGGTAGATGCTCGAGGCGTTGCCCCAGTGGGTGGTGTACATGGGCCACATGGCCTCCAGCACGCGCGGGTCCGGGGGCGTGGTGGCGGCATGGTCGAGGTAGATGCGCGTCATATGACTAGCGTAGTTGGAAGGTTGGAAGGTTGGAAGGTTGGGTCTGGCCAGACGGTCTTGACGGCGCAGAAGCCAGGCGATATATTACCACTTGGTTATGGAACTTCTCAGTTATGAACGTCTCTCCCCCATAACGCTCGACGCGACCTTCGCGGCGCTGGCGGATCCGACGCGGCGGGCAATCCTGCGGCGGCTCGCTACGGGCGAGGCGTCCGTCACCGAGCTGGCGAAGCCCTTCGCCATGAGCCAGCCGGCGATTTCCAAGCACCTTAAGGTGTTGGAGAGGGCGGGACTGGTGTCGCGGCGACGGGACGCGCAGCGGCGGCCGGTGCGACTGGAAGCAGAGCCGCTCGCGGAGGCGGACCAGTGGCTGCAGGAGTACCGGCAGATCTGGGAGCGCAACTACGAGCGCCTGGATGCCCTGTTGGATGAGTTGAAGGCCGAGGAGCAGGAACCGTAGCCACACTCACGAAGGAGAACCAACCCATGCAGAAGATCACGACTTTCCTCTGGTTCGACAACAACGCCGAGGAGGCGATGAAGTTCTACACGTCCGTCTTCAAGAGCGCGAAGGTTGTGGACGTGAACCGCTACCCCGAGGGGGAAGGCATCCCCGAAGGCGGGGTCACGACCGGCACCTTCCAGATTGCCGGGCAAGAGTTCATGGTCCTGAACGGTGGCCCTCAATTCAAGTTCACGGAGGCGATCTCGCTGTTCGTGAATTGCGAGGACCAGGCGGAAGTGGACTACTACTGGCAGGAGCTGACGGCCGATGGCGGGGAGGAGTCGATGTGCGGCTGGCTGAAGGACAAGTACGGGCTCTCGTGGCAGATCATCCCGGAAGCCCTGGGCCGCCTGATGGGCGACCCGGACCCCGAGAAGTCGCAGCGCGTGATGCAGGCGATGCTGCAGATGCAGAAGATCGATGTGGCGAAGCTCGAAAAGGCGGCCGCGGCGGGCTGACGGGCGGGGGGGGGGGGGGGGGGGGGGGGGGGGGGGGGGGGGGGGGGGGGG
>JBBDMZ010000067.1:0-33803 GCA_040877955.1 Dehalococcoidia bacterium | reverse complement strand
CCAAAAGCCCCTCACCCCCGCCCCCCCCCCCGGAGGGAGAGGGGAGCCCGTTAAAGAGCATGAACAGAGGAGAACACTAAAATGACGCACCCCGCGACCCTCCAGGTCACAACCCCGAACGATCGCGAGATCGTGATCACGCGCGACTTTAACGCGCGGCCGGCCCTTGTCTTCGACGCGCACACGAAACCCGAGCTCGTGAAACGCTGGATGTTTGGGCCTGACGGCTGGTCGTTCTCGGTTTGCGACATCGACCTGCGCGTGGGCGGGAAGTACCGCTTCGTGTGGCGCAAGGGGGACGAGGAGATGGGCATGGGCGGCACGTACCGCGACATCGCCCGGCCGGAGCGCCTCGTCTCGAGCGAGCTGTTCGATGAGGACTGGACGGGCGGTGAGACGCTGAACACGATGCTGCTCACCGAGATGGGAGGCGGGACGAGACTCACGACGACGCTCCTCTACTCCTCGAAGGAGGCGCGAGACGGCGCCCTCCAGAGCGGCATGGACGAGGGCATGGCGGCCGGCTACGACCGGCTGGACGCGATCCTCGCGGAGTAGCTCCTCACCCCCCGGGTAGGGATTCTGCCTCTCCCGACTTCGCGGGAGAGGGGGAATCGTGTGCGAGCGCGACCGCCTCGTAGCGGCCGGCGCGTAGGGCCGTAAGCAACGACGCATGGTCCGTCGCCGGGTCGTGGAAGCGGGTGGCGGCGCGGCCGACCTCGGCCAGGGTGTGTGCGTCCGACCCTCCGATGCCGGGGAGTCGGAAGGCGCGGGCGATGCCGGTGGCGGCCATGTTCTTGAGGCGCGAGTCGGAGCCGTTGACGGCCTCTACGGAGGCGAACGTGTCGATGGTCTGACGGTTCAGGCGGAGGAGGTTGTCGCGGGCTGGATGGGCGAGGAAGAGGAGGGCGCCGTGGTCGGCGGCGCGGGCGGCCAACTCGGCGCCGACGGCGCTGGCGGCGGATTCGGGGAGTCCGAACGCGAGGACGTGGCCCATGTCGGTGGTCAGCTCGACTCCGGAGAGGATGAGGAATCCCGTGCGCCGCCGAAGGGCCCGAAGTTCGTCCTCGGGCCACCACCGGTCGTGCTCGGTGAGGCAGATGCCATCGAGCCCCCGGCTTCGGGCGGCGTCGATGAGCGCGTCCGGTTGGAGCTGGCTGCAGGTGGAGCGAGGGAGCGTGTGACAGTGCAGGTCGATGAGCATCCCCTCACCCCCCGGCCCCCTCTCCACGCGCCCGTGGAGAGGGGGAGTGGTCCGTGGAGAGTGGGGGTTTGCGGGCGAAGAAGACTGTTGCGCCTACAGGGTCCGGGCCCAGTGTGTCCGGGAGGAAGTCCTCACGCACGATGAGGTAGCCGGCGGCGGTGAACCAGTCGCGGTAGGTATCGCGGTCGACGTGGCTCCAGTACATCGTCGCCCCGGGGACGTCGAGCCAGTCCGTCTCAGCGCCAATCCAATGGTTGTACCCGACTGAACAGAGGAAGAGGCCGCCGGGCTGCAGCCATTCGAGGATGCGCGCCAGGAGGGCGGGCTGATCTTCCAGCGGGATGTGGATGATGGACCAGAACGCGACCACGGCGGCGAGCGAGGCGGGGCGGAAGTCGAGCGTGGCCATGTCGGCGCGGATGAAGTCCGCGTTAGGGACGAGCGTGCGGGCTCGAGCGAGCTGGACGGCGGAGATGTCGACGCCCGTCACCCGGCAGTGTTCCGCGAGGGCGCGGGTGACGGGAATGCCATTGCCGCAGCCGAGCTCAACGATGCGGTCGGCCGGCTCGAACTCCCCGACGACGAGGTTGAGGATGCGGGCGTAGCCGGAGTTGGTGTAGTCGTAGTCGTCGGCACGGTAGGCGAGGCTGACCTGGTCGTAGCCCTGGGCGACGCGGCGCTTTTGCTCGGCGGGTGTGAGGTCGGGGGAGTCATTGGTCATCGCGAATAAGGGAAGGATGCGTTCATTTGCGGGGACGTTGAAGGGCGAAGAACGATCGCACGCTCGCTGATGCTCGCGCTGGGACTCCTACCGAGGCAGCTTTACGCCGTAGATTTCGCCGAGGAGGTCGAGGAAGGCGGACATGGGGCCGGACTGGGGCTTGCTGCGACGGTACATGATCGCGATCTCGCGCTGCACGGGCTCGGTGGCTTCAATATGTACCTTGTGAAGGGTGCCGAGGCGGATCTCGCGCTCCACCGAGACCTCCGGGAGCAGGGCGATGCCGAGGTTCGCTTCCACCATCTTCTTGGTGGCCTCGATTGAGTCGAGCTGCATCTGCTGCTGGGGGACGACACCGAGGTCGCGGAAGAGGCCGAGGATCATGCCGTGGTAGCCGGAGTCGCGGTCAAAGAGGATGAGCGATTCGTCGGCGAGGTCCTCCACCTTCACGGTGCCGCGCTTGGCATACCGGTGCTGCGAGGAGACGACGAGGACGAGGGAGTCCTGGTATAGGACGATCGTCCGGACCTCCGCGTGGTTGATGGGGCGTCCGAAGCCCACCTGGACGTCGTCGTCGAGGACCATCTGCAGGACTTCGTCGGAATGGCCGGTGCGCACGAGGACGTCGATGCCCTCGCGATTGTCGCAGAAGATCTTGAGGAGCTTGGGGAGCACGTAAGTGCCGACGGCGGGAGCGGTGCCGATCATGAGCCGTCCGGCCGTGCCGTCACGCGTGCCTTCGAGCACGAGCATGCCGTCGTTGAGCGTGCGGAGGACGCGTTGCGCGTATGGCAGGAAGGCGCGTCCGGCGTCCGTGAGCTTCACGCCGCGGCCCATGCGCTCAAAGAGGGACTGACCCACCTCGCGCTCGAGGGACTGGATGCGGTTGCTGAGCGACGGCTGGGCGACGTTCAGCAAGTCCGCGGCGCGCGAGAAGCTTCCGCAATCGGCGGCAGCAATAAAGGCGTCGAGTTGGGCCAGTTCCAAGGGATGGCTCACCTGAGAGGTATAGTGCTCGGCTATATCTTACACAGATCCGACGGGAGCCATAGCGGGGGGCTAGATAAGTATCGAGGAGGAAGCGAAGGGTGCGCTAGCGGGAGTCGGAGGCGCGGGACTGGTCGAAGTACTGGCCGAGGAGCCAGTGCATGATGTCGCGCACCGTGACGATGGCGGTGAGGCGGCCCTCGCGCAGCATCGGGATGTGGCGGAAGCCGCCGTCGCCCATCTTGTTCAGTGCGACCGCCATCGTGTCGTCATCACGGAGCGTGACCGGGTCCGGCGTCATGTACTTGAACACGGGCTCGTCGAGCGCCCCCGGCTGGCCGGCGACGCGCTTGAGGACGTCGCGGTCCGTGAAGATGCCCACGATGCGCTCCTCCTCGACGACGACGACCGCCCCGGCCGGGTCGGCGCGCAGGAGCGCCAGCACCTCGCGCACGCTGGTGGAGGGCGCAACTACCTGGGGTTTCGACAGCCGGATCTCGTCGAGCCTGCGCGTGAGGTCACTCTCGGACGCGACCTGGAAGGTGTCGGGGACATCGAGCGTGCGCAGGTCCTGCATGCAGTTCTCGCAGGTGTCGACGCCCTCGATGTTTTCCGCGCCGCAGCTCGGGCAGATGACGATGTTCGCGCGCTGGGTCTGCACCGGGGCCTCCGCGGATACGCCCGGGCCGCCATCATACATGGCGGCCCTTCGCTGTAATGGTCGTGCAAGCGAGCCTGGCGGGGGCTAGGAGACCTCCCAGGTCTCACCGCCGGCGAGGATCTTGCTGAAGTCCGCCGGCGTCTTCGCGCGGGCGTCCTCGACCTGCTTGGCGAGGAGGCCGTCGAACGTGGGCCGCTGGACGTCGCGGAAGATGCCGACCGGCACCGGGAACGCCGGGTAATCCATGCCCACGAGGATGTTGGCAAGGGTCGGGTCGTCGAGACTGGTGTCGTGTACGAGGAGGCCGTCGTCCCCCTCAGCGTTCTGCACGATCTCCGGGGAGAAGCCCTTCAGCCGGATGCCGTTCTCGAGTTGCTTGCCGAAGCGAAGCGGCTTGCCGTGCTCCACGTAGACCATGCGGTCCTGGCGGACTTCCTTGTCGGCGAAGGCGTCGAACGCGCCGTCGTTGAAGATGTTGCAGTTCTGGTAGACCTCGACGAACGACGTGCCCGTGTGCTGGGAGGCCTTATAGAGGATGTCTTCCAGGTGCTTGATGTCGCGGTCGATGGAGCGGGCGACGAAGGTGGCGCCCGCCGCGAGGGCGATGCGCGTGGGATTCAGCGGCTGTTCGGTCGTCCCGTACGGCGAAGACTTGGTCACCTTCCCGAACTCGCTCGTCGGCGAGAACTGGCCCTTCGTGAGCCCATAGATGCGGTTGTTGAAGAGAATGACGTTGAGGTCGACGTTCCGCCGCATAGCGTGCAACAGGTGGTTGCCGCCGATGCTGAGCCCGTCCCCGTCGCCGGTGATGACGAAGACGGTGAGCTCGGGCCGCGCCGACTTCAGGCCCGTCGCGAGGGTGAGCGCGCGTCCGTGGATGCTGTGGAAGCCGTAGCTCTCCACGTAGTAGGGGAAGCGGCTGGAGCAGCCGATGCCGCTGATGAACACGAGGTTCTCGCGCGGGATCTTGAGCTCGGGCAGCATCTTCTGCATCTGCGCAAGGATGGAGTAGTCGCCGCAACCGGGGCACCAGCGCACTTCCTGGTTGGAGACGAAGTCCTTGCGCGTGAGGACGGGGAGGTCGCCGGAGAGGACCTGGCCGTTGGAGCCGTTGGATGTGGGCGCAGTGGTCATGGATTAGCCTCCGCCCAGCACGGAGGCCGGGCCAAACTTGAGCTCGTAGGGGCCGGAGAGGCCGAGCAGCTCGTCGATCTTCGCCTCGATCTCGGCGATCTTGAAGGGCTGCCCGGAGATCTTGTTGAAGGCGACCGCGTCCACCAGGAACCTGCCCCGGATGAGCAGCGAGAGCTGCCCCATGTTGAGCTCCGGGATGAGCACCTTCTTGTAGTTGGACAGCACCTCACCGAGGTTGGCGGGGAAGGGGTTGAGGTAGCGCAGGTGCGCGGAGGCAACGCTCTTGCCCTGCTTGCGCGCGTTCTCGGCGGCGGAGGCGATGGCGCCGTAAGTGCCGCCCCAGCCGAGGACGAGGAGGTCGCCCTGCCCGGGGCCGCTGACTTCGAGCGGAGGGACGTCCTGCACGATGCGGGCGACGCGCTCGGCGCGGGCCAGCGTCATGCTGTGGTGGTTGCCCGGGTCATAGCTGATGTCGCCGGTCTCCGCGGACTTCTCGAGGCCGCCGATGCGGTGCTCCAAGCCTTTCTGGCCGGGCACCGCCCACGGGCGCGCGAGCGTCTTCGGGTCGCGCTTGTAGGGTGAGAAGTCGCCGTTTTCGGAGGCGTACTTCCATTCCAGCTTCGGGATGTCATCGAGCGAAGGGATCTTCCAGGGCTCGGAGCCGTTCCCGACGTACCCGTCGCTCATGTAGATGACGGGGACCATGTATTTAAGGGCAATGCGGAACGCTTCGATCGCCATGAAGAAGCAGTCCGAGGGAGTAGCCGGCGCAATGATGGCGACAGAGGAGTCGCCGTTGCGGCCGAACATGGCCTGGAGGAGGTCTGCCTGCTCGGTCTTCGTGGGCATGCCCGTGGACGGTCCGGCGCGCTGCACGTCGATGACGACGAGGGGGAGCTCGGTCATGACAGCGAGGTTGAGCGCCTCGCTCTTCAGCGCGAGGCCGGGTCCGCTGGTGCCGGTGAGGCCAAGATGGCCGCCGTAGGCCGCGCCAATCGCCGCGCCGATGGCCGCGATCTCGTCCTCAGCCTGGAAGGTCTTAATGCCGAAGTGGCGGAGCTTGGAGAGCTCGTGGAGGATGTCCGACGCGGGCGTGATGGGGTAACTGCCATAGAAGAGGGGGAGGTCGGCCAGGATGGAGGCAGCCACGAACCCGAGCGCGGTCGCCTCGTTCCCGGAAATGTGGCGATATGTGCCGGGAGCGACTTTCGCGGGGGCGATGTCATAGCGAGTGTGGAAGAGCTCCGTGGTCTCCCCGAAGGCGTGTCCCGCCCTGAGCGCGCGGATGTTGGCTTCGAGGATGTCCGGACGCCGGGCGAACTGAGACTCCGCCCAGCGAATGGTGGTGTCCATCTCGCGGCCGTAGAGCCAGAGGATCACGCCAAGCGCATAGAAGTTGCGGGACCGGAACTTCTCCTTCGTGTTGAGCGGGAGCTCGGAAACGGAGAGGTCGTTTTGGCGCGTGATGTTGATGGGGACGAGCCGGAACCTGGACAGGGATCCATCTTCGAGCGGATTGGACGCGTAAGCCGCCTTCTTCAGGTTCGACGGGTTGAACTCATCCGCATCCACGATCAGGAGGCCACCGTCGCGGAGGTCCCCGACATTCGTCTTGAGGGCCGCGGGGTTCATCGCTACGAGCACATCGGGCTGGTCGCCGGGCGTGCGAATGTCGTGGCTGGAGAACGAGAGCTGGAAACCGGAGACGCCGGGGAGCGAGCCCGTCGGTGCCCGGATCTCCGCGGGGAAGTCGGGCAGCGTTGCGAGGTCGTTGCCGAAGATCGCCGTGGTCTTCGTGAACTGCGTGCCTGTGAGCTGCATGCCGTCACCGGAGTCTCCTGCGAAGCGAATGGTGACGCGTTCGAGCTCTTCGACCTGGTGCTCCGGGTGAGCTGGGGTTTCTGTGGTCATTGGCGTGTCTTATCCACCCTCTTCTGTTTCCATCACCTGGTGCGGGCGCGGGGGAAGGTTGAGTACATCTTCCGGGAATGCTTCCGCGAGGTGCATCAGGAGATCACCGACGCGTATAAGCCCCACAACCCGTTCGCCATCGACGACGGGGAGCGTGCGGTAATGGTGTTGCTGCATGAGCGCGATGGCCTCGGCGACCGTCCCGCTGGAGCGGATGGTCTGGGCCGGGCGGGTGAGGACGGAGGCGCTCAGTGGCTGCTGCCAGTCGAAGCTGTCGTCCATGCACCGGACGAGCACATCGCGCTCGGTGAAAATGCCTTCGAGACGGCCATTGTCAACGGCCAGCACGCAGGAGCGGCTTCCTTCGCGCATGAGGGAAAGGGCTTCTGCAACGGATGAGCCAGAAGAAACGGTGGCCGGTTGGTCGAGGGGGAGGTCGGCCAGGCGCTGATTGATGAAGCGGTTGAGCCGCGAGCTGTCCATGCGTCCCTTCGTTCGGCCTGTGCTGGGCAGAACGCCGGCCCGCGAGGCGGGTTGTCGCGCCTTACCCGCACTAGTGTACGCCTTCGCGCCTGAGCGTGCAGGCCATCGATAGGCATATCCGTGCAAAGTGATATAACCCATCCATTGCGTCGATACGAGCACAAGTCGGGAAGGCCGTCGGCTGACGGCTGACGGCTGACGGCTGACGGCTGACGGCTGACGGCTGACGGCTGACGGCGAGTAGAGTACGCGGGACTTCACGACGGAGGGCAAGGCTGCATGGGACGACTCGAGGGCAAGGTGGCGGTGGTCACGGGCGGAGCGAGCGGGATCGGGGCGGCAACGGTGCGGCTGTTCGTTGCCGAGGGAGCGCACGTCGTCATCGCGGACCTGCAAGAAGGTGTCGCCCGGGATCTGGCGGGCGAGCTCGGCGAAGCGGCGGAGGCGATCCGGTGCAACGTCGCCCGCGAGGATGAGGTGGAGGCAGCCATCAACAGTGCTGTCGACCGCTGGGGGCGCATCGACATCCTCTTCAATAACGCCGGCTTCGGCGGCATCTCCGGGCCGATAGAAACCACGACTGTCGACGAGTACGACATGACGATGGACGTGTTGCTGAAGAGCGTGTTTCTCGGGATCAAGCACGCGACGCCGCACATGCGCGCCCAGGGCGGCGGCAGCATCGTGAACACGGCAAGCGTCTGCGCCTTCGAGGCAGGCATCGGCGCGCAGCTGTACACCGTCGCGAAGGCGGGCGTGGCGATGATGACCAAGGCGGCCGCGCTCGAGCTGGCCGAGCAGAACATCCGCGTGAACGCCGTCTGCCCGGGGTACATCGCCACCCCTCTCGCCGCGGGACGCCCTAAGGGCCAGCACGAGGCGGCCGAAGTGGAGGCGGCGCTCGAACGGCTGCGGGCGCGGGTCAACGACACCCAGCCCATGGGACGGGCCGGTGAACCGGAGGACATCGCCCGCGCGGTGCTGTTCCTCGCGAGTGACGATGCGGCGTGGATCACGGGCGAGGCGCTGGTAGTGGACGGCGGCCTGCTCGCGGGCCGGCCGTGGCGCAAGCTCGGGCGGGCCATCACCGAGCGGCGCGAGATCACGATGTACCGGCCTGAGTAGGGCCCTCACCCCCGACCCCTCTCCCGACTGCGCGGGAGAGGGGAGTTCGTTCGTGGGCTTGCCGGGCCGCGAGCGGCACTCCGCTAGCTCGCTCGACAACTCCCTCTCTGGTGCGGAACGGTTAGTAGAGCCGGGTCTCGATGTCCTTCTGGAGGGACTGCTCGATGGCTTCGGCGGGGACGTCGAGCTTGATCTGAGCGCGCATGACCTGGCCCATGGAGGCGAGATCGGACGCGTCCAGCCACTCGTCGGCGTCCCAGAGGTTGCTGCGCACGATGCACTTGGCGCAGTGGAAGAAGACCTCCTCGACATCGACCACGAGCGCGAGTTGCGCGGGCCGGCCCTTCACCGCCATCTCATCGAGCAGCCACTGGTCGCGCACCAGGCGCGCTCCCCCGTTGATGCGGAGCGTCTCCTGGCGGCCGGGCACGAGGAAGTAGAGCCCGATACGCGGGTTCTCGAGGATGTTGCGGAAGGAGTCGGCGCGGCCGTTCCCGGGGCGATCGGGGATGGCGATGGTGTGCTCGTCGAGGATGTGCACAAAGCCCGGCGGGTCGCCCTTAGGCGAGACATCCATGCGGCCCGATGCGTCCGAGGTGGCGACGAGGACGAACGGGCACTTCGCGATGAAGGCGGCAGTGTGCTCGTCGACGGCGGAGATCGACTTATCCCACGCTCCGCGTCCGCGGGGCGGGGGTATGACCTCGCGCAGATCGGCCTCGCTGGTGATAACGCCTTCGAAGGACCTGGGCATGAGCGCTCCCGGACGCGATGTGCGTCCCCGGATCATGACACGGGCGGCTGACGTGTAAAGCACCACGTCGCCGGGCCTCACGACATCGAATGGCACCAGGGCGCCGGAGATGCGCGGGCTGCCTCAGATACCCCCTACGACTCTTCCCGATTTCTGGTGTGGCGCACTCGATTGTCCCCTGTGGGTTCAGGGGGCGTGGGTCGATAGATCCGGTAGGCCCTGAGCGCTTCGGGAGACGCGAGTTTATGGCACAAAAGGCCCTGATCCAGGCCGTGAAGGCTGACTTCCTTGACCCGTCGCTGTACGACGACGCGGGTCTCAGTGGGGTTCCGCGGCTGAGCCGTGGGACGTTGCTGAGCCCACTCAGCCGTGCGTTCGACCTGGCCGAGGGACGGCGGCCCGGTCATGCGCAGCGCGTGGCCTATATCGGCGTGTACCTGGCTACGGAACTCGGCATGGAGCCCGCACGCATCGAAGACGTGTACTTCGCGTCGCTCCTCCACGACGTGGGCATGGCAGCGGTGGCCAGCGCCTCGAAGATCGACGGAGGCCGCGGTGCCCGCATGATCAGCGGCAGCGCGAACGCCCGCGAGGTGCTGTCGAGCGTGCCTACGGGCGGCTGGGCGGACGTGATCGAAGCGCTCGCGCGGCATTGCGAAGAGGGCGGCAAGATCGTGCGAAGGCTCGGGTTGGGCGAGACCGTGGCGCGGGCCGTGGAGAGTCACCACGACTGCTGGGACGGCTCCGGCGTGTCCGGCAGCGCCGGAGAGCGCATGCCGCTGGTGTCCCGGGTCGTCGCTGTGGCGGACCGCGTGGAGTCGATGATCGACGCAGAGGGCTCGCCGCTCCTCGTGAGGAAGCGCGGCCCGAACCTGGTGCGCGACATGGCCGGCAACGAGCTGGACCCCGAGATCGCCGAGAAGATGGCGCTGCTCGCGGGCCGAGACGACTTCTGGCTTGGGTTCTACGACAACGACCTCCCCTCGGCGCTGATGTCGCTGAACTACGGCGGAATCATGAACCGCGAGGAGCTGTTCGACTTCATCGGGGTCCTCAGCGACGTCGTCGACGGCCGCAACGGACGCGAGGCGGGCCGCGGACGGCGAGTGGCAGAACTGGCCCGGCGGCTGGCGCTGACCTGCGACATGACGGAACGGCGCGCTGACCTCGTGATGGTCGCCGCCATGCTCCAGGACCTTGGCACGCTGGGCGTGCCGGCACACTACCTCAGCAAGCCCGACATCCTCACCATCGACGAGATGTCCGCGGTGCAGGCTCACCCGATCTATGCCCGCGACATCCTGAGCGAAGTGCCGGGGCTGGGTGCGGCGGCCTGGTGGGTGGGGTGCCACCACGAACGCATCGATGGCAAGGGATACCCGGGAATGCTGGAGGCCGATGAGGTGCCGATCGAGGCGCAGATCATCGGCATGTGCGAGGCCTACGACGCGCTCACCAGCGACCGGCCGTACCGCCGGGCGATGAGCCCGGCAGACGCGATGGAAGTGATGCGCGGCCTTGGTGGCACGCGCTTCGACCCGTACCTGCTGGCGAGGTTCGAGAGCCTCGCCGGCCCGTTCCAGGCCTGACGGGGCGAACTGCAGACTCGCCCCTTCGCGGCACCATCCGCTTCACGGAAGGCGCTCCCACCTCGTGGGGGCGTTTTTCGTTTGCGACGGCCAGGTCGCCGCCCTCGCCGGGGGGCCGTACGTCGTTGACTGAAATGCGCGTACAATCCCGCGCAAGTGCTTCTGGGAGGGGTCCAGATGAACACGCGGGTCGTTACAGTTGCGCGCCAGGTGGGCGTTGCAGGGGAAGAAGTGTCGCAGGTGGTCGCCCAGAAAACGGGCTTCCGCTACATCGACTACCAGATCATCCAGGAGGCCGCGAGCGAGGCCGGAGTGTCGCCGGAAACGGTGAGCGAGGCCGAGCACACGCCATCGCTGCTCACGCGCATCCTCGAATCCCTCGCCCGAAACCCGAGCATGCCGGTGGCTGCGTGGGCGGACCCGATTCCGTTGACCACCACGCCGCTCTATACGTCGAGCGACTACCGCCGCTTCGTGGAAGACGTGGTAAGGGACCTTGCCGAACAGGGCAATTGCGTGATCGTGGGGCACGCCGCGCAGGTGATCCTTCGCGGGAGGCTTGATACGGTGCGATTGCTGGTCACGGGCTCACCGGACTTCCGCGCAAGGCGGATCATGGCGGGGATGAACGTGGACGAGCCAACGGCGCTCAAGACAGTCGAACGCACCGATGCCGAGCGGAAGGACTGGTACAAGCGCTTCTACGAGACAGGATGGCTCACGCCTTGGACCTACGACCTCTGTATCAACACGGACCACTTGAACCCAGAGCAGGCGGCCGAAGTGGTGCTCGACTTCGCAAGATTGCGCTAGGCCTGCTGCTCGCCGCGCTGCCGCTCGTGGCGCTGGCCTGCGGCGACGACGACGACAACGACGACGCTACGCAGCCGGCCGCTAGCGACTGCGCTGAAGATACCGCCGCGACGCCGGCGACGCCTACAGACGCCTCGAAGCTGTTGCCGTCGCTTACCGACCTCTGCCTGGGGATGACCGCGTCCGGGCGGGACCCGGCCGAGCTGGCCGGGATGCAGTCGGCGCTCGCCCTCTACAACGACGCCTCGAACCCGAAGGAGCAAGTGCAGTTGCGGGTTTATGTCATGCCGTCTCCCCAACTGGCGCGCGCTCAATTCGATGCCTTCGCGGAAGCGCTGCGGAACCCGCCGCCTGAGTTCGTGGGAGTCGAGGCAAAGTTTGTGGACGCGGCCTCCCCGCAGCTCGGAGAGAGCCGGAAGTCGTACATGACCGAGAGCCCGGACTCGGGGGGGTACTCGGCCTGGAGCGACGTGTACCTGAAGGGGCGCACCGTCGTGCTCGTGCAGGTGGTGGATGTCTCCGAGGACGGCCAGCCCACCCGCACGCAGGCCGCGGAGCGCGCCCTGTCCGAGGCCCCTTAAGCGATCCGATATACTCATTGCATGGGTACGACGGCAGCGACGGTCGACATCGGCACGCTCATCACACGCCGGCCGGGCGTGTATGGGGGCCGGCCGTGCCTTGCAGGCACGCGGTTCCCGGTGATGCAAGTAGCGGTGATGCATAACGAGGGCGTCTCTCCCGAGGAAATCATGCGGCGCTTCGCGGGCCTCGAGCTTTCGTGGATCTACGCTGGCGTGGCGTATTACCTGGCCAACAAGGCGGAAGTCGACGCCGAACTTGCGGAAGAAGAACGCATCTACCAGGAGGGGCTCGCTGCGCAAGGGGTCCGCTACGGCCAGTGACTCCTCCGGCGCTGTACTGCGACCACGACTCGTCAGACGAGGCCCTGGTGGAGCAGCTCAGGTTAGCGCTGGTGGACGTGCTTACCGCCCATGAGGCGCACAACCGCCATTTGAGTGACCCAGAACAGCTCGAATTCGCAGCCCGAGAAGGGCGCGCTGTGTACACGGCCAACAAGGGGGACTTCGCCCGATTGCACACGGAGTGGGCGAGCGCGGGGCGCCAACACGCCGGAATAATCATCCGGAGAAATCAACTAGCAGATGTCGGAAGTCAGCTCCGCGCGTTGATGACGATGCTGGAGTTGCACCCGGAAGGGCTGGCCAACCTGATCCTTTGGGTGTAGTCCTAAACCGTGACGGCTTCCCGGAGTTCGAGGCCGATCTGACGGAAGATGTTGTCCGTGACAGGCGGCGGAGCGGGCGTTGGCCGAGGCCCCTTAGGCGATCCGATATACTGACTCCATGGCTGCGGCAGCCACCGTGGATATCGGCACGTTGATCACCCGCACCCCGGGCGTGTATGGGGGCCGGCCGTGCCTGGCGGGCACACGCTTCCCGGTGCTCCAGGTGGCGGTGATGTATCGCGAAGGGATGACGGCGGAGCAAATGCGCGAACACCACCCCGAGCTCGAGTTGTCCTGGCTGTACGCGGGAATCGCACACTACCTCGCCAACCGGCAAGCGGTCGACGATGAGCTAGCAGAGAACGCTCGGGAGCACCAAAAGGCACTCGACGCACAGAATGCAGCTCGCATCCGGTGACGCTCCCGCCACTCTACTGCGACCAGGACTCATCGGACGCTGCGCTCGTTGAGCAGCTACGGCTCGCGGGCGTTGATGTGGTGGTCGCGAGAGACGTTGGCAACGCACAGTTGAACGACCCTCAGCAATTTGGAGTACGCGACGACTGTCGGTCGCGCGATTTACACCGCCAACCAGGGAGACTTCGCAAGGCTCCAGGCAGTATGGGCGCGGGATGGACGGAGTCATGGGGGAATCGTCATCCGGGCGGATCAGAACCGAGACGTTGGATATCAGTTACGCGCGTTGCTCACCCTGTTGCAGGACCACGAGGAGAGGGGGCTTCGCGATCTGATCCTCTACATCTAAACCGTGACGGCTTCCCGGAGTTCGAGGCCGATCTGACGGAAGACGTTGTCCGTGACAGGCCGCGGAGCGCGCCCTGTCCGAAGCGCCGTAAGCGATCCGATATACTGACTGCATGGCAGCTTCAGCCACCGTGGATATCGGCACGTTGATCACCCGCACGCCGGGCGTGTACGGCGGACGGCCGTGCCTCGCGGGCACGCGTTTCCCGGTCATGCAAATTGCGTTGATGCACAACGAGGGACTCACCCCGGAGCAGATGACGGCTGAGTACTCGTTCCTGGACCTTACGGCGATCTACGCGGCCGTTGCGTACTACCTCGCGAACAAGGCGGCTGTAGACGCGGACATCGCTGAGTTCGAGCGAGTCGGGCGGGAGGGCCTCGCCGCGCAGCGGGCGCGCTCCACTCAGTGAGTCTCGCTCCGCTCTACTCGGACCACGACTCGTCGGCGGACGCACTGCTCGACCAACTGCCACGCTACGGTGTTGATGCGGTCGCCGCGAAGGACTTTGGAAACGAGCGACTGTCAGACGAACAACACCTGACGTTCGCGACGAGCCTTGGACGAGCCGTCTACACCGCGAATGTGCCAGACTTTGCGCGGTTGCACGGCGAGTGGATACGAGGCGGGCGTCACCAATGCCGGCATCATCATCCGTACAGAACAGCGGGCCCCTGTCGGTACGCAGATACGCGTCCTGCTCGGGGTCCTCGAGTCGTATCCGGACGGGTTACGGGACGAGCTGATCTGGGTCTGAGCGGTGGGATCTCTGGGCTACAACGACCATGTGGGTGCCGGATGGGCGCCCTCGCTAACGCTTCGGGCTCCATTGGCGTGCGACGAGCGCACCCTCGCTTACGCTTCGGGCTCCGTTAGACGGTGACGGTCTCCTCGATCTCCAGCCCGATCTGGCGGAGCACGTTGGGCTGGACGTCGCGGCGATCGAGGGTCCGGACCCAGTAGCTGATCTCGAGCTGCATGCCGTCGGGATCCTGGAAGTAGATCGACTTGCAGAACTCGTGGTCAATCATCGGCGTGACCTTCAGGCCGTGTTCCTTGAGGTGCTCGCGGAACGTCAGGAGGTCCTCCTCCGTGTCGACGCCGAACGCCAGGTGGTGCATCGAGCCGTTGGCGTTGACGTGCGCGGGGGACTTCGGATGGGCCTGGCCAACCTCCGGATCGGGGGCTTCCTTGAACCAGAAGAAGGCGAGCTGGTTGCCGCCGCCCATGTCGTAAAACACGTGCATGGCGTCGGTCTCGGGGAACGGGGGCACGTGAATGGCGCAGGTTAGCTTCATGCCCATGACCTTCGTGTAGAACTCGTGTGTGACCCTTAGGTCCTTCGCCACGAGCGCGAGGTGGTGGACGCCGCCGGTCGTGAGTTGCATGTTCAATCCCCTGCACCCTGAGTCATGCCAGCATAGCACCGCGCGCGACCTGTATGCTCGTGATTTCTATTCGAGGTATCGAAGGGGGGCGCAAATGCTTCAGGTGAACGTCTCGGGCATGGACGTGGCCTACGAGGACCGCGGGGATGGGCCCCCACTGGTGCTTCTGCACGGATTCTTGTCGGACCACCGGGACTGGCGATTGCAGGTCGATGCGCTGTCCGATGAGTTCCGGGTGATCGCCTGGGAAGCGCCCGGATGCGGCCTCTCGCCCGACCCACCCGAAACCTGGCGGATGCCCGAATACGCCAACTGTCTGGCGGCGTTTCTCGACGCACTCGGGATCGGGACGGCCCATCTCGTCGGCCTCTCGTGGGGTGGAACCCTCGCCCAGGAGTTCTACCGAAATCACGCGGGGCGTGTCCGCTCGCTGGTCCTCGCCGACACCTACACCGGGTGGCTCGCCTCGCTCGGGGAGCAGGCCGGACGGGAGCGACTGGAACTGTGCTTGCGGCTCTCGACTGGCCCAGCAGCCGACCTGGTCTCCGCACTCATCGGAGGGATGTTCTCTCCCACCGTGTCCGGCGCGGCCATCAGCGAGCTCGCGACAATCGTGGCCGACTTCCACCCTTCCGGGTTCCGCACGATGTCCCACGCCGTCGCGGAGGTGGACACGCGCGACGTGTGGCCCTCGATCACCGTCCCCACGCTGCTCCTCTGGGGCAGAGACGACGCGCGTTCCCCACTCTCAGTTGCGGAGGAGTTCCGGGCCGGGATCCCCCACGCTCAGCTCGTGGTAATCCCCGGCGGGCACGTGAGCAACATGGAGTCCCCGAAGGAGTTCAACGCCGCCGTCCGGGACTTCATTACGTCGGTCGGGGCCGCGAAGCTGCAACCGGCGAGTTGAGCGCCCGCCGCCGCGCCTCCGTAGGATGCGGACTGTCGGTCGACCCGGAGGTACCCCGATGACACAGGCAACCGAAGAGCGACGGCGGCGACTCCCGTTCGCGTTCGCACAGCTCGATGACGCCGTGCGGCGGGATGTGGTTTGGCTGGAGGCGACGGACACGGCGCAAAGCTTCGGCATCCTCTACCGGCCAGCGGAGCGGGAGCCGCGGACGTGCGTGTACCTGATGCACCCGCGCGGCGAGTTCACACGTCACTACGTCGTGCCCGGGCTGACGGCGCGCGGATACGCGGTCTTCGGCCACAACAGCCGGTACCTCAACAACGACACCGACATGGTCCACGAGCGCCTGCTCTTCGACATCGCCGCCGGGTTGCGCCACCTGAAGGAGCGCGGCTTCGAGCGGATCGTGCTGCTGGGAAACAGCGGTGGGGGCTCACTGCTGGGGTTCTACCAGTCGCAGGCGGGCCGGGCGCCGGGCGAGCGGCTGACGGTGACGCCGGGAGGCGAACCGATCGACCTCAGCGGCGAACTTATGCCGGAGGGCGACCTCTACATCGCCGTCGCGGCGCACCTGGGCGAGGGCCGCTTCATGCTGAACGTGCTCGACCCCGCCGTCGTCGACGAGGACGACCCGCTGGCGACGGACCCGGGGTGGGACATGTACAACCCCGCCAACGGGTACGCTGGCTGGCCGGGCGCGAGCTCGTACGACAAGGAGTGGCTGGCCGAGTACCGGGGGCGGCAGCGGGACCGCAACCGGCGTCTGGACACGATCGCCCGCGAGTACCTGGCGGACCATGCCTACTTCCGCGGCCAGCTCCGGGACCCGGGGTACAACGCGCTGCCGGACGCCGTGCGCGGAAAGATCGCGCGGCATGGGCGGCTCGGGCGGTACATGATCATCTACCGGACGCTGGCGAACCCCGCCTACCTGGACCCGACCATCGACCCGAGCCGGCGCGCGCTGGGGAGCATTTTCTCGCCGGGCGACCCCATCATTGGCAACTATGGGCCGGGCGGGCTGGCGCGGGTGATGACGCCGCGCGCCTGGCTGAGCACGTGGAGCGGGCTGTCGTCCCAGGCGGACCTGCCGGACACGATCGCCCACGTCACGATCCCCACGCTCCTGGTGTACGCCGACGGCGACTGCGACATCTTCCCGAGCGAGCAACGGGAACTGCTGGAGAAGAGCGCCGCCGCCGACAAGCAACTCGTCGACCTCCCCTGGGCGAGCCACTACCTGTACCCGGTCGGCGACGAGGGCCGGTCGTTGGCGGACCCGCGGGAGCGTGTGATTGACCTGGTCGTGCCGTGGATCGAGGAGCGGCTTGGGGAGCCGTGAGGGTGGCCGGTCGGCGGTTGACGGCGACAGGAGGGTGGACGGTGACAGTATGAGTGGGTCGGAAGACCTCCCGAGCAGGCTGCAAGAGATTGCGAGACTGGCGGAGCTTGAGCCGTACGCGACCGGTTGGGATTGGGATGAGCGCCCTCAAGATGCCCAGGAGTTCGCCCTTGCGCTACTCGCTCGGCCCGATCGGGTGAAGCCCCTGCCAGACGACATCCGCGAAAAGGTCGTCTGGAACCTCGCTGCGATTGTGGAGGACCTTGTCCGAAGCGTGATCCACCGAGGCCACGTGTCAGACGAGCAGCGGTTCGAGATCCTGCGGCTGTGTCCGGCATTCTTGGCGGGCGTGTATGAGCCAGAACCGGAGTGGTCAGAGTCGGCATACATGTGGTGGGACGGCATCGTTGGGCGGCCGGATCCCGGGGAGTATGGAGAGATCGGCGATGTCATGTTCGAGGTAATGGTGGAGCAACTCGGTATTCCAAACCGGATTTCCAAGTTCAGCGGGCTGCATGGCCTCAACCACTTACAGGATCCGCGCACGCGGCGGGTGGTCGATGAGTTCCAGATGGCGCACAAGGAAACTGACCGCCAGCTGTACGAGTACTGCATGTACGTCAAGCGATTCGAGGCGCTTTAGCCGCCGCAGCGAGCGTGATATGGGAGTGGCACCCACGCGCTCCCTTACGGTCGCGCCTCCGAAGGCCGCCCCGATGCGTCCAACTCGTACTCCTGCCGCAGAGCCCAGGTGACGATGCTGGTTTCCAGGGTCTCCTCGAAGCCGACGAGGACGCCGGCCCAGAACATCGCGGGCCAGTGGAGCCACCAGCCGAGGGCGATGGCTGCGAGGGAGAGTCCCTGGAGGAGTGCGCGCATGGCGCGGACGGTACGGAGGTTCTTGCTGGGGCGGGCGTAGGGCGAGAGGAAGCCGCGGACCATGAGGAGGCCGCCGCGGCCGGCGAGGACGAGGCCCAGCGCCGTGAGGATGGCAGCGGGGTAGGCGCGCCAGTCGAGGCTCCAGATGGTGTCCATGCGATGAGTGTGGCCGGTCGAGGGATGGCGATCGATAACGTGCGGGGTAACGCCCGCGCGGGCCGGCCGGAGTACTGCAAGGGAGCGCCGCGCTATCCTCAGCGTCGGACATGACGACGCCGATTCCGTCCTGGCGCGACTACGTGACATGCGTGGACCTCTCTGAGCGGCGGTGCCGGCTGGCGACGTGCCGGGCGGAGCTGGAAGGGCGGAGGACGGCGTATTGCTGCGACGCGCACGCGCGGAAGTTCGAGCGAGAGCATGTGTGGGCGGCTGCGAGGCGCGCGGCGCGGCGCCGGGCGAAGTGGGCTTGCGAGCGTTGCGGCTTCAAGCCAGCGGAAGTCAGGAGGGACCCGGAGCGGCGCGCCATCTACTCGCGCTACCAGCTTCGGCTGGAGGTAAACCACATCCAGCCGCTCGGCGGGCGCTACCGCAGCGTGACGTGCCTCAACCACCAGTCCAACCTCGAGGTGCTGTGCCACGGGTGTCACGTGAGGGCGGGAAGCCGCCCAAGGCAGACGCCGGCGATATAGCGGCGGAGGCGGGTGAGCCGAGCAAGCAGGAGAGCGGCTGGAGCACGTCCGCGCCCCTCACCCCCGGCCCCTCTCCCAGAGGGAGAGGGGAGTGGCTGAGGCCGGTGAAGGGTGGCTCTACACAGGGGCCGATTTGGGCTGCTAAGGTGGTACCACTTTGGAAGTGGTGATCGAGCTCAAGGACGATCCCGGGCGGCCAGCCTACCAGCGGCTGGCGGAGGCGATCCGGGAGGGGATTCTCTCCGGGCGCTTCCGGCCGGGCGAGAAGATGCCGCCCACGCGCACGCTGGCTGGCGCGCTCAAGTTGGCGCGCAACACCGTCCTCGAAGCCTACGAGCAGCTCACGGCGGAGGGCTACCTCGCCGCCCGCCATGGGTCGGGGACGTTCGTCGCGCCGGATCTGCCGGACCGCGCGTTTGTCGCTCCGGAAGCACAGCGCTCGTTGGGATACGACCCCGAGGCGTCCGCCGGGGCGCTCTCCGGCTTCGGGCGGCGCGTGCTCGAGGGCGAGGTTTGGACGCAAATCCGGTTCAATACGAATCCCAGTCCCTTTGAGTTCCGCTATGGGACGCCCTCCGTTCAGGAGTTCCCCATCGACGCGTGGCGCACGCTCACCAAGCGCGTGCTGGACTACCCGCCGAAAGACCTCATGGGGTACGGCGACCCCGAGGGCCTGCCGCAACTGCGGGAGGCGCTGGCGCGCTACCTCCAGCGTTCGCGCGGGGTTCGTTGCACGGCGGACCAGGTGCTCGTGGTCAACGGGTCTCAGCAGGCGTTGGACCTTGCTGCGCGCGTGCTCCTCAACCCAGGCGACGGCCTCGCTATCGAGGAGCCGTGCTACACGGGCGCGCGCGCCGTGTTCGCGGCGAACGGCGCTGACGTTATGTCGGTGCGCTGCGACGCCGAGGGCCTCGTCGTGAGCGAGATCCCCGAGGGGCCGAAGGCGGTCTACGTGACCCCCTCACACCAGTTCCCCACGGGCGCGGTGATGTCGGCGAGCAGGCGGCTGGAGCTGATCGAATGGGCACGGCGCACGAACGCGACCATCATCGAGGACGACTACGACAGCGAGTTCCGCTACGAAGGGCGGCCGCTGGCCGCGCTCCAGGGGCTCGATGACGGCGGCCGCGTGATCTACACGGGCACGCTCTCGAAGGTGCTGTTGCCGGCCCTGCGGCTGGGCTACACGGTCGCCCCGTCGGGCCTGCAGCGGGCCATCACCGGGGCGAAGTGGCTGACCGACCGCCACGTCGCGCTTCTCTACCAGGCGGTGCTCGCGCTGTTCATCGAAGAGGGCCACTTCGAGCGGCACCTGCGGCGCATGCGCAAGGTCTACGAACGGCGGCGCGCCTGCCTCCTGGAGGCATTCGCCCAGAATTTCGGCGACCGCGCGCGCATCACCGGCACAGAGAGCGGGATGCACGTGCTCGTCCACCTGGAGTCGCTGGCGGACCCCGACGCGTTCATCGAAGAGGCGCGAAGCCGAGGCGTGGGCATCTACAGCGCGGCGTCGTACTACACGCTGGGCGCGCCAGCCGGCGCCGTCTTCCTCATGGGCTACTCAAGCGTCACGGAAGACGGCATCCGCGAGGGGATCAGGCGCCTGGCGGAAATCGCGGGGGCGTGAAAGCGGCGGCGCATCGCGGCGATGCTTCGCCGCCGCGACGGATAGCACCTCGCTTACGCTTCGGGCTCCATTTGCGCCCGTCAATCTTCTACCTCAAGCGCGTTCGAAGGCGGTGATGGCCGCCGCTAGCAGCACCAGTTGGAGCATGCCGCCGCTGGCGAGGAGCCAGAGGCCGGCGGCGCGTTCGCGGGCGTGAAAGAGAACGCCGAGGACGGTGTTGAGGACGAAGATGCCGGCGCCGAACCACGCGATGTGCAGCACCTCGCCCTTGTCGCCGACGCGCACCACACCGCCGAGGTCGGGGAAGGTGAGCCGGATGACGTTCGGCAGGTCCGGGTACTCAGCGTAGACGTAGCCGACCATGAGGATGCAGGAGAGGGCGGAGAGGGCGACGGCCATGATGGCCACGCGATCGCGCCAGAACGGGAGCGCGGCGAGTCCGGACGCGGCCGAGCGCTGCGGCAGGACGCCGGCGGTCGCGCCGATGACCGCGCGACCCTGGATCTCCTCGGCGAAAGCCGCCTGGTTCACGACGGTCAGGCCGTACGACTCATCCGTGGTGACGACGTAGAGCAGCTCTTCGGGGGCGCTGTGGGTGGAGTAGAAGATCGTGAATCCGAGGCGCTTCACGTCAGCGGAGCCGACGTGACAGCCCCACCAGTTGAGGCCGGCGATATGCGGCTCGTCGAGGGTGCGGCCCGGGACCATGCGCTGGATGGTCTCGATCGGGATGATGACGCGGCGGAAGCCCCAGCGGATGGTGAGCGCCTGGTCATCGAGGACATATGCGAGGCTCCAGACGCTGTAGGTCCAGTTGAGGAAGACGAGCCCGAGCAGGGCAAGCGCCGCGCCGATGAGCCACCCCAGGAACGTCTTGAGCTCGACCTCCGCGCCGGCGACGACGCTGAAGGCGAGTGTGCTCCCCACAAGCGCCCAGGCGGTGAATCCCGCCCCCACGATCACGCCGAGCGCCCTCGGGGGATGGAAGACCGCCAGCGCGGGAGCTACGTCGTGACGCGGACGCGTGCCGGGGTGCACCAGTGCCTGTACTTCGGGTTCTTACCCTTGATGACGTCGAAGAAGAGCGTGGACAGCTCGCGGGTGATCTTGCCCGGGCTACCGGTACCAACCGGTCGGCGGTCGACCTCGACGACGGGCGTCAGGTGCGCGGCCGTGCCGGTCATGAAAACCTCATCGGCGATGTAGAGCTCGCTGCGGTCGATCGTGCGCTCCACGGTCTCGAGGCCGAGCTCGTTGCGCGCCAGCTCGACGACCGTGTGAGCGGTGATGCCCTCGAGCACGTTGTCTGAGGGGCTTGGCGTAATGAGCTTGCCGTGGCGGATGATGAAGATGTTCTCGCCGGAGCCCTCGGAAACGTGGCCGTCGTCGTTGAGCATGATCGCTTCGTCGAAGCCGTTCAGGTTGGCCTCGGTCTTCGCGAGGGCGCTGTTCACGTAGATGCCGTTGACCTTCGCGCGCGGCGGGATGCCCGTGTCGTTTACCCGGCGCCAGCTGCTGGTGTGGCAACGCGCGCCCTTCTCGATATCCAGGTACGGCCCGAAGGGGGCGATGAAGACGAGCGTGTCGTGCTCAACGTTGTGGAGGCGCACGCCGAGGACCTCGCCGCTGGTGTAGACGATGGGCCGGAGGTACACGTCCTCGGTGTAGCCACTGCGCTCGACAATCTCGACGGAGAGCTCGCAGAGGCGGTCGACGGAAACGTTGTTGTTGAGCATGAGGACCTTCGCGCTCTGGGCGAGGCGTTCGTAGTGCTCGCGCATGCGGAAGAGGTAGATGGTCTGGTCGTCGGGGTTCCAGTTGCCACGGATGCCTTCGAAGACGGCCGTGCCGTAGTTGAAGGCGTGGGTCATGACGCCGATCTTCGCCTGCTCGAGGGGGACGAGCTCGCCTTTGAAGAACGCGTACGGAGTGGGCATCAGTGGCTCCCTTCGGCCGGGGGTTGTGTGCGTTCAGTATACGTGGCCGCCGGTTAGCCGCCGGGCGTGGGGGTCGCCTCGCTGCGCGCGAAGAGCGGGTATTCGCAGGAAGCGGCCGGCTCGACGGCGGCCAGGCGCGCGCGGAGGTCGCCCTCGGGCAGCGGCGGCGGCTGCGTAATGAGGATGGTGGGCTCGCTCTCCGCGTTCTGCAGATAACCGACGTACGCGCGCTGGAAGTCGGCGGCGCCCTCGGGGGGATGGAGGGCGCGGGCGTCGGCTTCGAGCTTGTCCCGGGCGGCGCGCAGCTCATCGACGGTGCTCTTGCTATTCACCGCATCGACCCACTCCTCGATGGAGTCGCAGAGGGCGGCGACGTAGTCCGTATCGCTGAGCTGCGCCGAGGAGGTGTCCATGAACGGCTCGTCAGCGCCGGGCGTGGCGTCGTCGTCGTTGTCACCGCCGCCACAGGCCGCAACGAGGAGTGAGGTGAGGATGGCAGCGGCGGGGAGGAGGGCGCGCATTGGGTCAAGAGTAGCGGAGGGGGAGCGAAGGGTCGCGGGAGCGGGTGAAGGGATGGTGAGGGGCGCGACGATCATCGCCTGCAAGGAGCGAGGTTCTCAAAAACATTACAATTTCGACTCATCGGCAGCCTTTCCCGTAACGGGGAGGGTAACCCTCGGTAGGTTTTATGCTCGGGTCGCGGGGTAGCCCGGTAGTCCCTCCTGGGAGGCCCAATTGATCCGTCCGACTCCCGTCACCTAGCGGGCACCGCCCCTAACCACCTGAACGTCCATTCATCTCGACGCCTTACGTCCGAGCCAGGGCGGCGTGTCTTCCGGACGGCCCTCGGTCCGTGCCGGGTGCGCAGCCGCAGGTTCCTAAACAGCGCTGCCGCGGGGGAGTGGTGCGTGTGGATCCAGAGGAGAGGATTATGCACTCGTTACATCATTCGGCCGACCGGCTGGCCGCGCATCCCTCATCGAAGCGATGGGGAGTGCGCATCAGGAGCCGGTCGCGACTACTACTCCCGCCGAGTCTCGTCATCGCCGCCCTGGCGTGCGCGATCGTGTTTTCCATGAGCGCTGCCGTTGCGGGCACGGACGTCACGCCCGGCCAGCAAGGGTTCGAACCGACCAACGCCACTGTCAATCCCCAGAACCCCGCCCAGGTGGCGGTCGCCCAGGGATGCCAGGTGCGGATTTCCGACGACTACGGCCAGACTTTCCCGGTCATCCGCAACACCTCGCTCGCCGGTTGCAGCGGTGACCCTTCGATGGCGTTCGATTCACAGGGCCGTCTCTTCATGACGCACCTTTCGCGCACCGTCTTCCCGGCCGGCAACCTCACCGTGGTGGGCGGTCAGATCGCTGACATCACGACCGCTGGCACAGCCACGTACACGCCGGTCGCCATCAGCGCCAACGATGGATTCGGTCACGACAAGCAGTGGCTGGCGGCGGACGCAAACCCCGTAAGCCCCTACGCCGACAACCTCTACGTCGTGTGGAGCGAGCTGACGGGCGCAACCAGCATACTTTTCTCACGTTCGACCGACAGCGGGGTGACCTGGTCTGCACCCGCGGCACTCGAGCAAGCCGGAGACGGCTTCGCCTGGCCGTCCCATATCGCCGTGGCCGCGAATGGCGACCTGTACATCGCCTTCCACACGAACACGTGCGGCGCAGCCAACACGGGCACGATCCCGCTCCTGCGAGACGGCAGTGGCGGTGTGAGCTTTGCCGCGGGGACAGTCCCGCAACGCAACGACGCGTTCGGTGCGGGCGAGGCGACGATCACCTGCAACGTGCAGGGTTCCGGCGGGGAGATCCCCGGCGCGATCTTTTGGTTGCAGGGGTCCATGCAGCCCTGGATCCTGCCCGACCCAACGAACGCCGCGAACGTCTATGTTGTCGCGAACGATGACCCCAACGATGCGTTTGCCAACGGTGACGATGCCGATGTCGTAATCGCCCGCTCGACCGACTTCGGCGTGAGCTTTGGCCTGTCGAGGGTGGACCATGGGCCGGGTCAGACTTTCGCGGTCATGCCCACGGCCCATATCGACCAGGACGGCAACATCGTCGCTACGTGGTACGACAACCGCAGCGGAGCTACGAACACCGGCGCCGCGGCCAACAATATTGCCGGCACGCCGAACTTCTTGCTGGACTTGTACGCGACCACGAGCCGCGATGGAGGCGTCACGTTCGTCAACGACTTCCAGGTGAACGATGCGCCGTATGACCCGGACCAGGGGGCGCCCTGCCGCTGGGGGCCGCCTGTGGACGTACCGGCCATCTGCCAGAACGATCCCGTCAACGGCAGCAACCTGCGAACCACTCGCATCGGGGAATACAACGGCGTCTTCACTGTGGACGGCATTGGCTATGCCACGTGGACTGGCAACGCCACGCCGCCAACGCCACCATTCCCGTCGGATGGCGCGGGAGTGCAGACCACGTACTTCGATGTCTTCTCGATGCTGGGCGCGTTCCCCGATAGTTTCGAGCCGAACGAGTCGATCGACTTCGCGGTCGTAGCAACACTCGGCTCGGACAGCCGCTACAACCAGCAGCGACTCTCGTTGCACACCGCGACGGACATCGACTTCTTCAAGATCACCCCGATCCACACGGGGATGCTGGAAGTCGCGATCGACTACAACGAGGTTATCGCCGACACGCGGGTGAGGTTGCTGGACCAATCGGGCGACGTCATCGCGGCAGGCGCCATCACCACTCCGACCCCAGGCAGCAGCACGCGGTCGGTCACGGTCCCGGTTGTCCAGGGGCAGACCTATTTCGTGGAGGTCTCGAACCCCACGAGCCCCGCATCCATCCCACCGCAATCAACATACGACCTGTCGATCGTCAACACGCCCGCCCCCGTGCCGTTCGCCATCGACCTGGTGGCCGGCTCAGACAGTGGCAGCAGCAACACGGACGACCTTACGAACGACAACACGCCCACCGTGCGGCTGCGCGTTGATGTCGCGGACGCGGCCGCGGCGGGGATCAGCCTGCTCAGTCCAGCCGATGTGACGGCGGGCGACGACGGCTACGCCGTTGCCGTGTTCGCTGACGGCAGCTTTGTCGGCTATGCAACTTCCCTCGGCGGGAACGATGCGGTCTGGGAGTTCACGTTCCCCGGCCCCCTGTCGGACGAGTCGCACTTCATTACGGCGCGAGTGCGCGTATTCGACGATGCCACCCCAGGCGCGGACGGCCTCGGCGGCGAATCCGCCGCGCTCATCCTGGAAGTCGACACCGCGGCCCCGGCAGCGCCTGGCGCACCTGATCTGCTGGCCTCCAGCGATACGGGCGGGATCGACGACGACAACATCACCACTCTCCAGCAGCCTCACTTCGCCGGCATCGGCGAGGCGAATGCACTGGTACGCCTGTTCGCTGGCCCCATGCAGGTCGGCACGGCGCTGCTCAACACGAGCGGCGAGTACGAGGTGACCTCGTCAGTGTTGGGTGACGGTGTGTACCAGGTGACGGTGAGATTCGAGGACCTCGCCGGCAACCTGACTGCTGCGTCGCCGGCTCTGAAGGTGACCATCGCCAACTCCATCCTGGTGTTGCCAGGCGGGACCTCCGATCCGGCAGCGGCGCCGATCACCGTCGATCTCGGCATGGGTATCATCAGCGGGTTCACCGGCATCGCAGGTGCTACGGGGAACATCGGTATCGTCGGCATTCCGTCGGTGGTGCTCGGCTTGAACGGACAGCCGCTCACGATCCTTGGGAGCGGCGGGGACGATTCGTTCACGTACGCGCCTCTTAGCGCGGCGGGCGGCCAGCTCAACCGGGCTGGGAGCGCGCAGGTGCTCACCTTCTCGGCGGTCGGGACGCTCACGATCGATCCCCTCGGTGGCAACGACGTTGTGACCACGGTTGCGACGTCGAATCCCGACACCATCGACGTAACCGTGAACGTGACGACGATGGTCCAGGTGAATGCCACGTTGGCGGTGCAGATGCCCATCGCGAACACTGAGCTCGTGGCCGTGGCGGCTGGTGGCGGGAAGGATGCCGTGACTGTCAGCGCCAGTGACGCGGTTAATGCATTCGTCTTCGTCGATGGCGGTGACCCTGCCCCGGCCAGCCCAAATAAGGGCGACAGCCTGCACGGCGCGGGCCTCTCGCCCAAGCCATTCATCCAGAACTCACCGGGCGGACCAACCCAGGGGTCAGGGATCCTCACGATCGAGTATCCCAAGACGACGAACAGCGTCACGACGGTGGACTACAGCCACGTGGAGAAAGTGACTAAGTAGTCCTTCCATTAAGTCGGCGCCGGTCGGAGAAATCTGTTCTCCGGCCGGCCCCCAATCTCCGAGCCGCTTGCACCATGCGGGGATGGCTCGGGCCACCACGTCGTGCCAAGGGACGTTGGGGGTTTCTCGTCCCAAGCATTCGCCGGGGCGGACGGGACTTGTGTGGGCCTAGAGGAGGATCTTTTCGCGGGCGTCACCGGGCCGGCGGCGCCAGTTCGTGATGAGGTAGCGGCGTTCGCCGTTGCGGTCGATGGTGTCGATGCGGGCACGGTCCTCGCGGGAAGCAGCGAGACGAGCATCAGCGCCGTACTTCGCGAGCGCGCCGGAGTCGGGGATGTTGAAGGTGGTATCGAACTCCGTGGCGGCCTCCAGGGCGGCGACAGAGAGCATGATCGCCCAGCCCAGGCAGATCTCGGCAAGCCCGACGTGGAAGTCGCGGTCGCCGAAGGTCATGGCCACCCGCGCGGGGTCGGAGGCATTGCCCGCGAGGAGGAGCGTGGCGCCGAAGTGGGGCATCGAGAGGTCCATCGCCACGCGGTAGATGGGCCCGAGGATCTCGTGGGCGGCGAGGACCTCAGCCGCGCGGAAGGCGTGGAGCCGGTACTCGGTCGCGTGCTGGTCGGGGGCGAGCGAGATGCCCCCGTCATCGAGCCATTGCTGCCACTCGACGCCACCGTCGCGCAGGACATAGAGCCCGGAAGCCTGGTAGTCGGCGGCGGCACGGAGGAGCGGGATAGCGGCGACGTAGTTGCCCCATTGGGCAGCGTGGAGGGCCTGCTGGCGGGCGAGCCAGGCTCGCGACCACAGGCCGAGCGCGGCCACCATCGTCTGCGTGCGGTGCTTCGCATCGGAGGACGCCTCTGCGACGGCGGCCTCGAGCTGGAGGCCGCGGAGTACGAGGTCCACGTCCGCGTCGAGGACGAACTGCGTCTGGCGGTAGGCGTCGGGGGAGCCGGCCGCATCCGCCGGCGGTTTCGGCGCGCCGGTGGCCTGCGGGAAGACGCGGGGAGGGGAGACACGGATGTCGGACACGGTTCTCAGCTCGACTCCCCTCTCCCTCTGGGAGAGGGGCCGGGGGTGAGGGCGGGATGTCGCTCACGCACGCTTACGCTCTCAAACCGGGTTCATCTGGCGGTTGTAGCCCTGGACGACGGGGTCGGCGAACCACTGTTCGAGCTGCGGTGTCATCGCCTCGGGGAGAGCGCGGGACATGTCGAGGGCGTGCATGGGGTCGTGCTTGCACCAGCCCTGGATATAGCCGCCCAGCGGGAACTCCGCCGGTGCGCGGCGGGCGTCTCCGCCGAACTTCAGCGATTTCGCCAGGTCGGCATCGTCGAGGGCGGAGAGGTGAACGAGCATCGCGGCGCGCGAGTCCGCCGCCTGCGAGAGCACTTCCTCGACGGAGAGCGTGCGGCGCTCCTGGATGCGGTCCTCGTTCCAGCGGTCGACGTCCCAACGCTCCCCGTCGCCGGTGCGGATGCCGGGATCGGCACCCGCGTGGACGGTGCGGAACATCTCGGATACGGGCTCGTCGATGGTGGCGAGGTGGGCAATGAAGTCACGCACGAGCCACGTGCTCTGTGGCACGGGACGATTCAGCTGTCCCTCCGAGAGGGATCGGCAGTACGCCTCGAACGTCGCACGGTGCGCGGCGAGCTCGTCGATCACCCTGGTCACAATTGGATGAGTCATGAGTCTTCTACTCCTTGCATTTGGAACGTCTCGCGGAGGTCCGCGATGAGCTTGAGCTGCCACTCGGACCACTCCGGGCGATCCGAGAAGTCGAAATGGAGCACCCAGTTCAGCACCATGGGGTCTGTATTGAACTCAGGCAAGGCGGAGACCAGGTCAACGGCGTGCGCGCCAAGGTGTCCCGACCACGCTCTGAGGACATCCAGGAAGGGCCACCGCGAGTACGGGACCTCAAGCCGCGCTTCGTCGACGCTGTCGCACGCGGAGACGAGGCTCCGAATGCTCGCGTCGAAGGTGGCCACGATCTCCTCCACCGGCGTCGCGCGGTTCTCCGCAGCCATGCGGGCGTTGGGTTCGGTGGGATCGCCGCCGGGGTGCGCGCTCATGGGATCGTCGCGCCACTGCTCGATGCTGCGGGCGTACCGCTGCTCGGTGAGCGCGAGGTGGGCGAGGACCTGGCGCACGGTCCAGCCCGAGCCGGGCGTGGGACGATCCGCGCCGCCTTCGGGCAGGTTAAGCGCGATGTACTTCACCGTCGCGGTGTCGTAGATGAAGCGATCGGCGAGCGCGCGGACGGCAGCGACCATGAGGGTGGAGTTTACGTGTCGAACCGCCAGGAACGCCAAGGTTAGTGGCGGCCACGTTGGGTGCGGCGGCGGTCGGCGCGGGTGGAGGGACTGGGGCGCGCGGAATCGTCGCGGGCGGGACGGGGACCGAGCTGGCGGATCGCGTCCCACCCGGCATAGCGTGCGCCCTCGCCGAGCTCGGCCTCGATTTCGAGAAGGCGGTTGTACTTGGCGGTTCGCTCGCCACGAGCGGGGGCGCCGGTTTTGATCTGGCCCGCGTTTGTGGCGACAACCAGGTCGGCGATGAAGGTGTCCTCCGTCTCGCCCGAGCGGTGGCTGATGACAGCGGTCCAGCCGGCGCGGTGGGCGGTATCGATCGCTTCGAGGGTCTCGGAGAGGGTGCCGATCTGGTTGAGCTTGATGAGCACGGAGTTGGCAGCCTTCGCGGCGATGGCCTTGCGGATGCGTTCGGGGTTGGTCACAAGAAGGTCGTCCCCGACGACCTGGCATCGTTCACCGACCTGCTGCGTGAGGGCGACCCAAGCATCCCAGTCGTCCTCCGCGAGGCCGTCTTCGATGCTACGGATGGGGTACTTGTCCACCCATGCCGCCCAGTGGGCAAGGAGGTCGCCGCTGGTGAGCACGCGGCCCTCCCGGGCGAGCGCGTACTGCCCCTTCTGGTAGAGCTCTGTGGAAGCGGGATCGAGCGCGAGCACGAGGTCCTCTCCCGCGCGGTAACCAGCACGCTCGATGGCTTCGAGGACCACCTCGATCGCTGCCTCATTGCCCGGGAGCGAGGGAGCGAACCCGCCCTCGTCACCGACGTTGGTGTTGAGCTTACGGTCGTGGAGGACGGCCTTGAGGGCGTGGTATACCTCTGCGCCCATGCGCAGGCCTTCGCCGAAGGTCTCCGCCCCAACGGGCATGACCATGAACTCCTGGAAGTCCGTCGAGTCCTCGGCGTGCTTGCCACCGTTGAGGATGTTGAGCATCGGCACCGGCAGGCGGTGCGCGTTCGGGCCGCCCAGGTAGTGGTACAGCGGGATGCCCAGCTCCTCGGCGGCGGCGCGGGCGCAGGCGAGGGACACGCCGAGAATCGCGTTGGCGCCGAGCTTCCCCTTGTTGGGCGTGCCGTCGAGCTCGCACATGATGCGGTCGACGGTGCGCTGGTCGTTCGCCGAGACACCCCGCAATGCGCGTTCTATCGGGCCTTCGATGTTCGCGACCGCCTTCAGCACGCCTTTGCCGCCGTAGCGGCGGCCGCCATCTCTCAGCTCCACGGCCTCATGGGCGCCGGTGGAGGCCCCCGAGGGGACCATCGCGGAACCGGTAAGCCCGTCGTCGAGCACAACGGTGGCCTGCACTGTGGGGTTCCCGCGAGAGTCGAGCACCTCGCGGGCGAGAATCGAATCGATGAGCACAGGTCACTCCGTAGAGGGAATCGAACCTTGGGCTAACGCTCACGCAGGACTTCGGGCGCGTCATGCAGTGGGATAAGCGCATCGGGCCCCGAGAGATAGTCGATGTAGAGGATGCCGTTGACGTGGTCGATCTCGTGTTCGAGAGCTTCGGCGAGGAGGTCGTCTTCCGACTTGATGCGGACCTCCTTGCCTGTCACCGGGTCGAGGCCCTTGGCCAGGACCTTCACCGAGCGCGTGATCTCGCCGCGGAAACCGGGGACGGAGAGACAGCCTTCGTCGACGGTCCGCTCGCCCGAGCGCTTCACGATCTCGGGGTTGAGGAGGGCGATCTGCTTGCCGTCGCCGACATCGATGACGATGAGGCGCAGGGGTATGCCAACTTGCGGGGCGGCGAGGCCGACGCCGGGGGCGTCGTACATCGTCTCCCACATGTCGTCGATGAGCTTGTGGATGGACGAGTCGCCGGGGCGGACGCGGCGCGCCTTCTCGCGAAGGACGGGGTCGCCCGCGCGGCGGATGGGCAGGATGGCCAAGAATCGCTCCCGAGGAGACCTGGGCGCGCGAGGCGCCGGGCCGTAGTGTACCGTGCGAGCGACTAGCGCGCAGACACGACTTCGTGTCGGAAGTACACTAAGTGCCGGTGACCGCCCCCACGACGACCACTCTGCCCGTGACGATGCCCGAGACCGATCCCCGGGCGCAGCCCGATGTGCGAAGCGATTACCGCGCGATCGTCATCGGGAGCGGGATTTCCGGGCTGTTCGTGGCGCTGGAGGCGAGGCACCTCGGGCCGATCCTCGTGCTCACGAAGGGCAGCATCGACGATTGCAACACGCGCTGGGCCCAGGGCGGAATCGCGGCAGCATTGGGGCCGCTGGACTCGCCCGAGCAACACCTGGCCGACACGATCACCGCGGGCGCCGGGCTTGTGGACCTCGAGGCGGCGCGGATCCTCTGCTACGAAGCGCCCGCGCGCATCCGTGATCTGATTCGCTATGGCGTCGCGTTCGACTCGCTCGGCGGGGAGGTGGCGCTGGGCCGGGAGGCGGCGCACTCCCATTCCCGCATCCTCCACGCCGGCGGCGACCGAACGGGGGCGGCGATCGAGAACGCGCTCGGGGCGGCCGCTCTCGACCCCACCATCACCATCCTCGACTTCACCCTCGCGACCGCGATAGTGAAGGACGAACGAGGGCGCGTCACGGGCGTGGAGGCGATTGACCTCGGGTCCGGGCGGACGGAGCGGTACCAGGCGCCCGCGGTCATCATCGCCACCGGCGGCGCGGGCCAGCTCTTTTCGCACACGACAAACCCCGAGATCGCCACCGGCGACGGCATCGCCCTCGGGTTCGCTGCTGGGGCGGAGGTCGCCGACCTCGAGTTCTACCAGTTCCATCCGACGGCGCTCAGAGTGCCGGGCGCGCCCGCGTTTCTCATCTCGGAGGCAGTGCGGGGCGAAGGGGCCGTGCTGCGCAACGATGCGGGCGAGGCGTTTATGGCCCGCTACCACGGCCTCAAGGAGCTCGCTCCCCGGGACATCGTCGCCCGCGCGCTCGTGGCGGAGATGCGCGACACGGGCGCGGATCATGTGTTGCTGGACTGCACCGGCCTGAAGTCGATCGATCTCGCGGCGCGCTTCCCCGGCATCTTCGCCTTCTGCAAGAGCGTCGGCATCGACATGCGCGAGCAGCCGATACCTGTCGCCCCCGCCGCACACTACCTCATGGGCGGCGTGCGCACGGACGTGAACGGACGCACCACGGTGCCGGGGCTGTACGCCTGCGGGGAGGTGGCGTGCACGGGCGTGCACGGCGCGAACCGGCTGGCAAGCAATTCGCTGATGGAGACCGTGGTATTCGGGAAGCGGGTGGTTGAGGCCCTCGCCGCCGAGGACCAGTCGCCCGCAGCTGCGGCAGAAGACACGAGCCGCGTGACCTTGCCACCCGGGCGTACTGGCACGAAGGCGGAGCTGCAGCGGCTGATGTGGCAGTGCGCGGGCATCGAACGGGAGGTTCGCGGCCTGGAGGGCGCCTTGACCAGGCTCACGGAGGCGGGCGGCGAAGAGTCGATCACGCCGCGTTCTCGGGAGGCGTGGGAGCGGGCGCAGATGCACGTCGTCTCGCGGTTGATGCTCGAAGCGGCCTTGCGCCGGACCGAGAGCCGCGGCGCACACTACCGCGGCGACTACCCGGAACGCGACGACCGTCGCTGGCAGCGCAGGCAGGTGTTTCGTCGTGCAGATTGAGCCCCCGAACTGGCCGACCGTCGCTGTCCTCGTGGAGCTAGCGCTGGCAGAGGACGCGGCGTTCGACGACGTGACGACGCTGGCGACGGTCCCCGCCGACCTCGAGGGGCATGCCACCTTCCTCGCGAAGGCGCCCGGCGTGGCGGCGGGCCTCCCCATCGCCGCCGAGGTGTACTACCAGCTCAGCGAGGGAGTGCTCTTCGAGTCGAAGGTGCGGGACGGTGACGCCTTCGAGGCGGGGGCGGTGCTCGCGCGGGCGCACGGCCCCGTGCGTGCGCTGCTCCAGGGCGAGCGGGTTGCCTTGAACTTTGTGCAGCGGCTCAGCGGCGTCGCGACGCTCACGCACGCCTACGTAGATGCCGTGGCGGGCACCGACGCCGTCATCCTGGACACGCGCAAGACCACGCCCGGGCTGCGGGACGTGGAGAAGTACGCGGTGCGCTGCGGCGGCGGGACCAACCACCGCCGCGACCTGTCGGTGATGGCGATGATCAAGGACAACCACCGTGAGGCCCTGCGCCGCGACGAGATGACGCTGGGCGAGGGCGTGCGCCGCATCCGCGAGCGGGCGGGAGAGGGCGGGGGCGTGGTGCCGGTTGAGGTCGAGATTGACTCGCTCGCGGACCTCGAGGCGGCGCTCGCGGGCGAGCCGGAGTGGATCCTGCTGGACAACATGGACGTGGAGTCGATGGCCACAGCGGTGAAGCAGACGGCGGGCCGGGCGAAGCTGGAGGCATCGGGCGGAGTCACGCTGGAGACGGTCCGGGCGATTGCGGAGACCGGCGTGGATGCGATCTCCGTGGGCGCGCTGACGCACTCGGCGCCGGCGCTGGATGTGAGCCTCGATCTGACGTTCTAGCGGGGTACCCCGCTCGCTAACGCTCGGGGCTCTGTTTGGCGATGCTCGTCGGGCGACGGCCCCTCGCTAACGCGAGGGGCTCCATTACGCGAGCACGGCCATCGCCCGAATAGCGGCGCTGAGGTCGAGGTTGCCGGGGCGGATGTCGTCCTTGAGCCAGCGGGAGAAGGTGGGCTCGTCCCAGGAGCCTTCAGTCGCGTACTCCCCGAGAATCGGGTAGTTCTTCGCCGCGTGACGAAGGTCCATGAGCTCGCGGTTGCGGGCGACTATCTCGCGGGCTGCGCCGGAACGAAGGGCGCCCTCGACCTTCACGCTGCGGCGCCCGCAGGCGTCGGCTGCGAGCGACGGCTTGTCGAAGTAGGCGTCCAGCGGGGCATGGGCGACGAGGCGGGCGGCCGTGACTGCGCCCACGCCGGGGATGCCCGGGAGGTCGTCGCTGGTGTCGCCGCTGGCGGCGCGGTAGTCGAGGTAGCGTTCACGGGGAAAGGCGACGGGGGTGCCATCCGTCAGCTTTGGGGACGCGTGCTCGGCAAAGTTCGCCACATCGATGACGACGCGTTTCACCGGGG
>JBBDMZ010000066.1:0-9925 GCA_040877955.1 Dehalococcoidia bacterium | reverse complement strand
CGGCCGTCGCGCGCGACGGCCGGTTCCGCGTGGCCTCGTTCTGCCTGGTGGGGGAGGGCGGGCTCGTCGGGCCGGCGACGGGGGAGCAGTCGGTGGTGCCAGGCCTCGAGCGTGTCGCGGTGCGGATCGTGGGCAAGGCAAGTGACGAGCTCGTGCCGCGTGCGGCGACCGAGGCGCTCTACGCGGCCATCCCGGGCAAGAAGGACATTGTCTGGCTGCCCGGCGGCCACTTCGAGATTGGCCCGGACGTGATTAAGGCGGCGGTGGACTGGGTGAAGGAGCGGATCTAGGAGCTCTCGTCGTCTCCATCCGGCACTCGGCCCAACATGAGGGAGATGCCACCGAGCAGCAACGCCAGCGTTGGGTCGTCGAGCTCTCCAATCGGCTCGCCGAGGTCTGCTTTGCTCACGGTGTAGAGCTGCGAGACGTTCACAACGCTGAACCGATCCAGACCTACCCGCTCGGCGTCGAGAACCACGTTCCCCGGATCAGCGGCGCGGCGCTCCTGGCTGGTGATGAGCGCGAGCACCGTCGTAGAGATCGTGCTGGAGTTGAACGCGTCGCCCTGGATGACCACGCCCGGCCGGCGAAACCCCGGACCAGATCCAGAGGGCGCCGGCAGGTCCACCCAGTAGAGATCCCCCTGGCGGATCACCAGTCTTCGACCTCAACCGCACGGGCCGCAAGCCGCCTCCAGGCGCTCAGTTCACTGGCCTCTTGTTCCCTCTCGTCCTGCGATCGAGCGGCCTCGTTCTCGTTGAGGCGGCGTGTGACCTGCGTCGCCGCGGCCCGGGCCAGGTATGCGTTTACCGCGCGCTGCACGAGCGTGCTCCGTGGTAGGCCCTCGGCACGCGCCTGGCGTTCGAGCGCCAGGAACAGTTCCTCGGGAAACGACACCGCTGTCTTTATACTGGTCATACTTGCAGTATAACCGATGTCTGCGTATTGGCGCCGAGCCTCTCGGATATACTTCGCGCATGAACCGTCTAGACCGCGTCCGGACTCGGATCGAGGAAGCGAAGCTCGACGCCCTCCTGATTTCGGGGCCGGTGGACGACGTGTTCGGGCGCCACTCGCAGAACCGGGAGTGGGTGTCCGGGTTCAGCGGGTCGACGGGACGGGCGGTGGTGACGCTGGACCGGGCGGTGATGGCGGTCGACTTCCGTTACGTCGAGCAGGCCGAGCGGGAGTGCGTCCCCCGCGGCTTCGAAGTGTTCAAGATCGACGGGCGGGAGAAGCAGTGGCTGCCCAAGCTCGTGGAGGCGGCGGACCTGGCGGGGAAGACCGTAGGTCTTTCAGGCGCGGACATCACCTTTGGAGGCGCGGAGGCGCTGAAGGTCGCCGCCCGCTCGATGCGCGTGGGGCGGCCGCGGTTCGTGGTCGCGAACGGCATCGTCGAAGGGCTGCGAAAGGTGAAGGATGCGGAGGAGCTGGCCGCGCTGCAGCGGGCCATCGACATCGGTGACGCCGCCTGCGACACGGCCGTCGCCGCGCTGCGGCCCGGAATGACGGAAATCGAGGTGGCGGAGCTGATCGAGCGCGAAGTGAAGGGCGGGGGCGGGGAGGGGCTCTCGTTCGAGACGATCGTCGCGGCCGGACCGTGGGGCGCGATGCCGCATGCTTCGCCCCGCAATGAAGCGATCCGTAAGGGCGACGCGGTCGTGATCGATATGGGGGCGTTGAGCGGCGGCTACTGCAGCGACCTCACCCGCACGGTCACGGCCGGCAAGCCCGACGCGAACTTCCAGGCAATCTACGACATCGTGTTCGAAGCCCAGCAGGCCGCGATTGAGGGCGTGGAAGCCGGGATGAGCGGGGTGACTGCTCACCGCCTCGCCTCGAAGGTCATCGGCGATGCCGGCTACGGCGAGAACTTCGGGCACGGGCTCGGACACGGCGTCGGGCTCGAGGTACATGAGTCGCCCTACCTGGGGGAAAGCTCGCAGGATGTCCTCGAAGAGGGCATGGTGTTTACCATTGAGCCAGGGATCTACCTGCCCGGATGGGGCGGCGTCCGCATCGAGGACGTGGTGGTCCTGGAGAACGGTAAGGCCCGCGTGCTCAGTCACGCGAAGAAAATGATCCCCGCAGGAGTGAGTTGACGACGTGATTTCCACTGGAGAACTGAAGAAGGGCGTGACCATCGAGCTCGATGGCAAGCTCTACTCGATCCTCGACTACAGCCACATCAAGACGGGCCGCGGCTCGGCGCAGATCCGCCTCAAGCTGCGTGACGTGCGCAGCGGCTCCATCATCGAGCAGACCTTCCAGGCGGGGACGAAGTGGCCTCGCGCCCGGGTCGAGCGCCGCCAGATGCAGTACCTCTACGCGGACGGCGGGTTCTTCTACTTCATGAACACCGAGAACTTCGAGCAAATCCCCGTGACCGCGGACAAGATGGGCGACGCGAACCTCTACCTGAAGGAGAACGATACCTGCGAGCTGGTGCTGTATGGCGAGGAGGTCATCGGCATCGAGCTCCCCATGAGCGTGGAACTGACGATCACCGACGCTGACCCGGGCTTCAAGGGCGATACGGCGACCGGCGGCACCAAGCCAGCTACGCTCGAGACCGGCCTGGTGGTGAACGTCCCCCTCTTTCTGGAGGCGGGCCAGAAGATCAAGATCAACACCGACTCCGGCGCCTACATCGAGCGCGTGAACTAGCAGCGGGCTAACGCCCGCCGTACCGAAGATGCGGGGTCACCAGTGCAAGCTCTCAGCGTTACGGCCATCGTCTCGTTCCTCCGCGAGGTATTGGAGAGCAACGAGATCTTCTCGGACCTGTGGGTCGCGGGTGAGGTCTCGAACTACTCGCGGTCGGCGGCGGGGCATCGGTACTACTCGCTGAAGGACCCGGGCGCGGTCTTGCGGTCGGTGATGTTCAACAGCGCGATGCCCGGGATGCAGCTCAAAGACGGCGACCGCGTTCTCGCCCACGGCAAAATCACGATCTACCCGCAGCGCGGCGACCTCCAGTTCGTAGTGGACTTCGTGCGGCCCGAGGGCGTGGGCATCCTTGCGGCGCGGTACGAGGAGCTGAAGCAGCGCCTCGGAGAGGAGGGCCTGTTCGATCCCGGCCGCAAGCGCCCGCTGCCGCGCTTCCCGCGCCGCATCGGCCTGGTGACATCCCCGACGGGGGCAGCCCTGCAGGACATCAAGAACGTGCTCACGCGGCGCTGGCCGATGGCGGAGCTCGTTCTCGCGCCCGCGGTCGTCCAGGGAGAACAGGCCGCTCCCACGCTGGTGGGCGCGCTGCGGCAACTCTCGCGAGAGCCTGGCCTCGACGTCGCCATCGTGGCGCGCGGGGGTGGGAGCATCGAGGACCTGTGGGGGTTCAACGACGAACGCGTCGCACGGGCTATCTTCGGGTTCCCCGTGCCCGTGGTCAGCGGGGTGGGTCACGAGACTGACGAGACGATCGCAGACCTCGTAGCCGACCTCCGCGCCCCCACCCCGAGCGCCGCTGCCGAACGCGCGACGCCCGACCTGTTGCAGGTCCAGCGCGCGCTGGCCGTGCTCGGGCGGGCGATGGCGTCAGCTTCGCGGGAGACGGTTGGCGCACGGTTCGGGCTGCTGGAGGGCAGCGTGGCGCGGCTGCGACGAGGGGCGCCCTCCACCAGCGAGCTCGCACGCGACGTGCGCGGGCTGCTGCGAGAGATGCAGGCCGGTCTCGAGCGCCGCTCCGCTACGGACCGCGCGCGCTTCGAGGGCGTGAGCGCGCGCCTCACGGGGCTCGACCCACACGCGACGCTCGGCCGGGGATTCGCTATCGTGCAGCGCGCAGACTCGAAGAAGGTGATCAACAGCGTGCGCAAGGTGAAGCCCGGCGACAGGCTCAACGTATCGGTGGCAGACGGCGCCTTCTGGACGGAAGTTTCATGACTCACGATTCACGATTCACGATTCACGACTCGGCTTCAGGGGCTTAAGGCGTGGCGAAGGCGGACGAGACGTTCGAGGTCCTGTACGGGCAGCTCGAGGAGAAGGCGCGGAAGCTGGAGCAGGGCAACCTGCCCCTGGAGGAGTCGCTGAAGCTGTACGAGGAGGGGGCCGCGCTCGTAGACCGGCTGCGCACCATCCTCGAAGGCGCGGAGCTGCGCGTGAAGACGCTGCAGACGCACCTGGAGCAGGACCTCCAGGAACTGCGAGAAGTGGAGTCGGAGTATGACGAGGCATTCGAGGAGGACTGAGGCGATTCCCGATTCACGATTCGCGATTCACGATTCGAGTTCCTCATGACTCCCCTTAGGATCGCCTGGCTCACCACGGGACGAGGGCCGGGCTCTTATGGGGCGCTCGAGTACGTGCTCGAGGCGATTGACGGCGGGCTGCCGGTGGAAGTCGCGGCGGTGTTCGTGAACCGCGACCCTGGCGAGGTTGAAGCGACCGACCGGCTCATGGAGATGGTGGAGGGGCGCGGTATCCCGCTCGAGACGCTGTCGTCCGTGCGCTTCCGGAAGGAACGGGGCGGCAAGCTCTCCAGGCCGGGCGAGCCGCTGCAGCCGTGGCGGCGAGAGTACGACGAGGCGGTGGCCGAGCGGTTGGCCGCGCACGACTTCGACCTCGGGGTGATGTTTGGGTACATGCTCATCGCCAGTCCGCCGCTCCACACGCGCTTCACGTTCATCAACGACCACCCTGCGCTTCCGGACGGGCCCATCGGGACGTACCAGGAAGTGATCGCGGAGCTCATGCGCACCGAGGCCCGCGAGTCGGGCTGCATGATGAATGTGGTGACGGGGGACGTGGACCGCGGCCCGGTCGTTAGCTACTGCCGGTTCCCCATCCGCGATGCGGCGAACGAGCAGCTCTGGAACGACCCGGAGACGGTGGGCGCGGCTAATCTCAGTCTGCCCGCGGTCCAGGAAACGCCACTCTACGTCGACATCCGTGCCCGGGGGGTGAGACGAGAGCGACCCTTCCTTGTGGAGACGCTGCGGGCAGTCGCCGCGGGGCAACTCGCGGTGCCTCCGCGACAGCCAGTAGACCTGACCGCGGCGGTCGAACGTGGTCTCGCTGACCACGCACCCGCGTAAAGGTTGCATCCGCGGAAGCCCCGCGCGCTAGAATGCGGCGGATGAGTGAGACCGAACAGACATGCCCCGACTGTGGAGTTGCCTTCGAACTGGCCGACAACTATTGCCGGCAGTGCGGCATGTACGTGGCGGCGCTTCGGACTCTGACCACGGTGCCCCCCCAATCGCTGGCCCTCGAACCCGCGCGCACAGGCCTCCCGGCGCCGGTGAAGAAGGCCGCGACGGCAGTCGCAGTGGGCACGGCGCTGCAGCTCGCGGTCGGGCTGACGGGGAAGTACCTGGCGCGGCAGGCGGCCAGGCAGGCGGTCGCGAGCGTGCGACCCACGAAGCCAGTGGTGGCGCGGCGACGGCCGCCCGAGAAGGCGAACGGGAACAAGCCCGTGGTGGTCGACGACGGGATGGAGGGCGCGACCGCCGTCTCGGAGACGCTGATCATCCAGCGCACGTGGATGCGCCGCCGGCCGTAGGCCGCAGGGCTGGCTGCTGCCAGCCCCTACTCTCCACGGCCAGTGACTTCGAGGGCTTCGAACAGGCTCCGCGCACGGCGCTCAACTGGTGTAGAGGGGGCACCGCTCGGCCCGGTTGTGTTTGTAATCACAATCGGCCGTGCGTAGACTGAGTGACGACGACGGGACCTTCCGCCGAGGGTCCCGCTTTCGTGGAGGAACGATGGCCTACGGGACCGGCATCGCCAAGGGTATGGGGCTGACGCTCCGCCAGATGTTCCGCGCCCCAGCGACCATCCAGTACCCGGAAGAGTCGCGCCCCATCCCCGTGTACGCGCGCACGAACCTGCTCTGGTTCGAAGAGCGCTGCACGGGTTGCAGCACCTGCGCACAGGCCTGCCCGGACGGCTGCATCCTCGTCGCCACGAGCCAGGACGCCGAAGGCCGCCGCAACATCGACCGCTACGAGATCGACTTCCGCATCTGCATGTATTGCGGCCTCTGCACGGAGGCCTGCCCATACGAGGCAATCCAGCCCGGCGGCCCCCTCGACGATGCGGTCACGGTCTTCGACGAGATGTACCGCGACAAGCACGCGCTCACGCGAATGGCGGAAAAACACCTCCACACGCACGACAACACCTACCCCAACGGCATGAAGGCGCCCGACCCGGACGCCGACTTCCACCGGCTCTAGGGTTCCGAATCACGCGTCCCGTTGGAATAGTGCCGACGCTCGCCGGGCGATCTCCTCGGCGCTGGCCGCTTCGAGGAACAGCTCGATAGCCTCTGTCAGGCTCTGTCGCGCTTCCTCCACGGTCCTACCCTGACTGGCGATGTCCATCTCCGGGCTGTGTGCGACGAACCAGTCTCCCTCTCGTTCGATCACCGCGGTTAGGGTTCGTGTGCTCACGCCAGTCTCCCGCGAAGGGGGCCAGGTTTCGGCCGCGTTTGGGTTGCCCTCGGTTGCCCGAGATCCTATCACGCCGCGGTTGACCCCCGGCGGCCTTGAGGGCTCGGACTTGCCGGTTTAGGGAAGCTCCAGATTCGTGCCATCTGTCACAATCCCGTAGAATGCGGGATTGTGCCGGCCGATGCGCGGGCGGCCGATGCCTCGTTCTCGCAAAGGACTGCCATGGTCAACATCACGGTCGACGGCACCACACTGGACGCCTCCGCGGGCGCTCCACTGCTCGAGGTCCTCAAGGACAACGGGTTCTATGTCTCCAGCCTCTGCTACATCGACGGGTTGAAGCCGTACGCCGGCTGCCGCACGTGCCTCGTGGACATCGAGGGGCCGCCCGGGCTGCAGCTCTCCTGCACTGCCCTTGTGCAGGAGAATATGTCCGTTGTCACGAACAGCGACGAGGTGAAGGAGGCGCGCAAGGCCGTCGTCGCCATCATCTGCGCGAACCACAGCGACCGCTGCCTCACCTGCCACCGTCGCGAGCACTGCCACCCCGGCGACATCTGCCTGCGGGACGACGTGGTCACGCACCGCTGCCTCACGTGCTCGAAGAACTACCGCTGCGAGCTGCAAGCCACCTGCGAGATGGTGGGGATGAGCGGGTACGAGCCGTGGGTGGGTGAGGAACGCTCGTTCTACCAGCACCCGCAGCCGCCGGCCGACCGGGCGAACCCGTACATGGAGTTCGACCCGCAGATGTGCATCATCTGCACCCGTTGTCAGCGCGCCTGCGAGGAGAAGCGTCACACCGGCGCCATCACGCTCGGCGGCAAGGGATGGGAGACGCGCATCGCCTTCGGCGCGGGGGGGCCAATTCACGACAGCAACTGCGACTTCAGCGGCGCCTGCATCGACGTCTGCCCCACGGCAGCGCTGATGGAGCACCCGAACAAGTGGGTGGCGAAGCCGGAAACGTGGGCGTCGACGACGTGCGACTCCTGCGCGATCGGCTGCAGCATCAAGATCGGCTCGAGTGAGGGCAAGGGCGTCATCGTCCGGCCCGGCGACGGGAACCCGGTGAGCGGCGACCAGATCTGCGTGCGGGGCCGCTACCACTACGATTCGCTCAAAGCACGCGAGCGCCTGGGGAAGCATCTCGTGCGCCGGGGTCAGGTGCAGGTCCCATCCAGCTTCGAAGATGCCGTGAAGGCGGCCGCCGAAGCGTTGCGGGAGGCGTCGAAATCCGGCAAGGTGGGCGTCCTCGTCGGCGGGACCGCAACGAACGAAGAGGCCTGGCTGGCCGCCCGCATCGCCGAGTCGCTCGGGGGCAAGGCGGACAGCGCGCTCGGCCCGCAGATGCGCGCGGTCAAGGCCGCACTCGAGGCGCGGCTCGGGACGTGGCGCATGGCCGGCGACATGACGCGCCTCGCGAAGTCGAAGACTATCGTCGTGGTAGCAGACGACCTCGAAGAGAGCCACAACATCGCCAGCGTCCGCATCAAGGACGCGGTCGTGAACAACGGCGCCCAACTCGTGGTCATCGGCCCTCTCCGCAGCGAGCTCGTCGACTTCGCGACCGTGTGGGTCCGGACGAAAGCGGGCGAGGAGGGCGTCGCGACGGCGCTCATCGCCGATGTGATCGGTGGCAAGCCTCCCTTCAACGACATCATCGCCGAGGCTGCGCAGGTCATAGGTCCGGCCGACCGGGACAGCATGCTGGTGGTGGTTGCGCCAAACCCGGTGAGCCCGGCGATTGCCGCCGCGATGGCTGGCGGTGCCGCGAACCTGGCTATCGCGCTCTGGGCGGAACGCGCGACCGAGAACCTCGTGGAGCTCCCAGCGGAGGTGAATGTCCACGGCCTGCTCGACATCGGCGTCGGTGCAGAGGGCGGTGCGAACCCGCTCGAGGGACTGTCCGGCCTTTTGGTCATTCGAGACGACCCGACAGTGCGTCTCCCAGGCGCCGCAGAGGCACTTGCCGGCATCGGCACAATCGTGGTGATCGACGACATCCTTCACGAGACGGCGAAGCGCGCGAGCGTGGTCATCGCCGATGCACGCGCATATGGGACGTCTGGGACGTTCACGCAGGGCGACTTCCGCGTGCAGAAGCTGCAGCGTGCAGTGATGCCGCAGGGCGACGGCGTCCCCGGGCATCTCGCGCTGCAGGCGCTGGGCGCCGGGCTGGGGCTGGAGCTGCCCACCTCTACCGACGCCATCCTCGGCGAGATCGCGAAGGCGAACCCGGACTACCAGGCCGCGCACGACCTCATCGTCGGTGACGGCGTGCGGCTGGCGATGAAGGGAAGCGGCAAGGGCACGCAGGTGCCCGTCGAAGCGGTCCCGGCGGCCGAGGGTATTCGCGTCATCGCCGCACGCGACCTCTATACGGCGGAGGACGCGGCCATGTTGCGCCACCCGGAGGCGGAGAAGCTGCACCGTTACGACCGCATCCAGGTGAGCGAGGAGGACGCGGCTCGCCTCGGCATCAGCGACATGGACGAGATCGAAGTGAGCGATGGGCGCGTGACCATTCGGGCGCTAGCGAACATCGACGAGCGGGTCCCCGCGGGGCACGTGTACATCTCGAGCCTGCTGCAGGGCGGGGCGGTGGTGGAGATGTACCGGGACGCGGCTGTGCCGGTCGTTCGCGTGGGCGCGCCGGTCCCGGCGTAGGCCAGCGGGTGCGCGCAGCGGCCACGGAGGGCCGCGACTCCTATGTGATTCGTTCGGCGAGGACGACGGTGCGCAGGGGGTACTCGCCTTCGTTTGGGGGGCCACTGCAGGTCATCAGCGTGACGCTCTCGCGCCCCTCCATGCCATCGAGGAGCGCGCCCATGTCGATCGAGCCGAGTGGGTAGTCGATCGTCGACGTGACGCGGTAGCGGGCGTTCGTGCCGTCGGTGAGCGCGACGTCCACCTCGGCGCCGGGAGCGAGGCTGCTGAGCCGAAAGAACACCCCGGGAACGCCACCGTACTCGTAGTGGGCCGCGAAGAAGGTGGCGCCACCCTCGCCCGGGAGAGCGCTATAGCCCGGGTTCCAGCCGACCGTTACGCGGTCCTGTGGCACGTCGAGGCGCCCGAACTTGTCCACGCCGTAGCGCCCCATAGTCGCGTCGATGCCGATGTCCGCCACGCGGATGGCGGCGATGTCGGCGCCGTCGACGGGCGGCGGCGGTACGGCCTCATGCTCGACTTCGCCGTACTGGTCGATTGCCTCCTCGTGGTCGGCGATGAACCGGTCGTCGACGGGTGCGGGCATGCCCGTGAGCCCGTCGCGGCCGATGTAGCGGAGCTGGGTCGCCAGATCACGAGGCTGGGATTGAGCGGCGGCGGCGTCCTGGGACCAACCCCCGCTCGTGAGCGGCCACGCGACCCAGGCCGTCGCAAGCAGCAGGGTCGCCAGGATGCCCGCGATCGCCCAGGTCAGGCGGTTGCGCACCATCTCGCCCTCACCCCCGCCCCCTCTCCCATGGGGAGAGGGGAGTCTTACTCTCAGCTTCGACCGCCAGTGTAACGCGGTTCACGGAAAG
>JBBDMZ010000065.1:0-9962 GCA_040877955.1 Dehalococcoidia bacterium | reverse complement strand
GGGGGGGGGGCGCGTTGCGGGGCCCGCCCCGCCCCCGGCTACTCCACGACGTGGAATCCCGGCATGCCGGTTACATCGACCAGGAGGCGATCTCATGAAGATCTGGGAGATTCACGCCATGAACCTGGGAGGCGCCATCCGCACCACGGGGGATGGACGCGCCGATGTCCTCGGCCTGCTGTTCTCGGAGAAGGCCTACCTGCTCGCGATGCGCGACTTCCGCCCGGCACAGATCGTCGATCTGGTGCAGCGCGAAGGCCCGCACGAGGCGGCCCGCCGCCTGATCGCGCACTTCGACAACGATGAGTCGCTCACTGGGACCGGTGGGCGGGGGCTGGTGGCGGCCCCAGGCTTCGCGGTCGACCCGGTCATCTTGCGGACGGACGAACTGGCCCCGGTCACCGCGGGAGGGCGCCGTTGATCCCCTTCCCTTCCTAGCACATTTGTTCTAAGGTGCCTTCGCCGCAAGGTGAAGAGACACCCCACTCGTGGCCGCTTGCCCCGGTCCGCGAGCGCGCTGGTTATCATTTCTGGAGGATATTCGTGACGCAACTTTCTGAACGCCCGGAGACCACCGAGGAGCCCAACCTGACTTACAGCGACATCCAGCTCAAGATCTTCCGCGACCGCTACGCGTTCGACGGGGAGCTTTTCCCGCACGAGGCCTGGCAGCGCGTGGCTGCGGCCGTCGCTGGTCACGACCCTGAAACGCAGGGCGAGTGGACGGAGCGCTTCTTCGATCTCCTCAACGGGTTCAAGTACATCCCCGGCGGGCGCATCATCGCCGCCATGGGAACGGGCGCGGGTGTCACCGCCCAGAACTGCTACGTCCTCCCCAGCCCCGAAGACAGCCGCGAAGGCATCATGAGCTCGCTCTCGCAGTGGGTGGAAATCCAGTCCAAGGGCGGCGGCGTGGGCATCAACATGTCCTCCCTGCGCCCCCGCGGCGATGCGGTGAAGGGCGTGAACGGTACGTCCTCCGGGCCGGTGAACTGGGCACAGCCGTTCGCCTTCATCTCGAAGTCGGTCATCATCCAGGGCGGCTCGCGCCGCGGCGCGGCCATGATCATGCTCGACGTCGACCACCCCGACGTCCTCGAGTTCATCCACGCCAAGGAGACACCGGGCGTCCTCGAAGGCTGCAACGTTTCGGTCTGCCTCACCGACGGCTTTATGGAGGCCGTCAAACGCGATGGCGACTGGAGCCTCCAGTTCGGCGGGCGTGTCTACCGCACGCTCCCGGCGCGCGAGATCTGGGACGCCATCTGCGAGGCCGCCTGGGCCAGCGCTGAGCCCGGCATCTATTTCATGGAGCGCGCCAACAAGGAAGCGAACTCCGGCTACTTCGAAACCCTGATCAGCACCAATCCCTGCGTCACGGGCGACACCTGGGTGCAGACTGCCGCCGGCCCCATGCAGGTGAGCGATCTCGTCGGAAACGCGTTCCTCGCGGTCGTCGACGGGGAGCTCCGTGCCTCCGGCCCGGAAGGGTTCTTCCGCACCGGGCATAAGAACGTGATCGCGCTTCAGACAAGAGAGGGCTACCGCCTCCGTCTCACGCCCGATCACCTGGTCCGGCGCGCCGCCTCGATGACCCGATACCGCGTCGGGTGGGAGTGGGTCCCCGCAAGCGATCTCATGCCCGGCGACCGCGTGAAGCTCCACGATCACTCCTCCGCCGCCGCATGGGTGGGCCGCTACTCGTTCGAGGAGGGCTACCTGCTTGGCCTGCTCGTCGGTGATGGCACCCTCAAGGCCGACAAGGCTGTGCTCTCAGTGTGGGACACCGAGGCGGTCGTGAATGGCTCGCCCCGCGCGAGTGGCGCCCAGTCCGTGATGGCTGCTGCCCTCGACGCAGCACTCACGCTTCCGCATCGTTCGGACTTCACGGGGTGGACCGACGTGGGCCGGGGGGGCGAGCACAGGCTCGCGCTTGGCGCCCTGCGGTCCCTCGCGCTCGAAACCGGGATGCGCCTGGGGGACAAGGCGATTACGCCAACCCTCGAAGGCAGCTCCTCCGACGCCTATCGCGGCTTCCTCCGCGGGCTGTTCGACGCGGATGGCACGGTGGGAGGCACTCAGCAGAAGGGCGTAAGCGTGCGCCTCTCCCAGAGCGACCTCGACCGCCTCGAAGCCGTCCAGCGCATGCTCCTGCGGCTCGGCATCGCCAGCAGCATCTATCGGAACCGCCGTGCGGCCGGCACCAGCAATCTCCCTGACGGCAAGGGCGGCATTCAGGCCTACGCCACGAAGGCCCAGCACGAGCTCGTCATCAGCGAAGCCAGCCTGGTGCGGTTCGCCCGTGAAGTTGGCTTCGCCGACACCGACAAATCGGCGCGGCTCGACACCGCCATCGCAGCCTACAGACGCCAGCCGAACCGCGAGCGGTTCGTCGCCACCGTCGAGTCTGTGACGCCAGCCGGTAGCGAAGACGTGTACGACGTGCAGGTCCCGGGCGTGAACGCCTTCGACGCCAACGGCCTCTACGTGCACAACTGTGGCGAGCAGCCACTCGGCGCGTACGGCGCCTGCCTGCTCGGATCGTTCAACCTGGACGCCTTCATGCGCGAGGATTCCACCGGCGCGTGGACCTTCGACTACGACGCCTTCCGCACCTACATCCCCTTCGCCGTGCGCTTCAACGACAACGTGGTCGACCTCAGCCACTACCCGGTGCAAGAGTGCGAGGACAGCCAGCAGACCATCCGCCGCATGGGCATCGGCGTCATGGGCCTGGCCGACTGCATGCTCAAGATGAAAATCCGCTACGGCTCGGAGGAGTCGATCGCGTTCACGGAGTCGGTCTTCCGCACCCTGCGCGACGAGTCGTACGCGGCCAGCGTGGAGCTGTCGAAGGAGCGCGGCCCATTCCCGGCGTTCACGCCCGAGTACCTGCGCCGGCCGTTCATCAAGCGCCTTCCGTACGACATCCAGCAGGCGATCGCCAACCATGGCATCCGCAACTGCTACCTGCTCACCCAGGCGCCGACGGGCACGACCTCGCTCCTCTCGGGCGTGAACAGCGGCATCGAGCCCTACTTCAACTTCATCTACGAGCGACGCGACCGCACCGGCGAGTACGACATGGTCTCCGCCTGGGCCGACATGTACGAGCAGGTCGACCGCCCCGACTGGCTCGTGTGCTCGAAGGACATCGCCCCCGAGGACCACGTCCTCGTCCAGGCCGCCGCCCAGCGCTTCAACGACTCCTCCATCTCCAAGACCGCGAACGCGCCCCACGACCACACCGTCGAGGGCGTGAAAAAGCTGTACATGATGGCCTACGACGAGGGCCTGAAGTCCATCTCCTACTACCGCGACGGCTCCCGCCAGGAGCAGGTGCTCTACCACAAGGAGACCCCGAGTCCGGCCGACGCGCAGTCCGCCGTCAAGGCCGCCGAGGAACTGCTCGCGAAGCACGGCCGCCCGATACGCCGCAAGCTCCCCGACGAGCGCCAGGCCATCACCCACAAGTTCCGCGTGGGCGAGCAGGAAGGCTACATGACGGTCGGCCTCTTCGCGGACGGCACCCCGGGCGAGGTCTTCATCAATATCAGCAAGCAGGGCTCGACGGTCAGCGGCCTCATGGACTCGGTCGCGATGCTCACCAGCTACGCGCTCCAGTACGGCGTGCCGCTGGAGGAGATCGCCAACAAGATGAAGAACAGCCGCTTCGAGCCCAGCGGCCCGACCGGCAACAAGGCCATCCCCATCGCCACCAGCATCGTCGACTACGTCTTCCGCTGGCTGCAGCTCAAGTTCGGCGACGCGGCCAGCGCCACCGCCATCCAGCCCACGCTCATCCCCGCGGAGCAGGTCGCGGAGAGCACGGGTGTGGACATGTACACGAAGAACCACAGCGCCGGTGTCGCCTCTGGCGTGGGCTGCCCCGACTGCGGCGCCGTCCTCTACTACGGCGAAGGCTGCCTCCTCTGCCGCAACTGCGGCTACAACAAGTGCGGGTGACGGGGATGGCGACCAGTCCCAGCGCGAGCATCAGCGAGCATGCGATCGTGCCCCTGCCAGGGATGCCGGACCTCCGCCACGATCGGCTCCCCTATCCCCCGAAGTCGGGAGAGGGGCCGGGGGTGAGGGCAGGCTGCCCCGACTGCGCCTCCGAGTCCCTGGTACCGGCCGAGGCCTGCGTGCTCTGTCGCGAGTGCGGGTATTCGAGATGTGGGTGAGGAGATGACCCCCACCGACATGCTCCGTGAGTACCACCGGGCATTCGGTGGACTCGTGCCGGACGCTCCCACGCCGCTCTCCCCCGAAGCAGCGGCCCTCCGGCTGGCGCTCCTCACCGAGGAGCTCGACGAAGTCGCCGTCGAGTTGCAGAGCGGCGACCTGGTCCGCCTCGCGCACGAGCTCGCCGACCTCGTGTACGTCTCGTATGGGACTGCCGTCTCCGTCGGCATAGACCTCGACGCGGTATTGGCGGAAGTCCATGCCTCCAACATGACTAAGATCGGCCCCGACGGCCGCTTCGAAATGCGCGAGGACGGCAAAGTTCTCAAGGGGACCAACCACCGCCCACCGGATGTCGCCGGCATCCTCTCCAATCGCGCCGCGCACCTCGCTGAGCCCTCCTGAACTGGTGAAGCCGAGCCCGAGGCGTCGCACGATATTCCAGGCATCCGGCAGCAGCGCGAGTCGAGGGAACCTATCTTCGTGGCGGTCGGTTCTCCCCACGCCGCCAGGGAAGCAGCCCTCCGATGATCAGCCACGGCGACAGGAGGCATCCGCCTACATAGAGTCGCCAACCGGCTTGCTCGCCGGGGAGGCTGGGCGCGCCTCGCCTGCGCCGGTACTCGGACTCCCAGTCAAGCATGACCACTTCCGTGGCGTCGCTCCACTGAGGGAACAGCCAGATATCCCAGCCGTCGACGTCCACACGCTCGTCGGCCACGCTGTCAAGCAGCTCTATTGACAGCTCCAGCGCGCGCTCCACTTCGGTCCGGTACTGCGCGAAATCGAACTCGAATGAGTACGTCCAGTCGCCGTCCGCCCAGCGGATCGTCTCGCCATGATGTTCGACCTCGATCCCTTTGAAGAAGCCACCGCACCCGGGATCACCGCAGCCACACGTGAAGATGAAGTACTTCCCCGGATCGCGCGCACTCGAAACCAGCGCTTGGAGGCTCACCCGGTTACAGGCCTCGGGGATCGCCTGCCCATCTACCTGCATTTCCAGCTCGAGTTTCAAGTACGGATGCTCGCCGACGAACTGCGGGACGAGGGACAGAACGCTCATGGTGATGGGATCATCGTCCGTTCCGGCATCTCTCGTCATCTGGAGTTCGACATCGAGGCGGCCCGCGCCTACACCCTGCCATCCACCCCTCGGCCCTGACCCCACCCATCCCCTACCCTCCCGCCATGTCCGCCTGCACCGCCACCAACCGCTCCGGCGACCCCTGCCGCATGCCCGCGCAGCGCGGCGCCGACCGCTGCTTCACCCATAACCCTGAGAACGCCGGGCGTCTCGCCACGGTCGCGGTCAGCGGGGGCCGGGCCTCTGGCGTCACGCGGCAGCGCGTCTCCCGCAACCGCCGCCTCCGGCGCGAGGAGGCCATCTCCCTCTTCAATCACGGCGACCGCTGCATCTGCCTCGCATGCACCGCCCTTCGCATGGGAGGGCTGAAGCCATGGTGAACAGGCGACGAAGTAGCAACGAACTGACCGACCGGTCTAGTTCGGCGATCGCCGAACCAACCACGAACCAACCCGGCGACTACTTCAACAGGTCAAAAAATAAAACGCGCGGATGGCCAGGGCGGAGACGATACGTGAGGCGCTCCCAACACCCGAACCAACTCGAACCAACCCGCGCGACGCGCTCAAATGCGCTCGCGACGTGAATATGCGCGCGCATCGTCATCACGCCTCGGGCCTCGGTACTCGGTACCCGCTACCCGGTACCCGGTACCCGGTACCCGGTACCCGGAGCGCGCTATACTCCCCCACCACCACCCGGGAGGCCGCCCATGGACTGGCGCAGCAAGTACGGACACAAGGTCGTCTCCGCCGAGGAGGCGGTGGCGCGGGTGAAGCCGGGTGACACGGTCATGATGGCGCCCTACACGTGCACGCCGTTCACGCTCTGCAATGCCCTCCAGGAGCGCGCGCGCAGGGGGGACATCGAGCGCGTGCGCATCGACCACCCCGCCGCCTTCCCCTCGTGGACCTCCCCCGACATCGCGCACGCCTTCGAGCTCCACGACAACTACGCGACCCCGCTGAACCGCGAAGCCTGCCACGAGGGCCGCATGGAGTACCTGCCCGTCGGCGTCTGGAAGAGCTATGAAGTGCCGGCAGGGTTCACGAGCCACCCGGACGTGTTCATGGTGCCTGTCTCGCCGCCGGACGAGCGCGGCTATTGCAGCTTCGGGCCGGGCGTCTGGCTCTCGGGCACGCTCTCGCGCCACGCGAAGCTCGTCATCGGCGAGGTGCAGGAGAACTTCATCCGCACCTACGGCGAGAACTACATCCACGTCGACCAGATCGACCTCCTCGTGGAGGGGACCGTCCCCACTGGCACGGCGCCGGCCGTGCAGCCCTCCGAGGAGGAGCGCTCCCAGGTCGAGGTCATCTGCACGCTCGTCGCCTCCGAGCTCGTGAACGACGGCGACACCCTCCAGATGGGCGTCGGCACTGTCTCCGCCTCGCTCGGCCTCTTTCTTGGCGACAAGCAGGACCTCGGCATCCAGACCGAGCTGATCACCGGCGGCGTGGTCGACCTCGTCGAGAAGGGCGTGGTCACGGGCAACCGCAAGAGCATCCACAAGCACAAGGTGGTGGGTGCCGCCTGCGTTGCCCTGGGACCTGAGGAGATGGCGCGTGTCCACATGAACCCGGCGTTCGAGCTCTACGACTTCGGCTACACCGACGACCTCCGCCGGCTCATCCAGCTCGACAACTTCGTCACGGTGAACAACGCGCTCGTGGTCGACCTCACCGGGCAGGTCTCGGCCGAGTCGCTCGACCACCGCATGTACACGGGCGTGGGCGGCCAGACGGTGTTCATGCTGGCGGGCGCCTACTCGCCGGGTGGAAAGTCGGTAAGCGTCGTGCCCTCCAGCTCGGTGCCGAGCACAACCGGCCAGCGCGTCTCCCGCATCGTGCCGACCCTCGCGCCCGGCGGCGCTGTGACCGTCCCGCGCACCTTCATCGACTATGTGGTTACCGAATACGGCATCGCCACCCTTCGCGGCAAAACCCTCAAGGAGCGCGCGCGGGAGCTCTGCGCCGTCTCGCACCCGGACTTCCGGCCGGAGCTGGAGATGGCGGCGCGCGAGATGTACGGCGCCTGACGAGACTGCTGCCACTCCGAGTCACCAATGACGTGCTGGTTCCCCGGCCTCCCAGAACATATGTGCTATGCTCGCCGCCAGCACAGAGGAGAGAGCCCATGTCCATCCTTCCCCACCTCTACCGCCACAACCGCTGGGCGAATCTGACTTTGCTCGACTTCTGCATCCCGCTCAACCGGGAACAATTGAGCGCGCAAGCCCCGGCTACCGCGTACGGGGCCTACGGCTGCCTGGTGCACCTCCTGCTAAACGAGGAGGGCTACTACCAGACCACGACGGACGAGAAGCTCGACGTGCCGGAGTTTGACTGGAACCGGCTCCCGCGCCTCGCCGATCTCCGCGCGCGTTTCGAAGCGATCGCAGACCGCTACATCGCGCTGGCGGACCAGTTGGCGGAGGACCGGATTATTGAGGGCGAGTGGCAGGGCCAGCCGTACTCCATGCCCGCCTACGTTCCCTTCTTCCAGTGCATCAACCACAGCACCGAGCACCGCGAACAGGCGAAGGCGGGACTCGCGGTCGCCGGCCTCCAACCGCCGACGATCGACGTCTGGGCCTGGCAGGACGCGGGACGGCCGTAATAAGTCCAAAGTCGAAGGTCCCCAAGTCCAAAGCGCCCGCTTCACCGTTGGGACTCGGGACTTCGGACTTGGGACTTCGTAGTACCCTAGTGCCCATGGGGTTCTATCACGGCTCCTCCGACCCGCCGCCCGAGAAGGGCAAGCCCGGCGGCTTCAAGGAGGCCATGTTCATCACCATCGCGGTGTTCCGCGCGCTGGCGTTGCCGCTGGGAGTCATCTTCGGCGGCATGCTCGGACTGGTGCTCCTCTTCTGGCTGTTCACACTGAGCGGCTGGGCTGGGCTGGCCGCAATCCTGGCGATCGTGCTGGGGCTGGCCGGATACGGGTTCTGGGAATACAGGCACCCGCCCGAGTTCGAATGACCGCGCCGGCCACGTCCGCCACCATCGCGGCGAACGTCGCTGTCGTCCGTGAGCGCATCGCCCACGCCTGCGAACGTGCCGGGCGGGACCCCTCGGGAGTCACGCTCATCGCCGTCTCGAAGACGTTCGGTCCGGAGGCCATCCTCGCGGCCCTCGACGCCGGCATCACGGACTTCGGCGAGAACCGCATCCAGGAGGCCCTCACCAAGTTCGAGGCCGTACGATCCATGCCGCAGACCCGGGACCTGGGACTGAGGACTCACCTCGTCGGCCACCTGCAGACGAACAAGGTCCGCGCGGCCGTCGGCGCCTTTGATATACTCCACGCCGTCGACTCCGAGCGGCTCCTACGCACGATCGACACAGCAGCCACAAGCCCCGCGAGGCTCATGATCGAGGTCAACGTGTCCGGTGAAGCGACCAAGTACGGCATCGCGCCCGCGGCCCTGCCGGCGTTGCTGAGGGTCGGCGAGGATCTGCCGAACGTCCGCATCGAGGGACTGATGACCATCGCCCCGCGGGCCGCGGACCCGGAGGATGCCCGGCCAGTGTTCGCTCAGCTCGCGTCGCTGGCGAAGGAGCACGGCCTCCCGTTCCTCTCGATGGGCATGACCGAGGACTTCGAGGTCGCCATCTCGGAGGGCGCGACGCACGTGCGCGTTGGCCGTGCGATCTTCGGGGAGCGCGTATGAAGATCGGGATCATCGGCGGCGGAGTGATGGGAGAAGCCATTCTCGGTGCAGCCATCGACCGGGAGGTGTTCGACCCCCAGGACGTCACCGTCTGCGAGAAGCTGGAGCACCGGCGCGACCAGCTTCGGGCCGAGTACGGCGTGGCCGTCACCGGAGACTCAGACGACTGCATGAGTGGCGCGGACCTTGTCATCCTCTCTGTGAAACCGCAAGAGCTCGGGAGCGTGCACGGGGCGCTGAAGCCGGAGGCGCTGCTGCTATCGATCATGGCCGGCATCCGCATCTCGACCATCTCGGACGCCTTCCACCACGACCGGGTGGTGCGCGTGATGCCGAACACGCCGGTGGCGGTGAAGGCGGGCATGAGCGTCTGGACGGCGACGGCCGCGGTAAGCGGCGAACAACGGGAGCTGACGCATAACCTCCTCGGCAGCATTGGCCGGGACATGTACGTGGAAGACGAGGCGAAGGTCGACATGGCGACGGCCCTGAGCGCCAGCGGCCCGGCGTATGTGTTCCTGTTCCTGGAGGCGATGATCGAGGGCGGCGTGGCTATCGGCCTCACGCGCGCGCAGGCGGAGGAGATGGCGGTTCAGACAGTGCTGGGCTCCGCGCTCTACGCACAGTCGAACAACGCCAGCCCCGCTGACCTGCGGGCGCGCGTGACATCACCGGCAGGCACCACCGCGGCGGGGCTGCTGGAGATGGAACGCGGCGCCCTCCGCGCCACCGTCATCGACGGTATCCGGGCGGCGTATGAGCGCGCCGTGGAGATGGGTGGGCCGCAGTGAACGAGAACGTGGCCCTGATCTTCACGACGTTCCTCTATGTGCTCATGTTCGCGATCATCATCCGTTCGCTCATGAGCTGGTTCCCGGGGTCGCAGAACAACGAGTTCGCGCGGCTGCTGCACCAGGTGACAGACCCGCTGCTCCAGCCGGTCCGCTCGATCATGCCCCGGACCGGGATGATCGACTTCAGCGCGATGGTGGTCATCGTGGTGCTGTATGTGATGGT
>JBBDMZ010000064.1:0-1936 GCA_040877955.1 Dehalococcoidia bacterium | reverse complement strand
AAACGAAAGCCCCTCTCCCAGAGGGAGAGGGGTTGGGGTGAGGGCGCGCCTGCCCTATCAGTACCGCGCGCGTAAGCAAACGTGCCCTCACCAGCAGGTGCCCGGTGCAGCGACGGACGAAAGCCCCTCTCCCTCTGGGAGAGGGGTTGGGGTGAGGGCGCGCCTCGCCCCAACGGTGCCGCGCGCGTAAGCAAGCGGTTGGTGCTCACGTGCCCTCACACCATCGCCGGGGCACACCCGCAAACGAAAGCCCCTCTCCCTTTGGGAGAGGGGTTGGGGTGAGGGCGCCTCGCGAAAGCAAGGATCGAACACCCCCTCTCCGCATCCTGCGGAGAGGGGGCCGGGGGGTGAGGGGGCGTCCTACTCGAACCGTTCCGGGAACTGCGCCACGATCCCGTCGCTCAGCATGTCCGCCATCTCGAGAATCTGGACGTGGATCTTGTCGTAGGCCGCGATGTCGGTCGCATAATCGCCCGTCAGGTGCGCCACGGCTTCCTCCAGGGTCAGGTCGAGATGCTCCCGCATCATCGCCGTCGCGTCCGACTCCGGCCAGTTGTCCGGGTTCGCCCCGCTCAGGAACGCTGCGATCCGGTCCGCGTTGTCGTACCAGCTCGCGCTGGAGGCCGTCACGGCGGCTGAGTCACCGGCCTTTGCCGCGCCCAGGAGCGTGGCAGCCGTCGTGATGTGTTCCTTCAGCAACACGGTCAGTTGGTTGCCCGCGTCCTCGCCGTAGAACGGCTTGATTGCGTCTCCGATGTCCGTCTGGTTCTGCAGGAGCCGTTCGGTCGTCGCCGGCGAGTCCGGCAAGTCAGCCACGGCGCTCACGATGAAGAGCCGCGTCCACGTCACGTGGTCCTCCCACAACTTCCGCATCGCGTCGTGGAACTCCGCAACCGCCGGCGTCATCACGGCTGAGTCGTGGCTCATCCCTTGATCGCCACCGCTGCTGGCGTAGTCGGGACCGGTCTCAGTGACTCCCGCCACGGCGGCCGTGGGCACGTCCTCGCCGGGATCACTTCCGTCGTCGTTGCTGCACGCCACCCACACCGAAACGGAGAGGGTAAGGACGGCTGCCAGCATCAGTGGTCGTCTGAACGCGTTCACTTTGACGACCCCACTCGGGCGGGCGCCAGCTCCGGGGAGATGGCCGAGAGCCGCGCCAGGGTGAGCGCCGCCAGCAGCAACCCGAAGTCGCGGAGCGCGATGTCGTAGTACTGGCCGAGCACGAGCAGGTTCAGGATGATCCCGCCGAGCCAGGCCGCCACGAGGTATGCGCCGTATCGGGGCCGGAGGGCGACGGCGACACCCGCGACGATCTCGATCACCCCCACGAGGTACATGGCCGTCTGACCGGTGCCGGGAATGAGGTCGTTGAACTCGGGCGCGAGGTACGCCGGCCAGGTCACAAGCACGTCGAAGAACTTGTCCAGGCCGAACACGATTGGGGCCACGGTGAACCCGATGCGCAGGAGCCAGAAGGCCTGGTACGCGGGGTCTCCCTTCAGCCGGGCGAACACGTCACTGGTGGTCGTAGCCCTGTGGCCCTGGTGGGCGAGGGTGGTTGCCATGACTTGCCTCCATAAAAGATACTGAGGTGTACGTTAGAGCACGACAGGTCTATCGTCAACCTAATTCTATTTTAGAAAGCGACGGTCCCATGCCCCGCAAAGACTTCGACAGCCGCGTAGCCCGCATCGCCGCACTGGGCGAACCCGTGCGCCGGGCGCTCTATCGCTTCGTCGGTGCTCAGCCCAGGCCCGTCAGCCGCGATGAAGCCGCGGAAGGCGTGGGCGTGCCCCGCCACGTCGCCAAGTTCCACCTCGACCGCCTCGAAGAGGACGGCCTGCTGGATGCCGAGTTCAAGCGCCCTCCCGGCCGCACCGGCCCCGGTGCCGGCCGCCCCTCCAAGCTCTACCGGCGCTCTCCGGACGAGGTG
>JBBDMZ010000063.1:0-52390 GCA_040877955.1 Dehalococcoidia bacterium | reverse complement strand
AGACGAGCGTCGCTGCAGGTGCATCGCATGCTCGTTGACACTCGCGCTGGGACTGTACGACGACCCGGGTACCAGGCGGACCGTCGATTCGGTCGGGAACAATCGGCTGGGTGCGAACGATACGCGAGCGTCGCTGCAGGTGCAGTGCATGCTCGTTGACACTCGCGGTGGGACCGGGCTAGGCCACTTCGCGGAGCTCGCCGCGCCGGTAGTCCTCGAGGCGCAGCAGGGCTGCTGGACGGGCCTCCACCGCCCCGTGCGCGGCGAACGAACGCCGTGCCATTCGCAATTGCAACGCGGTGAACGGCAGCAGCAGCGGCGCCATCAGCACCGGGGAGTAGTTCGACATTCCCGTCGCATACGAGACGCCCGCGGCCATGTACGCCAGCAGGAAGATGCTGGCGATCAGGCTCCAGTCCCAGCGGTCCGGGCGCCCGACGGGCACATGCTTGCCGAGGCGAATGTTCAGCCCCGTCTGCACGAATGACGCGCCGCTACGCGCGACCGCCAGCGGCGCCACCAGCCATCCCAGCACGGGCAGCAGCAGCAGCAATAGCCATGCGCTGGCGACCGATCCGATGCGAAAGTGCGCGGAAGTGCGCCAGTTCCAGTAGCGATCTACGCCTCGAAATACATGGGCCATGATCCGACTGTCGGCTGCGAAGGGTTGCCGGGGCAGTGCGCGGGGGCACCGATCTGTGACAGAACCTTCCCTAATCGGTCGGTGTGGGCGCCGTTACTTTACCTGCCACGAGCCAGTCGCTCAGGGATCGCGGTGGGCGCGTACGGGTTTCGAATGGGTGATTCGGACGCCAGCGAGTGCGGCGGGGCGGGACATCGGACGCCCGTTGACACTCGCGCTGGGACTCCGGTTCGCAAGGGTTTGAACGTACGACTCAAAACTCCAGGGAGTGGGGCGGGGCGGGACATCGTACGCTCGTTGACACTCGCGCTGGGACTTCTGGGTCCCTCAGGATGCGTAAGCACCACCACGCGCTGCGGGGACGAACCGGGCGCACCCTTATCTGCAGGGTGGCGGGGCAACGAGCTCCGCTTCCGGGAGTAGCTTGTGACCGGCCTCGAAACGTTCCTCCTGATCACGCTCGGCGTTCTCTACATCGGCCTCATCATGACGGTGTGCATGGTGACCTTCCAGAAGGGGCACTGGCTGCTCGGGATCCTCGGGTTCTTCCTGCCGCTGCTCTGGCTCGTGGGCGCCATCCTTCCGGCGAAGCGAGGCTCGTCCTACGAGGTGAGGGAGGCCCGCCGCTGGGAGATGCAAGTCAACCAGATGACCCGGTAGTCACTTCCGCCGGATGAGCAGCCGGTAGCCACCGTCGAAGGTCTCAGCCGCGAGGAGCTGCGCGTTGCGGCGCGCCCACGCCCCACTCTGGAGGTCGCTTTCGAGGGCCTCCAGACCGGTATGCAGGTCATGTTCCGAGAGTCCGTGGAAGGCTGACATACCTGCCCGGACTGTTGGATCGAGGTAGTGCTTTGGGCGCCGCCAGAAGGCGGCCAGGAAGCCGTCGGTGCACTCCGCCGGGACCGGGACGACATGTGACTCGCCACCGAAGGCCGCGTGGACCTCGTCAAACGAGAACGAGTCGGTCGGGAGCGTGGAGATGGCCGGGAAGTAGTCCTGCACAAGCCAGAACTGGTGGCTCACGCGGGGATCGAACGTGAGCAGCACGACGCGGTCCGAGGCCACGCGCAGCATCTCGCCAATGCCAGCACGCCAGTCGGGCCAGTGGTGGATGGTGAGTGTCGCCATGACCGCATCGAACGTCCCATCCCGAAACGGGAGGTGCTCGCCGACGCCCTGGACAACGGCCGCCGAGCCGGGGGCCCGCTGGGCAATCATCGCGCGGGATGGTTCGACCGCGACCAGGGTTCGGCCCGCCGGCTCGTACGATCCTGCGCCGGCACCGACGTTCAAGATGGTGTCCGCGGGTCCGAGCGCCTCGGCAACCATCGCGGCGATCCGTGGGTCGGGCCGGCGGGTGCTCGCATAGTTGAGTCCGATGGCGTCGTAGGTGGCGGGCATGACGTACGGTGGCACGGTCGTGGGGCCAGAGCCAGCGCCACCTGGAACGGAACGCCCGGGGAGATTGGTCGATAGACCTCACTCGCTCTCGTCACCGTTTGGCTCCCATTGTGCACCTCACGCGCTCGACAGGCGGCCGATACCCACCACGTGAACCTCCTCTCGGCGCTCGCACCCACGTCCGTAGCGGTCGACCCCCTGGAGTGGCCGGCGCAGAAGGTGCAGATGGCCGCGGCCATCAAGGCGCTCACCGTGCAGCAGGACATGGCGAAGCTCGTCGTCCAACTTCTCGACCCCGCCATTGGCACCCGCCTTAATGTGAAGGCGTAAGTCGCGGCTCGGGCTGGTTCGCGGTACCCTCGTCCGGCAATGCAGGCCGCTTCGCGCGGCCCCCTGGGGTACCCGGATGAGAGAGATTCCCGCCTCGGCGATCACCGAGGCCGTGGCGAACCTGGCGGTCGAAGCGACGCACTTCCTGCCCGAAGACGTCGAGGGCGCCATCCGCACGGCGCGGACGACGGAGCGGTCGCCGCTGGCCGTGCAGATCATCGACGAGATCCTCGAGAACGCGGAGATCGCGCGGACGCGGATGTTGCCTCTCTGCCAGGACACGGGGACGGCGGTCGTCCACGTTGAGGTCGGCCAGGACGTGCATATCACGGGCGGCTACCTGATCGACGCCATCAACGCCGGGATCAAGCAGGGGTATGGCGATGGATACCTGCGCAACTCGATCGTGGCGGCGCCGTTCAGCAGCCGCAAGAACACTGGCGACAACACACCCGGCGTGATCCACACCGAGATCGTCCCCGGGGAGAACGTCAGCCTGCACTTCATGCCGAAGGGCGGCGGCTGCGAGAACATGTCGCGCTACCAGAACTTTCTCCCCGGGAGCGGCAAGCAGGCGGTCATCGACTTCGTCTGCGAGACGGTGGACATGTCCGGGGGGAACCCGTGCCCGCCGCTGGTCATTGGCGTGGGCATCGGCGGGACCGCGGAGAAGGCGATGACGATCGCGAAGCACTCGCTCTTCCGCAAGATCGGTTCGCGGCACGAGGACCCGGAGGTCGCCACGCTCGAGGACGAGCTTCTCGAGGCGGTGAACGAGCTCGGCGTCGGGCCGCAGGCGGTCGGCGGGACGACGACGGCGCTCGACGTGTTCGTGGAGACGTATCCGACGCACATCACGGCGCTGCCCGTGGCCGTGAACATCCAGTGCCACAGCGCACGCACGAAGGCTGCCGTTCTGTAGGAGCAATGGAAGTGAGCACCGAGTTCCTGCTAACGACCCTCATCATTGTCGCCACACCGGGCACCGGCGTGATCTACACCCTCGCAGCCGGCCTCTCTCGCGGCGCGCGTGCGAGCGTGGTCGCAGCCCTGGGGTGCACTCTCGGCATCATCCCGCACATGATCGCCGCGATCACGGGCCTCGCGGCCGTGCTCCACACCAGCGCGCTCGCGTTCCAGACGCTCAAGTACATCGGCGTGGCCTACCTTCTCTACATGGCCTGGACGATCTGGAGAGAGAAGGGCGCACTCGCCGTGCAGGAAGAGACCGCCCCGCGATCAGCCCTGAAGGTCATCATCTCCGGCATCCTGATCAACATCCTCAATCCGAAGCTGACGATCTTCTTCTTCGCCTTCTTGCCGCAGTTCGTGAGCAACGATGAGCCACGGGCGTTGCTCCGCATGTTGGAGCTGAGCGCCATCTTCATGCTGGTCACGTTCATCATCTTTGCGGCGTACGGGGTCTTCGCCGCGGCGGTGAGGAATCACGTGATCTCAAAACCTGGGGTGCTGGCCTGGATGCGACGCGCGTTCGCCAGCTCGTTTGTGGCGCTCGGCGGCAGGCTCGCCATGACTGACAGGTAGCGGAGCGATGAAATGACCACCAGCCCGATACTCAGCCTGCGCATCACCCCCGCCGCGGAGATCGACCTCGCCGCGACGGTGGAGGTGATGAACGCCGCCTTCCGGCGTCACTTATTCCTTGCCGAGGACCGCACGTCGCTCGAGGGGATCGTTGAGGAGCTCGCGCCGGGCTGCCGGTTCGTGCAGGTGTTCGAAGGCGAGCGACTCGTCGGCACCGCGTCGATCACACCGGGCGCGACCGCGCATGTGGAGGAGCACAAGTTCCCCGGCATCGACATCCCGCGCTCGCTCTACTTCGGGATGGCGGCGGTGCGGCCCGACCGGATGGGCGAGGGCATCGGCCGGCGTCTCGTCGCGGAATCCGAGCGCGTCGCGCGAGCCGAAGGCTTCGACCGCATCATCCTCACGACGATCGAGGAGATGGGAAACGTCGCCTACTACGGCGGTTTCGGGTACCGGAGCGTCTCCATCAAGGAGCTGCCGGCGGGCTACTGGAGCCTGACGATCCCGACGCACGAACACGGGATGGCGAAGGAACTGCCACGACTCGCCATCCGCGAGGCTCGACCGGAGGAAGCGAGCCAGGTCGCGGACCTCGTCAACATCGCCTACGAGGTGGAGGACTTCTTCAAGGTCGGCCCCCGGACCGACACGGAGGATGTCGCGTCGATCATCGCGCGGCACCGTTTCTTCGTGACGGAAGACGCCGAGCGTCTTGCGGCGTGCGTGTACGTCACCCTCGAGGGTGGGCGTGGGCACTTCGGCATGTTGTCGGTGCACCCTGAGGCCCAGGGCAAGGGGTTCGCGAAGGCGCTGATCGCTTACCTCGAGCGGTTCTGTATCGAACGGGGCTGCGGCTACCTCGACCTCGAATACGTGAATCTGCGCGAGGAGCTGCCGGCCTTCTACCGGCGCTTCGGGTTCGAGGTCACGGGCGAGGAGCCGTGGCCGGCGGACGAGCTTCACCGCATCTCGCGGCCTGCGCATTTCGTCACGATGTCGAAGGCGCTTCCGCCTCAGGGTGCGAGCGAGTGAGTGACGCAGTTGAGGGGGACATCTGGTCCGAGTGGCTGCTGAAGCGCCGGTTCCCGTCCGACCCCGAGGTTGCGGCCCAATGGAGCGAGCGCCTGGGGACGATGCGCGCTGGTGTGCTGGAGCGCGCGAAGATCGAACCCGGCGGTGTGGTCCTCGATGTCGGCGCAGGCGACGGGCTGATCGCGTTTGGCGCGCTCGAACGGGTCGGGCCCTCGGGCCGGGTGATCTTCAGCGACATCTCGCAGCCGCTGCTGGACGAGTCACGCCGCATTGCAACGGACCTCGACGTACTGGCGCGGTGCGAGTTCCTGAACGCGAGCGCCCACGACCTGTCCGCGATTGCGGACGGGTCCGTGGATGTGGTCACGACGCGCTCGGTGCTCATATACGTGAAGGAGAAGGCGGGGAGCTTCCAGGAGTTCTTCCGCGTTCTCCGGCCGGGCGGGCGCATGTCGCTGTTCGAGCCAATCAACCGAGCTGGTCTCGACTACAGGGATGTCTTCAAGGCTCGCGACCCAAGGCCGGAGATCAGGGACCTCGCCGAGCGGATGACGGAGTACTGGGCAACGCTCCAGCCACCCGACGATGCCATGGTCGACTTCGATGAGCGCGATCTGCTGCGCATGGCGTTGGAGGCCGGGTTCGAGGATGTGCATCTGCAGCTCGACGTGGACGTGACGCTGAGCCCGCCAACGAGTTGGGAGGGGTGGATCTCATCGGCGGGTAACCCGAAGATCCCGTCGCTCAGGGAGGCGATGGAGGAGCTGTTCAACAACGAGGAGCGAGAGCGTTACGAGCGCGTCTTGCGCCCGGTCGTGGAAGCAGGCGGCCAGCCCCTCTTCTCGGCCATCGCCTGGCTGCAGGCGATAAAACGTCAACGAAACGGAGGACCTCATGAGCGATAGCACGCCACTCACCACACCACTCACGGACGCGGTGATCGACCGCCTCAGCATCGGGCAGCACGTGAGCTTCACGGGCGTCATCTATACGGCGCGGGATGCGGCACACAAGCGGCTCATCGAGATGGCGGGCCGGGGCGAGGAGTTGCCGCTCGACCTGCGCGGGCAGGTCATCTACTACGTGGGGCCGACGCCGCCGCGTCCGGGCGCTGTCATCGGTTCCGCCGGTCCGACGACGGCGATGCGGCTCGACCCGTACACGAAGCCAATGCTGGAGTTGGGGCTGAAGGGCATCATCGGCAAGGGCGGGCGCGGGCCGGTGGTCCGACAAGCGATTGCGGACCACCATGCGGTCTACTGCATCGCCGTCGGCGGGACCGGTGCGCTCCTGAACCGGCACATCAAGAGCGCGGAAGTGGTTGCTTTCGAGGACCTGGGCACGGAGGCCATCCGGCGGCTGGAGGTCGACGGGTTCCCGGCAATTGTGGTGAACGACTGCCGCGGAGGGGACCTGCTGGAGGCGGGCAAGGTGGAGTACCGGACGAGCGCGCGACCCATCCCGGCGGTGAAGTCGCTAGGGGGATGACTTTGAGCCCCTCGCGTTAGCGAGGGGTGAACCCGGGTTGACGAGCGGCCCAATGGAGCCGCTTGCGTCAGCGAGCGGTGTGCACTTCCCCCGACCGCGCGCCTGATCCCCGAGCTAACGCTCGGGCTCCATGGATGAGGCCTGCCGTTCGACTACCCCTCGCTAACGCGAGGGGCTCGATGCGCGGGGATGTTGAGGCGGGAGGACGGCCTGCCCCTCGCGGATGGGCTGGCATTTGGGGCACCAGGCGGTGTAGCGGATGTCGATGCCCTGGCGATTGAAGGCAATGCGGGTTGCGCAGCGGCGGCAGGGCTGGCCACGGCGGGTGTAGACGAACATCGACGGGCGGCGCTGCTCCTGGCCGCGGGCATCGGGCCTGCCGATGGAGGCGCCCAGCAGTTCCTCGGCCTTCCCGATGAGGGCGCGGAGGGTGGCGTCGTCGAGCTCGCGGACGAGGAGCCAGGGGTTGATGCCGCAGTGGAAGAGGGTCTCGTGCTTCCAGATGTTGCCGACGCCGGCCATGGCCTTCTGGTCCATGATGGCGTCGCCGATGGTGACGTTCGCCCGTGCGGGGTCGCGCAGTCGGACGAGGGCCTGCTCGGCGTCGAAGGTGTCGCCGGTGAGGTTGGGTCCGAGGCCGGCGATCGGCTGGTGGTGCGCGAGGGCGCGTTCCTCGAGCAGCTCGATGACGGGCGCGGAGAAGTTCACGATGACGGCGTGGTCGGTCTCGAGGACGAGGCGCGCTTCGCGTTCCGGCTTGATCCAGGGCTCACCGGGCTTATAGAGGTGCCACGTGCCGTACATGCGCAGGTGGCCGCGCAGCAGCAGGCCGTTGTCGAAGCTGATGAGCATGTTCTTGCCCTGCGAGCGCACCTGGGTGCAGGTCGCGCCGACGATGCGGTGCACCTGGGGGACGGGGCCCGGGCCGTGCGCGCGAGCGGCGCGGATGACGTTGCCCTCGAGCGCGGGGCGGAGCTTGCGGGCGAAACGGAAGAGCGCGTCACCTTCGGGCATATGCCGGCGCTCCCTTTCGTGGGGCCCGGCCGGTGACGTCCGGGTGGGCGAACCGATCGTCGGCACTCGCAGCGGCCACGGAGGGCCGCGAGTCCTCGAATAGGCGGCCGAACGCATCACCCTCCGGCACGGGCGAGAGCTCCCTTCGGGGCCGGGCGGTACGTGAGGCCGCGGAATCCGGAGATGAACCCGGCGGCGATGAAGCGCCCGGCGTGGGCGGATTGGGTGGCGCTCTCGCCGTCGATGCGGTCGATGGTGATGCCACGGCCACCCGCCTCGTCGGCGATGCTCGCGAGGGCGCCAATGGCGAGGGTTGCGGCGTCAGCCGCGATGCCCGCTGCGACGGCATCGGGCGAGGTATCGAAGGCCGGGAGCGTGACCACGCTGCGGCCGCCGCGGTCGAGGTAGAGGACAGGCTCGCCGTTCACGAGGATGACGCGCGCGCCGGCCGCTCGCTGGAGGGCACGACGGTCGTCGCCTTCGCGGCGAGGCCAGGGGATGGCGGCGCCGTAGGGGTTCGCGGGGTCGGTGGCCGCGAGGATGTGTACCTGCGGCTCGTCGGGGAGGTCGCGCTGAGCGCGGAGGCGGTCGACGGCGCCGGGCAGCGTGAACTGGGCACCCCCGAGGCCCTCGACGAAGTAGCCACGGCGGAGGCGGCCGCCCTCTTCCATCGCCTTGAGGACGGGGTAGACGGTCGAAAAGCCGCCGGGGATGTTCTCGCTGGCGACCCCCTGGCGCGTGACCACGCCGTACCGTTCCAGGAGGGCGAGGGTGAGCGCGTGAGCCCTGGCGGTGGTCGTTGGGGCGCCAACCGCTCCCTCCTGGTCGCGGGGCGGACTTTCGAGCAGCGACCAGCGGCCGGCGGACTCCGGCGGCAGGGAGCCGGTGCGGCCGGGACGGTGGCTGCCGTTGCGCCTCGGCCAGGCGAGGGCGCGCACCGGGGCGAAGGTGTCGTTGGTGACATGGCCCGCCCAGACCAGGTCCCACAGCGACGCGAGGACCTCCTTCGGGTGAGCGCGGGTGGCGACCACGAGATCCGCGAAGAACGAGGCGCCTCGACCCGCGAGGTGGTCGAGGATAGCGCGGTGAAGATGGCCTTCCCTGGTGGGATCGTCCGCCAGCGGTGCGGGCTGACCGGCGAGGGTGAGGAGCTGTTCGCGGCGGTAGAGGGCAATGCGGCCATCGTCGCGCCCGAGGGTGCCGGAACCTGCCCATGCCAGTTCACCCGAGGCGCCGAGCTCATCGAGAAGGCGCGGCTGGTAGCCGGGAAGACGAGCAGGGAGGATGTCGCGCTCCAGGACGGAGGCCGGGATGGCAAACCCCTCGAGCTGACCGAGGACGGCACGGAGGCGATCCAATTGCCGATTGTCGACTGTCGATTGTCGATTCCCCTCAGCCTCGCCTGCGGCGCGGATGGAGTGCCAGGAGAGGAGGAAGCGGGCGAAGGCGGCGTGGTCGACGGGCTCAACCTCGCGGCGGAGGCGGGCGAGGGAGCGGCGGCGCAGGGCGCGCAGCACCTCCGGCTCGCACCATTCGCGTTCGAGGCCGCCGGGACGGAAGTTGCCCTGGATGACCGAACCCGCCGCTTCGAGACGCTGGAGGGCCTCGCAGACGAGCGTCTCGGGGATGGCCCAGCGTTGGGCGGGAGCGGCGGCGATGAAGGGGGAGTGGGTGCGCGCGTAGCGGGCGACCAGGCCGTCGAGCGGCGACTCCGACTTCTTCAGGAAGGCCTCAGGCACGCCAAGGGGTGGCGAGACGCCGAGGGCGTCGCGGTAGCGGCCCGCGTCCTCCATTGGGATCCAGCGGTCTTCGCCCGCGATACGGACGGGGCACGCACGGCGCGTCGCGAGCAGGGCCGCCAGCCACCCTCCGAGTGCCGCCGGGTCGGTCACACGCGCCGACAGCTCGAACTCGGAGAGGTCGCCCACGCGGCGGAGGAGGTCGTGGAGCTGGTCCTCGTTGCGCGCTTTGCGTTTGTCGACGAGGCACTGCAGCTCGAGCTCGATGTCGCTGACGGCGTCAGGGTCGAGCAGCTCACGGAGCTCGTCCTCGCCCAGGAGGTCGCGGAGGAGGTTGCGGTCGAGGGTGAGCGCCTGGGCGCGACGCTCCGCGAGGGGTGCGTCGCCCTCGTACATGTAGGCGGCGACGTAATCGAAGATGAGGCCGCGGGAAAAGGGCGAGGCATCGGTGGTTTCGACCGTGGAGACGCGGATCTCGCGGCTGCGGATGCGGGTGAGGGTGTCGATCAGGCCGGGGAGGTCGAAGACGTCGCGCAGGCACTCGCGGTATGTCTCGAGGATGATTGGGAAGGAGCCGTAGCGGCTGGCGACGGCCATGAGGTTGGCGGAGCGCTGGCGCTGCATCCACAGCGGGCTCCGGGCGCCGGGGTAGCGCTTCGGCAGGAGCAGTGCGCGGCCGGCGTTCTCGCGGAAGTGGGCCGCGAACATGGGCGACTCCGCCAGGCGGGCGATGACGAGGTCCTCCACTTCCTCGGGCTCGGGAAAGAACACGTCCGAGGGTGGCGGTTCCTCGCCGCCGGCGAAGCGGATGGCGATGCCGTCGTCGCTCCAGATTGTCTGGACTTCGAAGCCGGAGCGCTCGGCGAGGATGCGTTCGATGGCCTGCGCCCAGGGGGAGTGCACCTGTCCGCCGAAAGGCGTCAGGATGACTACGCGCCAGTCGCCCAGCTCGTCCCGGAAGCGCTCGACCACCACGGAGCGGTCGGTCGGGAGGACGCGCGTGACCTCTTTCTGCTCGTCGAGGTAGGCGACCAGGTTGCGCGCGGCAAGCTCGTCGAGGTCGTGGTCCTGCTTGAGCAGCGCGAGGGCCCGCTCCTCGGGCATCGCATCCAGCTCGCGAGTGAAGGCGCCGATTGCGCGCCCGAATTCGAGCGGGCGGCCGATGCCGTCGCCCTTCCAGAAGGGCATCTTGCCGGGCTCGCCGGGGGCGGGGGAGACGATGACGCGGTCGCGGGTGATCTGCTCGATGCGCCACGTGGAGGCGCCGAGGATGAAGGTCTCACCCGCCCGGGACTCGTAGACCATCTCCTCATCCAGCTCGCCAACGCGCGGCCCGCCATCGCCGAGGAACACGCCGTAGAGGCCGCGGTCCGGGATCGTGCCCGCGTTGATGAGGGCGACGATCCTCGCGTCACGGCGGCCGGAGAGCACATTCGTCGAGCGGTCCCAGAGGATGCGCGGCTTCAGATCCGCGAACTCGTCGGACGGGTACTGGCCGGCCAGCATGCCCAGCACGGCCTCGAAGGCATCCCGGCTGAGGCTCTTGAAGTTGTAGGCACGGTGGACGGCCTCCTCGAGGTCCTCGAGTGACCAGTCGTCCATGACCGTCATCGCGACGATTTGCTGGGCGAGGACATCCACAGGGTTCTGGGGGATGCGCGTCTCCTCGATGAGCCCCTCGCGCATGCGCTTCGTGAGGACCGCGCACTCGAGCAGGTCGCCGCGGAACTTGGGGAAGATGCGGCCGGTGCTGGTGGCGTCGACGCTGTGCCCGGCGCGGCCGACGCGCTGGAGCCCGCGCGCGACCGACTTCGGCGACTCTATCTGGATGACGAGGTCGACGGCGCCCATGTCGATGCCCAGCTCGAGGGAGCTGGTGGCGACGATACCCGGGAGCAGCCCTGCCTTCAGGCCCTCTTCGATCTGCTGGCGCTGCTCGCGGGAAACGGAGCCGTGATGGGCGCGGAGAAGCTCCTCTCCCGCAAGCTCGTTCACGCGCGCGGCGATGCGCTCGGCGAGGCGGCGGTTGTTCACGAAGAGGATGGTCGAGTTGTGCTGCTTGATCAGCTCGAGCAGCTCGGGGTAGATCGCCGGCCAGATGCCGTTCGCTCCCTCGTAGCCGGTGCCTGCGACCTTGCCGGCGGGCTGATAGAGCTCCGGGCTCGGATTCGCCATGTCCTCCGTCGGCACGATGACCTTGAGGTCGAGGGCGCGTTTGCGGCCTGCATCGACGATGCGCACCGGGCGATCGCCGCCCAGGTAGCGGGCGATCTCCTCGAGGGGGCGCTGCGTGGCCGAGAGGCCGATGCGCTGCGGCGGCTTCGCCGTGATGGCTTCGAGACGTTCGAGCGAAAGCGCGAGGTGGGCGCCGCGCTTCGTGCCCGCCATTGTGTGGATCTCGTCGACGATGACCGTATCGACCGTCTTCAGGATCTCGCGGTGGCGCGACGTGAGCATGAGGAAGAGTGACTCGGGGGTAGTGATGAGGATGTCCGGCGGGTTGCGGCGGATGTCCTCACGCTCGCGCGTGGAGGTATCTCCCGTGCGGGTGGCGACGGCGATGTCGGGCGGTTCGAGGCCCTCTCGGGTGGCGGCGATGCCGAGGCCCGCAAGCGGGGCACGCAGGTTGCGCTCGATGTCGTAGGACAGGGCCTTCAGCGGCGAGATGTAGAGCGTGGAGACTCCGAGCCGCACCCGCCGCTTCGAGCGCGGCACCTGGATGCGCGGCCGCGGGTTGGTTGCGAGCTGGTCGAGGGACCAGAGGAAGGCGGCCAGCGTCTTACCGGAGCCGGTGGGAGCAAGGAGGAGGGTGTGCTCGCCCGAGGAGATCGCGTCCCAGCCAAGTACCTGCGCCTGCGTGGGCGCCTTGAAGCTGTCGCGGAACCAGGCGCGCGCGACCGGCGAGAAGCGGTCCAGTGATTGCCGATTGTCGATTGTCGATTGTCGATTGTCGGCCGCTTTGCCCGCGAGCGGTGGTCGTCGAGGTGCCGAGGTGCGCGCCATGGCCCTCTATTGTCGCAGATTCGGACACGGTAGTACGCATGTTCTGTTGACGGTTGATGGCAGGAGGAATGGAGGAATCTGCGACGGCCCCGCCAGCCTCTCCCATCGCTGTGCCAGCGTCGAGGTGTTAGCCGCGTGCGCCGCGTCTCTTGCGAGCCTTCGAGGCGGCGGGGCGTTCGGTGTCGGGTTCCGCGGCGGCCTGGATCGCGGGCGGCGTCTTCGCATCGAGGGCGAAGCCGAGGCGGCCGCGGTTGCTGTCACCTTCCGGGTGGATCTCAACGCGATAGATGGTCTGGTAGGGGATGAACGCCTGGACCGTGTGGTCATGGTCTTCGACCGAGGTCTGGAGCGCGACGAATGTGTCGGTAACGCCGGAAATCGCGTTCACGAAGTGCCGGGTGCCATCCAGCGTGTAGACCTCGACGACTGGGAGGTCGCACTTGACCTGGCTGCAGAACGACTGCACGGCCTGGGGGAGAAGACGCTCGAAGAACGCGCGGTCGAACGGGATGCCTGAAGGCTGCAGCCCCGGAGGGGGGCCCGCCTGTGGGATCACGCCTGGCGGAAGGTAGATAACGGAAGAGGGCGCTTGGGACATGTCCCAAGCCTACGTGGAATGTCGCGCGAATGGGAGTCGTGCCCGGGAGCTTGCAGGCTGGGCACGAACCGCTCCCTCCCGGTCGCGGCGCGGACTACGCGCGCTTGGCCGTGAAGGGGCCGGAACCGAAGGCGCCGAACTGGACCGTGCCGGCGAGGTTGTCGCCATCCTGCTTGCCGTCGAACTTGAGCTCCATCGGACCCATTTGGCCAGTGAAGGTGAGGGAGAAGTTGAAGGCGTCACCGTCGACAGAGCCAGTGAGCGGGGCGTTGCCCTGGGGACCGGCGAAGCTGCCAGAGAGGTCATTGCCGGCAGAGGTGAGATCGAGCTTGACGTCGCGATTGCCCATGGGGGTTTGCATGGTGAGGTCGTAGGTGCCGTCGACTGCCATCGTTGTCTCCTGAAGGAACGTCCGCTCAAGCGGCGTGGACGGATGATAGCAGGAAGCTGTGAACAGCGTTCGGCTCGCGCATCCGTGCGGCCGGGGCGAACCTCGAGTGGTAGGATGTGTGGCAGTCGGGCACATCGCGCCCTCACCCCCGGCCCCTCTCCCGGAGGGAGAGGGGAGTTCAGTTCAAGGCAGGTTACGGCCATGGGTGACTCGAACGGACATCAGCCGAGCCTGTTCTCTGATGAGGCGCTGGCGAAGCTCTCGCGCGCCGTGCACGCGTGGGAGGAAGGGCCGCTGGCGAAGACCCTCTCGCGTCAGCCGGAACGGGACGATGAGTTCGCAACGAGCTCCCAGCCTGTTCAGCGGCTCTACACGCCGCTCGACATCGCCGGCTTCGACTATGACCGCGACCTCGGATTCCCCGGTGAGTACCCCTTCACGCGCGGGGTGCAGCCGACGATGTACCGTGGCCGCTTCTGGACGATGCGCCAGTACGCGGGCTTCGGCACGGCGGAGGAGTCGAACCAGAAGTTCCGCTTCCTGCTCAGCCAGGGACAGACCGGCCTATCCGTCGCATTCGACCTGCCCAGCCAGCTCGGCTACGACTCGGACGACCCGATGGCCATCGCCGAGGTGGGCCAGGTGGGAGTCGCAATCGACTCGCTCTACGACATGGAGACCCTGTTCGCCGGCATCCCGCTGGACAAGGTATCGACGAGCATGACGATCAATGCGCCCGCCGCCGTGATGCTGGCGATGTACATCGCCGCGGCCGAGAAGCAGGGCGTGGGGAGCGAGCAACTCAATGGCACGGTCCAGAACGACGTGCTCAAGGAGTACGTCGCCCGTGGGACATACATCTTCCCGCCCGGCCCGAGCGTTCGGCTGGCGGCCGACATCATGGCCTACTGCGCGAGGAAGGTGCCGCAGTGGAACACGATTAGCGTGAGCGGTTACCACATGCGCGATGCGGGGTCGACGGCCGCGCAGGAGATCGGGTTCACGTTCGCGAACGCCTGCGCCTACATGGACGCAGCGCTCGAGCGGGGGCTGGAGATCGACGAGTTCGCGCCGCGCATCAGCTGGATCTTCAACACACACAACAACTTTTTCGAGGAGATCGCGAAGTACCGGGCGCTGCGGCGCCTGTGGGCGCGCATCTTGAAGGAGAAGTACGGCGCGAAGGACCCGCGCTCGATGATGCTGCGCACGCACACGCAGACCGGCGGCAGCACCCTCATGGCGCAGCAGCCCGAGAACAACATCGTGCGCGCGACCGCGCAGACACTGGCCGCGGTCATCGGCGGCGTCCAGAGCATCGCGTTGAGCTGTTACGACGAGGCGCTCGCGCTGCCCACCGACGACGCCCAGCGCATCGCCCTCCGCACGCAGCAGGTCATCGCCCACGAGACGGGCGTCGCGGATACCGTCGACCCGATGGCGGGCAGTTACTACGTCGAGCACCTGACGAACGAGCTCGAGCGGCAGGCGGTGGAGTACATGGAGCAGATCGAACGCGCAGGCGGCTCCGTGAAGGCAATCGAAAGCGGCTGGATCCAGAACCAGATCGCGGAGGCGAGCTGGGAGCATCAGCGCAGGGTCGACGACAAGACGGAGATCGTGGTCGGCGTAAACGAGTACACGGAGGGCGGGGAGCAACCGCCCGCGATCTTCAGCGTGGACCGGCGGCTGGTGGACCACCAGCTCAAGCGGCTTGCCCGCCATCGCACCGAGCGCGACCAGGCGAAGGTGGAGGCGAGCCTGGCCGCACTGAAGGTTGTCTGCCAGGGCGACGGCAACCTCATGCCCCCCATCCTCGACGCGGTGCGCGCTTATGCCACGCTGGGCGAGATCTGTGGGGCGATGCGCGGGGTGTTCGGGGAGTACCAGCCGGTAACGGTGATTTAGTTCGTGAGCTTCGACGTCTTTCTACAGGCGTTCGCGGGGGGTGAGCCCGCGGTTCGTGACCGGGCCGTGCTGGAAGCACTGCTCGAACCGCACGCCGCGGGTTCTGCTGAGGAGGGCGTGTACGTCATTCGGCTGCAGGACGGTAGCGAGGCCGAGGTGTTCGCGGCCGCAACGCCCGCCGAGCCTTTTGCCGGTTGTATATGTTCGCGCTGAGAGGCCTTACCCCTCAAATGAGCGCGCTGATTTACCAGGTGGCCCAAGCGGGTGACTTCGCCATCATGCCCGCCTACGAAGGGCCATGGCTGCTAGTGTCGGCGGAGCAGAAGCCACACTTGCCGCAGGGCGACGACGGCGAGTTCGATGCCGAAGTTGTGACCTCGGCCGAGGAGGTCCACGGCTACCTCAGCGCCGGAGCTGAGGTGTGGTCCAGGGACCGCGATCAGTTGGCCGGTGAGGGCTGACGCGGCGAACGTACGTCGAAGCTAACCACCAAGCGACCCTCCGCCGAGACCTGCGGGGCCATTGTGCTCGGGAGTACCAGCCAGTAACGGTGATCTGATCGGCGGACCAGTGCCCCGGCGGCCGGGGTTGCGTTCTCGAGACGAGGACGGGGCCTGGCCTCACAGACGCGTAACAAGCGTGGGGAATTTGCAATCCAACGGTTCTTCAGCGGCTATGGGTGCATAGGCTCGCCACAGGCTTTCGCCGCCCCAGCCGCAAATGCGAGCCGACATGCAGAGCCGGACGGCGCATGTGACGCTGGCGTCATGGGCTGGAATTCACGATGAGTGCAGGCGTGCGTGCGCACGCAGGAGGACAACCTGATGCGACTCTTCAAGCGAGGTACAGCAGAACACGCGGATGCCAGCGTTGGAGGTCCCGTCTTCACGTCGGACAACCACGCGGTGGGACAGATCAAGGAGGTCCAGGAGGGCGGCTTCCTCGTGGACGTCACGATGGGCAAGGACTATTGGCTTGCCGATCGCGACGTGCGATCGAACGGCGAGGAGGGCGTGGTGCTCGCGTTCACAGAAGCCGAGTTGGAGGACTACAAGCGGGAGTCCGCCCCGCCGGAGACGGTGCCTGAAGGCCTGCCCTACACCACGGTGGCTATCATCACCGACGAAGAGCAGATGCAGACGCGTGAGCGCATGGAGCGGGAGCTCGCCGAGCAGCGTCAGAAGCTGCACGACAACTAGCGCGAAGGCTAGCGGGCGCGGGCGGTGCGTTGTCCCTTCTGGCGGGCGCCCAGCTCGACGCCGAGGGCGAGCCACTGGGCCATGCCCGCGCGAGAGGCGCCGAACGGCGAGCCCGCATCGGTGTACTGACGCAGGATCGCGCTGGCGATCCTGCGGGCCTCCGGGTCTGGTTCCGCGGAGGTCGCCCGGAGTGTCTCGCGGGCTCGTTTGAGGAGGGATTGGGCGCGCCGCAAGGAGTGGCGCTGGTCGCCGGCGGAAGGACGTGGGGCGTAGTCGACTTCGATGCTGACGAGGATGGCGGCGACGGCTTCGAGGAGCTCGCCGATGAGATCGCGGGTCTCGTCGTCCATGGCTGTACGGTCGCGAGAGTAGCGGTTGCCGGACAAGGGCGGGTACGTGACGGATTAGTGTTGGGGGGCGGATTGATATGCCGCCGATATGCGCCAGGTCACAGAAGGGGAAAGTTACTGGGCCCGGCGGGATTCGAACCCACGACCGACCGGTTATGAGCCGGCTGCTCTCACCGCTGAGCTACGGGCCTACTCCCGGGCTTTGGAATTGCCTCAAATTGGATGGTGCGCCTGACCACGTCGTTCACTTCCACGGCGATGTGGTACAGCCCGGGTCGTTCGATCTTGGCCTTTGCGCCAAAGTTCACCACGACCAATTGGGATGCCCCGTCCGTGAGATCGGGAGGGCGACCAGCCTTGAATGCCCCGGTTACGGGGGGCACGACTTCTCGTCCATCGTCGTCTTTGATCGAGACACGGAACGTATGTTCCACGTTGGTTTCGTTCCAAGGCACCCTGAACATCATGGTGATCGCAAGCGGCCGTTCAACCGGATAATCCTGGTTCCCGGCGGGCCAGCAGCGCGTCCATCCCGCTCCGAGGATGTAGGCGAGCCCGTTCTGGACCTCTGCACTGTTCGACAGGAAGAGTGCATCGACTTCAACAGTGGACGGACTGAGGTCATTCATGTGTGTTAACCTCCCCCGTGACGGGTTCGCCCCGATTGTATTACAGTGACGGAGTGTCATACAACGCCCCATGCCTGTTCGGGTGCTCGAACTCCTCGTCACTGATCGCACAGAGGATAAGCTGTGGGAGCACGGACTCACGCTCGCGGATGCGCTCGATTTGCTGGAGGCCGACTTCCGTACGTTCGCGGACTTCCGTCATGCCGGCCGCCGTCTCATGATCGGAAGGGATCGGTCGGGACGATTAATCACGTTGGTAATCGAGCCCGCCGATACTGATGGTGCGTGCTTCATCATCACCGGATGGCAATCGTCGACCGCCGAAGCTACACTCTTCGCCCGCCCAGGAGGGACACAACATGCAGGACGAGCCACGACCACTGACTGACGACGAAATTGGCAACGTCGTGGAGGACACTGACGTTCGACCCCGGCTGGCTCGGACACAAGTCCTTTCAATCCGCCTCTCCGACGACGAACTGAGACTCATAGCCGAGGAAGCCCGCCAAACCCGAATGACAGTCGGCGCCTTCATCAAGCGCGCGGCATTAGACACAGCCCAATTCGCGCGAATCTCGACTCGCCTACCGGTGCAGTTCGCGCTGTCAGTCGAGGGCGTGGTCTACCAGGGCGGAGAGTCGATCGCCGCGTCGTCGGGCGGCACGATCCCGACGCACGTCGAGACGTCCGTCATGGACGGAGCATGCGTGGCGTGACTCAGTCACGTAGGTTACTGGGCCCGGCGGGATTCGAACCCACGACCGACCGGTTATGAGCCGGCTGCTCTCACCGCTGAGCTACGGGCCCCCGCGGACAGTATAAGTCCTAAGTGCTTAGTCCTGAGTCCTGAGGGGTCTTTTGTGGCCGGAGTCCGTGGTTCGCAGGACTGAGCACTCAGAACCAGGTGGCCAGCAAGGATTTGTTGCGGTCGGGGCTCGGATTCGGTTCTTTACCAGCGCCGGGCGCCGCGGCCGCCGCGGCTGCGGTCCTCGCGGCCGCCACCGAAGTCGGGGGTGCCATAGCCTCCACCGCCACCACGGTCGCCGCCACCACCACGGTCGCCGCCACCACCACGGTCGCCGCCACCACTGCGGTCGCCGCCGTAACCACCGCCGCTGCGCGCTCCACCGCCGAAGCCGGAGCCAGCGTCGCGGGGCTGGGGCTGGAAACAGTCCCGGCAATAGACGGGGCGGTCGCCGCGGGGCTCGAATGGGACCTGCGCGGGCTTGCCGCAAGAGGCGCAGGTGACCGTGAACATCTCGCGCTGGGGGCGGTCACCACCACCGCCTCCGCCACCTGGCGCGCCGCCGCGGCGCGCTGCGCGGCAGTTGGGGCAGCGCCTGGGCTCGTTCGTGAATCCCTTCGATGCGTGGAACTCCTGTTCCCCCGCCGTGAAAGTGAATGCTGCGCTGCAATCCGAGCAGGTGAGTGTTTTGTCGGTGTACGACACCCGACGACCTCCTGAGATTGAACAAACGTCTACCCACGGTCATCGAGCGCCAGGGCCTCACCCTGAGGCGGATGGATCGAGGGCGTTGGCGCAGAGTAGCAGACCGAAAAGCGCGTTGCCATCCCGCTTCGCACTCCCGCATCGGGCAGTGGCGGAGCGGCTCGCGGACCCTGAGAATCGATGCAATGGCCCCGGCACCAGCACGGCTATCGAGCGCGGGATTGGCCGTGCTCTGCGCGACGATCCTCGTCTCGGTGACGAGCGCCTCGATGACGACCGTGGCGCTGCCGGACATGCAGCAGGACTTCGGCGTCAGCGACGACGCGCTCACCTGGGTGGTAACGGCCTACCTGATCACGTTCGCAACCGGGACGGTGGGGTATGGCCGGCTCGCGGACATGTATGGCACGAAACAGCTCTACCTGTTTGGGCTGGGTGTGTTCATGGCAGCCTCGGCGCTGGTAGCGGTCGCGCCGGGCTTCTGGTGGCTGGTGTTGGCGCGCGCGCTCCAGGGCCTTGGCGGCACGGCGATCCCCGCGCTCTCGATGGCGACGATCGTGCGTACGACACCACCGGAGGCGCGCGGCGCGCCCATGGGCGCGATCGTGCTCACCGTGGGCGTTGGGTTTGGGATCGGGCCGCTCCTCGGCGGGGCATTGACGGAATGGTGGGGATGGGAGGCAATCTTCTGGGCGACGGCGCTGGCGTCGATCGGGCTGTTCGCGGCGGCCACCTGGCTCGTGCCGGTCATCCCCGGGACGCCCGGCCAGACCTTCGACTACATCGGCGCCACCCTGCTGTCCGCGGCGATTACGGCGCTGCTGGTGGCGCTCAATCGCCTGCCGCGGGAGCCGGGAGATCCGTTGGGCCTGGCGGGACTGGCACTGCTCCCGCCGCTTCTGATGCTCCTGGCATGGCGCACGCGCAGCGCCTCTCAGCCCTACTTGAACCCGGTGTTGATGCGAAATCCGAGGTTCCTCGCGCTGTCGGCCATCGGCTCGGGCGGCCAGGGCGCACACTTCGCGACCATCGTCCTCCTTCCGCTACTCCTCGCCCGCTACCACGACCAGAGCACAATCGAGATCGGGCTCCTGCTGCTTCCGGGAGCGCTCGCGCTGGCCGTGACAGGCATGGCGGGCGGGATGCTCACCAGCCGCTTCGGCGCGCGCGCCCTGATCATCCCCGGCACGATGATCATGCTGGCTGGTGCATTCACCCTGCACGTGGCGGGCGCGGGCTGGGGTCCGGCGGGTCTGAGCCTGTTGTACCTGGTGCTGGCGGGAGGATATGGGCTGCTGAACGGGCCGGTCATGAACGCCGCTACGGCCGAGCTGCCGCCTGAACTGGCCGGCGTGGGCGTCGGCGGCTACAACCTGCTCTTCTTCCTGGGGGGCGCAATCTCGGTGGCCCTCAGCGGCGCCATCCTGCGGGCGCGTGCGGACGCGGCCGGCCCGTTGAACCCGCTTTTCTCAGGCCGTGTCCCGGAGTTCAGCGATGCCTTCATCGTGGTGGTCGCGGCTGCGGCGGTCTCATTGGTGCTGGCGATCGCGCTGGGGCGCAGTCCGAAACGAGTTCCCGATTCGACAGCCGCCCCTGAGCCCGGCGCGCTCGCTGGAGCGTTCGGGGCGGGCTTGAAGCCACGCGCCAAGCCCCAGTCCGGACGCTGACCTCAGAGGGGATACATGCAGCCGTGGGCGACTGCGATCCTACCGTGGTTGTACGACGGTGCGACGAGCGAAACACCAACGTCATCGGGCAGAATGCGTGAGATGGCAACCGCACCTGACTATTCGTTGATCGACCGCGCCGGAGGTGGGAGCGGAATCTTCTTCCCGCGCCCGGACCACTCCCACCCGCCGGGCGGAGCGGCGGACCTTACCATCGAAGTCGAACCGGGCATCTCCCTCGGCGCGCGGCTCTACGCATTCGACTCGACGTTCCCGACGATTCTCTACTTCCACGGCAACGGTGAGGTGGTGGGAGACCACGACGACATCGCACCCATGTATGGGCAGGCCGGCGCGAACCTCCTTGTAGTGGACTTCCGCGGGTACGGACGGAGCGGCGGGCAGCCAGCGTTCACGACCCTCGTGTCGGATGGGCCGGTGGTTGCCCACCGGTTCCATCGCCTGCTCGACGAGCGCGGCTTCGGGCCCGTGCGGCTGGTCATGGGGCGGAGCCTCGGCGCCCACCCGGCGCTGGAGATTGCGGCGAACGCGAACGATGGCTTCGCCGGGCTGATCATCGAGAGCGGGGCGGGTAACCTCCGGCGGCTGGCGGCGCGCGTCGGTGGCGACTCTGACGGCGTCGCAGCGTTGATCTCGGCGCACGAAGCGAAGATCGCGTCGATCGCGCTGCCATCCCTCTTCATCCACGGCGAACGCGACGAGCTGATCCCGGTGTCGAGTGCAGCCGAGACGTTCGCCATGATCGGGACGGAGCGGAAGGAGCTCGTGGTGCTTGCGGGCGTGGGCCACAACGACCTGCTGTGGCGCCGATCGGGCGAGTACTTCGCCGCCATCGAGGAATTCCTGGCGTTGCTGCCGTGAAGCGCCACTAACCGAGTCCGCAGTGCTATACTCCAATCGGTTCGTCTCCTTGAATGCGCCGTCGCCGGGCCCAACGGTCCCCCTCGGGGAAGTCGCGGTAGACGGCGGAGACGACACCCGCATCGGGAATCCCTGGATGGCTCCCGTCGCAAGGGCCCAAGCATCCACGTGATGTGGAAGGAGGCTTGGGAATGGGAACCAGTCCGCCCCTTGAACCCCTGTCCTGACGATCGAGGTCCTTCCACGGAAGGACTGCGCTTGTTCCTTCCTCGGAAGGACCCACTCCTCCACGGAGGAAAGGATGGACAGGAATGGCAGTCGATAGCTTCAACAGCCGCGCCGAGCTGCACGCCGGCGACCGCCCCTACACGTATTACCGCCTGGAAGCGTTGCGGGAGGCCGGCCCCATCGACCGGCTGCCGGTGTCGCTCAAGATCCTGCTCGAAAACCTGCTCCGGCTCGAGGACGGGCGCGCCGTTGATCGCGAGGACATCATCGCCCTCGCAAACTGGAAGCCACAGGGGATGCCCGAGACGGAGATCGCCTTCACCCCGGCGCGTGTGCTCCTCCAGGACTTCACGGGCGTGCCCGTGGTCGTGGACCTCGCCTCGATGCGCGACGCCATTCGCGCAATGGGCGGCAACCCCGAGATCATCAACCCCCTGCAACCCGTCGACCTGGTGATCGATCACTCCGTTCAGGTGGACGTCTTCGGGTCGACGGAGGCGTTCGCGAAGAACGTCGAGATCGAATACGAGCGCAACCGCGAGCGATATCAGTTCCTGCGCTGGGGCCAGCAGGCGTTCAAGAACTTCCGGGCGGTCCCCCCCGGCACGGGCATCGTGCACCAGGTGAACCTCGAGTACCTCGCCTCGGTGGTCTTCCGGAAGGTCGAGGACGACGGCACGGTGACGGTGTACCCGGACTCGCTCGTGGGCACGGACTCCCACACAACGATGATCAACGGGCTCGGCGTGTTCGGCTGGGGCGTCGGGGGCATTGAGGCGGAGGCCGCCATGCTCGGCCAGCCTGTGTCCATGCTCATCCCCGACGTCGTCGGGTTCAAACTGACCGGCAAGCTCAGCGAAGGCGTGACCGGCACGGACCTCGTGCTGCGCGTGACGGAGATGTTGCGCAACAGGGGCGTGGTCGGGAAGTTCGTCGAATTCTACGGGACGGGCCTCTCCTCGCTTCCGCTCGCGTCGCGGGCCACCATTGCGAACATGGCGCCCGAGTACGGCGCGACCATGGGCTTCTTCCCTGTCGACGATGAGACGCTGCGGTACCTGCGTTTCTCCGGCCGCGATCCGGAACTGGTGGAGCTGGTCGAGCGGTACGCGAAGGCACAGGGAATCTTCCGCACCGATGCGACGGCGGACCCGATGTTTTCGGACACGCTCGAGCTCGACCTCGCGGGTGTTGATGCATCGATCGCAGGGCCGCGAAGGCCCCAGGACAGGGTCCCGCTCACAGGCGCGAAGTCCGACTGGCGGCAGAACCTGCTTGGGATGCTGGAGCACGGCGCCGAGCTGGACCAGACACGTGTGAAGGAATGGCTGGGCGAGGGCGGTAGCACAACCTTGCCAACGCACGAGATGGCGGAGCCGCAACCCCTGGGGAAGCTCTTCGAGAGCGTCACGGTGACAGTGGACGAGCAGTCCTTCCCCCTGCGTCACGGGTCGGTGGTGATTGCGGCGATCACGAGTTGTACGAACACGTCGAACCCGGAGGTCATGCTCGGCGCCGGCCTGGTGGCGAAGAAAGCGGTCGAACGCGGGCTTCGCACGAGGCCGTGGGTGAAGACGAGCCTGGCTCCGGGCTCGAAGGTGGTCACGGACTATCTCCAGGAGGCGGGGCTGACCCCCTACCTTGATGCGCTCGGGTTCCAACTGGTCGGCTATGGCTGCACGACCTGCATCGGCAACTCCGGCCCGGTGGCGGAGCACATCGCCGGCGCTATCCACGAGGGGAACCTCGTGGCAGCCGCAGTGCTATCCGGCAACCGCAACTTCGAGGGGCGGATCAACCCCGAGGTGCGAGCGAACTACCTGGCGTCGCCGCCGCTGGTGGTGGCCTACGCCCTTGCCGGCCACATGGACTGGGACCCCGCGCGTGAGCCGATCGGGCTCGACCCCTCAGGCGAGCCGGTGTTCCTGAAGGACATCTGGCCAACCCAGCAGGAGATCCAGGAAGCGGTGGAGACAGCCGTGAAAGCGGAGATGTTCGCGGAGCAATACGGCCAGGTGTTCGAGGGGGACGAGCGCTGGCGGGGGCTGCCCGTGCCCACGGGCAGCCTCTACGCGTGGGACGACCTCTCCACCTACATCAAGAACCCTCCCTACTTCGATGGCATGCCGGCAACACCAGAGCCTGTGCGGGACATCTCCGGGGCGAGGGTGCTGGTGATGGTCGGCGACTCGGTCACGACTGACCACATCTCCCCCGCCGGGAACATCAGTGCGGGCGGGCCGGCCGGCAAGTATCTGCTTCAGCACGAAATCCCGCGCGAGGACTTCAACAGCTACGGTTCGCGGCGGGGCAACCACGAAGTGATGATGCGCGGCACGTTCGCGAACATCCGCCTGCGCAACCTGCTGGCGCCGGGGACCGAGGGCGGCATCACCCGGCACCTCCCGGACGGGGAGCAGATGTCGATCTTCGACGCCTCCGAGCGCTACAAGGCGGAAGGGGTTCCCCTCATCGTGCTCGCGGGCAAGGAGTACGGCACGGGATCATCGCGGGACTGGGCGGCGAAGGGGGTGGTCTTGCTCGGGGTGAAGGCGGCGATCGCGGAGAGCTTCGAGCGGATCCACCGCAGCAATCTTGTTGGCATGGGCGTGCTCCCCCTGCAGTTCCTGCCGGGGGAGAACCTGGCAGGCCTTGGGCTGACGGGCGAGGAGACGTTTTCCATCAGCGGCATCGCGGATGCGCTGCACCCCGGCAAGCGGCTGACCGCGACGGCCACGGCGACGGACGGGGACGGCAGCGTGAAGACGTTCCAGGTGATTTGCCGGATCGACACGCCGGTGGAGCTTGATTACTACCGGCACGGCGGCATCCTGCAGTTCGTGCTGCGGCAACTGCGTGAGAGGGAGCTGGCTGGCGTATAGCCCTCACCCCCTGACCCCTCTCCCGACTTCGCGGGAGAGGGGAGCTACTCCTACCAGACGCGAGAGGAACTACTGAATGGCGAAGATTAAGGTTGTAAACCCGATTGTTGAGCTGGATGGCGACGAGATGACGCGGATCATCTGGCAGTTCATCAAGGACCGGCTGATCCTGCCGTATCTCGAGGTCGAGCTCGAGTACTACGACCTCGGCATCGAGCATCGGGACGCCACGAACGACCAGGTGACCGTGGATGCGGCCAACGCCATCAAGCGGCACGGCGTGGGCGTGAAGTGCGCGACCATCACGCCGGACGAGGAGCGGGTCGAAGAGTTCAACCTGAAGCAAATGTGGAAGTCGCCGAACGGGACGATCCGGAACATCCTCGGCGGGGTTGTGTTTCGGGAGCCGATCGTGTGCTCGAACATCCCGCGGCTGGTGCCCGGCTGGACGAAGCCCATCGTCATCGGCCGTCATGCGCACGGCGACCAGTACCGGGCGACGGACTTCGTTGTCCCCGGGCCGGGCACTGTGACGATTACGTTCACCCCTGCCGATGGGGGAGCACCGGTCGTACGCGAAGTGGCGCAGTTCGCCGGCGGTGGCATCGCCATGGGGATGTACAACTACGACGACTCGATCCGCGACTTCGCCCGAGCCTCGATGCGCTATGCCCTGGACCGCGGGTGGCCCCTCTATCTGGCCACCAAGAACACGATCCTCAAGGCCTACGACGGGCGCTTCAAAGACCTTTTCCAGGAGGTGTTCGAAGCGGAGTTCGCCCCGAAGTTCTCCGAGGCCGGGATCACGTATGAGCACCGCCTGATCGATGACATGGTCGCGCAGGTACTCAAGTGGGAGGGTGGCATCGTCTGGGCGCTGAAGAACTACGACGGCGATGTGCAGAGCGATACTGTCGCCCAGGGGTTCGGGTCGCTCGGGCTGATGACCAGCGTGCTGCTCACCCCGGATGGCAAGACGATGGAGGCGGAGGCTGCCCACGGCACCGTCACCCGCCACTACCGCCAGCACCAGCGGGGCGAGAAGACCAGCACGAACCCAATCGCTTCGATCTTCGCGTGGACGCGGGGCATCGCACACCGCGGGAAGTTGGACGGCACCCCCGACGTCACACGCTTCGGCGAGACGCTCGAAGAAGTCTGCGTTGAGGCGGTCGAGGCGGGCGAGATGACCAAGGACCTCGCGATCCTCATCTCGAAGGACCAGCCATTCCTCACTACAGAGGACTTTCTTGGGGCGCTGGACCGGCGGCTCCAGGCGAAGATGAGCTAGCCTGAACCGTCCAATTGGCAATCCCCCGTTGCGGATCGGCGGTGACTCGTGACCCAGCGCGTCGGGTCGCCGCGGGACGAGCACGCGAAGACGGTCGACCTCTTGAGAGGGCTGGGCGATGAGGGATTGTCACTCAGCTACTGGCCCGTGAGGCCCGGCCGAACGGCAGCTGAAGAGTGGACGGTGCGCCAGGTGCTGCGGCGCCTCATCTCGTACGAGCGCGTACACACGGCTGAGATCTGGCAGCGGCGGGCGTGGGTGCTGCTGGGCACCCGCGCGGCACGGGCGCCGACCCCTGAGCACTGGACGCCCGGGGGATAATGGTGCATCACGCAGCGGAGGTGCGACCGATGTCAACGACGACCATCGAGATGCGCCCGGCGGAGGCGACAGACCTGGCGCGGGTGCAGCGCCTCTGGGAGGCGTGCGGGCTCGCCCCCGCGGCAGCTGACGAGTGGGAGGCGCTGGTTGCCGGGCCGACCACCGCCGTGCTCCTGGCGACCGACCGCGATGAGCTGCTAGGCTCTGCCATCGCGTCCTCGGACGGCTGGCGGGCGTACATCTACCACGTCGCGGTCGCCCCCGCGCACCGTGGCGACGGGCTCGGGCACCGGCTCATGGACCAGGCCGAACAGTACCTGCTGAGTGCGGGCGCCCGGTACGTGTACGTGACCGTGCAGCAGGACAACACAGAAGGCCTCGCGCTCGCCGCCTCGCAGGGGTACCTGCCGGAGGGGGAGCTGGTGCTCGTGAAACGCATGGCCACGCGCGTGGCCCAGTAGGGAGTGGGGGCTGCGTCATCATGGTATGATGACGCCATGAGGACGATCGTAGACCTGACCGACGAGCAACTCAAGGGTCTGGAGCGATACCGACGACGGAAACACGTGTCCCGCGCGGCGGCGGTCCGCGAAGCTGTGGACCGGTTCCTGCAAGAAGAGTCGGCGGACGGTTTGGAGGGAATCTTCGGAGCGTGGTCGCACGAGGATGCGGAGCGGGTGCGTGCAATTGTCGCCGACCTGCGATCCGAGTGGGACCGCGAGTGAGAGCCGTTTTCGACACCAACATCCTCGTTGATATCATCCAGGGTGTGCCAGAGGCGCGGGAGGAGCTTCGGCGTTACCGCGACCCATCCGCTAGCGTGGTCACGTGGATTGAGCTGATGGTAGGCGCTCGTGCCATCAACGACGAAGAGCCAGCGAGGCGATTGCTGAACCGATTGGACATCCGGCCTCTGACTCCGGAAGTTGCGGAGCAGGCCACGACCGTTCGCCTTGTGACCAGGCTCAAGCTGCCCGACGCGGTGATCTGGGCGACGGCCCGCGCGATGAACTGCGTGTTGGTGACCCGGAATACCAGAGACTTCCCCGCCGGCGACCCGATGATCCGCGTGCCGTACACCCTCTAAAACGCTAGCTGTCGTCCTGGCTCGGACTCCCAGGGTGGGGCGAGCTGGTGGTAGCCGCCACCGGCGGTCCAGCCGCCGTCGACGTAGAGGATGTGGCCGGTGATGAACCGGGCGGCGTCGCTGGCGAGGAAGACGACCGCGCCCTCAAGGTCCTCGGGCTTGCCGAGTCTCCCCATGGGCGTGCGGGTGACGGACTGCACCTTCGTGCCGGGTGTGGCCTCGAACACTTTGTCCATCATCTCCGTGCCCTCGAAGTAGGAGGGGGCGATGGCGTTCACACGGATGTTCTCGCGGGCGTACTCGATCGCGAGCACGCGCGTGAGGGCGTCGACGCCGCCCTTGGCCGCGTGGTAGGAGGCAGCGCGGAACTCGCTCCCCACGCGCCCGAGGATGGAGCTGACGTTGATGATGCAGCCCTCGCCCTGCGCCATCATCTGCGCGCTGGCGATGCGGCACCCGTTGATGGTGGCGAGCAAATCGAGCTCGATTATCGAGCGCATGCGCTTGAGCGACCCCTGGTCGTGGCGGAGACCGGAGCGATCGGTGTAGCCGGCGTTGTTCACGAGGATGTCGAGGCGGCCGTATTCCTCGACTGTGCGCGCGAACAGTCCCTCGATCTGTGCTTCATCGGTTATGTCGCCCGCGATAGCGCTGGAACGAACGCCGAAGGAACGCACGAGGTCGGCCGTCTGGTCGATCATCTCCTGGCGGCGGGCCGTGACCACGACGTTAGCCCCTGCCCGCGCGAGCCCGCGGGCAAAGGCGACACCGAGCCCACTCGACGCACCGGTGACGAGGGCGGTCTTACCCTCGAGCGAAAAGAGCTTGCAGAGCTCGGGGTCCATCGCGCGGATTCTAGGGTCTCGGGGCCGACCGCGCGAACCGTGCTTGCCCATACGAGGCGTCACGTTCAGGCGTGTGCGTAAGATGCGGGAGAGCCCTCCAGGGGCACCACCGGAAACGAGGTGACCGAGATGGATGACGAACCCACCTGCGGTAAGGGGCTCGCTGCGAACGCGGTGCTTCCGGCGAAGCTGGCCGAACTGCTCACCGCGCTCGCCGATACCCTGGAGGCGCATCGCCCCGCCCTCGACCTCGACGAACCTGCCGGCCGCCAGGAGGATGAGGCGTACGCGACGTTGGTCACGGAACAACGCCAAATCGCGGCACGCCTGGCATCACTGGCGACCCGCATGGAGGGTTGCCGCGCACTGCCGATGGCGTCCCATGACATGGCCGTCATGGCCGACCCCGCTCGCATGGCGCCCTACGCGCGCTTCGTCGCCACCCAGCGGCAACTGGCCAACATGCTCCAACAGTCAGTGGCCCAGGGAGCGGCGATGCTCGCTGAGACATCCCCGGAGTAGAGAGGTCAGCGCAGGTGTGGCACGGGCCGCGCCGCGTTCGCCCGCTCTCGTTCGATGATGCCCGCGATCTCGTCAATCGACTCTTCCAACTGGCCGTGGCGATTGATGACCACGTAGTCGTTGTTGTCGATGTCCGCCAGCTCCGCGTCAAACTCAGCCAATCGAACTGCGAGCGAGCCCTCGTCCTCACTCCCGCGGGTCACGAGCCGCTCACGTAGCGCGTCCTTGTCCTCAGCCATCAGGAATACGAACACCGCGCCCTCGAGCTTCTCCCTCCAGGTGCGCGCGCCCTGAACATCGGTGCGGATGATCACGTCCTCGCCGCGCGTCAGCGAGTCTTCGATCTCGCGGCGCTCCACGCCCTTCCACTGGTCATAGACGCGTGCGTGCTCGATGAAGTCATCGGCCGCGATCTTGCGTTCGAACTCGGGCTCGCTCACGAAGTGGTAGTGCACACCGTCTTCTTCGTAGTGGCGTGGCGAGCGGCTGGTGGTCGACGTGGCGCGGTGGATCTTCGTGCGCTCGCGCAGGCGGTCGATAACCGTGTCCTTGCCGACGCCGGAGGGGCCATGGATGACGATGACGACGGGCTTCCTCGTAAGCTCCTGCGCGTCCGACGGAGTCACGTCCAAGTACGCGAGTAGCTCGGGACTGTAGCGAGCAGCGAGTTCTCGGAGCTCCTCGCCACTCATGGAACGCAGGCGCCTGCTAAGTATTTCGCCCGCTTCCTCCGGCGTAATCGTTCGCCCGCCTGTTCGTTCAGTGGTCATGCGGAATTGCGCTCCAATCAACGGCGTGAACATCCAGGATGACTGACCTATCCCGCACCGCGATTTGCACGTGCCCGCGGAGGCTCAGGGCTGATCGGGGGAACACTGGACCTCCCTCCGCGAACGGTGCTCGGACGCTCCTGATTGTAGCACCCTCCTGCTCGAGTACGCCGACGAACAGGTTCAGCATGGCCGTATCTAGCCGGTGAGCCCCCGACGTTTGCCGCGGCAGCGGCTCGCGCGTCCGCACGCGCTGAGCCACGAACTCGGTGTGTGCCCTCTGCATGGCGCCCTGCCAACCGACGTCCAGCAGGTCAAGGCAATCGATGAGGTCGATCGTCGCTTCGAGGACCGCAGGCGAAGCTGAATGGTTCGCCTCGGCCCACTCCCGCGCCCGGCGTGGCGCGTCCTGCCAGAAGTAGATCCCCGTACCGAGCCAATCGTAGCTGTTGGCGCTCGGACGGAAACCTTCGCGGAGGATGTCGCCGGCGGCGGCACGGCTCGTGCCATGGTAGCCACGCACGGGGAGCGGTGAGCGCGGCTGCATGTCTGAACGGGACAATACAGCCGCCCACTCCCTGCGACAAACACCATGCTGGTCCGTTATCGAGGGGCCGCTGCTCCTTCGGACGCCTGTTGCAGGTCGCGCCAGAAGGCGGGGTAGGAGACTTCCACGGCGCCGTTGTCGACGCGGGTTGTTCCATCCGCAAGCGCGCCCGCCACGCCGCCGAGCATGCCAATGCGATGGTCGCCGTGGGCGTCGATGCGGCCGCCGTGCAGAGCCGCCGGGCCGCTCACCGCGAACCCATCGGGGCGAGCCTGGACACGCACCCCGAGGTGTCCGAGTGCCTCGACGGCCGTCTGGACCCGGTCTGACTCCTTCACGAGGAGCTCCTCGGCCTCACGTACGACCGTCTCGCCCTCCGCGTGTGCCCCGAGGATGGCCACAAGTGGCAGCTCGTCGATGGCCCGCGGGACGAGGGAGCCGCTGACCTCGGTGCCGTGAAGGCGCGAGGAGCGGATGACAATGTCGGCGACGGGCTCCCCACCGGTGGTGCGCTCCTCGGTCACCTCGATGTCGGCGCCCATGGCACGGAGGATGTCAAGGATGCCGGTGCGCGTGCGGTTGGTATTCACTCCGCGGATGAGGATCTCCGCATCCGGGTGGCAGGCGCCGAGCACGAGCCAGGGAGCGGCGCTCGAGATATCCCCGGGCACGCGCAGGGACAGCGGTTCGAGGTGGGCAGCAGGAGCGATGGTGGCGCCGGGTCCGTCGATCGTGAGCAGGGCGCCCATGTTCGCGAGCATGCGCTCCGTGTGGTCACGAGATCCGGCCGGCTCACGGACGGTGGTCTGCCCGTCGGCATAGAGGCCCGCGAGGAGGACAGCGGACTTCACCTGGGCGCTCGCGACCGGGCTCTCGTAGTCGATGCCGGCGAGGCCACCGCCCTTGATCACAAGGGGGGCGAGGGAGTCGCCCTTCCGGCCGTGGATGTGGGCGCCCATGCGCCGCAGGGGCGTCACGATGCGGGCCATGGGGCGCACCCGGAGTGACTCATCGCCCGACAGTACGGAGAGGATGGGGTGCGCTGACAACAGGCCGGACAGGAGCCGCATCGTGGTTCCGCTGTTGCCGCAGTCGAGCACGTCCTCGCTCTCATAGAGGGAGTGGAGGCCGCGACCATGAACGAGGGCGCAGTCGCCCTTCTCGGGCCAGTCGATGTCCACGCCGAGCGCGCGGAGGCACGCGACGGTGGAGCGCACGTCGGCAGAGTCCAACGGGCCGTCGATCCGGGCATCGCCGTTGGCGATGGCGTTGAGGATGAAGGCGCGATGCGAGACCGACTTGTCCGGTGGCACCGTGACCGTCGCGCGGATGCGAGCGGGACGGTTAACGATCATCGTCTTCGACGCCGAGCCTGCGCCGGAGTGCGGGATCGTCGCGAACGGTGACGGGACGGTCGCTGGCCTGCTTGAGCTTGTCGTAAAAGCCGCCGACAAACATCCGGCCGATCGCGTCCTGCGTGGACGGTGGAGCGACTCCCTCTGGCACGCGCCGCTGTGGAGGGTTGACCATGAAGCTGTCGCGGTCGAGCGCCGTAGAAGTGAAGAGGTCGGTCATCGCCTGGCCGCCCTCTTCGATCGCCTGGCGGATGGTGTGGAGCTCGTCCTGGAGACGCCCGAGCCAGTGGAGGACCGAATCGCGGTTCGTGGCCATGATGTCGCGAGACATGGCAGGGTCGCCGCTGGCGAGTCGCGTGAGGTCCCTGAATCCGGGGCCGGCGAGGAGGGACGCGTCCTCCCACCCCTGGCTGTCACGAACCATCCGGAACAGCCCGACGGAGAGCAGGACGGGCACGTGGCTGACGGCCGCGGCGTAGTTGTCGTGCTCGCCGGGATCGATATAGAGGGGGATGGCGCCGACGGCTTCGATCAGTCCGAGGACCGTCTCGACGGCCTGTTCGTTTGCCCGTGGCGAAGGCGTGACGGCCCAGCTCGCGCCCTTGAAGAGGTTGGCCGTGCCGGAGCCCGGGCCGGAATGCTCGCGTCCAGCCATCGGATGGCCACCGACGAAGTGGATGTTCTCTGGCAGGAACTCGCTGGCCCAGCGAAGGATGTCCGCTTTGGTGCTACAGGTGTCAGTGACGATGGCATTGGGCTCCAGGTAAGGCCCCATGTCCTGGAGGATGCGCTTGGCGGCGAGCACCGGTATCGCGATGACGACGAGCCCGCTGCCTTTGAGCGCTTCCTCGAGCGAGCCGACTTCGCGGTCGAGGGCGCCCATCTTCTTCGCTTCACGGGCGTGGGCGCGGTCGCGATCGACGCCCACGATCTCATAATTCCGGTCCTTCCGCGCGGCGAGCGCGAGGCCGAGAGAGGTACCAATCAGGCCTGTGCCGATGATGGCGATGCGGGACTGGGCCATGAATGCTCCGGGGCAGGCGCGCGGCTCAACTGGCGGCGTCGGCTTGCTGGAGTAAGGCTAGCACACGATCGTCCCCGGCGGCTTGGTGGTGGCGCAAGGTGAGTTCAACGACGCGGCCGGATGCCCCCGCCATTTCGAGCGCGAAGGCGCCCGTTTCGCTGTGGGTGAGGGTGCGGGCGACCGCCCGGCGAAGCTCGAACTTGGACGCCGATGCCGCCAGCCTGGGTGCGAGCCGGGCGTGGCTCGCGAGCACGTACACGGTGCGATCGAGGCGGCGCTGCTCGCCCTTTCCGATGTCGTGCAGGAGTCCGGCCGCGATAAGGTCCGGATCTTCGTGCCCCCGTTCAAGGAGCCAGCGGGCAGTCTCGGCGCTATGCACGACGTCCCGCGGGTGTTGTGCCTCGAACAGGGCCATAAGCGGCGCCGCCAGCCATTGCCGCGCCAGGTCGAAGTCCGCGGCCACGGGATGGCCACCAGCGTGGCGGAACTGGCGGATGCGATCCGCAATCACGTTAAGAGCTCAAGCGTACCGTCGGCGAGGCCGCCTATGAGCCACCATATCGGGCTAAACGGGGTCACGAAGCCAATGAGCACGAGTGCCATCAGGATGCCCATACCGTAGGGCCGCAGTCGCACGAAGGACTGCGCCAGCTCTCGCGGGAGGACGCCCAGGAGCACGGCGAACCCATCGAGTGGAGCGAGTGGGATGAGGTTGAAGAAGCCGAGGAGGACGTTAAGCCAGACGATGAACCACAGGAAGAGCCAGACCATGTCCTCGCCGTCCCCGAAGCGGATGAGGGCGGCGATGTTCGTGCCGAACTCTGAATCCACGATGCCGAGCCGCAGCGGAAGGCCGGCGATGACGGCGAAGACGAAATTCGAAGCCGGGCCGGCGAGGGCGACGAGCGCCCCACCCTTGATAGGGCCGTACTTCAGGCGGTAGTCAGCCACGGGTGTGGGCTTCCCCCAGCCGAAGCCGAACATCAGCATCAGGGCCGTGCCCATCGGATCGAGGTGCTTGATGGGGTTGAGCGTGAGACGGCCCTGGCGGGCGGCCGTGTTGTCGCCTAGCTCGTTCGCTGCCCAGGCGTGACTGAACTCGTGGAAGGCGATGCCGGTGATGAGTGCCACCGCGAAGGCTGCCGCGTAAACGAAGAAGGCCTGGGGATTGTCCGAGAGCTCGCTGAGGTACCAGATCATGCTTCCGGATGCTAGCACGCACTGGCTTAACAACTCAGGCGGAGCAGCCAGCCGGTGACGGCAGCGCTGAACGTGAACATTGACCCTGTGATCGACCGGGCGTACGTTCGCGTCAGTTCGGGGCAGGCGCTGGCATTGCGCCGGCAACGGACGTGCGGGCGAATTACGCCGTTGCTTTCGTCCGCGGGGCCGCCATTGGGGCGGTGTCCTCTGCCCCTCCGCCCAGGGGACCGCCGGGCGGCAAGCGAGAGGTAGCTGCGTGTTCATGCCACGCGCCAGAGCGGCTGTCCATATCCCAGGCTCCCTTGTCCCCGTTGCGCTCGGCTTCGGCGCAGTCACGCTGACGATTCTTGGGTGGGCGGCGTTCGGGGCGCGCCCCACATCGAACGGTGTGGATGCGGTGTTGCCCGCGCTTCCCCAGGCGCCGATTCGGTCCGTCGCCTACTGGGTGCCCGAGAACGGCCGCGACGTGATCTACGTCCGCCAGGCCGATACGGGGCGGACATCGTTCCTGACCTCGTTCCAGCCACTCCATCCGGCCGCCGGATTGCACATCCGGGGCGCGGCGTCACCCGCAGCCGACAGGCTCGCAATTCTCTCGCTCGAGAACCCTGCGAGCGCCGAAGCGCAGCTCACCTTCGTGGACGTCGTGACGGGTGACAAGCGCGGGGCCGATGGCGCCTACCATCATCTCTCCGAGCTGGCATGGTCGCGGGACGGGCTGAAGGTCGCGGTGGTCGGGGCCGGCCGCTCAACCGTGTTCGAGGTCGATAGCACGACGCTCGCCTCATCCCTGGTCGCGAACTTTCCCGGCGCGCGCCAGGTTGCGCCCGTGGGCTACAGCCTCACGGGAAAGCGGCTGTTCGTCGTGGTCGTCGACCAGAGCGGGTCATCACTATGGTCCGTGCAGGACGGCAAGACTGCCCGGGTCGCCTCACTGGGCGCCGGGCTGACGGTCTCGTGGACGCTCAGCGGCGATGGATCGGCGCTCGCGTATATCGACGTGCGAGGCGTGGGCGAGCAGCGTTACGCGGGCCGGACGATGCTCATCGCGACGGGCGAGATCATGAGTGCCGGGCCGGAGGGCGACCAGTTCGGGGCCGCCTGGCGGCCTGGATGGGAGCTCGCCGACTTTGGCGGGCCCGGCGGCTCGTTCGAGTTGATGGGCGACCCGGATTCTGGGCCTTCCTACGTGGTGCCACTGCAATGGTCGCCGGACGGGAGCTGGCTCGTCGCTTCGATCTTCTCCGCGGGGAGCACGGGCGGCACCCCGGCAACGCCGACGCTGGAGTTGGCCAAGCCGGGCGAGCTCGTGCGCGTAGCCCTGAGCGATGACGCGCCCGCGACACTTCTGGGCTGGGTCCAGGACTTCGAATAAGAAAACGCCCGGCGGGGCGTGGGAGTACGTTTTGGCGATTCCGACCAGGTATGCCCCACGACGGGCGCACGTTCCCTACTGGTGGTTGCTGGCAACGGCCGTGGCGGCATTCATCGCCATCGGCCCGATCGCGGCGGCGCTGTTCGTGAGCCTGGGAGGGGGGAGCGTCACCGAGACGGCCTTCGCATCCGCTCCCGCGGGCACCTACGCCGTCGTCGTGCGTGCCGAGGCGGACGCCGACGTGGTGATGGTCGTCGCCGCACACGGCGACTCGGACGCCTCGGAAATCGCCCGTGTGCCCAGGCTGCCCGGCTACACGGCCTACGGCGCCGTCTCCCCGGACGGACTGCGGGCGGCGCTCGTGACGGCCGACGGAGGCACGCCCGCCCATCCGGTCGCCTCGCTCGTAATTGTCGAGATGGAGACCGGAGAGGTTTCTCGAGTCGCGGAGACGGTCGACTACCTCCAGTCGCCCGTGTGGTCCAACGATGGCCGCACCGTGGTGGTGACCCGGAGCAGTGGCGACGGCCCGGCGACCGATGTCGACCTCGTCCGTGTGAACGCAGATGGATCTGGCGAGCAGGTGTTCGCAGAGGCGCATGCGGTGTTGGGGGCGTACCCGGTGGGCTTCGATGCGCAGGACAGGTTTGTGCATGTCGTCGTTGGCGGCCAGGGTTCGATTGTGTACCGCGACGGGGCACAGGTCGCCGCGCTCGCAGCCGGTATCACGCGCGACTGGCAGCTGAGCCCGGATGGTTCAACGCTCGCTTACGTGGAGACGGCCACCGCGGCAGGCGTGCAGTATTTCCCACGGACCACGGCCCTGGAGGCCGGCAACAGCCGCTCGTTCAGCATGAGCTCGGCCGAGACGGAGAGCTTGGGCGTCGCATGGAAGCCAGGGGCCGACGAGCCCACCTTTGGGCGTGAGCCCGGAGGAAGCGCCGCGGACGGCGCCCGTGCCCTGAGCGCAGCCGGGTTCGACGTGCCGCTGGCCTATTCCGGCGATGGACGAATGTTCGCCGTCCAGCACTGGACCGGAGTGAGCTTCGATGAGCCAGGCAACGCCGCACTGGAGCTCGTTGGCGCGGACGGCGCCCGAACCTCGCTCGACGGGTTCGCGCGCTTCTACGGGTGGGCGACCAGGTGAGGCTGGCGGTCGTGACTGTCATGGCCGTGGCGTTCGCGTTCGCGTTCGCACTCGCGCGTCCCGCCGGCGAGGCGAATGCGTGCGGCGCGTTCGGCGCGTTCGACTTCGACACCTTCGAAGCCGAGGACTACGTCACCGAATACGCCCAGGCCATACACGTGGCGGCCGAAGGGATGGCGGGCTTGCCGGCATACACCGTCGGCGGGCAGACGATAGACCTTGCCTACCAGGGGCTCGAGACGGGGCCGCGGGATGCGCGAAGCTCCACTGCCAACCCCGGCCTGCGCATCCCACCGACCGTCTTCAAGTCGATTGCGTGGATCGAAGCGAACTGGTCGAACGCCTCGGGCCTGGTGCCGTTCGGAGGGGTTGGCCCCACGCTCGTGTCACCTGACTGCGGGTACGGGCTGGGGCAGATCACGAGCGGAATGGCGAACACGACGGGCGCGGCCCAGGCTCGCCAGGCGGCGATCGGCACGCACCCGCTTTTCAACCTCGCCGAGGGCGCTCGAATCCTCGCGGACAAGTGGAATTCGGCGCCGACGTTCCGGCCGATCGCCGGGACGGGAGACCCGGCCGCGATCGAGGACTGGTATTACGCGATCTGGAGCTACAACGGGTTCGCATTCAGCAACCACCCGCTCAACCCCAACCGCGACCCCCTGCGGGCAGGCCAGGCCGACAGCCCTATCTACCACTGCTTCGAGCCACTGGCGCCGAGCTACCAGGGCGCCCTGTATGGCTACGGCGACTACACCTATCCCGAGCGCGTGTACGGCTGCATGCGGCATCCGCCGGTGCGCGATGATGAGCGCCTCTGGGAGTCGCAGTTCTTCAACATGCCGAACTTCGAGAATGCGGAAATCGCGGCCGCCTTCGCGCCGGAGAACTTCCTGGCATGCGAAGAGGGCGGCTTCTCCGGTGGCTGCCCGTCGATGGACTACCCAACCACGATCGCCGACGACCCGGAGACAGAGGCGGACAAGTCGCTAATTGCCCACGCAGACACGACGGGCGCCTCGCAGGCGTCCTGGCGGGCAAAGTGGCTCGGGGACCCGGTGTTCGGCTACGAGGGCCCCTACACCCTGGCGTTGACCGCGTCGACCGATGGGAGCGCCACGAGCGGATTGCTCACCGTGCGGAACATTGGGACTGGCATCGCGCCCTTCAGAATCCGGACGTCTCACCCGTGGATCATCGTGCGTCACGACAATGACCAGTTCCCGCGCACGCTGGACGGGGGCGTCGCCATCGGCGCGGAGACCGAGGTCGTGCTGCAGAGCGCGAACGAGACGCGACCACGGATCGCCCAGCAAGGGTGGGACAGCGTGTTGCGCATCACCCTGGACACCGCCGCCATGCCACCGGGACTGACCGTGGGCGCCGTGCACGTCGAGCCATTGCTCGGCAGCGGTGGCGCGTTCACGGTCGAGATCATCGCAGCGAACGGGGCGAGCGGCCTCCCCAACCGGGCGGTGGTTCCGAAGCTGGCGCAGGATTGATGGCCCTCCGGGCTCCTGACAGAAACGGGCAGGAGTGATCACTGCCGCCTAGAGGTCGTTGCGGTGCTAGCGGACAGTGAGCGGCATCTCACGGACCGGAGCCTCTCATGACGCTGACCCAGGCGACCCTCCTTTCCTCCCACGAAGTCGCGCACATGCTTTTCAACCTGGTGACCGCCGACCTCACGAACGACGTCGCCGAGCGAACGATCCCGGGCGCCTGCATCAGCAGGATCTCGCCAATCCTGGCGCACGCCATCTTCGGGGAGGACATGACCGTGAATCTCACGCTCAGGGGCGGCACCACCATCCTCGAACGCGAGGGTTGGGCGGGCCGCACAGGCATTCCCGGGCCTCTCGCAGCGATGACGACCGACTGGCTCGGCGCTGCCTTCGAGCCCGACCAACTCAGGGCATACGCGGCAGCGGTGTTCGCGGGCACTGAGCAGTACCTCGAAGACCTACCGCCCGGCGACCTCGAGCGGATGGTGACGTCCCCACTCGGCAGTCAGGTGACGGGAGCTGAGCTACTCTCATCGTTCAACCTCGTCCATCTCATGATGCACACGGGTGAGATCGCAGCGCTGAAGGGCGTCCAGGGCGTGCCCGGGGGACTGCCGTTCTAGGAGGACGAGATGCCATTCAACGAAACGCTCGCCGGCCGCATCCGGGCGGCCCTCGCTGCCGACGGTGTCGAGGCGCGGGAACAGAAGATGTTCGGCGGTCTTTCATTCATGGTCGGTGACACGTATGCCTGCGGGATCGTGAAGGCCGACCTTGTCCTGCGCATCGGAAAGGAGGCAGCCGAGATAGCGCTGACCCGCCCGGGCGCACGGCCGATGGACTTCACGGGCCGCCCCATGCCCGGGTGGGTCTTTGTCGGTGCAACCGCGCTCGATGACGACGCCGCGCTGGCCGAGTGGGTCCGCATGGGCGTCTCGTACGGCGCGAGCCAGCGGCCATCGCGGAAGGCCCGCAAGGCAAGCCAGATCGCCGCCGTTCATCCTCGGAAGTCTCCGGCTCGGCGTGACCGGGCGTAGCCCTGGCTTCTCGTTCTCAGCCTCCAGGCTCTCAGTGAGCGCGCGCCTCCTCGCGCGTGGTGTGCTCGGCGACCACCTTCTGGGCGATGTGTGAGGGCACCTCGCCGTAATGGTCGAATTCGAGCTCGAAAGCGCCGCGGCCCTGGGTGATGGAGCGCAGGTCGGAGGCATAGCGCTGCACCTCGGCGAGGGGAACCTCGGCCTCGATCACGGACATGCCGCCATCGGGGTTGATCCCGTGGATCTTGGCGCGCTTCGTGTTCAGGTCACTCACGACGTCGCCCGCGTGGGCCTCCGGCGCGAATACCCGGATGGTCATGACAGGCTCGAGTAGCGTGGGCTGTGCGCTGTTGACCGCCTCCTTCAGCGCCTGCGATGCGGCCAGCTTGAACGACATTTCACTCGAGTCGACGGCGTGGTGCTTGCCGTCGAACAAGATGACTTCGCAGTCGGTGAGCTCGTATCCCGCGAAGGCGCCGTGGGCGCTGGTCTCGTTGATTCCCTTCTCCACCGCGGGGATGAACTCCTTCGGCACGGAACCGCCCACGACCTTCTCCCGGAACTGCAAGCCGGAGCCGCGCGGAAGGGGGCCGACCTCGATCGCCACCCTGGCATACTGCCCATGACCGCCCGTTTGCTTCTTGTGCGTGTAGTCGGCGCGCGCGTTCTTGGCGACGGTCTCGCGATAGGGAACGGTGGGCAGGTTGAGCTCCACTTCGACGCCGAACTTGCGCCTCAACCGCTCGATGGTCACGTCCAGGTGAGCGTCGCCAAGGCCGGAGAGGATGACCTCGCCGGAAGAAGCGTCGCGCGAGAGCTGGAGGCCCGGGTCCTCCTCGTTCAGCCTCTGCAGGCTCGGGCCAAGCTTGTCGACGCCAGCCTTCGAGGTGGGCCGTACCGCCATGCTGTGCACGGGGTTCGGGAACGAGATCTCATTCAGGCGGAACTGCTGCTCCTTCGAGCAGAGCGTGTCGCCGGTAGCCGTGTGAGCGAGCTTCGCGACCACGCCAATGTCCCCCGCACGCAGCTCCGCGACTGCCTCCTGGTCCTTGCCTTTCTGGATGTAGAGCTGACCAACGCGTTCGTCCCCGGACTTGTTCGCGTTCCAGAGGTGGGAGTCCGACTTCACGGTGCCGCTGACCACGCGAAGGTAGGTCAGCTTGCCGACGTAGGGGTCAGCAGCAGTCTTGAACACAAGTGCCGCGACGGGGCCGGCGGGGTCGGCGCTGAGGGCGGTGTCTCCCGCGGGAATCGGGTCGCGGTCGGCCGGGGACGGGCCGCTGAAGGCGATGTTGTGGAGCGCCTGGCGCACGCCAATCTGGCGCGCCGCAGACCCACAGATGACGGGGTAGATCAGGTTGTGGTCGAGTCCGCCGTGAAGTACGCGCCTGAGCTCATCCTCGGTGAGCTCCTCGTCCGCGAAGTACTTCTCCATGAGTGATTCGTCGGTCTCTACGATTGCTTCGATGAGCTTCGCGCGGAGCTCTTCGGCTTCCTGCATGTACTCGGTGGGGACGTCTACTTCGTCGGCGTTCTCGCCGAGATAGGCGCGCATGTGGAGGAGGTCGATCACGCCCTTGAACGAATCGTGGGCGCCGATCGCGATCTGGACGGGCGCCACCTTCGAGCCCCAGCGCTGCTGCAGCATCTCGAGGACCTGCTCGAAGTTCGCATTCTCGCGGTCCATGCGGTTCACCATGATCATGCGCGGCAGGCCGGCGCGCTCGATGACCTGCCAGGCGCGGTCGGTGCCCACCTCGGGTCCGGAGACGGCGTCGACGATGACGAGCGCCATGTCCGCCGCCTGCACGCCACAGATGACCTCGGAGACGAAGTCGGCGTAGCCGGGCGTATCGATCAGGTTGATCTTCCGGCCCTCCCACTCCACCGGCACGATCGAGACGTTCAGGCTGTATTTGCGCTTGTGCTCGTCCTCGTCGTAGTCGCTCACGGTGTTCTGGTCTTCGACGGCGCCCATGCGGGTGCTGCCGCCGGAGACGAAGAGCGCCGCCTCCGTGAACGTCGTCTTGCCGACGCTCCCGTGACCAACGATCACGACGTTGCGGATGTCCTCGGTGTCATAGACCTTCATCGGCGGTAACCCTCAGCAAAAGGTGGGATGACGTGTGGCCGATTCTAGGCGCGTGAGGGAGGCCTCTCAACGGGTAAGGCGTTGCAGTGTTAACCCGGAGCCGTGGTCGAGCAGCCCTGTTAGTGAGAAGCACGTCACGATCTGCTGTTGACTCTCCCTCCTCACTCATCGTAAATTTACGATGCATCGTCTTTTTACGATTGCCGAAGGAGCCGCAAAATGCCATCTGAATCGCTGCCTGTTGTGGTCATCGGATCCGGCCCGGTGGGCCTCGCCGCCGCCGCCCACCTCGTCGAGCGGGGCGAACGCCCTGTCGTGCTCGAATCGGGCACGCGCATCGCTAGCGGCGTGCGCACCTGGGCTCATGTCCGCACCTTCTCCCCCTGGCGGTTCGCCATCGACGAAGCCGCACGACGGCTCCTTCGCGAGACCGGCTGGCGGGAACCCGATGTCAACCACCATCCCACCGGCGCAGACCTCGTCGAGCGTTACCTCGAGCCGCTCGCCGGAGTCCCTGCGCTGCGCGACAGCGTTCGCCTCGATACCCGTGTCCTCTCCGTAACGCGGCTGGGGCTCGACAAGCTGAAGACCGAGGGCCGTGCCGACACTCCGTTCGTGGTGCGTGTGAGCACTCCTGATGGCGCCGAAGACATCCTCGCCCGTGCCGTGATCGACGCCTCGGGCACGGTGACCTCGCCCAACCCGCTCGGCGCCGGGGGCGTGCATGCGGCGGGCGAGGCCGAGGCTGCCGACCGCCTCTTCTACGGCATCCCCGATGTGCTCGGAAAGGACCGTCAGCGGTACGCCGGAAAGCGCGTGATCGTGTTCGGAAGCGGCCACTCAGCTTTCAATGCACTGCTCGACCTGGCCGCACTCAGGCGCGCCGAGCCCGCGACGGAGGTCTCCTGGGCGACCCGGCGAACGCACCTCGACGGCCTGTTCGGAGGCGGCGACGCAGACCAGCTCGAAGCTCGCGGCAAGCTGGGCACGAGCATGAGCGACCTGCTCAGCAGCGGTGGCGTTCACATGTTCACAGGTGTGCATGTGCTTGGCCTCACCGCGGGGGCCGACGGCATGCGGTTCAAGACGTCGGGCGTCTCCCTGCCGGCGGTGGACGAGGTGGTGGTCGCGACCGGCTACCGCCCGGACGTGGAGATGACCCGCGAACTGCGGCTGCAGCTCGACGAGGTGGTAGAGAGCCCGGCGGCGCTTGCTCCGCTCATCGACCCGAACGTCCACAGCTGCGGTACCGTCCCACCCCACGGTGCGAAGGAGCTCGAGCACCCCGAGCCGAACTTCTACACGGTCGGAATGAAGAGCTACGGTCGGGCGCCAACGTTCCTCATGCTCACGGGCTATGAGCAGGTGCGCTCCGTTGTGGCGGCTCTCGTGGGGGACGCTGACGCCGCCAGCGAGGTCCGCCTCGTCCTGCCCGAGACCGGCGCCTGTTCCTCGGAGGCGGCCCCACAAAGCTCCGGCTGCGGCACCTCGCCCGAGGCTGCCTCCATCGAAGTTGGACGCATCGAGGTCGCAGCGGCGAGCGCGTAAGCGGCGGCCTCGGGGACCGACTCGCCTCCCGGCGGCGAGGCGCTGGACTCCTCCCCAGCGCCTTGCCGTTCCAAGTCTCACCGGGACGATGCTGACAGTCCGCGTCAGCGACATCTGCTGTCGCGGTGACACGGGATGGTTAGACTAACGCTAACCCCCGCACGGATGTTCGTTTTTGGTGCTGAAGACCTTTGTCGCCCTCGACGTTGAGACTACCGGGCTGGACCCGGAGCGGGACCGCATCACCGAAGTGGGCGTGGTGCGGTGCGACGCCGACGGGAACGTGCTCGAAACGTTCGAGAGCCTGGTCAACCCCGGCCGCGAAATCCCGCTGTTCATCGAACAGCTCACTGGGGTGACGAACGAGGCAGTGCGCGGGGCGCCGAAGCTGGGGTCCGTCGCGGGCGAACTATTGCAGTTCATCGGTGAGGGGCCCGTCGTTGGCCAGAACGTCGGGTTCGATCTCGCGTGCCTGCGAAGGGAAGGTCTAAAGCTGGAGGCCCCAGCAATCGATACGGCCTCGTTCTCGCGCATCCTGCTGCCGGAGCGGGAGAACGTGCGCGACAAACGCGGCCTGATGGGGCTCGCGGCGGCGCTCGGCGTGGAAGCGGGCGTGCACCACCGTGCCCTGCCAGACGCGCAAACGGCCGCGGCGATCTTCGTCGCGCTGCTTCGCCGGGCAGGCGAGATCCCGTCAGTCACGCGGCTGCAGCTCGCGCGGCTGGTGTCGCTGAGTGAGCCGGTGCTGGCCGGGCTCATTGCGGGCGAGGAGTGGGAAGACCTGCCCCCGGGCGAGCGCGAACTGCCCACGGTGCGGCCCGCGCCCGCGTTGCCGTCGCTCAACAAGCGCGAACAGCCGCTGGCCATCCCCCGCGAGGACCTCGACCGCGTGTTCGCAGCCGCGCCCGCCGTCTTCGAACGCTTCGAGGAGCGCCAGGAGCAGCGGGACATGGCCGAGGCGGTGCGCGACGCGATGCTGGCCGGCCACTGGCTGATCGAAGCGGGCACCGGTGTCGGCAAGTCGCTGGCGTACCTGATCCCCGCCGCGCTGCATGCGCTCAAGAACGGCGAGCGTGTGGTCATTTCCACCAACACCATCAACCTGCAGGAACAGCTCCTGAAGAAGGACATCCCCGCGCTCAAGCAGATCCTGAAGGAAGCGGGGATCATCGAGAAAGAGGACGACCTTCGAGCCGCGTTGCTGAAGGGCCGCGGCAACTACCTCTGCCTGCGACGTTGGACGGCGAGCTATGGCCAGTACATGGCGGACCCCGACTTCGCCTCGCTGGCCGCGAGCATGCTCCTCTGGCTGCCGAAGACGGACACGGGCGACCGTTCCGAGCTCAGCCTCGACCACCAGGACTACTTGACGTGGGCGCGGTTCTCGGCTGCGGACACCGACTGCCTCGCCCGGCCCAATCGCTTCGTGCGCGGCGGCCAGTGCTTCCTTGCTCGCGCCCGGCGCGGGGCGGAGACAGCACACCTCGTGATCGTGAACCACGCCCTGCTGCTCGCGGACATCGCCTCGGGTGGGAGCGCGCTGCCGGGCTACGAACACCTCATTTTGGACGAGGCGCACAACCTCGAGGACACCGCGACCAAGCAGTTCGGCGGGAGCGCGAGCCGGAGGACCGTGTCTGAAGCTCTCGAGGGCATCCACCGCCCGCGAGGGCGCGACCATCGCGAGGGCGGCGTCGCGACACTGCTGAAGACGTTTCCCGAGGGCGGCGCCCTGCAGATGGCCGGGGTCGCGCTGGAGAGCGCAGTGGACCGCGCCCAGGACGTGAACCTGCCGCTGTTCGAGGCTCTCGCGCTCGAAACGCCGCGCACCGGCGAGGACGAGCGGCTGTTGGTGGACCGCTCCACGCGTGCCCGGCCGTCGTGGACGAACGTGGAGAACACGTGGTCGAAGCTGGACCTCGCGCTGAAGGACATCTGGAGCCGCGCCGCGGCGGCGATGCAGGCGGTGAAGGGCGACGCGCCCGTCGAGGAGCCCGACGCGCTCGCCGGCGAGATCGAGACGGCTGCCCGCAAGGTCGAGGACATGCGCCTGCTGCTCTCGCAGCTGGTGAACACCCAGGACGATGCGAGAATCGTCTGGATTGCCCGCGAACGGGACCGGACGGGCTCGATAAACGCCGCCCCACTGAACGTTGGGCCTACCCTCTGGGAGCAGCTCTTCTCGAAGAAGCGAAGCGTCGTCGCCACGAGCGCAACCCTCAGCGCGGCGGGGGACATGACCTTCGCCGCCCGTTCGCTGGGGCTGGAGAAGCCACGGACGCTGCAACTCGGCTCGCCCTACGACTACCAGCGGTCGACGCTGCTCGCGGCGTTCACAGACATCCCGGAGCCATCGTCGCCAGAGTGGCCGGAGGCGGTCGCGGGGGCGGTCACGAAGCTGGTGACCGCGTCGGAGGGGCGGGCACTGGTGCTGTTCACGTCACACGCGTCACTGCAGGCGGTGGACCGGCTCGCCCGCAAGGAGATCGAGGAGGCGGGGATCGCGGTCCTGTCGCAGGGGGTCGATGGCACGCCCCGGCAGCTCATCGACCAGCTCGTCGCGAACCCGAAGACGGTGGTGCTCGGCACCTCCAGCTTCTGGGAGGGCGTGGACGTGCGGGGGAGCGCGCTCTCCATGCTCATCATCTGCCGGCTGCCGTTCGCGGTGCCGACCGACCCGGTGCAGCGGGCGCGCGCGGAGCAGCACGAGAACCCGTTCGGCCAGTATTCGCTGCCGTCGGCGATCCTGCGGTTCCGGCAGGGGTTCGGGCGACTCATCCGTGACCGCGAGGACCACGGCGTGGTGGCCGTGCTCGACCGGCGCATCTACGAGAAGCGCTACGGCCAGGACTTCGTGGATGCCCTCCCCCGCTGCACCGCGATCAAGGCGGACACGGAGACGGTCGCGGCACGCGCGCGCGAGTGGCTGGAGCGATGAGCCTGCTGGGCGAGCGACTCGCGGGACCGCGGGTGTGCCTCGAAGCGGCGGGCGGGGCCGAGTACCGGGTGGTGCGGGTGGTGGATCGGGTCGAGCTCGGCCGCGTGGCCCTCGAGGAGGCAGACGGCGCGCTGGTCGTGCGGGCACTGTGCATCGACGAGGCGCACAGGGGGTATGGCGCGGGGTCGGGCGCGGCGGCACTGCTACGCGAGGCGTGGGCAGCGGATGGGCGCTGGCGGGTCTTGCGGGCGTACGCTCCCCAGGGTGCGGGGCTGGCCGTGTATTACTGGATGCGCATGGGCCTGCGTCCGGTGGGCACGGGACTGGAGGGCGGGTTGGTGTTGGAGCGGGGGAAGTAACCAGTGCCAACTACGTGGATTGCGGGCTATGCGTTTCGGTTCTATTCCTCTGATGGTGTGGAGCCGCCGCATGTTCACGTTCTGAAGGCGGGCGCCGAAGCGAAGGTGTGGCTGGACCCCGTCACACTGGCCTACGCGCGGCGGTACAATGATCCAGAGGTTAATCGGATCCTCGCCCTGGTTGAGGAGAACCGAGACACGTTGTTGGAACGATGGAATGAGTACTTCGGCCGCTGAATCACCACCGAACGTCGGGGCGAAGAGTGTTTCGCTCGAGGGCGACCTACTGACCGTCGTCCTGACCGATGCACGCCAGGTCGTCGTGGATATTGCGCGGGTGAGCTGGCTGCAGTGGTTGCGCCGCGCGGATTCGAGAGCGCGTTCCCACTACGAGATCGAGGAGCCAGGTGGCTTCGCCATCTACTGGCCAGACCTCGATGACGGCATCGAGGTGGCGCACCTCCTCACGCCTGCGCCGGTGGGCTAAGCCGGCGGGAGGAGAAAGGTGCCGCCCGCGGCGACGTAACGCTCGCCGGGCGGTTCGCCACAGCCACTATCGAAGTGAGTGATTCGACCGTCCGGATCGAGGCTGAAGGCAAGTCCCTGCGGCGTGCTCGCGCCGAACCGGACACTGAACATCACGACAAAACCTTCCTCTCGCTGCAGCACGGCGCAGAGGCCCATGTCTGAGTAGTCGTCGAACGTCAGCGGCCGCTCTGAGAGCCCCTCCCTGGTGATGAAGTAGCCTTCGCAGCTGTTTCCGCTCACGGCCTCTACCGGGGTGCCTTCTTCCGCTCCTTCCGGGCACGCGGGGGGAGCTCCAATCCCCTGCAGCGCCACCGCGCACGCGACGCCTCGGAAGCGGATGCGAGATGCGATCTGGACCGGATCGTTCGAGAAGACCGCGTCCAGCGTGGCATCCACGCCTGCATTGCCCGTCCGTGTGGTGGGGTGGTGCATCGGTAGGGGCGCGACGGGCGGGGTAGCCGTGGGCGTGGGTGCCGCCACGCGCGGCTCAGACGAGCCGGGCGGTGGGAGAATCCATTGCGGCGCGCCCTTGGAGTGGAGCGCGAGCACCTGATCGAAGGGCTGCTGGTGGCAGGCATGGTGGACGCTGACGACTCTTCCGCGTTCGTTCAGATCGAGGACGTGGAAGGTCTCGTCTGCCACGTAAAAGACGGAGAATCGAGGCGAGTAAGCCGGGTCGCCGTCGGGCATTCGAAGGTTGATCGCATACGGCTGCGGACCACCACGGAAGAACGCATCCAAAATGGCCGCTTCCCGCGCTGGGGTCGCATAGGTCCCCTCGCCACACGGCGAATAGGGAAAAGCCAGCAATTGCGTCCCCTCGGGGTGTCCGTCGCATCGTGGAGGAGCTGGCGCGCCGCCGGGTCCGTCCCGGCAAGGGATGGAGCGTTCGAGGAACCAGGCTCTGAGGCGTTCGGCATCCCTCGCCTCCACAAGCCCCAGCACGTAGTCGACTTCCGGCCAACCGGTGCGAACATACGCAGGATGAGCGGTTGGGACGGGAGTCGCTGTCGCCGTCGCTTCGATGGTCGCGCCGCTGGCCCGGCCCGGCGTCTCGTTGTCGTCACACGCGACCGCCGCTAGTACGCAGAGACAGGCCATGAGCAGCCACCACCTCATACACCCTCAAACGTCCCCGCGCCCCAACAGGTTCCCACAGGCGCAAATGAAATCCCCTCTCCACGCCAGTGGAGAGGGGGCAGGGGGTGAGGTGGAGCGGGCGAAGGGAATCGAACCCTCGCTTCAACCTTGGGAAGGTCGCGTTCTGCCATTGAACCACGCCCGCACGCGGTCGGGAGGGATCGTATCATCCCGGCACAGAAGATTCGAGGAGGAAGTCCATGCCCATTTCCCGCGAGCTAGCGCTCACGCCGGAACAGCTCGACGAGATCATGAACAGCACCTGGAACATGCGCATCGCCACCGTCGGCCCCGGCACGCGCATCAACGTCACCCCACTCTGGTTCGGGTGGGCGGGCGGGAAGGTCTACACCTTCTGCCGCGGCCAGAAGGTGGTGAACCTGCGCCGCAACCCGGTGGCGACTGTGCTGGTGGACCTCAACGAGCGCTTCCCCGAGCTCCAGGGCGCGATGTTCCAGGGCAAGGCGGCCGTGCTGGAGGATCCCGAGGCGGAGTCCGCCGACCCGCACCTCGAAGAGATCCGCATGCAAATGGGCACAAAGTACGCGGGCGGGCATGGTGGGCCGGCGGAGCCGCGACGCAATGAGGCGACGGCGCGCGGCCGGAGTGGCCGCTGGGTCGTGTTCACGCCCGAGAAGACGGTGACCTGGGACAATTACAAACTCGCTGCATTACGAAGCGCCCGTTGACAGATGGGTACAATGACACCACCTCATGGAGGTGCGTCTCATGTACGGACACGTCAGCGCGGTACTCGCGGAGAAAGGGGCGCAGGTCTACACCGTCGCGCCGACCTCGACTGTCCGGGACGCCGTCCGGGAGATGAACGAGAAGGGCGTCGGCGCCCTCCTCGTCATGGTCGAGGAGGAGCCGGTGGGCATCTTCACCGAGCGTGATGTGCTGCGCCGCGTCGTCGACGAGGGCCGCAGCCCGCAATCCACGCGCGTCGCGGATGTGATGACCGCCGATCTGCTCGTGGTCGAGCCGGGGACGCCCATCGAGCAGGTGATGGCCACGATGACCGAGCGGCGAATCCGCCACCTGCCGGTGGTGGAGGACGGCAAGCTCGTGGGGCTGATCTCGATCGGGGACGTGACGCGCTGGGTGAGCGTGAACCAGGAAGCGCACATCCAGCAAATGACCGACTACATCACGGGCCGCGCGCCAGCCTGAGCCACAACCAGCCGCCGGCGCTGAGCGCCACCGCGAGCATCACGAGCGCGGCGTTCCCCCAAAGCGGCCAGTTCCAGCCATCGTCGCCGGGCTCCACCACCTTCACCACCGGATCGACCGCGCCCGGGTCCGGCGCTCGGCTCGGCCCCAGTGCCGCGTGCACTTCTGAGAGCCGGACCAATCCCTGCCCAACCATGGTCGGATAGTCGAGGAGGTCGCCCTCAACCTCCAGCACCGCCTGTCCCTGTCCCGTCGGACGCCAGTCACGGTAGGCCGGCCCGCCGCCCAGGCCAGTGAGACAGGTCTGGGCATCTGGTATGAGCCGCCGATTGCTCACCCTGAGCTCCCCGGGGCCGCGACCACGCAGGTATTCCGAGACCTCGAGGGTGGCCACGTCGCCAACCGCCCCGCGAATGGTCCCCCGCACCACGAGGTCCGCCGCTACCGTTGAGGACCCCAAGCCGGCGGCGTCATATGCGCCCATCCAGCCGCATCCCTGTCCCCACGGCGTTTCGGGGGTGGGCACCCGCGGGTCATCGCGCACAGCGAGGATCGCTTCCCGCGCCTCCGCGTATGTCAGGTTCTCCGCCGTGACGTTCGTGTAGTACGCCAGCTCATCGCCGTAGATCTCCAGGATTGTGGCGTCGCCGGCGACACTCTCCCAGTCGGCGTCGATGTCGTAGGTGTCGGGTTCGAGGAAGACCAGCACCCGCTCGCCAGCCTGATGGTAGTGGCCGGTGCCGATCAGCCCCCGGTAGCACACGTCGAGGCGGTAGTTGTTGACCCTCAGCATCGGCGCCGTCTCATCACCCTTCAGATACTCCTCCACCCGCAGCGTCACCACTTCCTTCTCCGGGTTCTCGAAGGTGCCAACAGCAACCACGGTCGAAAGTCCCGCCCACGTGTCGAGCGTTTCGGGAGTGAGGCCGATGATCGAGCACGCCTCCGCAGGCCCGGGCCGTAGCAGCGACGTCGCTCCTCCCAGGGCAATAGCCGCCATCCCCAACAAGCACACAGATACGCGGACACTCACGCTTATCAGAACGTCCCAAGCCCCCGTACGGTTCCCACGGGTAAAGGCGCTAACCCGCGCCGCCACCGCCGCCGGCCGCACCGAGGGCGTCCACGGGGACTTCCGCGTGCTGGACGGAGGGCAGGTGCGGGAGCGAGTGGCGCGAGCCCTTTTCGGCGACGCGGTAAACCAGGTGCTTGCCGCTGGCGAGCTTGAGCTGCGCGTGCAGCGCCGGGAGCGACGCGAAGAAGAACGTGATAAAAGCCATCAGCGGCCACATGGCGTACTGCCCGGCCGTTTGCAGCTTCGACACATAGGCGGGGCGGGATGGTCGAGTGAGCGTCTCGATGATGATGAGCGCGATCAGCGGGAACAGGCAGAAGTAGATGATTGCTCCGGCGAGGTTGACGTTGATCATGAACCCCATGGGGCTTGTGAAGTCGCCATTGGCCATGTCATCCAACTGCCACGACGGACCGGGAAGGCTGACGGGGAACCGGTCCATGGCCCAATGGGGCATGCCCGCCCCGAGCCATTTCCACGCGAAGATGGGGAAGAAGTTCCCGAGCGTGATGATGTACCACTGGGCCATCCAGAGGCTGTGGACCTTCGTGACCGCCCCTGAGAGCGCGAGACGGCGCTTCCAGCCCAGCGGGGAGTTCGTCGTGAACGAGGCACGCCAGGCGTAAGGGATGTCGCTCGCGCCCCAGGCGTGGCGCACGCTCTGGGCATAGTGCGCCTTCATCGTCTTCACATAGCTGTCGGTGAGCACGCAGTCGTTGCCGAGCGGCAGGAAGATGGGCTCCACATGCACGCGATCGCCCAGCATGAAACAGGACTTCAGGTAGACGTGCCAGTCCTCGGGGATAACCTCTTCGTCCCAGTAGTCCACCTCGGTCAGCAGTTGCCAGGTGGTCGAGTAGCAGGAGGTCGGGAACTTCACGCTGCCCGGGAGCACCAGGTTCGCGAGCCGGTTGATGCCCGAGAGGCCGTCCATGATGCGCAGCGGGGCGGGGATGTCCCAGATGTTGTTGGAGTTGAAGATGGTCGGCTGCCAGAAGGTGCGGTAGGGGTCGGGGTTCGTGAGGAAGAGGTAGTTGAGGGCGTTGAAGTGACGCGGATGGAAGACGGCGTCGGCATCACAGCTCGTAACGGTGAAGCGCGCGATGTCGTAGCGGCGGCTCTCAATCAGCTTGATGTGCGCCTCGCGTGCGGCCCAGGCCTCGTTCGAGCCCTTGCCGGGCGTCTCATTAGGGAGCCCATGCGGGTGATACGTGGCGAACATCTCGGCGAAACGGCCGCGGTACCGCTGCAGGAGGTTATTGGCCTTTTCGCCGGCGCCGGGCTCGCGCGCTTCCATGGCGAGGACGACGACGAGCTGCGCGGCCACACCCTGCGCGGCAAGCGAATCGATGGTCCTGGCGAGGCCCTCTTCGCTCTCCTTGTAGTTGGGGATGATGACCATGTGCCGCGGCCACTCCCAGGCGCGCGCATCCGGGTGCGATGGGAGGAAGGCGCAGTATTTCGCCACCCAGTTCGTGGCCTCCCAGCGCTTGATCCGCCGCAGGCCCACGATGCAGGCGACGACCACAGCGTAGGAGCGGATGATCCAGTAGGTGAAGAAGGCGATGATGCCGACCGCCAGGGCCTGGGGCAGGGTCCAGGGGCCCCAGAAGATGGAACTGGCGAGGAAAAGCGAAAGGCTGACGGGGAGGAGGTTCCAGAGGCGCTCGCGCAACGGCGACGACGCAGCCAGGGCAGGTGTCTTTGGTTCAGGGTGGATGCGTGGTGCTTCCGCTCGAGAGGGGAAGCGAGGCGCCTCGACTGCCATATCGTGAAGTAGCCTTGAAAGGTACTTCCTACGCCGCCGAGGTTAGCTGTCGGGCTACGACCGGAGATAGCCGTTCCGCCGTCACCACTTCCCCCGAAGGAAGGGCCATTGCGGACTCGCCCCGAGATCTGGTTCCCCCGTTCCGTGCCGTGCACGGACTAGGCGCGCGAGTGCTTCGCTGAGGTCATCCTTTGCCCTCCGGGCGCGAGTGTCAAGCACACGACCATTGCAAACACGTGAATACAGAAGGCAGACAAAGCATACGCATACGGATTCGTGCCTCGCGTCATATCCGCATTGCATTGCCCGAAGCGTGGTGCTAATCCCAGTGCAGGATGTTGTCTTTGGTCCAATCCCAGGGCTGGGCTTCGGCGAAGTGCAGCAGGTATTCCTGGGCCATCTTGGGCACGAGCAGGATGAGCAGGGGGACGAGAGTGCTCTTCAGCGACGATGGCGACAGGCGGGGCCACCACTTCGCCACGATCACGACGTAGAGCCACCAGTTCTCAAAGAGGTTGGGGAAGATGAAGAGGGCGATGCGTGCTTGGGTGAGCTCGAAGACGACCACGCCGATGGCGCGGTAGGCGAACAAGGCCACGGCCGGCCACTTCGCCCACGCGTTGTCCCACTGCAGCGCAACAATGAGCTCGATGCCGAGGTACCAGGAGTCGAGGAGCTTGTCCGTGGTGTGGTAGTGGCCCTCGAACCCGCCGATGCCCATGAGGTCGACGAGGATGACGTCGACCGTGTCAAGCAGCATCGCGAGGAGCGCGCCGACGAGATTCCAGCGAAAGATGAGCAGGGGGACAAGCAGGCGAAGCGCGATGACGATCAGCGCGCCTTCTGTCCATGGGCCGCTGATGAGGACCACGATGGGCAACTCTACGGCAGGCCGGGTAGGCTACGCCATCGATGGGATTCACTTCACGGCGCGACCAACTGCTCGACGACATCCAGGAAGTGCGGTTCTGGGTGGACGGCCCCCACGAGGAGATCCCCGGCGTCGTCTACATGCCGCGGGATGTAGACGCGCCGCTGCCGATGGTCCTGATGCAGCACCCGGGCATGGGCTCGAAGGACGACTACTTCGTGGCGGAGGTCGCGCGCCAATGGGCGCGGCGCGGTTGGATCTGTGGTGGCATCGACGCTCCTCTCCACGGCGACCGTGAGGATCACGACCCCATGGCCCTCTTTCGTGACCGCGACCGCTACCCGGAGATCGCCGCGCAGTTCGCCGAGGAGGTGACGGCGACGATCGATGCGCTCGCGGAGGAATTACCGGTAGACCTCGGGCGGTTGGGCTACATCGGGTACTCGCTCGGCAGCATGCTGGGAGTGCCGGCCGTCGCGCGCGACGG
>JBBDMZ010000062.1:0-52634 GCA_040877955.1 Dehalococcoidia bacterium | reverse complement strand
ACATAACGCCGCTGCCCCTCGGCGTAGATGGTGTCGAAGGCGAGCGACGACTTCCCCGAGCCCGACAGGCCGGTGATCACCACGAGCTGATCCCGCGGGATGCGGACGTCGATGTTCTTCAGGTTATGCTCGCGTGCGCCGCGGACGAGGATGTGGTCGAGGGGCATCAGTCACTGCCGATTGTCGATTGCCGTCGGGCGGGCCGGATTGGACGGAAATCCCAGTCTATCGGCCAAACCGCGCCCTTCGTAGTGTACCGCCGCCCGAACGAACGTTCTACTGCCATCTATTGTCACCAATACCTTGGACCTGCCACTTTGGACTTTGGCCTATCCACTCAGCCGCCCCAACAACTCCTCGACTTGCTCCGCCTCGATGGGCCGCACCACCCGGCCCAGCCCCGTCCAGTGGCCCCACTTCCAGTCCCCCGTAGCCCGAGGGTGCTCGCTGGGCTCGCTCACGGGCGCTTCCTTGCTGGCGAGCATGAGGTGGTAGTGGTCGCTGAGGGGCACCTGCTCGTTCACGATCCCCACCCAATACCGCATCTCACCGTCATCAAGCCCGAACGTCGTCCCCAGGTACCGGTACTTGCCGCCCACCGGCCGTGACGCGCTGTTCACGTATGATGCCCGCTCTCCGAACTTGCGGCGCAGCGCTGCTGCCCCCAGCGCATACAGCCGGTTCGTGGCGATCGCCTGGTCCAGCGCCACCGCGCCCAGCCCCAGCACATCACGAAGCACGAACTCCGCGAACTGTTTGGCCACGGGGTCGGGGTCATCCTCCAGCGCTTCCACCACCTGCAGCCATGTCAGCCGCGCCCACGGTTGGGGGCCCGAGTCGCGCAGCGACACGAGCACAAGCGCCGGCGGGTCCGTCAGGCCGTTGCCAACCTCCGTAAATGGGGGGAGGGCTCCTTGCTCCGCGGTCATCTCGACCTGCACTTCCACGATCGCGCGTCTCCCGCCTTCGAAGGTGAGCACCAGGTCCGCCATGCCGGCGTCGGCGATGGGCGCCTGCACCTCAACCAGCGCCAGCGACTCGTTTCCCGCTCCCGCCGCCTGCGCGAACAGCGCCGTCAGCATCCGGTGGCCCCTGGCGAGGAAGTACGCAAGCCCGGAGGAGCAGTAGTTTTCGAAGGGCGTCGCCGAAGATCCCGGCCGGTACGCCGAGAGCAGGGTGAACAGGTTGGTCTCACGCACCCTTCCAGTAGGCCAAACTCCGGCGCTGAAGCGCAAGGCAGCGGCTTGAGTGGCCTGGGAGTGCTTGACGGGCTTGGACTCCCTGAGGGGCTGGAGCCGGCTCGCAAGAGTTAGGTCAGCAAGCGAGCCCGGTCAGCCTTCCAACCCTTCGACCCGATCCTCTACCCTTAGATCACATCATTCCCCGAGGAACCCCATGGCCACCAAAGACCCCCGCGAGCCCTTCACACGCATCTCCGTCCAGGAAGCCAAGGCAAAGCTGGACGCTGGCGAGGCCGTCATGGTCGACGTCCGCAACCCCGACGAGTACGTCGAGGTCCACGCTACCGGCGTGCGCCTCATCCCCGTGAACACCGTCATGAGCGAAGTCGACCAGATCCGCGACTTCGCCGGCGACAAGGAAGTCCTCTTCATCTGCAAGACCGGCCAGCGCAGCGCGCTCGCCGCCGAGTACGCCACGGCCGCCGGCCTCGACGACAAGGAGCTCTACAACGTCGAGGGTGGCACCACCGCCTGGGCCGAAGCCGGCCTCCCCACCGGCGACTAGCAATCGCGCTCTCCGCTAACCCTCGCACCTCTCTCGCCTGTCCCCGGGTAATCCGTCCTTGACCAAACGGTAAACGAAACTAAGATTCGCCCCGTCTTCGTATTTGTTTACGGGGATCCCACGCAGGGACAGCTTCAGGAGGGAAAGCGTGATGATTAAGACCAGGCACAAGGCCAGTTGGACCTGGCTCGTGGCGCTCATCGCCATCGTCCCGTTGCTCGCCATCGCATGTGCGGGCGACGACGATGACGACGACGGCGACGTCACCTACGGCACGGCCGGCTTCAAGGAAGTCCGCATCGAAGCAGGGCAGCCCATCAAGATCGGTGTCACGAGCGTCCTCAGCGGCGACCTGCAGGGCCTTGGGTTGCCCATCGCCGAGGCGGCCGAGCTCGCCGGCAAGGGCAAGACCATCAACGGCCACGCCATCGAGTTCGTCCGCGCCGACGGCCTCTGCTCCGCCGACGGTGGAGTGGCCGCGGCCACCCAGATCATCCAGGCAGGCGTCGTTGCCGCGGTGGGCCCCATCTGTTCAGGCGCCGTGATCGCGTCGCAGCCGCAGTATGAAGCAGCCGGGATTACCCAAATCTCACCGTCATCCACGGCTGTCGGCTCCACCGCACCGGCCCGCGGCCAGGTCTTCCAGACCTTCCTTCGCACCACCTACAACGACGCCATTCAAGGACCTGTCCAGGCTGAGTTCGCCTACGACACGCTGGGCGCGAAGACTGTCTACGTTGTTCATGACACCGATGCGTACGGCCAGGGCCTCGCCGAGAGCTTCTCAGCCGCCTTCGAAGATGCCGGCGGCGAGATCGTCGGCACCGAGGGCTATGAGAAGAAGGCCACTGACTTCGCTTCGATCGTCACCAACATCCAGAACGAAGACCCCGACCTGGTTTACATGTCCGGGTTCTACGCGGAGGCCATACCGTTCATTAAGCAGCTCCGTGCCCAGAACAAGGACGTGCTCTTCCTCGCGGGCGACGGCGTGAAGAACGACGAGTTCACCAAGGGCGCGGGCGCCGAAGCAGAGGGCGCGTACCTCACGCTGCCGAGCCCTGTCTACGAGAGCGACGCCTACAACGACTTCGGTGAGGCCTTCGAGGCCGAGACGGGCGGGAAGCGCGATGCCAGCCCATTCGTCGCTGAGGCGTACGACGCCGTATCCATCATCCTCGCCGCCATCGAAGAGGTTGCAGAGGAAGACGGCGACGCCCTCGTCATCGACCTCGAGAAGCTCAACGATGAAATCCGCGACACGGAGATCGACGGTGCGGCAGGTCACATCTCCTTCGACGCCCGGGGAGAAAACACCGGCGGCGAAACGCCCGTGTCCCTCTTCGTAGTCAAGGACGGCGCGATCGTGGCCTACGAGGCCTGAGCATCGCTCAACATTGACTGCCAGCGAGAGAGGCGTCGATACTTCGACGCCTCTCTCTTTGCCGCGAAATCGGGGGAGCTCAACCATGCCTGTGGTCTTCCTGGCCTCGGCAACCTTTTGGTGGGACCAGTTCATCAATGGGCTGACCACCGGCAGCATCTACGCCCTCATCGCCCTCGGCTACACCATGGTCTATGGCGTCCTGCAGATGATTAACTTCGCGCACGGCGAGGTGTTCATGTTGGGCTCCTTCGCCGGCTTCGGCGTCATGTCGGTCATGGGCGGGGACGATCTCTCTGGCGCAATGATCGCCGTTGCCATCTTTGCGGCGCTCATCGGCGCGATGGCGGCGAGCATGGCGACTTCCCTCGCGCTGGAGCGCTTTGCGTACCGGCCCCTCCGCAATGCGCCCCGCCTGGCGCCGCTGATCAGCGCCATCGGCGCCAGCATCTTTCTCCAGTACCTCGTCCTGGAGCAGACCGAAGCCCGGGCAAAGTTCTATCCCGGCGTCTTCCCCACTGGCAGCATCGGCATCGGTGACTTCGACATCCGCTACATCCAGCTCTTTCTCATCGGCGCGTCGCTCACGATGATGGCGCTCCTCTTCGCCGTCGTTCAGCGCACCCGCACGGGCCGCGCGATCCGCGCGGTCGCCGAGAATCCGGGCAACGCCGCCCTCATGGGCATCAACGTTAATCGCACCATTGTCATCGTCTTCCTCCTTGGCGCCGCCATGGCGGGCGTCGCGGGTGTTCTCTACGGCCTCTTCTTCCAGGCCATCCGTGGCTCAATGGGCTTTCTGCCAGGCATCAAGGCCTTCACCGCCGCGGTCCTGGGCGGCATCGGCAGCATCCCCGGCGCGGTTGCGGGCGGCTACACGCTCGGCCTCGCCGAGACTCTCGGCCGCGAGATGCTCAACGAGCTCCCGGGCGTGGATCTCGGCAACGAGTGGCGCGACGTCATCGCCTTCAGCCTGCTCGTCCTTATTCTCCTCTTCCGGCCCACGGGCATATTTGGCGAGAAGGTCTCCCACCGTGCCTAGCCTGCGCCTGCCCCGACGCAACGCCCGGTCCGCGCCGAGGGGGCGACTGAGCTGGGCTCCCTGGCCGACGGCGTTGCTGCTCGCGGCGGCGATTGCCGTCCCCAGCTTCGCCAACACCGCCTGGATGGGCATGCTCTTCTTCGTCGCCCTCTATGTCGGCCTCGGCCTGGGCCTCAATGTCGTTGTCGGCTTTGCGGGCCTGCTCGACCTTGGCTACGTCGCCTTCTTCGCCACGGGCGCGTATTCCGTCGCACTCCTCACCTCCCCGGCCTCGCCGCTGGACATGCAGCTCCACTTCTGGGCTGCAGCCCCGATTGGATTGCTCCTCGCCCTCGTCGTGGGCGTCCTTCTCGGCCTCCCGGTGCTCCCGCTGCGGGGCGACTACCTTGCCATCGTCACCCTCGGCTTTGGTGAGATCATCCGGCTCTTCCTTGTCAATCAGCGCGACATCACCAACGGTTCCTCGGGCGTGAGCGCCATCGGCGACCCTTCGTTCTTCGGCTGGGTCGTGAGCAGCAACACCGACTGGTACTACGTGGCTTTCTCCGTCGCGGTCATTGTTGCCGTGCTCACGGCGCGCCTTCGGGATTCCCGCGTGGGCCGCGCCTGGGAGGCGATCCGCGAAGACGAGGACGTCGCCGGGGCGATGGGTATCAACACCACGAAGTACAAGCTCATGGCGTTCGCCATCGGCGCGCTCATTGGCGGGCTAGGCGGCGTCCTCTATGCCGCGTTTATCGGGTTCGTCAGTCCCGCAGCCTTCAGCCTCCAGGTCAGCATCGATGTGCTCTCCATCGTGGTCATAGGCGGAATGGGCAGCACCTGGGGCGTGATCGTCGGCTCCTTCGTGATCATCGGCATCCCCCGCATCCTGCTCTTTAGCGAGACCGCCGACTTCCTTGCCAGGTTCGAGTGGCTCCGGAATGGCATCAACAACATCCTCGGCGGTCTCGACGCCATCGTCCCCGCCGCGATCGGAGAGCTCCCGCCTGCTGAAGACTGGGGCGCCGAGCTCGGCGACGACACGCGCTTCGTCATCTTCGGGGCGCTGCTGGTCGCGATCATGGTCCTCCGTCCCTCCGGCATCATCCCCTCCCGGCGCCGCCAGTTGGAGTTCGAACATCCGCCGGAAGCCGAGCTCTCGCCGGTCGAGGGAGTGGCCTGATGGCTGGCGCCGCCCTCGAAGCCCGCGCTCTCGGCATGCGCTTCGCCGGCCTCAACGCGCTGACGGATGTGTCGCTCGTGGTCGCAGCGGGCTCGATCCACGGGCTCATCGGCCCGAACGGCGCCGGTAAGACCACTCTGTTCAACTGCGTGACCGGCTTCTACCGCCCCACCTCCGGCGAGCTCTGGCTGGACGACCATCGCATCGACGGCCTCCAGCAGCACGAAATGAGCGCCCTCGGCATCTCCCGCACCTTCCAGAACATCCGCCTCTTCTCGAACATGACCGCGCTCGAAAACGTGCTCGTTGGCGGCCACTCTCATCACCGCATCGCTGGCAACGCGCCCTCCCCCGTGCGCCCGTCCGGCCGGCGTCTCGTGGACATGCTTCACCATCTCCCGGGGGCGCCCCGCGTCGCCGCCACCGCCGCCGCGGAGGTGGGCGCGGTCATCGTTCGCCCTCCCAGGGTGGCCCGCGCCGAGCGCGAGGCGATCGAAGGCGCACGCCGTCTCCTGGGGTCCGTTGGCCTCTCCGGCCGCGAGAACTTCATCGCCCGCAATCTGCCCTACGGCGACCAGCGCCGCCTCGAGCTGGCCCGTGCGCTCGCCACTCGCCCGCGCCTCCTCCTCCTTGATGAGCCGACCGCGGGCATGAACCCCCAGGAGAGCGCCTCCATGGTTGCCCTCATCCGCCGCATCCGGGACGAATTCGCGACCACCATCGTCCTCATCGAGCACCAGATGCGCGTGATCATGGGGGTGTGCGAGCAAATCACCGTCCTCGACTACGGGCGCAAAATCAGCGAGGGCACCCCGGCGGAGGTCCAGAAGGACCCCCAGGTCATCGAAGCCTATCTCGGCACCCGCGCCATCCACGGCGGTGAACAACGTGACGCTCCTTAGCCTCCAGGAGGTGGTGGCGGGTTACGGCGGGATCACGGCCATCAACGGCATCACGCTCGAAGTGAACGAAGGCGAGATCGTCACCCTTATCGGTTCCAACGGCGCCGGCAAGTCCACCACCTTGCGTACCATCTCGGGCCTCCTGCGCACTCGTTTCGGCTCCATTTTCTTCCGGGACCGTCCCATCGACCGGATGGCTGCCCACGAGATCGTCGCGCTGGGCATCTCGCATGTGCCCGAAGGCCGCGGCATCTTCGCGCGCCAGTCCGTGCTCGAGAACCTCAAGCTCGGCGCCTTCCTCCGTGGCGGGGAAGACATCAGCGCCGACATCGAACGCGGCTTCACCCTCTTCCCGAGGCTGCGGGAGCGCGCCAGCCAGGCCGGGGGCACCCTCTCCGGCGGCGAACAACAGATGCTCGCCATCGCCCGTGCCCTCATGGCCCGCCCCCGCCTGCTCCTCATGGACGAGCCCTCCATGGGCCTTTCGCCCATCCTCGTCGAAACGATCTTCAAGACCATCCGCGAAATCCGCGAACAGGGCGCCACCATCCTCCTCGTCGAGCAAAACGCCGCCCTGGCTCTCGAAGTCGCGGACCGTGCCTATGTCCTCGAGTCCGGCGTCATCTCCCTCACCGGCACCGGCGCCGAGCTCGCCAACAACGACAGCGTCCGCCGCTCCTACCTCGGCGAAACGTAGTCCGTGTCGCGCTGACAACGAGCGGGGGTTTGCCGAGCTACGAATCGTCCGCGCAGCGCCAGGGACACTCCCCCTCTCCCGCGAAGTCGGGAGAGGGGGTTGGGGGGTGAGGGCCGGATCCCGTAGCATCCCCCCACCGCTCCCGGAGGCCCTCCATGACTACCGCCACCTCTGACCTCACCGCTCGTCTCGGCGACATCGACACGGTCCTCAAGGAGGCCTGCGAACGCTACCAGGTGCCCGGCGCCACGCTCGCCATCCGCCACCACGACGAGCTGCTCGAGTGCGCGGCAGGCGTCGTCAACCAGGCCACCGGCGTCCAAGCCACGCCCGATGCCCTCTTCCAGATCGGCTCCATCACCAAGCTCTTCACCACAACGCTCGTCATGCAGCTCGTGGACGAGGGCCGCATCGAGCTCGACGCACCCGTCCGGCGGTACCTCCCGGAGTTCCTCCTCAAGGATGGGCCTCACGCCGCGGCTGTCACCGTCCGCCAGCTCCTCTGCCACACGAGCGGGATCGATGGCGACTTCTTCATCGACACGGGCCGCGGCTCAGACTCTGTCGAGCGCTACATCATGGCCATGGCGGCCGTCCCCAAGCTCCATGAGCCGGGCGAGATGTGGTCCTACTGCAACGCCGGCTTCTCCGTCGCCGGCCGCATCATCGAAAAGCTCACGGGGATGACGTGGGACGACGCCCTCAAGCAGCGCCTTCTCAAGCCCGCGGGGATTACCACCATGGGCACCCTCCCCGAGGAGGCAATCCTCGGCCGCGCTGCCAGCGGGCATGTCCCAAACCCCGACGGCGGGTGGCGGCTCGCCCCGATGTGGGCGCTCCCTCGCTCTAATGGGCCCGCGGGCGCGACGCCCTTCGCCGCTGCCGGCGACCTCCTCACGTTCGGCTGGATGCACCTCCGTGGTGGCCGCGCGGAGGACGGCAGCCGCCTGCTCGCCTTCGAATCCGTCCGCCAGATGCAGGAGAAGCAGGCTGACCTCCCCGGCGCAGGCGAGCCGAAGGGCTGGGGCCTCGGCTGGATGCTCTTCGATTGGGACGGGCAACGCATCATCGGCCACGATGGCGGGACGGTGGGCCAGTCCTCCTTCTTCCGCATGTCCCCCGCGCAGTCGTTCGGCGCCGCTATCCTCACGAACGGCGGCAACACCCAGGCGCTGTATCGAAAGGTCATGGGGGAAGTCTTCCGCCGCGGCGCCTCCCTGGAGATGCCGCCCCTCCCCCAGGCCGACCCGGCCGCGCAGGTCGACCCCGCGCGCTTCGTCGGGACCTACGAGAAGCTCAGCTCCCGCCTGGAGATCCAGCTCGAGGAAGGCACCCTTGCCGCCACGAGCCACTCCCTCGGGCCTATCCCGAATCCGCCAGTGATTTACGACCTAGCCCCCATCGATGACGCGAACCTCGAAGCGACGGCCCGCCAAACCCGTTTCCGCGGTGTGTTCACCTTCCTCGGTCCGCGTCCGGACGGCACTTTCGACTACGTCCGCTCCGGCTCCCGCCTCCATCGCCGCGCCCCGTAGCCGCGGGAGGCGCCGTGCCCGTCGTGGCGCGCACCCGAGCGGCGAGCGAAGCGTTGCCGCGGCCCGCCTTCGCTCCGGATTTGCCGCCACGGCGTTAGGCCCCCGGTAAACCCCTTCGCACACAACCCAACACTTCTGTCGACTCAGTTGCCCCTGACTCACCGACACCCAAAACTCATGCCACACGATCACTGCGCGATGGTGGGACGTAGTAGGTGAAGATGAAGCGCGCGTTCGCCCTGGCACTCTCGACGGCCGGTCTCGCCCTCGTCGGCGCGTCCCTCGTCCTCGCCGCCGATCCCCCGAAGCCCGACCTCAAGCACCGCAGCTACGCCCCACAGATCACGCGCGCCGAGGCCCCCGCCTCCACGCCCACCGCGCCCGCCCCCACCCCGACCCCGTACATCGGGCCGGTCTCGTCCATCTACCTCGCTTCTGGCGGTGTCACGAACAACGCCCCGATCGAGACGCGCGACGTCACCAACAAGCCGTCGGGGCCCGCGTTCCAGGAACCGTCGCACCCCAGCCGGATTGCCTGGTACAGCAACTACGGACTCCCCGGCTGGCGCGGCAATAACTCGATCTTCTCCGCCCACATCAACTACGTGAACTACGGCAACGGCCCCTTCGCAAAGCTCACCAGCGCCGTGGCCGGCGACGCGCTCTACGTCACCATGGCGAACGGCACGGTCTACACCTACACCGTGAAATCGATGAACGTCGTGCACCTCAACCAGCTCGACATGAACGGGGTCGTCTTCCCCGCGCTCGATAGCAACACCGAGCGCATCACGCTCATTAGCTGCGGTGGCACGTTCGTGCCCCTCCCCGGTGGCGGCCAGTACGACAGCCGTATCATCCTCGTCGCCGAACGATACGTCCCCTGACCCGTAACGAACCGTCCCTCTCACTCGTCAATATGTTTACGGTGCGGCGACGGCCGCGCCCGCAGATTCGCGCGCCCCTCCAGCAATGGCTTGAAGGGCCGAAAGCCAATTGCTATGATGGAAAAGGAGAAGTCTGCCCTTCTCACCTTGTGAGAAGCCCTTCTTGCCGTGTGAGAAGCCCTTCTCATCCTGTGAGCGGATTTCGCATTCCCCCGAGTGCCCCGAGAGGTTTTGTTTCCTGATGAGTGAAGATCCCCTGACTGAGACTCGCACATCCAGCGCCGATGATGTCATCGGCGGCGTGCTCAGCCGCCTGTCGACAGGCGATTTCGACGAAACTGAAGACGACGACGAGACCACCGAAGCCTCGACCGACGACGAAGAGGCTGCCCCTGATGCCGAGGAAGAAGAGGAAGAGGAGGACGTTTCCCTCTCCCTGCTGAGCGATGAATCCGAGGGCATCGATGACCCGGTCCGCATGTACCTGCGCGAGATCGGCAAGGTCTACCTCCTCACGGCCGACGACGAGAAGCACCTCGCCCGCCAGATGGAGGAAGGCAACCACCTTCGCGCCATCGAGGAGCGTTACGTCGCCGCCTATGGCCATCCGCCGTCCGCGGCGCGCGTCGCGGTCGAGCTCGTCCGCGAGTGGAACGAGCTCATGCCCGTCCAGAAGGTCGCCAAGACGTTCATCGCCGAGTACGAGAAGCATCTCCGCATGCCCGAGCCCGGCGAGGAGGATCTCCCGCCACGCATCCCGAAGTGGCGCAACACCGACCCCGACGTCAACAAGAAGCTGAAGAGCGCCGGTCTCGCCGACACGATCGCGGATCCTCAGTTCCGCGGCCTCATCGACGCCGAGATGGACCTCAACTTCCGCGCCTATGTGGTCACCAAGCAGAAGAAGCTCGAAGAGGACGCGGACGAGCAAATCGTCATGCTCTCGATCGTCACCCACATCCTCAACGCCGATCTCGTCGAGCAGATGGCGACCGAGGCCGGCGGCGAAGACCAGGTGATTCCGCCTTCCGACGGCCTCGTCGAGAAGATCACTCCGCTCGAAGACAAGCTCCGCTATCACTTCGAGACCATCAAGCACAACGGCTACAAAGCCGAGAAGCGCCTCACGGAGGCCAACCTCCGGCTCGTGGTCTCCGTTGCCAAGAAGTACATCGGACGCGGCATGTCTCTCCTGGACCTCATCCAGGAAGGCAACATTGGCCTGATCCGCGCCGTCGAAAAGTTCGACTACCGCAAGGGTTTCAAGTTCTCCACCTACGCAACCTGGTGGATCCGCCAGGCCATCACCCGCGCGATCGCGGACCAGGCACGCACCATCCGCATCCCCGTCCACATGGTCGAGACGATCAACAAGCTCGTCCGCGTGAGCCGGCGCCTGGTGCAGGAGTACGGCCGCGAGCCCACGAGCGAGGAGATCGCTCGGGGGATGACCGAGACCGGGAAGCAGGACGGCTCCACCAACTTCACCCCGGAGCGCATCCGCGAGATTCAGAAGGTCTCCCAGGAGCCCGTCTCCCTCGAGACCCCGATCGGTGAGGAAGAGGACAGCCACCTCGGCGACTTCATCGAGGACGCCAGCGCCCTCGCCCCCGCCGAGGCTGCAAGCCAGCAGCTCCTGCGCGAGCAGGTGGAGGACGTCCTCGCCAGCCTCACCAGCCGCGAACGCCGCGTCCTCCAGCTCCGCTTCGGCCTCGAGGACGGCCGCAGCCGCACGCTCGAGGAAGTCGGCCGCGAGTTCGGCGTGACCCGCGAGCGTATCCGCCAGATAGAGGCCAAGGCCCTGCGCAAGCTCCGGCACCCCAGCCGCAGCCGCAAGCTCAAGGACTACCTCGATTAAATGAGCCCCTCGCGTTAGCGAGGGGTGCTGCCCCGACCAAGGCACGTGCCCATGGAGCCGCCCGCGTTAGCGGGCGGTTCTTGCACCTGCCCGATCAAGGCACATGCCCATGGAACCGCCCGCGTTAGCGGGCGGTTGTTTTCTGATAAGTCCCGGGCGCAAGTGGCTCGCCCCCTGGCTCACGCCAGCGCCTCCAGGTCGCCCGCGGGTTACCCCAGGCTCTCCTCCCCCTCGCTAACGCGATGGGCTCGGCCCCCGGCCGTTCGCGGCTCGCCTTTCGGCTACGATTGATCCATGGCCCACAGCCACCCCGCCGCACCCAGCTCACCTGAGCGCCCGCTCCTCATCGGCCTGGTGCTCACGCTGAGCGTGGCGGTGCTCGAGGCCGTGACCGGCGTCCTCAGCGGCTCCCTCGCCCTCGTCTCTGACGCCGGCCACGCCCTCACCGACTCCGCCGGTCTTCTCCTTGCGCTCGCCGCCGCCACCCTGGGGCGGCGCCCGGCAGATGCTCGCCGCACCTACGGCTACGCCCGCCTCGAAGTGCTCGCCGTCCCCGTCCACGTCACCCTCCTCCTCGGAATCGCCGCCTACATCGCCTTCGAGGCCATCCGGCGGATCGGCGATGCCCGCTCTATCGAGACCGGCCCCACCATCGCGGTCGCCGCGCTCGGCCTCGCCGTCAACGTGGTGGTCGTCCGTCTCCTGCACGCCCACACCCACAACAACCTCAATGCCCGGGCTGCTCGCCTCGAAGCGCTCGCCGACGCCGTCGGCTCCATCGCCGTCCTCGCGTCATCGATCGCCATTGCGTTCGGCGCCTGGACCGGCATCGACGTCTTGGTCGCCCTTGCCATCGCCGCCTTCATTGTGCCCCGGGCGATCCAACTCTTGCGCCAGTCGGCGGACATCCTGCTCGAGAGCGCGCCCGCCGGCCTCGACCCGCTGGAGATTGTCGCGGCCAGCACCCAGGTCCCCGGCGTGGTCGCCCTGCACGATGTCCACGTCTGGTCGATCGCCCCGCGCTTCCCCGCCCTCTCCGCGCACGTCGAGCTCCGCGATGTCGCCGCCACGGAGCAGGTCCTCACCGATCTCGCGACGTTGCTCCGTCAGCGCTACGGCATCGTCCACGTCACGCTCCAGCCAGAGACGCCAAGCCTTCATGAAGCGATGGAGTGCTGCCTCTCACCCGACTCAGCCGGCCTCGACGCCGCGCACGCCCACCGCTAGCGCAAGCTCCTCCACTGTTTCTAGCCACCGCGGCTAACGGACCACTCCCCTCGCCCGCCGCAGCGGGAGAGGGGTCGGGGGTGAGGGCAGGATGGTGGTCACACGGACTAGCGACCCCGGTTCAGCCCTTTCCCCCCTTACAGCGCGTCGGGCAGTCGCGGCCCCGTAAAGCCTCCTGAATCCCCCCAAAGCTCCGTCCATCTGACAATGGGCGCATGCGCAGGCTCCCCCGGCGCCGCTTCCTGCTCGGCGGGTCTGCGGGCGCGCTGGTCGCCGCTACCGGCGCGACGGTCGCCTTCCGCCGCGACTCCGGATCGCGCGCCACCACCCCCGCGCCCCCGCCTACTCCGACGTCGCGACCCCCTGGCAGCCCCACGCCCGCCCTTCCACGCGGCGGCACGGCCCGCTTGCACGCCCCCGCCTCCTTCAACTTCGACACCTTCGATGCCCTGAAGACGGGTGAGCCGACGGTGCTCGAAGTCCTCGGCCGCACGCATGCGCGCCTTGTCGATTGGCTCGAGCCGGCTAGCGCCATACTCGGGCCCGCCCTCGCCGCGTCCTGGGAGCAACCCGACGCCGACCGTCTCATCGTCCACCTTGATCCCGCGGCCCGCTGGCACGACCGCGAGCCCCTGAACGGCCGCCTCGTCGAGGCCGACCAGGTGCGCTCCCACCTTCGGCGTGGCGCCGAGCTTGCGCGCGCCGGTCGGATGCCCGCGGTCCAGCGCCCACAGGACTGGCTCCGCATCCGCAACGTCACCACACCCGGCGACACCATCCGCATCGACACCGACGGCCCGGACCCCTTCATCCTCAACACCCTCGCCTCTCGCTTTGCGCTGGTACAGGCGCCGGAGTCCGTAGGCGCCTTCGAGGACAACTGGCACCAGCTCCGCCCCGAGTCCGTCGTCGGCTCCGGCCCGTTCCGCTACGAGGGTCATACGGACGGGCGCCTCCGCTTCGCCGCTCACACGATGGGCCACGCCGCGCCCTTGCTCGACGCCATGGAGGTCTTCGAGCCCTCGGAGCTTGTCGCCCGGTTCCGGGAGCGGCAGCTCGACGAGGCCCTCTTCCGCGACCGGCGCGAGGCACCCGCTGCGCTCGCGGGGCACGAATCCGCCGTGGCGACTCTCTGGCGGTACGAGGACAGCCCGATCATCACCACCCTCTCCATCGGCGCCGCCCCCTGGGACAACGTGAATTTGCGGCGGGGGCTGAGCGCCGCCCTCAACCGGGGCGAGCTGGCCCGGCGCCTCTTCGCCGGCCGCGCGCAGGCTTGCGGCCCCGTCTCACCCGCCCACACCGCTTTCGCCCACACTGAGAGCGACCTCGCCCGCTTCCCTGGCTACCGCACCGACCCGGCACCGGACCTCGCCGACGCCCGGCAATACTGGGAGGCTGGCGGCGGCCCCGCGCTGGGAGCGCTCACCATCGACATTCCGGCCGTGTTCGAGCCCCTCTACTCGGCCAGCTCCGTCATCGCTCCCATGCTCCGCGAGGCCCTCGGGGTCGAGGTGCGCGTGCGCGTCGACAGCTACACCGCCATCTCTGAACGCGCGAGCTCCGGGGCTTACGGCAACGGTCAGCTCGCCTTCTGGTTCGGCTGGGGCCCGCCCGACGTCGAGCCAGACCCGTCCCGCGCTCTCATCGAGACCTACGATTCCATCTCGCCGACCGCCGCCGCCTTCGGGTTTCGCTCCGATGCGGCGAACCTGGCCATTGCAGACATCAGAGACGCGCTGGAACTTAACGAACGGAAAGACGGGGTGAAGCGGTTGCAGTCGCACCTACTCGACGAAGCGGGCGGGCCGGTGGTCACCTGGCTCCTCCAGCGGTCAGAGTTGTTGCGTTGGAACTACTACAGCGCGCCCCCTCCGACGCCATTCTGGAATCAGCACCTGGCCCCTGAACACGCCCTCGATGCCTCTCACGCCTCATACCCCGGACGCCCATGAGTGGCACTTGCGCGCGTCAGTCTGCGCGCGCACGTGCCATCAGCCCAGTTGATAGCTCACATACCCGCCATTGACACTGCTTACCTCGCTCGTATACTCCGCCCATCCGGAGGGAAGCCTGCGGCGTATACGTATGCAGGGTCGAAACCCGGATTCGAACAAGGGGGGATTTTCCGAGCCATGCGGCAAGAGAACAGTTATTGGGTACGGAGGCTGAACTCCTCACGCCTCTCCCGCCGCCGTTTCGTCGGTGGCGCCGCCACAGCCGGCGTTGGAGCCGCCAGCCTCGCCCTCGTTGGCTGCGGCGACGATGACGACGACGACGACGACGAACCAACGTCGCCCGCCGGCACCACGCCGACGCAGCCGGCCGCCGCGCAGAAGGAGAAGGGCGGCATCGCTCGCTTCTCCAGCGCAAACGCCACCTTCGACACGTTCGACGTCGACCGCAGCCGGTTCACGCCGTTCGCGGTGCTCATCGGCTACACCAACCTTGGCTTCATCCAGTACAAGAGCTTCACAGAGGGCGAGCTCGAAGGCGCATTCGCCAGCGACTGGGAGCAGCCAGACGACGGACTGAGCGTGAGCTTCACGCTGCGCGAAGGCATGAAGTGGCACAACAAGGCGCCCGTGAACGGCCGCGCCGCCACCGTCGACGACATGGTGGCGTTCCTCAAGCGCAACCAGGCCGGCCTTCTCGCCGATGGCACGGTCGACCAGAGCTTCTACCGCAAGGCGGAGTACGCCAACATCGATTCGGTGACCGCGACAGACGCCAAGACCGTCACGGTCAAGTTCAAGAAGCCAGACCCGTTCTTCCTGGGCACGCTCGCAAGCGGGTACGCCAAGATCCAGGCGCCCGAGGCCATCGCCGCCTTCGAGAAGGACTACGCCAACACCAGCGCCGCGCAGATCATCGGCACCGGGCCCTACACGCTGACCGAGTTCAAGGCGGAGGGCAGTCTCTCGATCCGTCGTAACCCGGACTTCACGGCGTGGGACACCTGGATCGACGGGATTGACTACTTCCCGCTCTTCACCGATAACGCGGCCCTGCAGTCTGCGTTCGAGCAGAAGCAGATCGATGCGTACGGCCCCCGCACGAAGGCCGTCCTGGACGACCTCCTCAACAAGTACAAGGGCCAGCTGGCGGACCATCCAAGCTTCGCCGCGAACCCGATGGCGGGCACCTACTGGGGCGGCTCCGCTCCGTGGAACAACCCGAACCTCATCGGCGCCATCTTCCGCTCCATCAACCGGCGCGAGCTCATCGCCCAGATGTTCCAGGGCCGCGCGGCGCTCTCTGGCAACATCCCGCCCACGCAGTCTGCCTTCACGATCACCGAGCGCGAGCTCATCACCTATGAAGGCTACCGCGAGGACTATGCCAAGGAGGCTGCCGAGGCAAAGGCCATGTGGGCCGCCGGCGGCGGTCCCGCACTTGGCGAAATCATCGTCGACATTCCCGACATCTGGGAAGGCGCCTACGGTGGTGTCTCCACGCTCATCAAGAACATGCTCGAGAGCAACCTGGGCAACACCTTCACTCCGAAGATCGAGCCCTACACCACCATCAACACCAAGCTTCCTCAGAAGCTCTACGGTAACGGCAACAACAACATCTGGTACGGCTGGATCTCAGACGTCACCCAGCTCGAGCCGTCCCTCAGCCTCTTCAACGTCTACAACTCGAAGGGCCCGCAGTTCCCGTTCATTGGCGGCGCACAGGTCGCCAAGATCGACTCGAACACGGACAAGATGCTCATCGAGACGGACATCGAAGTGCGCAAGGAACTCTGCAAGGACACCTGCATCGAGCTCATCAAGGCTTACGGCGCCGGTATCCCCTACAACATGATCAACATCAACAACACCCTGCAGTGGAACTACTACCACGGCACGGAAGACGCCGCCTTCGTCACGGCCCATCAGTTCGCCAACCAGGCGTACATGGACCAGAAGGATGCGAGCTGGTCGGGCCGGCCGGCCTAACTCGGTTACAGTTCCCGGCGTGCCGGCGGGCAACAGCCCGCCCCCGCTCGCCGCGTCTATCGTGAGGGGGAAAGATGCGGAACTACATCATTCGCCGGACGGTCATCAACATCCCGGTGATTTTGTTCGTTGCGACGCTCGTGTTCTTTGCGACGAGCGTGCTCCCGGGCGACTTCGTTGCAACGAGGATCATCTCCCAGAACCCCATCCCCGAGGACCCCGTCGCCCAGCAGGAGCAGATCCGCCAGGTGCGCGCCGAGCTCGGCCTCGACGACAACGTCGCGGTCCGCTACGTGAAGTACATCGGCAACATCCTCCGGGGCGACCTCGGTACATCCTTCCAGGACCGCAACAGCGCCGTCTCCGGGTTCAAGGAGGGCCTCCCCTACACCCTCCAACTCAGCCTGATGACGCTCTTCGTCGCGGTCGTGACAAGCGTGCCCATCGGGATCATCTCTGCTATCCGGCAAGATAGGCCCATCGACTACTTCCTCCGCATCTTCGCCATCCTCGCGCTCGCCGCCCCCAACTTCTGGGTGGCGACGATGCTCCTCCTCTACATCTCCACGGGTGGCATCCCTCTGCCCTTCGTGGATTGGACTATCGGGTGGTCCGTGGACATCACGGGGCACCCGTTGCTCTGGGAAGACCCGGTGGCCAGCTTCAAGCTGTTCATCATCCCGGCCGTCGCCGGGGGGCTCGCGTCCGGCGCCGGCATCATGCGCTTGCTTCGGTCTCAGATGCTCGAGGTGCTGCGCCAGGACTATGTGCGCACCGCCTGGGCGAAGGGCTTGCGTGAGCGCGTCATCATCGTGCGCCACGCTCTCAAGAATGCACTCATTCCGGTGGTGACCGTTCTTGGCCTCACCATCGCCGGCCTGATTAGCGGTAACGTCGTTTTCGAATACCTCTTCAACCTGCCCGGCGTGGGCAACCGTATCCTCACGGCAATCCGCTCACGCGATGTGCCGGTCGTCCAGGCGTTCGTCCTCATCATCGCCACCTTCGTCGTCTTTGTTAACCTCGCGATCGACCTCCTTTATGGCGTGCTCGACCCGCGCATCCGATTCTCGTAGGCGGGCACGCACATGGCTCAGGACCAGTCAGTTCTCAATCTTCCCGGCACTGCCGTCCAGGGCAGCGTCTCCGATCGGTCTCTCCCCGTTCGTTGGGCCCACGGATCATGGAGCTTCATCGTCGGTCGGCCTATCGGCGCCGTCGGGCTCTTCCTCATAGTCATTACCATCGGCGCGGCCGTTTTCGCGCCGCTAGTGAGCCGCTACGACCCCGACAAAACATTCACCACGGCGAACCCCGCCTTCCGCGAGGATCTCTACGAGCAGTCGCTCGACAATCCCCTGATGCGTAGCACCCCGCCGTACTCGGAACACCCCGAGTGGTTCGCGAAGGGAGAGCAGCCAAACCAGCTCGCCAGCCCCTCATCCAAGCACTGGCTTGGCACGGACAATCATGCGCATGACATGTGGGCCCGCATCATCTATGGCGCCCAACTGTCCCTCCTCGTCGGCATCGGCGGAGCTGTCATCGCCGTCTTCTTCGGCACCGTCCTGGGCGTGGTGAGCGGCTACTTCGGCGGTTGGGTGGACATGGTTATTCAACGCATCAGTGACGCCATGTATACCTTCCCGCCCCTCATCCTCCTCCTCCTCTTCGTGCAGGTGATCGACCGTCCGAACAAGTACCACATCACGATCGCGCTTGGACTTGTCGGCATCGCCCAGGTCATCCGCATCGTGCGCGCCTCGGTGCTCAGCGCTCGCGAAGATGTGTACGTCTCCGCCGCCCGCACGATCGGCGCCAGCGACTCCCGCATCATGTTGCGCCACATTTTCCCGAACATCACGGCGCCGATCATTGTCGTCTTCACCATTTCCATTGGCCTCTACATCCTCGCCGAGGCGGGCCTCGCCTTCATCGGCCTGGGCGACCCCGCCGCCATCTCCTGGGGCAAGATGGTCAACGATGGCCGCAACTTCGGCTCCACCGAGCCATACATGGCCCTCTTCTCTGGCCTGGCTATCACGTTCACTGTGCTCGGCTTCAACCTCTTCGGTGACGCCCTGCGTGACGCCCTCGATCCTCGCCTCCGAGGCCGGGGCAGCCGCACGGGCTTCTAGAGCCTCCGTTCTCGCACAACATCGAAAGGGCCGCGCAAGCGGCCCTTCGCTGATGCCCCCTTGCCCTGTGGCACATGGCCTATGGCCTATGACCCATGGCCTATCCCCTCGTCCAGCACCTCGACGATGTGCATCACCCGCGCCTTGATGCCTGCCTCCCCGACCGCCGCCTCGTACTGCATCTGGCAGCCGGGGTTTGCTGTCACGATCACGTCCGGCGCATGCTTCCGGAACTGCTCCGCCTTCCGCGACCTCAGGGCCGCCGACATCTCCGGCTGCACGAGCGAGTAGATGCCCGCCGCCCCGCAACACATGTCCGCGCCCGCCGTCTCGACAAGCTGGCAGCCGGCGAGGCTGCGAAGAAGGTCCCGGGGTTGCTCGCGGATCCGCTGAGCATGCGCCAGGTGGCACGCGTCCTGGTACGCCACGCGCGCCGGGAACGCTCCGGACGGCATCGTCCCGAGCCCCGACACGTACTCGCTCACATCGACCACGCGGCATGCGAACCGCACCGCCCTCGGCAGCCACGCTTCATCGTTTGCCAGCAGGTCGCCGTACTCCTTCATCGCCGCGCCGCACCCAGCCGAATTCACCACGATTGGCAGGTCGCCGCTCGCCTCGAATGCGGCGATGTTCTCCCGCGCAAGCTTGCGCGCGAACTCCAGGTCCCCGTCGTGTGCGTGAAGTGCCCCGCAGCAGCCCTGCCGCTCGGGCGCGGTTGCGGCCACGCCACAGGCGGCGAGCACACGCCCCGTCGCGCGGTGCACGTCCCCGAACAGCTCGCCCATCAGGCAGCCCGTGAGGATCACCGCCTCGGCCTCGGCCACCTCGGGTTGGGCGAGCCCGTCGCCGGGCCGGAAGGGCTTTCCGGCGCGCCGCGGCAGCTGCGACTCCATCGTCCCTAACCGCCCGAGACGCCGAAGGAGTGGCCCGGATACGCGCCGCGCGCGCGATCCCGCCCACCATCGCGCAGGCGCCACCAGCGGCGCGAGGATGCGCCGCCGCGCCACCACGTTTCGCAGCACGAACCGGCGCACTCGGCGCCTCGCGCGATCGCGTGGTGGCGCGGCCGCGACCTGCGCCCGTGCGTGCTCCATGATGCGCCCGTACGGCACCCCGCTCGGGCACACCGCCTCGCAGGCGCGGCACTGCAGGCAGAGGTCCCAATGCCCCTGGACTGCCTCGGTGAGCTCGATCCGCTCCTCGGCCACCGCCCGCGCCAGGTAGATCCGTCCCCTCGGTGACTCCGCCTCCAGGCCCGTGATGGCGTAAGTTGGGCACGCGTTCAGGCACAGCCCGCAGTGCACGCACTTCGCAAGGTCTTCCATCGTTGGCGCCTCGCCGGGCACCGGCCAGTTAGATGCCACCCACGAACCTCCCCCGGTTCAGCCGCCCGTCCGGATCGTACGCCGCCTTCGTGCGTTTCATCAGTTCGAATGCTTCGGGCGCTTCGCCCCATGCGTCCAGCCGCTCGCGGTAGCTCTCCGGCATGCGCTGCACCACGACAGATCCGCCGGCCGCCGCCAGCTGCGACCGCAACTCCGCAATCGCCGGCTCCAGCGCCCGCAACGACACCAGGCTCCCCGTTCGCCACGTGGCCCGAATGCTTCCCGTCAGTACACGCACGCTCACGGCGCCGGGGCGCAACGGTGCGAGTCGGCCGGCGAGCCGGGCAGTGTGCTCCGGCATGCACGAAATTCTGAATGTGAGCGCGTCACCCTCCTCAAATCCCAGTTCGCGAGCGGATTCGTACAGGCTGTCGGGTTCGACGTCTCGTGTGCGTCCCAGTGCCGTGCGCGTGGCGGTCTCCGCCGGGGCCGGCACACGGAGTAGGAGGACCGCAGGTCCCGCGGCGCGGACGATCACCTCCGCCACCTCCGGCCTCAGGTCCAGCCGCGTGACCTCACGCGCAATCCGGACCCCCTCATCGACGGACCCCAGCTCGAATGCGAGGTCCACCGTCTCCGCCTTCGGCAGCACCCTTAGCGCCACCCGCTCGATGATCCCCAGCGTCCCCAGCGAGCCACAATACAGGCGCATCAGGTCGTAGCCCGTTACGTTCTTCACCACGCGCCCGCCGGCCTTCACCCGCTCCCCATCCGCCCGCAGCACGTCGATGCCCAGCACGTAGTCCCGTGGCAGCCCGTATCGTGTCCGCAATGGCCCCGACATCCCCGTCGCGAGCACGCCTCCGACCGTCGCCACCTCTGCGCCCGGCGGGTCGACCGGCCACCACTGCCCCTGCGCAGCTAGCACGCGCTGCAGGTCGCCTACGGTTGTCCCCGCCGACACGATCGCCGTCAGGTCATCGCGCTCGTGCTCGATCTCGCCCATCAGTGCTTCGCCCAGCTCCAGGAGCGCAAACTCCCCCGCAGGCGCATTCCCCAGTTCGAGCTGCGTCCCGCCCCCGACCGGGACCAGCGTCGCAGCATCTCGCTCCATCACGACGTCCCGCAACTCCTCTCGCGACGCCGGCCGCACCACGCGCGCGGCCGCCCGCCCTGCTACCGACCGCACACCCGCAGCCGCGTCCGTCATGCGACACCTCGTCTGAGTCGCCCGAGAAGCCTCGCCCTCTCCCGCGAAGTCGGGAGAGACAGAATCCCTACCCGGGGGGTGAGGGCACAGTGCTGTTCCGGCGACAACGCGTCCGCCGTCAGCGACAGCACTCCCCCTCTCCACGGGCGCGTGGAGAGGGGGCCGGGGGGTGAGGAGCTACACATAGGCGTCGGGCCCCGCCGCCCGCACGGCCGCCTCGTGCCGCGACATCTCCCCGCAGCCAGCGCCCTCGGGCAGGATCTTGCATGGGTTGAAGTCGCCGGCGTTCCCAAAGATCGGCCGCAACCGGCGCATGTTCTCCAGGTCCGCCTCGTTGTAGAGCCACGGCATGAACCGCTGCTTTTCGAACCCCACCCCGTGCTCGCCCGTGAGCGAGCCGCCCGCATCAATGCACGCCCGCATGATCTCGGCGCCCGCCTCGAGCACCCGCTCGCGCGTCCCCGGCACGCGGTCGTCGAACAACAGGTTCGGGTGCAGGTTGCCGTCGCCCGCGTGGAACACGTTCGCCACCGGGAAGCCGTATCGCTCGCCGATCTCCGCCACCTTGCCCATCACCTCAACCAGCTTCGACCGCGGCACCACGCCGTCGAGGATGTAGTAGTTCGGGGCGATCCGTCCCAGCGCCCCGATCGCGCCCTTTCGGCCTTTCCAGAGCAGCTCCCGCTCCTTCTGCTCGCGAGCCATGCGAACTTCGAGCGCGCCATGCTCCAGGCAGGCCGCCCGCGCCGCCGCGACCTGCCCCTCCACCACGTCCGGGATGCCGTCGAGCTCCACCAGCAGCACCGCGCCCGCGTCTGGAGGGTAGCCGCACTGCAGGCCCGCCTCGGCCGCCTGCAGCGTCACGCGGTCGATCATCTCCATTGCCGCCGGCACCATGCCCGCCGAGATGATGGACGATACCGTCCCGCACGCATCTTCGATTCCGTCGAAGATGCCTAGCAACGTGACAATCGTATCGGGCACGGGTAACAGTCGTACGACCACCTTCGTGGCGATTCCCAGCGTGCCCTCACTCCCGACGAAGGCCCCCCGCAGGTCGTATCCGAAGCTGTCCTGCACCCGTCCGCCGAGCCACACGATTCCGCCCTCGGCGGTCACGACCTCCATCCCGAGCACGTGGTTCGTGGTCACACCGAGCGCGAGGCAGTGCGGCCCCCCGGCGTTCTCCGCGATGTTTCCGCCGATTGTGCATGCCTTCTGGCTGCTCGGGTCGGGCGCGTAGAACAGCCCGTGCTCGGCAGCCGCCTCCGAAAGCTGGATGTTTGGCAGCCCCGGCTCCACCACCGCCAACCGGTTCACCGGGTCGATCTCGAGGATCCGCCGCATCCGTGCGGTGCCGACCACGACACCGCGCCGTGCTGCGACCGCGCCGCCGCTCAGGCCCGTGCCTGCGCCGCGTGGCGTCACCGTCACCCCCAGGCGACGGCACACGCGCACCACGCTCGCCACTTCGTCCGTGTCGCCCGGAAAGACGACCGCGTAGGGCAGGCCCTTCTCGATCGTCCCGTCGAACTCGTACACGATCAGGTCCTCGTGCCGCCAGACCACATGCTCGCGCCCGACCACGCGCGTCAGCGCCTCGATCAGCTCACGCCGTGTGGTCACTCACGACCTCCAGCTGGCAGTCCCTGCACAGCCCAAAGATGGCGAAATGGTGCAGGTCAGGCGCGAACCCAAAGTCCTTGCCCACCTTCTCCGCGAGCTCGTCCAGGTACGAGTGGCTCAGCTCCTCCACGTACCCGCAGCTCGAGCAGATCAGGTGATGGTGCGCCTCCTCCGGGCGCCATTCGAACACCACATCCCCCCCTCCCATGTCGGTCGAAGTGGCCATGCGCATCCGCTTGAGCACGTCCAGCGTGCGGTAGACAGTACTCGCATCCACGAACGGGTAGACCTCTCGCACCTGGTCCAGGATCTGGGTCGCGCTCACGTGCCCTTCGGCGTGCCGCAGCGCCCGCACGATCATCAGCCGCTGGGGCGTCATCTTGTGCCCCGCCTTGCGCAGAATCTCCGCTGTCTCTTCCTCACAACTCACGCATTCCAGTCTAGGCCGTCCGCCGCATCAGTGCCGCGCGCGTGGGCAAGCGGTTCGCACCCCTCCTTACCATCGCCGCGTTCGCCACTGAGGCTTCCCCTCTTCCGCGAAGTCGGCAGAGGGGGTTGGGGGGTGAGGGCACACTGCCGATCCTTACACCATGACCACCCTCGCCGACCTCGACGCCCGGTGGCTCGCCGAGGCGCGCGCGCGTGTGGCCGCCGGGGGCCCCTGGGAGCGCACACCCGCCGAGATCGAACGCGCCGTTCACGCCGTCCGCGATTCACGGCGGGCCGCCGCGCCCGCCTCCCTCTCGTGCCCCTTCTGCGAGCACCATCCGCCGCTTGCGGACTTTCGCCGGTACGAGTCGGTCACGTTCACGCCGCTCCGTTATTGCCCCAACTGCTACGGTTTCTGGGCCAGCGGCGACTCCCTCGCCCGCGGCGTCGGTGACCCGGGGACCGACCACCCCGCGCTGCGCGCGGGCCAGGCCCCCCGCCGCTGCCGCGCCTGCAACGGCCACCTCAAAGCCAGCGGCGACTGCACGAAATGCGAGCGGGCGCTGCCGCCGACGAGATGCCCCGCCTGCCGCACGCCCATGAACCGCTTCGAGCAGAAGGGCATCACCGTGGACGGCTGCGACACCTGCCACGGCACCTGGTTCGACATGGGCGAGATCGCCGCGGTCTTTGAAGTGGCTCCCCCGCAGGGGCTCGCAGCGGCAACCGTCGACGAGCACGCCACAGAAGACGGCCCCCCGGCCTGGTTCCTCGCGCTCGACATCCTCCTCCGCCTCTTCGTCCCGTTCATCTGATCCCAGCGCCCCGCGGCAGCTCCCACCACCTCGGTGCCCCCATCATCAGTGCCGCACGTCAGCAAGCGGTTAGTGCCTCCCAACAAACGGCTAACGTTGTGGCCGCTGGTGGTCATACCGCGGTATAATCGAGCGGTGCCAGTGAAGAAGATGGCGATATCTGTAGAGCCCGACCTTGCTGATGAAATCGTCTGCGCAGCAGGTCGCGAGAAGGTGTCTGTCTCCCGGTGGATCTCAGAGGCCGCGCGAGAGCAGATTCGGCGTCAGGCCTCGCTCGATGCGGTGAAAACCTACGAGGAAGAGTTCGGAGCCTTCACGGATGAACAGCTCGAACGGGCTGCACGGTCGTGGCAGGAGGCATAACCGTCGACGCCGGCGTCCTACTCGCCGCCGAGCGCAACGAGCAAAAGTTTTGGATGTATTGGCGGACGCTCGCGCACCTGTCCAAGGTGGTCCCGACTCCGGTGCTGGCCCAGGTCTGGCGCGGGGATGAGAGCATCCCGCTTCTGCGTGCCCTCGAGGGCTGCCGTATCGAGCCGCTGGGTGAGGCAGATGCGAGGGCCGCCGGGGAGCTTTGCGCTCGCACGCGCACCCGTGACGTGGTTGATGCCACGGTCATGGTCTCTGCGGCTCGTCGCGGAGACGACGTCCTCACGACCGACGTTCGCGACCTGCGGCGCCTGACCGCCGGTCTCAGGTTCACCGGCCGGATCGTCGACTTTGACAGGCTTGCGAACCCCTGATCTAGCTCAGCCCTCACTCACCCCGTAATCCATCCACTCCGTGATCGACCGCAGTACCCGCGTCGACGACACCCGCGTCAGCTTGTTCCGCTCGCGACCGGCCTCCGCCGCCTTCCGTTGCAGCTCGCGCACGTCCTCTGAGGAGCCATCCGGTGGCGCCAGGTCCAGCCGTGTCGCCTCCCAGTGCGCCAGCGAGTCATACGCCGTCAATAACACCATCTCGTCGCTCGGCCCACCGTGCGCGATCGTGAACAGTCCGAGGATCTTGCACCCTCGCGCCTCCATGTACGGCCAGATGCCCTCCCGCGACAACCGCTCGAACTCCCGCACCGTCCCTCGCTCAATCGTGAACGACCTCTCAACGACGAACGTCATGCATGCCTCCTCAGGCGCGGAGCTTACGAGCCTGGCGGCGCGGTCGATAGCGCTGCCAGCCACGGATGGCCGGGCTCGACGAGCTCGAGGGCGTCCCGCAGCCACGCCCGCTGCCTATCGGAGAGCACCGGCTCGGCCGCGGCGAAGTCCACCTGGTCCTTCGCCCGCAGTCCCTTCGACTTGTAAAGGAGCTGCACCTCGGGCGCAATGTAAGACAGCGTGTCCCGCTTCCAGGTCAGTGTTTCCAACTCGCGCCGCATCCGTGTGTCCCGCCGGAACACCCACTCCTCCCCCTCGGATTCGTCCAACATCAACTGAAACCGCCACGGCCCGTCTCCGTCCTGGCGCACCCAAATGTCGTGGATGGCCCTCGGCAGGTGCTCCCCCGGGAGCCACGGCCGCAACGTCCCCGGCGGGTCCGCCGCGTGCAGTTCCCACCCGTCCAGTGTCCGCTGGACCGCAAGTTGGTCGCGACGAAGCAACCCGACATCCACATCGCCGTGTTCGCGCAGCTCCCGGCCCGCAAACGCCTCGATCGCGTACCCGCCTGCAATCCACCACGGCGCCTCGATCCCGCGCAGAAGCTCGCCCACCTCTGCTGGCGTCAGCGGGTCCCACACGCCCCACGGTGTCTCGTGCCGCACCACTTACCCCGCCGCCGCCGTCGCGGCCGGCTCCCGCTCAGGGTCCCGCATGGCCCGCAGCACGCGGATCAGCGTCGGCTGCCAGTCCCGCGCATGCGTGACCCGGTCGATGCGCACCTGGTTCGGCCCGGTGAGGATCCCCTGCAGCCCGAGGCCGTCGACGCGGCGCCGCATCTCATCCGTCGTTCCCCCACGTAACCGCAGGTGGAACATCTGCTGGTCCGTCTTGATCGCGTCTACGCGGGCCATCCGCGCCATCGACTTCACGAGCGCCACGAACAACAGGTTCTCCACCGCCGGTGGCACTTCTCCGAAGCGGTCGGCCAGCTCCGCCTGCATCTCCGCCACACCCTCCGCGGAATCGATGCCCGCCATGCGCTGGTACACGGCCAGTCTCGCGTGGATGTCGTCGATGTAGTTCTGGGGGACGTGCGCGCTCACCGGCAGGTCTACCGTTGGCACGGGCGGCAGCGGTTGGGGGCCTGCCGGCTCGTCCGGGCGCACCGCCGCCTTCATCGCCGAGACCGCCTCCGCCACCAGCTTCGAGTACAGCTCGAACCCCACCGAGGCGATGTACCCGCTCTGTTCCGTGCCGAGAATGTTGCCCGCGCCCCGGATCTCCAGGTCGCGTAGGGCGATCTGGAAGCCCGCGCCCAGCTCGGAGGCCTCGAAGATCGCCTCCAGGCGCTTCTGCGCCGCCTCCGACATCGCACGGTCCTTGTCGTACAAGAGGTACGAGTACGCCCGGTTCGCGCCCCGGCCCACGCGGCCACGGAGCTGGTAGAGCTGCGCCAGCCCAAGCTGGTTCGCGTTGTTGATGACAATCGTGTTCACGTTCGGGATGTCCAGCCCCGACTCGATGATCGTCGTGCACACGAGGATGTCGTGGTCGCCAGCGCTGAACTCCGTCATCACGCGTTCGAGTTGCTCCTCCGGCATCTGCCCGTGGCCCACGACGATGCGCGCCTCGGGGACAACCTCCTGGAGCCGCGTCACGATCCGCTCGATGTTGTGTACCCGGTTGTGCACGAAGTACACCTGCCCACCGCGCTGCAGCTCCCGGTCGATCGCCTCTCGCAGTATCTCGTCGTCCCACTGGAGCACGTAGGTCCGGATCGGCAGCCGCTCCTCCGGCGGCGTCATCACCGTCGACATGTCCCGGATCCCCGCCAACGACATCTGCAGCGTCCGCGGGATTGGCGTCGCTGAAAGTGTCAGCACGTCCACTTCGGCCCGCATCTGCTTGAGCCGCTCCTTGTGGCTCACCCCGAACCGCTGCTCCTCGTCGATGACAACGAGCCCCAGGTCCTTGAACTCCACGTCCTTCTGGAGCAACCGGTGCGTGCCGATGGCGATGTCCACCTCGCCCGACCTGATGGCCGCCGCGATCTCGCGCTGCTGCTCCTCGCTCCGGAAGCGGGAGAGCACCTCCACTCGCACTGGGAACCCCGCCGTGCGCTCCCGGAATGTGGAACCGTGCTGCTCGGCGAGGACGGTGGTGGGCACGAGCACCCCCACCTGCTTCCCGTCCGCGACCGCCTTGAATGCGGCGCGGACGGCGACCTCCGTCTTTCCGTAGCCGACGTCACCGCAGATGAGGCGGTCCATCGGCTGGTCGCGCTCCATGTCCGCCTTCACTTCGGCGATGGCCTCCAACTGGTCCTGCGTCTCCACGAAGGGGAAGGCCGCCTCCATCTCCATTTGCCACGCCCCATCGGGCGAGAACGCATAGCCGCGTGCCGTCTCCCGCAGCGCGTAGAGCTGGAGGAGCTCGTGCGCCATCTCCGCCACTGCCTGCTTCACCCGCCGCTTGGTCCGCGCCCACTCTTGCGTGCCGAGCCTCGTCAGCGACGGTGGGTGGTCCGCCGGGCCCACGTACCGCGACACCGACTCCAACTGGTCCGCGGGCACGTACAGCTTGTCGCCCTCCGCGTACTGGAGCTCCAGGTACTCCCGCTCCATGCCATCGACGGTCCGCCGGATGAGCCCGCCGTACCGCGCGATTCCGTGGTCCGCGTGTACCAGGTAGTCGCCGACCTCCAGCGTCGAGACGATGTCGGCCTTGATCCCGTGTCGCGTACGCGTCGGCCGCCGCCGTTTGCGGAACCCGAACACCTCCGCGTCCGACACGACCACGAGCCGGTCGTCCAGCGTGAACCCGCCCGTGATCGCCGTTGGCGCCAGCGTGATCGTCCCCTCGGCGGGACGCTCCCTTACGCGGCGCGTGCTCTTGGGGTGGATGCCCTCCGCCTGCATCAGCTCGTCGAGCCGCAGCGCCTGCTGGGACGCGATCACCACCGCCTTCCCCTCCTTCGCCCACTGCGCGGACTGAAACACCAGGGGCCGCAGCTTCCCCGCGAATGAGGGCGTCGCCTTCAGCGGCAAACGCTTGGCCCCAAGCTCCTCCGAGCCAAACCGCTGCAGATGCACCGCGCCGGCCCACGACGACAGGCGGCTTGCAAGCGAATCGGGCTCGGCGTACCGCGCCGGCAGCCCGCTGGGGATGTTCCCGCGGCGCTCCAACTCCTCCCGTGTCCGCTGCTCGTGCTCGAAAGCGGTGGCCAGTGCCAGCCGCCCGTCCTCGAAGTCGTCAAACAGGATGCTCCCGCCCTTGGCCAGGTGATCGAGCGCCGTCGTCTCGTAGAGCAGCGGCTCGAAGAACCCCTCGTAGTCCGACCTGTTCCCCTCCGCGATGAGCTGCAGCTCCTGGACCACGACTTCGGACTGCTCACCCGTGTCGGTGGCGCGCTCGAGCAGGTTCCCGGCGGCCTCACGAGCCTCTCGTGTGCTCGTCGCCGCTGGAGGGAAGTGCGCGGCCTCTAAGCGCCGCACGGAACGCTGTGTCGACAGATCGACCTCGCGGATCGACTCCACTTCGTTCCCGAAGAACTCCACTCGGTAGGGCCGGTCCTGGGTCGCGGAAAAGACGTCCACGATTCCGCCGCGCCGCGACATCGACCCCGGACGGTCTGCCAGCGGCTCGAGCTCGTACCCCGCCCGTTCCAGCTCCGCCGCCAGCCGCCCCGGCTCCAGGTTCGCGCCGACCCGCACGTCGATGCCGGCTGCCTCCGTTTCCGGCCCGGCGCACCGCTCCGCCAGCGCCGCCCATGACGCCACCACCAGCGCCCGTCCCGCCCCTCGCAGCGCCGCAAGCGCCCGCGCGCGCTCCACGGTCACCAGCGCATCGCTGCGTGCGAACTCGTAGGGCAGCCCCTCCCGCTCGGGCAGGCGTGCCAGGGGCACGTCCTCCAGGTAGAGTGTCAACTCCTCGTGCACGGACAGCGAGCGTGAGGGCGTGGGCACGACCAGCAACACGGGGCCTGTGCGCCTTGCAGCGATGGCGGCCGCCACCGGGGCCTTCGCCGTTTCGGGCACGCCCAGCCGCGCCCCCTTCTTCGAGTCGGGGACGTGCGGCTCGATAACATCGGCGAGTGCGGCCGTGAGGCCGACCAGTTCGCCCGGCACTGACACCTCTAGGCCCGTCCGGCAAATACCGGCGGGCCAACGGTTTCAGTGTACCTAACCAGACGACACCGGGGCAGTGGCCCCTCGCGGCCGGCGTGCGATGATGCGCAGGATGCGCAACATCATCGCCGCCACGATCCTTGCGCTGACGGGGGCGAGCCTCGCCGTCTGGTATCTCGCCCGCCGGATCGAGCGTGACGTTTTCCGCGCCACGCCTGCCGCCCCGGAGCCACTGGATCTGACCGTCGCCGCCGTTGGGCCCGAGTCCGTGACCATGCGCCCCAGGACCGCCGGCGCCCGCGCCGCCGCCCGTCAACCGGGCGTCTACGGTCTCCAATACCTCGAGGGTTACGGTCAGCTCGGCGAGATTCTCTCCGACGACGCCGCCGCCAACGCGATCGAACGGCGATTCGAGTTGATCTATGGTCAGCCGCCGCGGCCCGGCGATGGCGCGCGCGTCGACAGCTTCGCGTTCCCGCTCGATCCGCATGTCGCCCACGCGCTCGAATGGGAGGCCGTGGACGTGCCCTCCGGGGGTCGCTCGAACCCTGCCTGGCTCCTTCCCGGCGAGGCTTCGCACTGGGCCATCCTCGTGCACGGCAAGGGAGCACGCCGCGAGGAGGCCCTGCGGCTCCTCCCGCTCCTCCACGCCGACGGCTGGGCCTCCCTGACCATCAGCTACCTCAACGACACCGATTGCGAACAGACCGGCACGTACCAGTTCGGCGCCACCGAGTGGGAGGACCTCGAAACCGCGGCCGGGTTCGCGGTGAACCGTGGCGCCACGGAGATTCTGCTGGTTGGCTACAGCATGGGCGGCGCCATCGTCCTCAGCTTCCTCGCCCGCTCTTCGCACGCCGGACTCGTCCGCGGCCTCATCCTTGACGCTCCCATGACGAACCTCGAAGAGATCGTTCGCATTCGCAGCAAGCGCATGCGTGTCCCCGGCAGGCTACTGGCGCCCGCCATGCGCCGGGCCGTCCGCGCCGCCCGGCTCGATTGGCCCCACCTCGACTACCACTCAGCGTGGAACAGGGACGACCTCCCCGTCCTCCTCTTCCACGGCGACGCCGATGCTGTCATCCCCGTCAGCCTCAGCGATACCTTTGCTGCCGGCCGCCCGAACATCACCTACCACCGCGTGCCACAAGCCGGCCACGTCCGCTGCTGGAACACCGATCGCCCTCGCTACGAATCCGCCGTCCGCGACTTCCTCGCGTCCCTGTGCGTCGTCCCAGCGCCGGTCTCCCCCTCTCCGCGGGCGCGCGGAGAGGGGGCCGGGGGGTGAGGGCCTACCCCTCCCGCAGCGTCTTCAACTGCTGGGCATGGTCGCGGTGGTGATGAGTCACGATCTCGAGGATCCCACCGAGAGTCTGCTTCCCGAGGCGCGGGTGGTCGATCTCCATCGCGAGCTGCTCGTTACTCACCTGCGCGGCGACGGCCATGAATGCAGCCTGGTTGGCCTGTGTCTTCGGTGCGGCGGCGCCGGCGTCCGGCAACTCGACCCGGTCAAGCGTGGGACCGGAAACGCCGATTGCCTGCGCGATGCCCGCCCCGAAGAAGAGTGACGCGCCGGCGATGTGCTCCGCCACCTGCCGCGCGCACCAGGCGTCCTCGCCTTCGCCACTCGCCGGCTTCCGATCCCAATGCGGTGCGGCCTGTGCCAGCTCCGCGACGTACCCATCGAATGCGCTGCCAATCTCGCTGCGGATATCATCCGCGGACTTCGTTGCTGCCATCTGGTCTCACCCTCCGAGAAAGTCCGGCGAGTCTCCCATCCTCAGTTGCTAGACACAACCGACTCCCCCAGCCGCGAAAGCCCAGCCAGCGCTCCCCCCTCTCCACGCCAGAGGAGAGGGGCCGGGGGTGAGGTCAGAGCCGCACCAGCGTCCGCCCCCGCACCTTGCCCTCCCGGATTTTCGCGGCCACATCGAGGACCCCATCCAGGTCGGTCTCGATCGCGATCGAGTCGAGCAGGCCCTTCGGCTTCAGGTCCGCCGCCATTCGTTGCCACATCCGGGCGCGCAACTCGATCGAGCAATTCACCGACTCAATCCCCAGCAGGTTCACCCCGCGCAGGATGAACGGGAACACGCTGGTCGCGAAGCTCACGCCGCCCGTGTTCCCCGAGAGCGCCACCGATCCGCCGTACTTCGTGGTCCGCAGCAGGTACGCCGTCGTCGACCCGCCCACCGGGTCCACAGCCGCCGCCCACCGCTCCGCCTCCATGGGACGCGTGCTCTCCGCTGAGACTTCCTCGCGCAACAGCACGTCGCTCGCGCCAAGCGACCGCAGATAGTCATGCTCCTCGGCCTTGCCTGTGCTGCCCGCCACGGTGTACCCGAGTTGCGCCAGCATGCTGACCGCGGTTGAGCCCACGCCACCGGTGGCGCCCGTGACGATGACAGGCCCGTTCTCCGGCCGAAGCCCGTGCGCCTCCAGCGCCTCCACGGAGAGCGCGGACGTGAGCCCCGCGGTCCCCAGCGCCATCGCCTCGCGCGTCGACAGCCCGGGCGGCAGCGGGATGACCCACGCCGCCGGGATGCGCGCCAGCTCCGCGAACCCACCCGGGTGCGCCACGCCGATGTCGTTCCCCGTCGCTATCACCTTGTCGCCCGCCTTGAGTCGCGCGTCTGTCGACTCCCGGACGGTGCCCGCCAGGTCCACGCCCGGCACCATCGGGTAGCTGCGAATCACCCGCCCGTTAGCGCTCGTCGCCAGCCCGTCCTTGTAGTTCACGCTCGAGTACTCGACCTGGATCGTGACCTCCCCCGGCGGCAGGTCTCCCTCGGATAGCTCCCGAATACCCGCCGAGAACGCCTCCCCTTGCTTGTCGACAACCAGCGCACGATAACTCACTCGCACTCTCCAACCTCGAACTTGTCCCGCGAGTCTAGGCGGCGGCCCGTCCACGCGCGATCCCGTAACACACCCCACACGACCCGTCTCCCCCTATCCACGCCAGTGGAGAGGGGGCCGGGGGGTGAGGTAGAGTCCCCCAATGCCCGACGACCTCGCCTCCAACCGCTTCCACATCGCCGAGACCCGCGTGCGTGGCTTCCGCCAGGCGTTCGTCCACGAAGGTATCGGCGGGAGGCCCATCCTCCTCGTCCACGGCTGGCCGGAGACGAAGCGCATCTGGTGGCGCAACGTCCAGCCTCTGGCCGAGGCCGGCTTCGAGGTCATTGCTCCCGACCTCCGCGGCTTCGGCGACTCCGATGTCGGCCACGACGGCTTCCACGATGTCCCCAGCCACTCCCGAGACCTCTACGCGCTCGTCCGTGAGCTCGGTCATGAGTCCGTCATCGTCGTCGGCGGCGACCTCGGCGGCCCCGTCATCCAGGACCTCTCGCTGCGTTTCCCCGGGTTCGTCGAGCGGATGGTGCTCTTCAACTCGCCCCTTCCGTACGTGAAGGGCGCGATGGATGGCTTTCGCACGAGGCCCGCGCGCGAGGCGAGCGACTACTTCGTCCGCCAGGGCACCGACGCGAACGCCCTCGCTGCCGAGCTAGCCACGGAGGACCAGCGCCGTCGCTACATCGCCACGTTCTACACGTCGCGGTTCTGGGCACACCCCAGCGCTTTCGACCCCGAGGCCGTCAACTTCATGACCGAGCCCTTCGCCGACCCCGCGAAGCTCCGCGCGAGCTTCGGCGCCTACGAGAGCTCGTTCAACGAATCCGCCCGCACAGAACCGAGCGTCATGGCCGCGCCCAACCCGACGCCGACGATGATCCTCTTTGGCCCCTCGGACCACGTCCTCTACCCCGAGTTCGACCGTATGGCCGAGGTCGTGTTCCCCAACCGGGTCGGCCCCTTCCTCCTCCGCGACTGCGGCCACTTCGTCCAATGGGAGGCCGCCGACCGCCTCAACAGCGCGATTGTCGCGTGGTGCGGGTGAGTGCGGGCGTACAGGGCAAGTCAGCGTTGGCGGGTCACTACCGCTCCCAGCGAGCCTCAGCTGCGATGCGCGCGGCGCGAGGCGGCAACTCCCGTCTGGGCGCGCTCCAGCGAACGCGGAAGCCAGGAATGTTCATCTCCGACTGGTTGCGCCGCCAGAGCCATTCGTTGACCAGCGCGGTGAGCTCCTCTTCGGTCAGCTCGGGATCCTGCCGACGGAAGTACTTCCTCCGCAGCCGAACCGCTGCATCGGCGACCTGCACCGCGCGTTGAAGAAGGCCCTCCGCCTCGGGACTCGCATAGCTGCCATCCACCCACGCATTGTAGCTGAAGGCGAGCGGCGAAGGGCCAGGCCAGGCCCTTTTCGGAGAGGAAATCGCGGATGTCCTGGACGGTGTGGACGTTCTGCGCGTCGTCTCAGATCGTGCTGTCCGCGGCGTCGGCGACCTTCCCTTCGGTTGAGGCGCCATTCACGGCTGTATACTCATGGAATGGACGTCCGTTGGGAGGCTCACATCACCTCGGACCCTGCTGTGATGGTCGGGAAGCCAGTCGTGAAGGGTACCCGCCTCACAGTGGAGCATGTTCTGGACCTTCTCGCCTCGGGGTGGTCGGAAGCCACCATCATTGAGAACTACCCACAGCTCAGCGAGGAGTCCATCCGTGCCGTTCTGCGATTCGCCGCAGAGAGCATGCGCGATCTCAAGCTGTTCCCTGCTTCCGCGAACGCTGGCTCATGAACTTCGTCTCCGACGAAGACTACCCGCTTGCAAGCACGCGCCTTCTCCGGCAACACGGGCATCGCGTTCTCGCGATCGTCGAGGAAGCGCCAGGTGCGAGTGACGTCGCAGTGATGGAAGCCGCCCGAATCGCAGGTGCAATCCTGCTCACGATGGATCGAGATTACGGCGAACTCGTGTTCTACCGGCGGCTGCCGCCGCCAAGCGGTATCGTGTACTTCAGGTTGCCGCTCGCAGGCCCCGAAGACCCGGCCTTGCGGCTGCTGGAGATGCTCGAACTGGAAGGCATGACGCTGCCGGGTTCCCTCACCGTTGTTAGCCCAGAAGGGTATCGGCAGCGGCCCTGGCTCGCCCAACGACCAACCTAAGCCAGCCCCTTCTCCGACAAGAAGTCCAGGATGTCCTGCACGGTGCGGATGTTCTCCGCATCCTCGTCCCGGATCTCGATGTCCGCGTCGCCCGCGAACTCCTCCTCGATGGCGATGGTCAGGTCTACGATGTCGAGCGAGTCCGCCCGCAGGTCGTCGACCAGGTTAGCCTCTGGCGTCACCTCGTCGGGCTGCACCTTCAACTGACGCACAACGACTGTCTTCACACGATCGAACACGCTTGCCATCTCGGGGTTCTCCTGGTTGTTAGCCTTGAACGCGGCCGTTGCCCGGCCGCCGAATGTGGAGCGGTTGGTGGCCGGATGCTACGTCAGCCCTCGTATTTGCGGAAGATCACGCACCCGTTCTGCCCGCCGAACCCGAAGCCGTTGGCCGTCGCCGCCCGCACCGTCATCTTGCGTGCCTTCAACGGCGTGTAGTCCAGGTCGCAGTGCGGGTCCGGGGTCTCGAGGTTGATCGTTGGCGGAACGATGTCGTCGTGACAGGCCATCACCGCCGCGAGCGCCCCCCCCCCCCCCGCCGCGCCCAGCAGGTGGCCCACCATCGACTTTGGCGAGCTGATCGCCAGCCGCCCCGCCGCTTCCCCGAAGGCCCGCTTGATCGCGACTGTCTCACCCACATCATTCAGGGGCGTGCCCGTCCCGTGAGCAGCGATGTAGTCGATGTCCTCTGGCTGCAGCCCCGCCACGCGTAGCGCCGTCGTCATCGCCTGTGCGGCGCCGCTGCCGTCCTCCAGGGGCGCGGTGATGTGGTAGGCGTCCGAGCTCAGCCCGCCACCGAGCAGCTCGGCGTAGACCCGCGCACCCCGCCGCTTCGCCCGCTCCTCCGACTCGATCATCAACACGACCGCGCCTTCGCCAAATACGAACCCATCTCGCTCCGCGTCGAACGGGCGGCTCGCCTTTGTGGGCTCGTCGTTGCGGCGGCTCAGCGCACGCATGTTCGCCAGGGCGGCGATCGGGAGGGGATGAATCGCCGCCTCGGTCCCGCCGGCGAGCACGACTTCCGCCATGCCCGAGTCGATGAGCTGCTTCGCTTCGATGAACGAGTACAAGCCGCTCGCACACGCAGCCACGCTCGCCAGCGCCGGCCCCCGCAACCCGAGGCTCATCGACACCTGGCAAGCGCCCATGTTGGGCGCCATCACGGGAATGTAGAACGGGCTCACTCGGTCCGGCCCCCGCTCCAGCAGGACCTTCATCTCGTTCATCGTGTCAATCGCCCCGCCCGAACCGGTGGCGATGGCCGACGCGGCCAACGGGCGCTCCTCATCCGTCAGTTCGAGCCCGCCGTCGTCCGCCGCCAGCTTGGCTGCCGCCACCGCCAGCTGCGCGAACCGCGACATGCGCCGCGCCGCCTTCGTGTCCATGTAATTCCCGGGCTCGAAGTCCTTCACTTCGGCCGCGATTTGCACGGGCAGGTCGCTCGCATCGAAGCGCGTGATCCGGCTCACCCCTGAAACGCCGTCGAGGAGGTTCTTCCAGAAGTCGCGCGCCGTCAGCCCGATGGGGGTAATCGCGCCCGCACCGGTCACTACTGCTCGTGTCACAGGCTGCTCCGCAGGTTAGTTCGCCTCCCGGAAGATCACGGCGGCGTTGTGCCCGCCAAGCCCCACTGATGTCGACATGGCCACCCGCACGGGCCGGCTCTTCGCTGTGTTCGGCACGTAGTCGAGGTCGCACTCCGGGTCGGGAGTGGTGTAGTTGATCGTCGGGGGCACCTTCTGGTCGCGAATGGCCATCACGCAGGCCAGGGCCTCCACCGAGCCCGATGCGCCCATGCAATGCCCCGTAATGGGCTTCACCGAACTGATCGACGCCTGGTACGCCGCCTCGCCCATCACTTCCTTGAAGACCAGGGTCTCCACGCGGTCGTTCAGCGGCGTGCCGCTCCCGTGCGGGTTGATGTAGTCGATCTCCGCGGCATCGATTGCGGCCTTCCGCACGGCCGCGTTCACAGCCCGCTTTAGCCCCCGGCCCGTCTCGTGCAGTGAGATCATGTCGTACGCGTCGTTCGAGGCGCCGTACCCTATGACCTCACAGTAGATCCTCGCGCCGCGCGCTTTCGCGTGGTCATAGTCCTCAAGGATCATTGACGCGCCGCCCTCGCCGGCGATGAACCCATCCCGGTTGAGGTCGAAGGGCTTGAGCGCCTTCTCCGGGTGCTCGTTGTTGTCCGCCAGTGCCCGCATCGAGCACCAGGTGGCGTGGTAGAGCGGCAGAAGCACGGCCTCGGAGCTCCCCGCGATGATCGCCGTCGCATCCCCGCGGCGAATGGTCTCGAAGGCTTCGCCCAGCGATGCCGTCCCCGTCGCGCAGGCGCTTACGACCGCCATGTTCGGACCCCGTGCGCCCGTCGCGATGGCGATGTGTCCGCTCGCCGCGTCTGGGATGAAGTTCGCCACCAGGAACGGCGTAATCCGGCGCGGCCCTTTCTCGTCGAGGATCTTCTGGTACTCGACGATCATCTCCGTCCCGCCGCCGCCCGCGCTGAAGATGACGCCGATCTGGTCGGAGTTTTCCTCGGTGATCTGGAGCTCGCTGTCCTCCAACGCCTCCAGCGCCGCCGACATGCCGAAGGTGACGCCCCGGTTCATATAGCGCTGCTGCTTCGCGTCCACGCGATCGCCCAACTCGAACCCCTTCACCTCCGCCTGGATGCGGATGGGGTACGGCTCCGGGTCGAAGAGCGTGATGGGCCCGATGCCGCTCCGGCCATCGAGCATCGCCTGCCACGTCTCCTCCGCCGTGTGTCCCACGGCCGTCACCGCCCCAACTCCCGTCACCACCACGCGCTTTGTCATTGTGCAGCCGCTTCCACGAGCCTGAAGTTGTCGCTCAACAGGCCATCGTTCTCGTCGCTGATGCTCAGGCTGTTCACGTCGTAATCGATGCGGCGCACGAGCCGCGTGAGCACGTTCCCGGGGCCAACCTCGATGAACATGTCCGCGCCTTCCGCCTTCATCAACTCCACCGATTTCTGCCAGCGCACGCCGTTCAGCAGTTGGTCGCGCAGCTCCTCGTAGACCTCCGGGTGCGTCTCCAGCAGGTCGGCATTCACGTTGCCGACGATCGGCGCCGCCGGGTCCTTCATGTGCAGCTTGCGCAGGATCTCGTTCATCCCCTCGCTCGCCTTCGCCATCAACGGGGAATGGGAGCCAATCGAAATCGACAGCCGTACGACCTTGCGCGCCCGCGCCGCCTCCGCCATCTCCATCGCGCGCTTCAAGGGCTTGAGCGCTCCCGAGATCACGTTCTGGCCCTCGCAATTGGCCGTCGCCAGCCCCACGTACTCACCTTCGGCGTCCGCCGCCTCGGTGCATATTTCGACGACCTGCTCCTCCGAGAGCCCGAGAATCGAGGCCATCCCACCAGGGTTTTGCTTGCCGGCCTCGTCCATGAGGATGCCGCGCTCCCTCACGAGCCTCAGCCCGTCGTCGAACGGCAGCGTGCCCGCGGCCACGGCGGCGGTGAACTCGCCCATCGAATGTCCCGCGAACAGCATCGGCTCCAGCTTGCGGTCCAGCGCCACCCAGCGTTCCTGCATCGCCGCCAGCCAAGCCATGGACGTCACGAAGCTCGCGGGCTGGGTGTTGATGGTCGACTCCAGCTCTTCCGCCGGCCCCTCGAAGCACAGCTTCGAGAGCTTCATCTCCAGCACCTCATCGGCTCGCTTGAACACGTCCCGGGCCGCCTGCGAGACCTTCGCCAGCGCCTCGCCCATGCCGACGTGCTGCGAGCCCTGACCGGGAAAAATCAGCGCCAGCCTGCGCCACGGCTTGATGGCCTGGTCCATCGGAGCGGGTGCCCTCCCATCCAGCAGGCTCGTGCACAGCCCGGCCAGACGCCCCGGATCGTACCAGAGCGGCCACCCACGAAACAGGCTAAGAAACAGGCTAAGGAGCCCGAAGCGTTAGCGAGGGACTGCCCCCGCTCCTCGTCCGTGCATGGAGCCCGGAGCGTAAGCGACGGGGCCGTGACCTGCCATGCAGCGCTTGTGGGCCGCGGTCGGTAGCACGCCCATAGCCCTTGGCGCTCTCGGCGGAACTCACAGAGGTTCTACATCGACGATCTCTCAAGAAAACTTGGCGCTCTTGGCCTCTTGGCGGTTCAATTCCGGTGGTTAGAGCAGCCCCGCCGGGTCCACGTCCACCGTCCAGCCCTCCCCAAACCGCATCTCCGCCGCCAGCGCGGATGGCTGCCGCCCCCGCATCAGGATCTGCCAGCGATACTCGCCCCGCAGCCGAGTGATGTACGCCGGCTGCGGCCCCAGGATGTCCGGTTCCGCGCGGCCCGCCGCGTCCCGCTTCAGCCGCATCTCCTGCGCCACCCGCGAGGCCTCCTTCAGCCCGTGCTCCTGGCTCCGGTGGCGATACACCAATCGCACCAGCCGGTTGAAGGGCGGATAGCCCGCCCGCCGCCGGTGCGCGAGCTCATGCTCGTAGAACGACCGGTAGTCGTGCGCCGCCGCGCAGGCGATGGGCGCCGCGTCCGGGTCGTACGTCTGGAAGAAGACCTGCCCGGCCTTGTCGCGACGCCCCGCCCGGCCCGCCACTTGCGACAGCAATTGAAACGCTCGCTCGTGCGCGTGGTAGTCGGGCAGGTTTAGCCCCACATCGGCATCCACGACGCCCACCACCATCATCTGCGGCAGATCGAGCCCCTTCGCCAGCATCTGCGTGCCTACCACGATGTCGATTTCGCGCGCTTCGAGCGCCCCGACCATCCGCCCATGGCTCCCCTTGCGCGAGGCCATGTCGCTATCCCACCGCGCGACCCGCGCCCCGGGGAACGCAAGTCGCGCCTCCTGCTCGATGCGCTGGGTGCCCACCCCGAACGGCCGGTACTTGCGGCTCTCGCACCTCGGGCAGCGCTCATCCAGCTTCTTCGCCCGCCCGCAGTGGTGACAGACAATGCGTGGGTTCAGCTCGTCCGCGAGGTCGAGGCTCATCGCCACTTCACACGAAGGGCACAGCGGCACGCAACCACAGTCCCGGCACAGCAGGAATCGCGCCGAACCGCGCCGGTTCACGAACAGGATCGTCTGCTCGCCCGCGCGCAACGCAGCGTTCACGGCGCGCTTCAGGGGCACGCTGAACACGCTCCGGTTGCCGGCCTTCAACTCCTGGCGCATGTCCACCACGGCGATATCCGGCATCGCCCCCGGCCGTGTCCCGCCTGACTCATCCGGAGACACGCGCTGGTTCAGCTCGACACGCGTGGCGGCGCCCGTTTCCGTCCGGTGGTAGGTCACGATGTCCGGTGTCGCGCTCCCGAGCACCACCGTGGCACCCGTGAGCCGTCGCAGCTCCTCCGCAGCGTCGCGGGCGTGGTAGCGCGGCTGCGGGTCGGTCTGCTTGTAGGTCCACTCGTGCTCTTCATCGATCACCACCAGCCCCAGGTTCTCCACCGGCGCGAAGAGCGCACTCCGCGAGCCGAGCACCACCCGCGCCTCTCCGCGCTGGATGCGGAACCACTGGTCGTAGAGCTCCCCCGTTCCGAGCTGCGAGTGAACGATCGCCAGCTCCTCGCCGAACCGTTCGCCGTACCGCCGCAGGGCCTGGGGCGTCAGCGAAATCTCCGGTACCAGCAAGATCGCGCCCTTTCCCGCCTCCAGCGTCCGCCGCACGAGGTCCAGGTACACCTCCGTCTTTCCTGAGCCCGTCACGCCATGGACCAAAGTCGTACCTCCCGGCCGCTCAGAGATCGCATCAGCCGCGCGCTGTTGGTCCTCCGTCAGCCGCAGCGGCTGCATCTCCCGGAATGTGCGCACACCCATGGGGTCACGCACGACTCGGGCCTCGTACTCCTCCACCCAGCCACCTTCGGCGAGGGTGCGAAGGTGGCTCGGCGTAGCCCCCGCCTCGCGCACGTCCTTCAACCGCACGTCCGGCTGGTCCCCGAGCAAGGTGAGCACCCGCGCCAGCACGCGCTTCCCGCCCCGTGCCAGCTCGTGCGCCTCGGTGGAGGCCTCGCTCGCCGGACGCAGCAGCCTCACCCGGCGCTCCGTCTTCGGACGCCCCGCCGGCCGGGCGAGCCCCTGTGCGACCGTCAGGTGCCCATCCCGCTGCAACCGGTCCAGCGTGGACATGGAGACGCTCCCCACGCCCTCCCGCAACGCGTCCAGGGTCACGCGCCCATGTGCGCCCACGAAGGCGAGGATCTTGTGGTCCTTCGGGTAGATCGGCAGCAACGGCGGGATCTCCACGGGCGACACCATCGTCACGGACTTCTGCCCATACCCCGGCGGCAATGAGACGGCCACGCATTCCCACAACGGCGCCAGGTACGTCTCCGAGAGCCAGCGCGCCAGCGCGATGTGGGCCTCATCCAGGACTGGATCCGGGTCGGCCACGGCCGAGATGGGCCGCACGTTCTCGACGTCGCTGGTCGCCTGGAAGCTGAGGACGATGCCCTGCAGCACCCGCGGCCCGTACGGAACGAACACGGCCTGCCCCACGGACAGCTGCACGCCCGCCGGCACCTCATAGGTGAATCCCTGCCGCGCAGGCTGCCCCGAATTCACGGCCACTTCAGCGAACTGCCCCGTCGTCACCGAAGGATCCTATCGGTACCGGCGCAGTTATGCGCCCGCCACAGATGCCGCCTCCGCCAGCGGCCGCACGACGACCTCATCCTCGCTCGTCCTCACACCCCTGGTCAGGTACAGGAACACCGGCGCCCCAATCCCGATGATTACCCCCGAAAACACGAACGCCGCCGGGATCCCGTACAGGTCCGTCAGCCACCCGCCAACGAGCGATCCCGTGATGATTCCCACGCCGTTGCCGAACGACCCCAGCCCCAGCACCGTACCCATGCCCACGCGCCGCCCTGCCACCACCTGGATCGCGCCCGCCGCCACGCCCGAGATCGCATTGGCAGCGCCCATGCCCGCCAGGAACAGCACCACCAGCAGGTACGACTCCACCTGCCCGATCCCGGCCTGCAGCACGGCCAGCAGCGCCAGCCCGATCGCGACCAGCATCGGCCGGTAATAACGGTCCGCCAGCCGCCCGAACAGCGGCTGGGCCACGCCGCCCGTCAGGTCCTGCGTCGCGAACGCGACCCCGATCATCATTGGGGTCGCCCCAATGTCGTCCTCCAGCCGCAGCCCCAGGAACGCGAACGACGCCCCGAACGAGAGCGACACCAACGACATGTTGATCACCACCGCCAGTACCAGCTTGTCCGACAACGCCGACAGGAAGCTCGCGTTCGCCACGACGTCGCCGACCCTACGGTGGGCTTTGGGCGGATGCCGTGGCAGGGATGTGGCCACGATCACTGCGCTCGTCGCCATCATCGCCGCCATCGCCACGAACACGGCGTCGAACCCGATGCCCTGGCGGATGACGCCCGCGATCAGCGGCCCCGTCCCGAACCCAATGATGTCCGCCGTCGCGAACACGCCCATCCACCGCCCCTCGTGCCCCACCGGGGTCAGGTCCCCCACGTACGCGCGCGCCACGGAAAAGATCATGCTTGTGCCGAGGCCGCTGAACGCACGAAACCCGATGACCTGCCACACGTTCTCCGCGGCCAGGTAGCCCAGCGCCGCGATCATGTACACGAGCAGCCCGCACACGATGAACGGCTTCCGCGGATAGCGGTCCGACATCCTCCCCGTGATAGGCCCGGCCACCGCCTGCACCACGGCAAACGACGAGAACGTCAGACCCAGCAGCATCCCTTCGGCGCCCAACTCCTCCGCATACACCGGCAGCAGCGGGCTGACCATGGAGATGCCCATCGTCGCCACGAAAACGGCGATATAGAGCGCGATGAAGGGCCGGGACAGCACCCGCCTAGCGTCGAGCGGAGCCGTCTAAGGAGCTATGGCCACTCAAGCTGGACGACGACGACGGCGGGGCTCAACTCCACTTTCGTCAAGTCCGCTACACTCGGCTGAATGCGGACTCTGGTGGTCGTGGCCGTCGCTCTCGTGATGTTGGCAGCGGCATGCGACGGCGACGACCCCGACCCGGCCTCGAACGAGGTCAAGGTGTCCGAGAACCTCACACCCATCGCTTCCTATCCGGACCAGCAGACAGCCGCCACCTTCATCCAGAGCCAAACGGGTGGTCTGCTCATCACGCAGTCCGACATCCCATCCGGCCCCGAGCCGTCTTGGGAGGAGATCTCGGGTCCGGGAGCGGGCAGCTACTACCGCCAGGAGCTCGTCGATGGCGGAGCGTCCTATCACCTCCACACGACGGACCGCACATACTCCCTCGTCACGCATACCGTCGGCGGCATCACAGATGACGAGGCCGTCCGCATTCTCGGCGGCTTCCTCCAAGCCCCCTGATCTCCGTGTCTCCGCGTCCTCTGCGGTTCCTATACGTCCCCGATGCTACACTCGCCTCACCGCTGATTTCTGGTGATTGCGACGCATGAAGATTTTCGACGTTCATATGCACATGCCCCGCGACTGGGAGAAGCCCGACGCCGACCCGGAGCCCATGGTCGACCGCATCGTCGAGGTGGCGTCCGCGGCGGGCGTGACGAAGGCTTGCATGCTCTCCGGTGGCCGCTTCGGCCCCGGCTACGAGAGGGCCATCGAGATCGTCCACAAATACCCCGACTTCCTCATCCCGGTCGCCATGATCGACCCCGAGGAGATCGACGGGGATGGCGTGCAGCGCCTCCACGACATGGGCTACCGCGGCCTCAAGCTCATCGGCGTCGCCCGGGATTACGACTGCCCCGACTACCTGCCCTCCTACGCGAAAGCCGAGGAGCTCGGTATGCCGGTCCTCTTCCACCTGGGCGTCATCGGCGGCGGGCTCGATTACTCCATCACCCATCCCCGGCGAGACCCCCAGGCGGCGCAGAACTACCTCCGCTTCCAGCAGATGTTCTCGCGCGTGGGGCCGCGCAGCGTATCAGCCTCCCGCATGAGCCCGCTCCACCTCGATACCATCGCCAACCGCTTCCCACGCCTCAAGATCATTGGCGCGCACATCGGCAACCAGGGCAACTACGAGTACGCCGCATCCGTCGCCCGATGGCGACATAATGTGTTCTTCGACATGAGTGGCGGCGAGACCATCGAGCGCCATCTGGTGGACCGCAAGCTCCTCGCCAGGGAGTTCGGTGAGTTCGGCGTCGAGAAGCTCGTCTGGGGCAGCGACTGCGGCATGGATGACATCCGCGCCCACATCGACCGCTTCGAGGCCATCTACGAGCTCCTGGACCTCTCCGAGGACCAACGTGAACGCCTTTGGTGGGGCAACGCCGCCGAGATCTACGGGCTCCAGGAGCCCACCTTCGCAGGAGAATAGGTCTGACCGCACAGGCCCGCTATCAGTTTATTGCCGTGGGATCGACCGCACGCATCGTCCTCCTCGTGTTCGTGGTCGCAGGCGGGCTGTCCGCCTACGTCGCGCTGCGGCCTGAGCAGCCCTGGCTGCTCTGGCTGACCGCCGCGCTCGCAGCCCTCGGCACCGACGGCATCGTGCGCGGCCATCCACGTTGGCAGGGCGAAGGCGCCCTTTCTTCGATCGTGTATCTCTTGCTCCCGTTCCTCACGGCCCTCGGCGCGGGGCTCTTCATCGATGAGGCGATCGACGGCTACGGCCGTCCTGTCGCAGCCATCGCCGCGGGCGTGCTCGTGGGGGTGGTCGTCTACGGGGAATACCAGACGGTCGAGTTCGGCTCGCGCATGTACGGCGCCATGCGTCTCGTCCTCGCAGTCATCACCTATCTCACCGCCTTCGCCATCTACACCGTCGTGTTCACACGTGAGCTCGATGTCACGGCCGGAGCGTTCTACGTGGGCATCGCCAGCGCGGGGCTCGCCATGGAGCTGCTGCGTGAGAGCCGCCTGCTCGGCGCCAGCTCAATCCTCGTTGGCCTTGCCATCGGCATCTCCGTGGGTGAGCTGCGAGCGGCGCTCTACTTCTTCCCCCTCGACGGCCTGCTCGCGGGGGCGCTCTTGATCATCGGGTTCTACCTGGCTACCGGCCTCGCCCACCACCTTCTCGACCACGACCTCGAGTGGGCGACCACCGCTGAGTACGTCCTCGTAGCGGCAGTGGGCACCGCGGCAGTCGTCGTCACCCGCGTCTTCGTCTAAGCTCCCGTTCGTGGCCTCGCTCACCATCTCCTCCTGGAACGTCAACGGCCTCCGCGCGGCCGTGCGTACCGGCGACTTCCAGGGCTGGCTCGAGACCTCCGCGCCCGACATCGTCGGCATGCAGGAGGTGAAGGCCATGCCCGAGCAGGTGGCGGAGGCGCTCTGGCACGGCCACGGCTACAACGCACACTGGCACACGGCCGAGAAGGCTGGCTACAGTGGCGCGCTCCTGCTCTCCAAGCCCATCCCCGATCATGTCAGCCTCGGCATCGGCGACCCCGAGTTCGACCGTGAGGGCCGCATGATCGAGGCCGACTACGGCGACCTCACGCTCATCACCGCCTACTTCCCCAACGGCGGCAAGCGCGGCACGGACCGCCTGGAATTCAAGCTGCGGTTCTATGCAGCCTTCCTCGACCACGCGAACGCTCTGCGCGCATCGGGTCGTGGCGTGATCTTCATGGGCGACCTCAACACGGCCCACCGCGAGATCGATCTCGCCCGCCCGGACGAGGCGATGAAGGGCACCGGCTTTCTCCCCGAGGAGCGCGAGTGGATCGACCGCCTCGTCGAAAACGGCTACGTCGACACATTCCGCCGCTTCCACCCTGACACCCCCGACCAGTACAGCTACTGGGACGCCTGGCGCGAGCGCCGCGCCCGCAACATCGGCTGGCGCATCGACTACGTCTTCGTCAGCGACGACCTGCTCCCGCGCGTGAAACGGGCGTTCATTCAGCAAGACGTGATGGGGTCAGACCACTGCCCCGTGGGGATCGAGCTCGAGGTGTGACCGATCCTGCGACGCGATCGCAACGGCGCGTCCCACCCGATTCCACGCCTGCAACGGCCACCGCTGCACGATGCGCGTGGAGTGCCCCAGGGCGCTCCACATCTTGCTATCTGGAGAGCCGCATGCCCGACCCAATTACATTGCTCAAGGAAGATCACAAGAAGGTGAAGGACCTCTTCGCCCAGTTCGAGAAGGCGGATGGCCGCAGCAAGCAGCGCATCGTCAACGAGGCCCTCATGGAGCTGGAAGTCCACGCCGCGATCGAGGAGGAGATCTTCTACCCCGGCGTCGCGCAAGCCACGGGCGAAGAGGTCATGGCCGAGGCCGAGGAGGAGCACCACGTCGCGAAGGTGCTCATGGCCGAGATCCGCGAATGTGACCCCTCCGATGTTCACTACGACGCCAAGTTCATGGTCCTCTCCGAGAACGTGAAGCATCACATCCAGGAAGAAGAGAAGGAGATGCTTCCCAAGGCGAAGGGCGTGGGCGCTGACGTGCTCCAAAAGCTGGGCGACCAGATGGCGGCTCGCAAGCAGCAACTCATGAAAGAGATGAAGGCCACGGCGAAGGCCAGCTAGCAATTCCCCTCGAGCAAGCAGAAGGCCCGGGTGGCGTGACACCCGGGCCTTTCGTGTTGTGGCGTGCAAAAGCACTACCGGTATTCGATGTTGCCGTCCTCATCGACCACGGCGAGCGGCCGGTGTGCCTTCTCGGCGGCCTCCTGGACGGAGGCTTCTCCCCGGAGCTTCCCCATCAGCCCAGGGTCTTCAAGCGCGCTGGGCAGCACGATCAGGTCCGCTCCTTCCCGCTCGGCGTACGCCGCGATGGCATCCGCGTCTTTGCTCTTCGGCAGCCATCCGAACGCCTGGATGCCCTGGTCCCGCGCGTGCCGGACCTGCTCCGCGATAGCGTGCCGTCCGGCCGCCTCCAGCTCGTCGGGAGAGAGCGCGTCCCGGTCGAACAGGTCGCGCGCGCCCTCTCCGGACCAGTTCGAGGGCAGCGGCTCTGAGACTCTCGATGCCGCATCCGCGTCGAAGAGGATCAGCCGCGCGGCGGCCGCACGCGCTGCCTCCTCGGCAGCTTCGACGACGGCGTTATACCGGCCATCTTCGCTCGTATAGGCGATGATCAACGTTGGAGCAGTAGCCACGTTCCCTCCGCGGCCCGGAACGCCGGGTCATGGGAAGCGTCTGCCGCCGGTGCTTGCGTCTGCATAACCCCGGGGTCGATGGGAAAGGCGTTGCTGTCGCGATAGAGAGTTAGCTGATCGCGGCGGGAGCGGCCACAGGCGCCTCTTTCGAGACCTCGCCGGTCCGCCGGACGACGCGGCCAGAGGCGATATCCACCACCCAGGGGGACGCACCCTCGTCGCCGGACGGCGCATCGATGCCAGCCAGCACGGGACGCATCGAGGGACGATCTGCCGCGGACTCCATGGGAATTCCTTTCAGGCGCAGGGAACGCCTCACCCGGGCTCGACTCACGCGTACTCTAGGCGGCTGGCTCTCTCGCGTCGGTGCGATCTGGTATTCCGGATGTTGCAGAACCATCACAGACGCCGATCGGCAGTACCCGAGGGGCGCCCGGGCGCGTTCCTAAAAGATTGGCCCTGCGTCCGATGCCTCTTCGACCTCGCCCAGCGCCAGGTCGAGGCCTACCGCGCCAACCTTCCCAACGAGGCGTCGCCGGATGCCCAGCAGGGCGCCTTCGTCCGCCCCTCCCAGCGCCCGCTGAACGAGCGCGAACAGCGTCTGGCCGGTGATGAGCGTGTACCGGTAGTTCTCGCACGCAATCCGCAAAGTGTCGGTGTATTCCTGTCCGCGTTCACCCGGGTCCTTTGCCCTGAAGCCGTTCGCTACCACGAGCCCACCGCTCGAGCTGCCGCCGGCCAGCAGCGCCGCCTCGAGCCGCCGCTGCAGTCGCACGTAGGGCCACTCCACCACTTCCTCCCGGCTGCTCTCAGATTCCACCAGGAAGGTCCGGCCCTCCGAGCTCGCGGCAAGCCCCGTTTCATCGCGGGCAACCTCGAAGCCGAGCAGGCGCAGGCCTGCTTCGACGCTTGTTTCAAAGCGACGCCCGTCGGCCCAGAGCAAGTCCCGGTGCGCTGCGAGCGTGTCGTGGCGTGCGCGTGCCCCATCCGCCTTCGCCGCGGCCTCGGCGGCGGATGCCGCCAGCTCATCCACCTCGGCCTCCGCCTGCTCCAGTCCCGCCACCGCCTGCGAACGCACCCAGTAGGGCACATCCTCGTCGGTTGGCTGGGTGGCGAGCTGACCGAGGAGGTCCACAACGCCCTGGGCGAGCTCCGCGCGCACGGGCCCGCTCTCCTCGCTGAACACAGGCAGGAACACCACTCGCCCGCCGAGCACCTCGAACTCGATCGCGATCGGCGCACCCGCGCCGCCCGTGGCGAGCACGCGTCCCTGCCGAACGGCCGCCTGCTTCTCGTCGAAGACCAGGCGATAGCCGGTCCCTCTCCGGAACGTGCGCAGCAGGCTCGCGACCGCGTGATCCTCGGCTGTGACCCGGATCGTCTTGCCCTCCGCGGGCATCATGTACGGGGGCGCCCAGGCCATCCCTGCCGGCGCCGGCAGCCATGAATAGCGGTCACATCCCTCGAAGCCGACGATGCCCGGCTGCACGGCGTTCGGACGGCCCATGAGCGCCACCGTCCCGCCTGCCTCCAGCAGCCGGCGCGTCTCGTCCAGCCTCCGGCGAAGCTGGTCCGCCGCGGAAACGGTTGTCGCGCTGCTCGGTGCGTTGAGGACGGGCCGCCCGTCGAACGCCTCAAACTCGCGCTCCGCCGCCAGCAGCGAGGCGGCGGACGCCGTCACGCTGACGGGGTCAATGAACAACGCGTCGTAGTCGAAGTAGCTCGGCGCCGTGAGCGGGGAGTAGTTGTCGATGTCCTTGTGTGGAAGCGGGAATCCGACCGCAAGTATCCGCATCAGTCCATCCTCGTGGCGTCGATTTCGGCCAGGCGGCGCCGCAGTGCAGGGCCCAGCGACTCTCGCCCCAGCGCGACCGCCACGTTCGCCACCAGGTACCCCAGCGGCCGGCCCGTGTCGTATCGCACGCCCTCGTAGGAGAACGCCGTCACCAGCTCTCCCGCGGCGATCTGGTGGGCCAGTGCGTCCGTGATCTGGAGCTCCCCGTTCTTGCCAGGAGGTATCGCATCAATGTGCTCGAAGATCGTCGCTCCCAGGAGGTAGCGCCCCACGATGCCGAGCCTCGAAGGCGCGTCTTCAGCTCGCGGCTTCTCCACCACTCCCTTTAGGGGCGCCGGGTTGCCACCCGTCCTGGGATCCACGATGCCGTACTGCGGGATGTCCTCGAACACGACTTCCTGGACGGCGATCATGCTTCCTTCAACGTAGGCGCCGATCATCTGCCCGATGCACGGCTCGTTCGCGATGATGAGGTCGTCGGGAAAAAGCAGGGCGAATGGCTCGCCCTCCACATACTCGCGGGCGCAGGCGATGGCGTGCGCGATGCCCTTCGGCGCGTCCTGGAGAACGTATTCGTAGCGGGCAAGGTGGCTGGGGTGCTGGACGAGCTCGAGCAGCGCGGCATCGCCCTGGCGCTTGATGGCCGCCTCGGTGCGGGTCGTGTGCCCGAAGTGCTCGGCGATCGCCTGTTTCCCCTCGGCCACGACGAAGATCACGTCCTCGATGCCGGCCGCCGCCGCCTCCTCCACGGCATACTGAATCAGCGGCTTGTCGACGACCGGCAGCATCTCCTTGGGGATGGACTTGGTCGCGGGGAGCATCCGCGTGCCGAGCCCCGCCGCGAGCACGACGGCCTTTCGAACCTGCTGTACCATGGAACTGATGGTAAGAGTACCCGCGATAACTGGATATACAGCAAACAGGGTCCGATGCTATGATTCGGGTTCCTTCGATCACAACCGGGAAGCAGTTTGAGGAAACGTTCTAAAGTACCACCGAAGCCCGCAGCACCTGAGCCGCGTATCAACGAACGAATACGCGTGCCCGAGGTGCGCCTGATCGACGAGGACGGACGCCAGGTAGGCATCGTCAAGACCGCGGAGGCCATCGGCATGGCGCGTCAGCGCGAGGTCGACCTCGTGGAGGTGGCCGCCCAGGCTAGCCCGCCCGTCGCTCGCCTCATGGACTTCGGCCGGTTCAAGTACGAACAGTCCAAGAAGGACCGGGAGGCGAAGAAGCACCAGGTCAAGACGCAGCTCCGCGAAGTGCGCATGAAGCCGAAGATCGACCTCCACGATATCGACTTCAAAACCCGCACCGCGGCCAAGCTCTTAAAGCAAGGCGACAAGGTCAAGGTGACCGTCATGTTCCGCGGGCGCGAAATCACACACCCGCAGATCGGCAAGAACCTCCTCGACCGCGTGGTCAACCGGCTGAGCGACATCTCCTCCGTGGAGAAGGACGCGATGCTGGAAGGCCGTCACATGAGCCTCATCCTGGTGCTCGATAAGAAGAAGGTGGCCGCCAAGGCTCGCGCCGATGCCGCTGCCGCGGCTGATTCCGCTGGCGGAATCGCCGTTGACGAGGAAGAGGACGAGGCAGTCCTCGCCGCCGTCGCGGCTGCCCCGGTCGTAAACGAAGACGACGACCAGGGGGACGCTGACGACGATACGGACGACACTGAGGACGAGTCTGACGCCGATGACGGCCCGGACGATGACGATGAGGAGGCGGACGCCGAGAGCGTTACCGCCGCAAGCGAGGAGTAACCAGTGCCGAAGCTGAAGACGCATAAGGGCGCGGCTGCGCGCTTCCGTGTAACGGGCGGGGGCAAGATAGTTCGTATGTACGGTAGCCGGAACAACTTCCGGCGCAAGAAGCGGAAGCCCGTCACCGTCAAGTTCGGGCGCACCGTCGAAATCTCGCCGACCATGGCGCCGCGGGTGCGCAAGCTGCTCGCCGGCCAGGACTAGCCGGCAAAATACCAGGAGCCAGATCATGAGCCGAGTCAAACGAGGCGTTACCGCGCATCGCCGCCACAAGAAGATCCTGGCCCTCACCAAGGGCCATCACGGGCAGCGCCATCGCCTCATCAAGCGGGCCAATGAGAGCATGCTCCATGCTCTCCGCTACAACTACATCGACCGGCGCGACCGCAAAGGCGAATTCCGGAAGCTGTGGATCATCCGCATCAACGCGGCCGCCCGCCTCAACGGCCTGAGCTACAGCCAGCTCATCAACGGCCTCAAGCTCGCCGGCATCGACCTCGATCGCAAGCAGCTCGCGGACCTTGCCGTCACGCGCCCGGATGCCTTCTCCGAAGTCGCGGGCCAGGCCAAAGCCGCCCTCGCCTAAACCAAATCCATCAGAGCCGGGAGCGTTAGCGACCGACCACCGCGCTCTTTGGCGGCCATCATCAGAGCCCGGAGCGTCAGCGACGGGTCCGCTCGGTGTCTACTCCCCCGACCACGTGAGCCGCGGTGTCCGCGCCAGCCCCAGCGCATACGCGCCCATTGCCAGCAGCCCAAGTACCGCGAAGTCGACCGCCAGCCCGAAGTATCCGTCCGAGCCGTCCGCGTACGCTGCCAGCAGCAACGCATCCACGGCATACGACAGCGGGTTGAGCCGCGCGAGGATCTCCAGCCACGCAGGCAGGTCCTCCAGCGGGAAGAACGCGCCGGAGATGAAGAGGAGCGGGAACAGCGCCAGGTTCATCAACAGGTGAAAGCCCTGCATCGTTTGGATGCGGGATGCCAGCGCCTGCGCGAACCCACCGAGCATGACGTTCAGCAGCATGACGGCCGCTACCGCCATCGCCACTCCCCGAACGATGCCGTACTGCCACTCGAACTCGACGAACGGCGCCGCCACCAGTAACACCGCTAGCGACTGCGCAGAGCCAATCAGCACTCCGGCCAGCGACTTCCCAAGGAGGATCGCCCTTGGGGAATTCGGAGATGACAGGAACATGCGGAGGATCCCGCTATCCCGGTCCCGATAGTAGGACGCGCTCGCAAACGTCGCCGAGAACACCGAGGTCATCACGACGATCCCGGCCACAAGGTAGGCCGTGAAGTTGCCGGCGCTCAGGTTGGATGGCTCCAGCCCCTTCGATACGCCCGTCCCCAGGAATACGAGCAGGATGAGGGGTGTGAACATCGACGAGTAGAGCTGCGAACGTGACCGCGCAACCGCGCGAAGGTCCCGTTCGAACAGGGCAACGGAAGCGGCAGCCGCACTCAAGCGGGCACCTCCTCCGGGGCCTTCGCACGGTGGCGCACGTGCCGGAAGTAGGCATCCTCAAGCGTGGATGGCTCGATAGCCACGGACCGGATCGCTCCGCCCGCCAGCTCGAACAGCCGGGGCACCAGCGACGACCCGTCGTCGACGGTGAGCCGCACCTCGTCCCCGTCTCCTACGACTTCTCCCACCCCCGGCCAAACAGCGACGGCCGCGAGCTGATCCTCGGATACCGAAGTCCACGTCACCCGGACTGACTCCCGCCGCAGCCCGCGCTTGAGCTCCGCGGGTGTGCCCGTGGCGACCACCCGCCCGCCGTCGATGAATGCGACCATGTCGCAGACGGAGTCGGCCTCGGCGAGGTCGTTGCTGGCGAGGAGCACGGTGGGGCCCGGCTCATCGGCCGCTCCGCCAAGGGCCTCCCACAGGGCTCGCCGTTCGCCGGGGTCCACGCCAGTGGTGGGCTCGTCGAGGATGAGGAGGTCCGGGTCGTGCACCAGCGCGCGGGCCATTTCCAGCCTCCGCCGCATCCCTCCCGATAGCGTGCTGGTCGGGTCGGAGATCCGGTCGCGGAGGCCGAACCGGTCGAGCAGCAGCGTTCCCTGGGCGGCTGCGTCCGAGCGGGAGATGCCGAACAACCGCCCGGCGAGCGTCAGGATCTCCCCGGGGGTCATGAGTGGGTCCTGGGCATTCTCCTGGAACACGGTGCCTACCCGGCGCTTGAGATCGCCGGATGGCTCCGCGTCGAAGACGCGCAGGCTCCCCGCCTGCGGCCTCTCCATGGCCGCCACCAGCGAGATGAACGTGCTTTTCCCGCTCCCGTTAGGCCCCAGGAGGCCGAAAACGGTTCCCGCCTCGACATCAAGGTTGAACCCGTCGAGCGCGGTCCGATCACCGTAGCGATGGACGACGGCACGGGCTTCGATCACAGTTGTCACGGGACGAGTGTCACACGCGGGCGGGCTGAGGGCGAAGGCTCAGGCAGGGGCAACGAGGCCAGCAACGAGCTGCGTCATCACGATCAGGACGATGATCGCGGCCATGGGGCTGAGGTCGATCATGCCACCGCTGGGCATCACCCGGCGGATCGGCTCGATCAGAGGCTCCGTAACCCGGTAAAGCATCTGAAAAATCGGGCTCCCCTGGTCGATCGGGAACCAACTGAGCAGCGACCGCGCGATGATGGCCCAGGTGAGGATCTGGAGCCACATGATCGTAAATTGGGCAACGTACGGGTTCAGCTTTCGACTCCGAAGGGCAAGCTCACGCCAGTCCCTAGCATATCAGATCGACGGTGAAGCCCCGGTGCAAAATGGCACGGTCATCACTCCGAGGCACTCTGCACGACGATGACCATCACATACAGCACCACGATGACCACCAT
>JBBDMZ010000061.1:0-10926 GCA_040877955.1 Dehalococcoidia bacterium | reverse complement strand
GGGAGAGGGGAGTCAAAGCTGCCTCTCAGGCGACGGGAGCGGGCTCGGAGAAGAAGGTCCGAGTGATTTCGGGTGAGAGGTCGAGGTTCATGACGCGGGCGCGTTGGAGCTGCTCCCAGTAGTAGCGGTAGGTGGCGCGGTCTTCGAGGTTGCCGTCGTGCTGGATGGGGCCCCAGTCGGCGGCGTACGCCTTGAGGAGGACGGCCTCGGCGTACGCTACCTCGGGCAGGGCGGGCGCCATGGCGCGGGTGATGGGCTCGATCTGGGCGGGGTAGATGGACCACATGCGCAGGAAACCAAACTCCTCGCGGGCGCGCTTCGCGTCCTTGTAGATGAAATCGGTGTCCCTCAGCTCGAGGGTGACGTTGTGGGCGGGCACGACACCGTTGGCAAGCGCGGCCGCCACGGTCTCCGCCTTCGCGCGATGGAGGATGGCGTGCTCGAACTGCGCGGGCGAACGCATCGCCGTGGAAGGGATGGCGCCATGGTGGGCGCTGACGAAGTCCATAAGGCCGAAGTCGAGGACCTCGATGTTCGGGAGGGCGGCGATCGCCCAGATCTCGTGGAGGGCGCCGTGGGTCTCGATGAGGGCGTGGATCGGGATTTCTCGCCCGTGGCCGGAGCGTGCGGTGACGTTGCGGATGTAGTCGACCATCTCCGCTAGCTCGGCGGCCTTCACGGTCTTGGGGACGGTGATGTAGGCCACGCGGTCGCCGGCGCCCGCCACGATGATGTCGACGTCCTGCTTCCAGTGCTCGTTCGTGTAGTCGTGGATGCGGACGCCTGAGCGGTCGCGGAGGTTACCCGCACTCTGTTGCATGCGGACGACCATCTCCGCGTGCACCTGCTCGGCGCCGGTGGGAGCGCCATCTTCGCAGTCCATGGTGATGTCGAAGACGCCGCCCATGCCGTCTTGGAGGGCCAGGGCCTTGCTGATGCGCTCCTCGGTGCCGGCGAAGTGCTCGCAGGTGGGGATGATGGGGAACGGTTTCTCGCCCTCGAAGAGAGCCTGGTTGGGGTGGCGCGGCATGGGGTGCTCCGAATGTGCGTGTGCGGGCCAGTATCGCATCGAGGAGCGGGGAAGACGATGAGCGCGTGGTGATGGGATCAGGGAGCGATGCGAGGTTAGCAGTTCCCGCCGGGCGGTTGGGTCCGGCGAGGCTGTGCTAGGATCACGCCATGGCTGACGAGTGCGGGCCCGTGAACTGGCGCGACTACATCACCGTGGATCCGTCAAAGCTGGGCGGCAAGGCCTCGGTGCGCGGGATGCGTATAGGGGTCGTGCATGTGCTCGAGTACCTGGCATCGGGCATGACCGTGGAGCAAGTCCTTGAGGACTTCCCCGATTTGACACGGAACGATGTCCTGGCGTGCCTGGCCTTCGCTGCTGAGCGGGAAAACTCAGCGACCACAGCCACGCCCTGATGCTGCTGTTCGACCAGAACCTGTCCGCAGCGCTGCCCCGGCGACTGGTCGACGACTTTCCCGCCTGTGCACATGTCCGCGATTGTGGCATGGCTGAGTCGACTGACGCGGATGTGATCGCCTTTGCGGCGCGACTCGGCTATGCCGTCGTCACGAAGGATCGAGACTTCGCGATACTCGCTGGGACCACGCAGTCTACCGTCAAGGTGATCTGGCTCCGCCTCGGAAACTGCCCTACTCGGCTGGTGATCGAGACGCTAATGACCCACCGAGACGAGATCGTCGCCTTCCTGGCCGACGGGGCGCGATCCGTCCTCGAAATTGGTCTGAGATCCAATCACGCTTGACCGGTCCTCGTCTCGTGTCGGCGCTAGTCGTCGCGGGAGACGCCGGGGACGATGGCGCAGCCGGCCTGGACACCGCATGCGGGCGAGCGCGGCGGCGTGGGGGTGGCGCTCGGGGGGGTGGGCGTCGGTGTCTGCTGGGAGCACAAGACGGCCCCGCCGACGGTGGTGCTGATCGAGCCCGTGAACGCCGGTGTGTACTTGTCGTGATAGGAGTTCGAACCGCCAATGTCGAACGAAAAGGACGTGGAGCTCCCGCCCGGCTGGATGTCGCCAGTGCTCAACGGCGTGTTCGGTTCGCCCGGCACGGTGAGGTCGTCGAAGACAACGTCGCGGACAGAGCTCGACTTGTTCACGAAGCGCACGTTGTCGCTCCGGCGGACCGTGCAGCTCTGGGGGTTGAAGCCGGTTTCGGTGATCCAGACCTCATGGTCGTCGTCGGTGGGGTTGCTCTGGGCGTCCGCCGATGGGCCGCTGAGTGCGGCGCCCGTGATCGCGGCCAGGCCGAGCAAGAGCCCGCCGGCAGCCATCACCGGCCAGATTGTCCGTCGAGCCACACGTCCTCCCGCTACTCCCCCGCGTCCACCGAGGCTAAAGCCCAAAGTCCAAAGAAGCGAGCCAGGTTGGACTTTCGACGTTGAAGTTTGGACTCGCTACACCGGTTTGCCCTGGAGCATGGCGGCGAAGCGTTCGCGGCGCTCCTCCGGGGAGAGCTGGGTGCGGTCGCCGCTGAAGACACCGCCCGGCGCGAGGGTGATGCCGCCGTCCACTACGAGCGCGTGGCCGGTCACAAAGCTCGAGGCGTCGCTCGCGAGCCAGAGGGCGGCCTCGGCGATGTCGCTGGGCATGCCCGAACGTTTGATGGGCTGGCTCTGGGCGAGGGCGGCTTTCATGAACTCGACGGTGCCGTCGGCCTGCTCGGCGGAGAGGCCCATGCCCTTGCCGAAGATGGGCGTGGCGATGCCGCCCGGGCAGATGGCGTTGACCCGGATGCCCGCGGGAGCGAGCTCGACCGCCAGCGCCTTGGACATGTGGATGACGGCGGCCTTGGCGGCGCTGTAGACGCTGGGGCCGAAGATGGCGCCGACGCCCGCGACGCTTGCCGTGCTGACGATGCTGCCGCTGCCCTGGGGCTTCATCACGCGAGCAGCGTGCTTCACGCCGCAGAAGACGCCGCGCAGGAGGACGGCCATCGTGCGGTCGTACTCCGCCATGTCGAGGTCCTCGATGGGGCCGCTGACACCGCCGAAGCCGGCGTTGTTGTACATGCAGTCGAGGCGGCCCCACTTGCGCACGGCCAGGTCGATGGCGGCCGCGATGTCGTCCTCCTGGGAGACGTCGGTGCGCACGAAGGCGGTGGCCGTCCCGAGCTCCTCGGCCAACTTCTCGCCTCGGGCCTCCTGGATGTCGGCGATCACGACCTTCGCACCCTCACCGGCGAAGAGGCGGACGGTGCCCTCACCGATGCCGCTCGCGCCTCCCGTAATGACGGCGACCTTGCCTTCCAGACGTCCCATTGTGTTGCTCCCGAAGCGTAGTTGGGGGAGTGTCGCGGGATTCTTAGCGTGGGGCAAATGAGTGGGAGTTGAAGATTGGGAGGTCGGACGGGTCGGCGCCTCTGGCACTGACGCCTCCGGCAGAAACGCGTATCCTTCGCTCCACGCAAACAATGCCCCGGAGGCGAGCCATGAAGTTCGTGTATGACCCCGAGGTCGAGGCCTTCCGCAAGGAGGTGAAGACGTTCATCGCGCAGGAGCTCGGCACGCCCGGTTCGCGAGCGGGCCGGTATGGCGAGGACGCGGCAGATGATCGAGCGGCCTACGACGCGACCATGGGCTTCCAGAAGAAGCTCGCGGCGAAGGGCTGGCTGGCGATGGCCTGGCCGACGGAGTACGGCGGCGGCGGGGCAAGCCACATGAAGCAGCTCGTCTACAACGAGGAGATGGCCTACGCCTCCGCGCCCGCGTTCGCGATGGGCATCGCCTGGGTAGGCCCGAGCCTCATGCTCTACGGCACGGAAGAGCAGAAGAAGAAGTTCATCCCGCGCATCACGAACGCGGACGATTGGTGGTGCACGCTCTACTCGGAACCGAGCGCTGGGAGCGACCTCGCGGCCCTGCAGACGCGGGCGGTGAAGGACGGCGACGACTACGTGATCAACGGCCAGAAGATCTGGACCTCCGGCGGGCATCTCGCGGACTGGGGCTGGATGGCCGCGCGTACTGACCCCGACGCCCCCAAGCACAAGGGCATCACCATGTTCATGGTGAACATGAAGTCGCCGGGGATCACCACGCGGAACCTCATCAACCTCGCCGACCGCAAGGGCTTCAACGAGGTGTTCTTCGAGGATGTGCGCGTGCCTGCCTCGCAGGTGGTGGGCGAGGTGAACCGCGGCTGGTACCACATGGCGGTGGCGCTGGACTTCGAGCGCAGCGGCATCCAGGCGTACGCCGGCGGGCGGCGGACCGTGGAGCGGCTGGTGAAGCTGGCGAAGGACAACCCGGAGCTACTTCGGCAGCGGCCCTCAATACGGAACGAGCTGGCCGACCGGATCATCGACATCAACGTGGGCACGTTCATGGCCTACCGGGTCGCGCACATGCAGGCGAAGGGCATGGTGCCCAACCACGAGGCGAGCGCGAGCAAGCTCTTCGGAAGCGAGATGGGCCAACGCCTGGCGATGACCGGCATGCACCTGCTGGGCATGAAGGGCGAGCTGCGGGACGGCACGAAGCACCAGGTCTACGACCAGGCGACCGACTACCTGCAGGCGGTCTCCGCGACGGTGGCGGCGGGCACGAGCGAGATCCAGCGGGGGATCATCGCGACGCGCGGGCTGGGGCTGCCGCGGGGATAGTCCTCAGTGGGGCACATAGAATCGCACTGGCCGGGCGCCACACTCAGTGTGCTATTATTGACGGCGTGAATACGCTCGTCCGGCACCGAACACGTATTGGAAAGCGCAACCAGGTGACCATCCCGGCAGCAACCTTGCGCCGCATGGGCCTGAAGCCAGGCGACCGGGTCGACATCGTCGAGGAGGCGGACGGAGTGGTCAGGATCGAGACCGTTCGGCAGTGGGTCGAGCGCACGGCCGGGATGCTCCATCGTGCCGGAACACCAGCCCTCTCGATCGAGGAGCTCGAAGCCGAAATCAAGCGTGCCCGCACGGAGGCGGCTACCGCCAGCCACCTCCGCTTTCTCGCGGAACACGACCGCGAATGAGCGACGGGAGGTTCGTCGACACGAACGTATTACTGCGGTACTTCCTGAGAGACCACCCGGAGCAATTTCAGGCCGCGCGACTCACCATTGAGAACATCACCGATCCGTCGGACTACCTCCGGGTCAGCCCGAGCACGATCAGCGAGTACGTCTTTGTTGCCCTCGGTCCGCTCTACAAGAGAACGCGGGCCGAGATCGCCGAATCGGTCGCAGCTATTCTGGGCGGTCCGTTCGACGTTACGGAGCGCGAGACCGTGGGCCAGGCAGTCGCACTCTACCGCGATGTCCACGACGACTGGGACGACTGCCTTCTTGCCGCGTACGCGCTGGAGCAAGGCGACGGGTCGGTAGTGTCCTTCGACCGAGGGCTCGACCGCATCCCGGGGCTGACGCGCGTGGAGCCAACGGTCCCGGCGGCGAACGGATGACACGTCGGTGGGCGAGCGACGTGACGGCCGCGGAGCGGGAGATGTTGGCGCTGCACGCCGAGTGACCCGGGGGCGGAAGAACGTCGCGGAGCAGGGGCAAGCTCCTGAGCGGGGAGACCCATCGTACGCTTGCTGACGCGCGCGCTGGGACAGGAATGGTTGGGTTTTGATAGTTGCAATATGCAACTGACTGTGCCAGCATCACGGGCACGAGTCCCGGGGGTGTCTTCCCCTCCCCTCACGCCCTCACCCCCGGGATTCGAAGCTGCCAGAGGTGTAATCGATGGGTCCGGTGACGCAGGCGTCGAACAAGTGGCTGGTGCTGCTCGCGGCCTGTCTCGGCCTCGGGATGCTGATGATCGACACGTTCATCGTGAACGTGGCATTCCCGGCGATCGGGCGGGACCTGGATGCGAGCCTGGGCGCGGCGGAGTGGACCGTGAGCGGCTACGTGCTGGCGACTGCCGTGCTCCCCATCGCGTCCGGGCGGATGGGCGACATCTTCGGGCGGCGGCGAGTCTATATCTCCGGCCTGCTCATCTTCATCGGCGCTTCGCTGGCCTGCGGGCTGGCGCAGAACATCGAGCAACTCATCCTGTTCCGCGTGCTGCAGGGCGTCGGCGGGGCGACGATGATGCCCGGCACGCTCTCGATCATCACCCAAGCGTTCCCGCCCCATCAACGTGGCATGGCGATCGGCATCTGGGGCGGGGTGTCCGGGCTCGGTTTGATCGCAGGCCCGGTCCTCGGCGGCCTGCTCGTGAACGGCGACGAATGGCGCTGGATCTTCTACGTGAACCTCCCGGTCGGCCTCGCGGCGCTGCTGCTGGCGATGCTCTTCGTGCCCGAGTCGCGCGATGAGTCGGCACCTCGATCGATCGACTGGGCGGGCGTACTGGCGCTGTCCGGAGGGCTGCTCGGCATCATGTTCGCCCTGACGCGCGGGAACGATGAGGGCTGGACGTCTGCCATTGTGCTCGGTTCGGTGGCCGCGGGAATCGCGCTATTAGTCCTGTTCGTGCTGATCGAGAAACGCGTGCGGTTCCCGCTCATCGACCTCAGCCTGTTTCGCAACCCAACGTTCGTGGTCGCGTCCCTGAGCGCGGGGCTGTTCTCGGCGGCTGTTTTCGGGTCGCAGCCGTTCACGAGCCTCTACTGGCAGAACTTCATGGGCTACTCGCCGCTGGAGGGCGGGCTGGCGTTCCTGCCGGCGACTTTCCTCGTGGCGGCGCTCATGCCCGTGTCGGGGATCGTGGGCCAGAAGCTGGGGCACCGGCTGCGGTTCATCATCATGGGCGGCTCACTCGCCGTGGCGTTATCGTTCGTCTATTTGCTCGCGCTAGAGGTCGACAGCGGGTATGTGGACGGCTTCCTGCCGGCGCTGCTGCTGCGCGGGCTGGGCATCGGGCTGGTGATGTCCGCGAGCTCGTATGCCGTGGTGAGCTCGATGCCGGTGGCGAAGAGCGGGCTCGCCTCCGGAACGCTCACCATGGCGCGCAATATCGGGACGGCGATGGGCGTGGCGCTCTTCGGCGCCATCTACCTGACGTCTGTGGGTTCGAGCCTGGATGAGCAACTCCCAGCCGACACGCCACCGGCGCAGCGCGCGGAGGTTGAGTCGGCGGCGGAGCACCTCGTCCCCGCAGGCGACAGCGCGGTGCGGGAGGCCAGCGAGCAGTCGATCGTCGACGGGTATGTGCAGATCGCGTTCTGGGGTGTTGTCGTCGCGGCGTTGGCGACCGTGAGCGCGGCGTTCATCCGGGTGAGACGAACGGCGCCGGACCTGGGGGCGAGACCGGTCGAATCCGTACCGGCGGCGGGCCCGCCCTCACCCCCGGCCCCTCTCCCACGAGAGGGGAGTCGCGGTTAACCAGCGGGCGGGATCGGCCGCGCTAGCGAGCGGGGATGAGGTTCGCCTGGACGATGCGGTCGAGGAGCGCGTGGAGCTGGCGTGCTTCGTCTTCCGACAGGTGCGAGGTGAAGTGCTGAGAGATGCCGCGCATGTGGATTGGCGAAGCCCCATCCAGGCGGTCCCGGCCGGCGTCAGCGAGGCAGACGAACGTGCCGCGGCGGTCGTCGAGGCAGGGCTCACGGGTCACGAGCCCGGAGGCCATCATGCGGTCGACCAGCCGCGTCAGGCCGCTCTTGCTCAGGAGCACGGCACGGGCGAGGTCTTGCATGCGGAGGCGCTTGTCCTCCGCCTCTGTGAGCTGCACGAGGACGTCGTACCAGGTGAGCGGCAGGCTGGTCTCCGCCTCGAGCTCGGCGGCGAGGGCGTCAGTGACCCGCGCATGTGCGACGAGGAACGAGCGCCAGGCACCCATACGGGCGGGGGAAATGTCCGTTGCCATGGGTCCGATCATAGACGGATGAGTTGCGTTCGCAACGACCGGGCGGGGATGCGGCGAGTCATCCGAGCCACCGGTCCGTCTCCCCCGTCGCTAAAACTGAAAATGCAGCGCATGCATAACGCCCCGCACCTGCCCGTGGTGCGGGGCGTTACGTTGTCGCGATGGCGAACGGCTAGCGGCGGCGCGCCGCCAGGACGGCCGAAGCTGCCGCTCCGAGCACGACCGCCATGCCGCCGCCCAGGATGGCGAGCGGGAGCGACCCGTTCCCGTCACTCCCCGGTGCGAGGCCCGTGCCTACCGCCGGTGGGGCGGTAGTGGCGCCGGGGGCGGGCGTCGAGCCGGAAGAAGGGGTGGTGGTGGCCCCGCCAGATGCCGCGGCCACGACCACGGTGCCCGTCATGGTCGGGTGCACGTTGCAGTGATAGGCGAAGGTGCCGGCCGCGCTGAACGTCTGGGCGAAGCTCTGGCCTGTTGTCATGTTGCCGGAGTCGAACGCCCCGCCGTCAGCAGTGACGGTGTGGGGGATGCCGGCGTCGTTGTTCGTCCAGGTGACCGTGTCGCCGACGTTCACGCTGACGGAGGCTGGGGCGAATGCGAGGCCGGAGATGTTGACGGACTGGTCCACGGCTCGCGCGGGCAGGGCGGCGAGAGCGATGGCCGCGAAGGCCAAAGCTACCGCCACCGCCGTCCGTGCCAGGACGGCGTTCGTGGTTTGCATGTAGTTGCTCCCTGTCGAGGTTGGGCGGGCGGGAGGAGGCGCTCCCGCCCGCGGGCTCGGGCGCTACTCGCGGCGGCGGATGGCCACGAGGGTGCCGCCAGTCAGGCCGAGTGCGGCGAGCCCTGCCGCCATGAGCAGCAACGCATTGTTGGTCCCCTGGACGGTACCGGAACCGGTGGCCGGGGGCCCTGGAGCGACGGCGGTTGTGGTGGCGGGCGACGTGGAGGTTGCCGTTGCCGCCGGCGTCGTAGCTGTCGCCGTTGGAGTTGAGGTGGGTGTGTTCGTCGCGGGCGTGGTCGTCGTTGCCGTCGCCGTGGTGGTAGTGGCGGTCGCGGTCGTCGTTGGTGTGCCGACCTGGCTTACGACGATGCGGCCGACCATCGCCCCGGCGAGGAGGCCGGCTTCATTCGCGACGCTCGCACTAGCGTGGAACTGGCAGTAGTACCAGATCGTCTCGGCGGTGGTGAGCTGCCACGCGCCCGGCTCGCCGGGGTCGAAGACGAGCACTGGATAGGTGCCAGTCGTCCCCACGGCCGTGGCGCCGTGGGTGAGGGCGCCGTTGTTATCGAAGATCGCCTGGTCGCCAACGACAGCGGTGGTGTCGTTCGGTGAGAAGGAGTTATCCGCGACGCTGATGGCAATGTTGGCGGCGGAGGCGGTGCGCTGTGTGAAGGCGATGGATGCCAGGAGGAGCGCCATGGCAACCGCCATGCTTGCGCCTCCCAGCAGGTTCTTACTGGACACGGAGTGCATTTGGTGTTCTTCCTCCCCAGACTGGAAGTGATTTGGCGGGGGCGCCTCGGGACACACTACGTTTGTTGCAGAGCGAACGGATGGCAGGCGGATGACCTTCTAGCGGAATGCAATGATCTCGCAAGGCTGGGCCGCGGCTGAGGCGGCCGCGCTGCGAGCAGACGTGCGGCTCTCGCCGGGTGGCATGGCTGATCGAGGCCTCCTCCCGGGGCTGAGGCGACACTACGTAGTTGCGAAGAAAACGATCGGTAAGCCGCCGGGCGAACTTTACCTTCCCACCGGGATGACTCTGCGTTTTTCGTGACACGGACGCATCCCGCATAGTGCTCTGCACATGACGGACGTGCCCGCAGCCCACGGACTCGCACCGCGGACCTGGGAGCGCTGGGCGTGGGTCGCCCTCGCTGCGGCGTTCATCAACACCAGCTACGGCACCCTCTCCTATTCGTTCAGCGTGCTCGTGACGGAGAGCGGTCCCGGCGGCGAGTTCGGCAAGGGGGTAATCTCGCTCGGGTTCGGGCTGGCGCTCCTCGTGTCCGGCGTGGCGGGGCTGTGGGTGGGGACGATCGCGGACCTGTTCGGATCGCGGCGGTTAATGGCGATCGGTGCGGTCGTGGGGGCCGCGGGGCTGGCGTTGTTGGCCGCCTGCCAGGAGACGTGGCAGGTGATCGCCGTGATGCTGCTGGTCATCGGGCCGGCCATGGCGGCGACCTTCTACGAGCCGGTGTACGTGCTCATGAACCGCTGGTTCGATGCCGGCGAGCGGCCCAAGGCATACGGCGTGCTGACGATGCTGAGCGGGGTCTCCATCACCATTTACACGCCCCTGACGCAGGTGTTCGTAGACGCGTGGGGGTGGCGGCAGGCGACGGTGGGGCTCGCGGTCATCCTGCTCGTGGTGGGGGTGCTGGTGCCGCTGGCGTTGCCGGAGGGGGACCGACCCGCGAAACGCGAGGGCGCCCTCTCTCCGCGAGCGTTCCTTCGGGAGTCGTGGGACGGCGTCCAGCGCACGGACGCACGCTTCTGGTGGTTCACGGCCGCGTTCTTCGTGGCGACCATGGCGATCAGCGGCTACTCGTTCCACATGATCTCGCAGCTCGAGACCCGCGGCTTCGAGGATTCGGCGGTGGCGAGCGCGATTGCGGTCACGGGGCTGGTGAGCCTGCCCGCCCGCTTTGCGCTGCCGGCGCTCTCGAACCGCGCGTCCGGCACGACGCTGCTCGCGGTGTGCCTGGCGCTCCTGGGCGTGGCGGCGTGGATCGCGAGCATGGCGGACCAGTGGTGGCAGGTGTGGCTCTACGTGGGCGTTTTCGGGCTCGTATTCGGCGCGGTCTACCCGTTACGGGCGCTGGTCATGTCGGAGCGCTTCTCGGGAGCCTACTTCGGGCGCGTGATCGGGTTGCAGGCGCTATTCGTCGCGTTCGCGCGGGCGGCTGGCCCGGTGGCGGTGAGCGCGTTCGGCACGAGCGAGGCAGGATACCGCGTCGCGTTCACGGTGGCGGCCATCGCGTTGTTCGTGAGCGCGGTCGTCACGTGGATGGTGATGCGGGGCCGGAGTCCGAGCCCGGCGCGCTAGCGATGGGTGGCGGTGGTGCTCCGCGTGCCGTGACGAGAGCCCCATCGTACGCTCCCTATACGTCGTAGCGAAGCGGCGAGAAGGTCGACTGTGAGCCACACGG
>JBBDMZ010000060.1:0-53303 GCA_040877955.1 Dehalococcoidia bacterium | reverse complement strand
CGCCGCCGAGAACTGGTAGGACTCACAGTTGCTCGTCATCGTGATTGAGTCGTTTGCTGCCGTCGTGTCGGTGTAGAGGAGCGCCGCGCCTACGCTCGTCAATCGGGTGACGACCTCGGCGTGGGGGTGTCCGTACTGGTTGGTCCGACCGGCGCTGATCACCGCGACCTCGGGCTTGGCAGCCTGGAGGAACGCTGACGTGCTCGATGAGTTCGAGCCGTGGTGGCCGACCTTGAGCACATCGATGTCAGTGAGCACTCCGGCTGCCAGCATCGAGCTTTCGGACGGAGCCTCAGCGTCGCCGGTGAGCAGGACATCGACGGAGCCACAGGTGAGTCGGGCAACGAGCGAGTCGGCGTTGCTGTTCCCGGTGAGGACGCCCGGGTGAAGCACGGGCAACTGCAACCCGCCGAGTGCGACCGACTGGCCGCGTGTCAGTGTCGCCACCTGCGCGTCCTCCGCCTCCACGGCATTCATAAACGTGGCGAAGGTCTGGGAGTCGCTGGCGCCGCCGTTGAGGTAGATGCGCTCCACGTCGTACAGCCCGAGCACCGCAGGAAACCCGCCGATGTGGTCGGCATCGGGATGCGTCGCCAGGATGGCGTCGAGATCCATGACGCCCAGCGCCTGCAAGCGGGCTGCAATGAATCCACCTGTTCGCCCAGCATCGATGAGCAGTCGCTCTCCGTTGACGGTGATCAGCGTGGCGTCCCCCTGCCCCACGTCGATGAACACGACCGAGAAGCCTTGCGCGGGGGCAGTGCTAGTCGATGTTGCTGAGGGCGTGGGCGACTGTGCGGGTGGCGTGGGTGCGCAGCCATCGCAGCTCACGCCGGGAACGTAGGCTCGATACGCCAGCGAGGCCTGTGCATGTGCCCCAGGACGGCCGTTTGAGTCGGCTGCCGCCAGCAGCATGACGCCGAACGTCGCCAGCAAACCATTGAGCACGATGAGGGATGAGCGGTGCATAGACCCGCTCCAGAGTCGGTTGCTGGCACTCTACGCCGGACGGCATCCGAAACGGAAGGGCGTTCGGACAAGACGACGCAAACTGTCGCAGAGAGGAACCCGAAGCCCCCCGGTCGGTCGCGATGGGTGGTCGCTGTGTCGCTTCTGAGGCAGGCCGACGACATCGCAGAACACAGATTGAGAGGTCAGTCACACGATCTGGGCCCTTGCCGTCCATGTGCAGCGTTTCCGCCCTCTACGGATATTGTGCGATGTCCTAGCAGGGCAAGGGATGGCTTTTCTGTGCCCACGAGAGACCTAGAGGTGACTTACGCGCTGCGCTCGATCGCGCAGATCGGTACCCTGAAAGAGAGAGCGCACAACAGCTCGTCTTGGAATAAGGCGGGCTCTTGTGAATGACACGAAGTGATCAGGTTATATCTCTCTACCAGACGGGGCTCACTCTCCGGGAAGTCGCGGAGCGCATTGGCGCAAGCCCCGAGTCTGTACGCCGTGCTCTGATCGCTGCCGGCGTGAAGCGACGGTCTCGGGGCGTGCAGCCGACGCCAGGGAGTCGCATCCGAGACAAAGATGGCTACATACTGGTGCGACAGCCAGCCCATCCCAACGCGACATCTTCTGGGTATATTCGGGAGCATCGCCTCGTCCTGGAGCGCACGATCGGCCGGTATCTTGAACCACAGGAAGTTGTTCACCATCTCGACGGAGACAAAGCCAACAACACCCCCGAAAACCTTCGGCTCTACCCTTCGAATGCCGCGCATAAGCGCGAAGACATGCGAGGCAACTCTTGGGCAAAGGGCGACTTCGGCAATCCCAAGCGGCGCCATCGGGTGCGGCGTGATCCGCACCAGATCCTTTCGGCAATCCGATGGCTGGCAGTCGAGCTGGACCGGCCGATTGTGAGAAAGGACTTGGTGCCTCCGCACCCATCCTATCGAGCCGTAGCGCGGGCATTTGGCAGCTGGCAAGAGGGTGTTGAGTTGGCTCTTTCGTGCAGCTGCCCGTCTGGCTGCACGAGCCTGTTACGGTGTGAGTCGCGGGCCTGGGCGGCCTAAACGCACACCGGCTGGCCCGGGCTGGTGCCCAGGGCCACGGTGGCAGAAGTGACAGGAGTGGTGGTTCCAGAAGAACTTCCTCCATAGAGGTTTTTTCCAAGAGAACGATCAACTAACTGTCACTTCTGCCACTCCTGTCACATGTCGGACGGGCGGCCGGACATGGCCCTGCTCGTCTCTGTCTGGGGGGCTGTCTACCGTCGCGGTCTACCCGACTATGGGCGGGCGCTGCCGAACTGGGCGAAATCAAACCGGAACTCGCCGCGCTTCTCGCCCCGGACCTGGCAGCCGGGTCTTCGCGTCAGCCGGTGATCTGTTCACCTGTTCTCTCCGTCTCTTGGCCTGCTGAGCGGTCTTCGAGAGGGCATTCGGATCCGAGGAAAGCCGCACTCTGCATGTCACGCGGTGAGGCTCTCCCGCGCGGGAGGAGCCAGCGATCCTCAAACAGCGCAGAATATAACTCGGAAGGGAGGACGTGGAAGCTATCAAGCCCAAGTAAGTGCAAAGTCACCCGTCAGCGGCCGCACCGGCGCTGTTGTGTATGGGCCGAGCTGTCTACGGCACACTTTAGACACTCATCCCTTGTTCCTCTATTTCCACAGAGAACAGGTAACTGAGGCTAGATCTAGTGATGCCGATACAGCTCGGTTCAGCTCGGACCACTCCCCTCCGCTGGTCGACTGGACTCGCCGTAGCCAGAGGCAGAGGGTCAACGAGGTGCGGGGAGCAAATCGCCATTCTCGTCGAAGCACGCGTCCTCGGGCTCAGCCGGGTCCAGCACGATCTGCTCTTTCTCCACCCGGACGCTCCGATGTCCCGACATCACGAGACGGAGAATAGCCTCGGACTGTTTGCCGGCCGCGGCGGTGTTCATCGCCTTCTGCATCTCCACGGCATGGATCGGTCGGGGTGTCCCGGCAAGCACGGCGGTCCGCACCTTCCGGACTTCGGACGGCGTAAGCTCCGGCACCGAGAAGTCAATCTCGACGCTCGGCAGGCGGTTGCTCGCACCTGCAGTTACGACCAGCGGGTCGCGCGAGACATCCACCCGGCTGTCCGCTGCGGCCAGCAGAAGGACCGTGCCCACTGCCTGGTCACGGTGGAAGTTGGCCCACTCTTGGAACTTACGAATTTGTTGCGGCGTCGAGCTTCCGCTGCGTTTCACAGCCCGGAGGAGAGGTCCGCGTTCCCAGTCCTCGAAGAGACGAAGGAATTCAGCCTCAGTCGTCGTTAACTGTATGGGGCGCGCAGTCTGGCTCCCAAGCGACGAGCTGCCTTTCTGCACCCGGTTCCTGCGTTGACTCTTCATACCCAAGACCTCCTCCGACTCGCTCCTTGGAAATACACCGGCGCCTATCGCCGATCAGGAAATGGTCGGCCGCCATGTGCCGAAGCCCGAACAACCAGATCCGCTACCCGTTGGAAGGATCGAACCCTTCCCCCACGGCTGTCTCCCAGGCGTCCAGCATGAACGGCAGCTGCCGGTCAGTGGGCATGACCCGTTCCCTGAGGCAGCGGCTGGTCGCGTAGGCCATCCGTCGCTGAAACCCGGTACCGACGTCATTCTCCTTCATCCACCCGGCAGCTTTTGCCCAGACAGCGGAGTCCATCTGTTCTGGGAGTGGGAACGGATTGAACTCTTCTGGCGGCTCCGCACGTCGCTTGTCATAAGCACGTCGTCGCTGAGGATCACGCAACTCTTCAAAGGCACTACTGGCGTCCGTTCTCCGCCTCTCGACATAGCCCCTCACTTCCTGCGGCGCTTGTTGGTATCGCTCAGCTCCCCAGATGACGTCTTGGAGCTGGGCCGCCTCCGCGATCTCCTGAGTAGTAGCATCTGCGGGGACGTCAAGGACCTGGTAATGGCTCAAGGTAGCGCGGCGACGAGTCGTCATTTCGTCCCTCCCACAGGGGTTTCCGAACTGGTGGCGGCGAAGTACCGGTCGACCCAGTACTCGCCGCTAGGCTCGGCCTCCATCTGGACGACGTGCCATTCCGGCACCGGCCGCGTCCATGGGAAGTCGTCAAGCGTCTGGTTCAGCAGCTCGAAACAGTGCCGGCAGAAGCCCCACTTCACATGGCTCTCGGACACCCCGAGCACCTCGGCGCTGGTGCCCATGGCATCGCCACACAGGTCACAGCGGACGTGTGTAGCGCCAGTCGCGAGGAGGAAGGTGCGGTCGTCCTCTTTCGGGCGGTACGACTGGAACAGCCCGAGGGCTTCGGGAGGCAAGGTCGCCAGCGAGCGTTCCCAGGGCGCACGACCGGGAGCCCAGGCGCAAGGCTTGGCGGGAGTGCCCGGGGGCAACAGCAGATGGCCGTCACGTCCGGCGACCACGATCGAGCAGTGAACCCGGTGGTTGAGGGTCATGACCGGGGCATCCGTGCCGAAGAGCTGGACGCGGTCTCCCTCGCCGATCGTGAACTCCCAGGTTGGGAGACTGAGCGGTGGACAGAGCTCCGAGAGCGGCGTCGACCAGACCGCTATGGACCGGCTGAACTTCGCCGCCAGGCCGCCGATCCCGGGAGCGGTCCAGTCGACACCGTCCCTGCCCGGCGTGATGGCTCGCTGCAGAAGGTGCGCCCCGTCCAAGTGCTCCGCTCCGCATTCTCCGTTCAGTTCAACCGGCACGGGAGCGAATGCTTCGATCTGCTCGTACCGCATGCACATCTCCAGCAACTGTTGTTCCATCTTTCTTTCCTCCTTAACTGCCTCCCCGCAGTACTCAAGTCGTCGGACGGGAATCGCTTCCGGAGAGAGTCCGCGGCGCACATTGCCTGGCGCGGTCGGTTCTGGTGGCGGCCTCGCCTTCCAGTTACGACTGCCAGTTCCAATCTGTCTAGTCCGCTGGGCGGCGGATTGCAAGGGGCTTAACGGTGGATAGACTGACGTGAAGTCCATGAACGTACTGACGCTAGATAGTTACTGCCAGATCGCTTGGTGCTGGCCTATGTCGAGGGACACTGGCTCACGTGTTAGGCCGACAGAGAGTCGGGGATACTACTCCCCGAAATCTATATGTACAGAGTCAATACACACTAGGTGGCGTCACAGTGTATTGTACGAATTCACAGTCTGTATGCACAACCATGGACCAGAAAAAGGCGGACGCGACGCGACAGACCCGCGCTTTCTGCCGGTTTTAGCGGCTGCAGACACTAGCCCGTCCCCTTATTTTGTAACGGTTCCTACACGCCTGACGCTTAATCCGGCCAAATTGGTCGGCATCCGGAGGCGGACAAATCGCATGCGGTGACCCGCCGGTCATCAGCTGGGCCCCGGCGTGCCCGGGTTAACTACTTGCTAACCGGTGACCAGCGCTCTCGGGCCAGGTCAAGCGCCGGGAGTCACCCGACGATTGCCGCCCCTCCCGGCCGTGAGAAGGGGCCGTCCAGCCGTCATGGCTACGCAACGACGCGCAATTCCCCGGCCGTCACATCGACCTGCATTCCCATGAATGGCTTCCCTTGCTGTCGCGTGCGTGCGCATGACCGTGGCGCTCCATCTCATTCTTCAGCTGCTTCTGGCCGATCGCGTGGCCGTCGTGGGCCCGCCCCCAAAGCGGCGTGGGCCATGAGCAGCCGCCTGGAGGAGACGTTAGCCAGCCCGATCGACTCGGGCCATTGTCCAACGCCGGCTCGCCGCGAAGGAGCCGTTCAAAGTCGGCGAGCAGTCGCACGTTTGGTTCCGCGATGCGAGAGCCCAGCGCAGCGTGAGAGGGACGACGCCTATTCACCTGTTTTCCAGCCGAACCGGACGCTATTCCCATTCCCGTGCGTGGCGAGGAGCACTCGTCCCGTCCGCCGCGCGGTCGGCCGTCACGCTGGCCCTTACCGGTCCACCATCTGACGCGAGCTGCAACCCGTCACCCGCATGAGGTCGCGTCCGCGGGACTGGCCCTCGGGTAGAGATCGCCGAAGGTGTGACGAAACATGCGTCGGTGTACCTCGGGAATGTCGGCCCCGCGGCAGTGGCGCTGGATCATATGGTAGACGCGGTTCGGACGCAGCGGCTCGCGTTTCTCGAGCCAGAGGGCGTTTCCGCGTCCCCGTGCGGGGTGGGAAGGGATGGTGTTGGGTGAGGACGCCCGCACCCTTCCCGAGAGGCATCCTATGTCGGAAACGAGCGAGATCGCGGTCGCAGCGTTCCTGGCAACCCCCCAGCCCCCCACTAAGAACCCGATATCAGTCGGTTTTGCGAGGCGTCGAGGCGCGGGCCCGATCGATCCATCGGTCGAACCCACCTCAGTCAGACTACGCGAAGGCATCGATCACTGGTACAGTTGGGGTACGTGACCAGACACCCGAAGGAACCCGAACTCACCGTCACGGAGGTGGATGAGATTCCACCTCCGCAAAGGGGCCCGCGTAAGAGCCCGATGCTGGACGCGTACCACCGCGCCAGAGCATCACGCACGGGGAAGGTGCGTTACGAAGGGGAGGCCGAAGCGTTGGATCGCTTTTACCGATCGATGGTGCAATGGCGCAGGCGTCACAAGGATCTCAAGTTGGGAATCCGTAAGGATGGGATGACAGCCGTCTACATCTGGGTTGACCGGTAGCTGCGCTCCGGGCTTCAGCGATGCCGACTGGTGTCTGACTGTAGACATCACTGACACACGCTGGTAATCTAATGATAGAAAGGCCCAAACTAACTTGTAGAAGGAAGTTTGGCCGTGACCCACAGGACTATTGATTGCGCCCCTTCGCGTCCCGGCGCGAATCACCCAGCACTCAAGTACGGGGGCTCGCCTGAAGTTGCCGGCGGGACCCTGACCGTGTCGGTCGAGGAGGCTGCCCGGATGCTCGGCATCGGGCGCTCCCTCGCGTACGAAGCTGTCCGGACGGGCACGTTCCCTACGCGGGTTATCAAGATTGGCACGCGGTACGTGATTCCGCGCGCGCCCCTGGAAGCGCTCCTCCGGGGCGAGGTGGCTGCATGAGTAGCCGGGACGGGAGCGCATCTCGCCCGAGCTGCGCCGCGCCCGTGCCCGGGTCGGGTTCGCTGGACCCGGAGGACAGTCGGTGAGGGGCCATGTCCGCCAGCGCGGCCAAACGTGGGCGGCGGTCGTTGATGTCGGCCGTGACGAAAGCGGCAAACGGAAACAACGGTGGTACTCGGGTTTTCGAACGAAGCGCGAGGCCGAGAAGAAGCTTAGGGAGGTGCTCACCTCCCTGGATGAAGCCGCGTACATCCCACCGTCCCGGGAGACCGTGGGGCACTTCCTCGACCGTTGGCTTGAAGCCACGGCGGGCACCATCGCGGAGACAACGCACGACTCGTACACCTTCTACGTTCAACGGCACCTCGTGCCCGCGATCGGACCCGTGGAGCTCGCAAAGCTCACCCCTGGCCACCTCCAGCACCTCTACAGCGTGAAGCTGCGAAGCGGCCGGCTGGATGGCAAGGGTGGCCTGTCGCCCCGGAGCGTGAGACACCTGCACGTGACCCTCCACACTGCGCTGGCCGCCGCAGCCAGGTGGCAAGTCGTGTCGCGCAACGTCGCCGACCTGGTTGATGCGCCGAAGATTATCGCGCGCGACATGAGTACTTTTAGCGAGCACGGCATCCGGGAGTTTCTGGAGGCAGTTGACGGCACCGAGTGGTACGTGCCCTTCTACCTCGCACTCTTCACCGGCATGAGGCGCTCCGAACTTCTTGCGCTCCGTTGGTCCGATGTGGACCTGGACCGGGGCCATGCGGCCGTCAAGAGGACGGTTCACCGCCTGCGGAACGGCTCGATCGTCTTCCGGGGCCCGAAGTCCGCGAAGGGACGGCGGACGATCGCGCTTCCGCCGTCGACCGTCGTGCTCCTCAGGGAGCATCAGGAGAAGCAGAGGGCGCGGCGAGTGTTTCTGCAGTCTCCATCTCTGAGTGAGTCAGACCTCGTGTTTTCCCGAATGGACGGTTCGCCAATTCCTCCTGACTCGCTCTCACAGGCGTGGCGTCGGCTCACACGGCAGCATGGCTTTGGCGGCATTCGACTTCATGACGCCAGACATACTCACGCATCCCTGCTGCTCAAGGCCGGGACACACCCAAAGGTCGTCCAGGAGCGTCTCGGCCACAGTACGATCGGGATCACGCTCGACCTCTACTCTCATGTCGTCCCGGGCCTCCAGGAAGCTGCCGCCCTCGCCTTCGACGCTCAACTCGGCCAGACTGATTTACATAAGGGAGACCAGCCCGGCCGGATCGCGTTTGCAAACCGTTTGCATGAGACATAACGAGAGGGCCTCACAGGCCCTCTTTTCGTCGAGCACAGATTCAATTGGGTGGTACGCCCGGGAGGACTCGAACCTCCGACCTTTAGGTCCGCAACCTAACGCTCTATCCGCTGAGCTACGGGCGCACTTGGGGAGAACTGGCGAATGGTGCCGAAGGCGAGATTTGAACTCGCACGCCCATAAGGACACTACACCCTGAATGTAGCGCGTCTGCCATTCCGCCACTTCGGCCTAGCGACCATTATCGCCCCGGCCCGGCCACGGTACAACCGCGGGACGACTTCCGCTGTTGTCCGGCGCGCCTCGCCGGCCGTAGACTATGAGGTCCGCGGGCGGTTAGCTCAGTTGGTTAGAGCGCGTCGTTCACACCGACGAGGTCACTGGTTCGAGTCCAGTACCGCCCACCAGCCCGCCCCGCGGTTCCCTACCCTGATTTCCGATTTTCGATTTTCGATTTCCGATTGCCTGCGCGCGTACGGTCCCGGCCCCCAGCCGCGTAGAGCCGTGCATCGACAATCGACAATCGGAAATCGACAATCAGGAGGCGAGGCGCTTCATGGCGTCGCGTAGGCGGGAGCCGATGGCGCTGTCACCCTTCCGCTCCTTCGGGGCACGCACGGTGGCGCGGCGGTCGATCCGCTCGGGCTCCGTGGCGATGCGGTGCGCGAGCGCACGCAGGCTTTTGCCACCGAGGGACTTCAGATCCAGCAGCACTACCGGCCGCCCTGCCTGTGACCCGGCCCGCACCGAAGGGTCGTAGGGCACTTCCCAGACGGAGGCGCGATTCAGTGTCGGCGCCACGTCCACCACGGTCACGCCGGGGTCCTCGATGGTGTGATTGACCATCACGAGGGTACGTTCCTCGGGGTAGCCCGCGCCGCTGAGCACTTCGAGCAGCAACGACGTGTTCTTCACGCTCGTGATCTCCATGCTCGTGACGATCATCGCGTGATCGGCGATCTCAAGGGCGGCAGCGACGGCATCGTTGAATGCGCCAGGGGTATCAACTACCACGTAGTCGAACATGTGCGCGGCGAAATCCACGAGTTGAGCGAGCTTTTCGGGGCTCACCGAGAGCCATTCGCCAACATGCGCCGGTGCGGGAAGCACGAATGCTCCCGAGTCGTGCGGGATCAGCGACGCCTTGAAGGCCTCGCGGTCGAAGTCCCCGAGGTCCCTTGCCATCTCGGCGGCGGTGATGCGCGAGTCCACGTCGAGCGAGAGGCCCACGTCTCCGAAGGTGGTGTCGAAGTCGATGATGAGGACGGAGGCCTGCGCCTCCGAGGCGAGCGCAGCCGCGAGGTTGGTGGAGATGGTCGTCTTGCCGATGCCACCCTTCTGGCCGACCACGGTGATGACGCGGCCCGTGCTCGCCTTCGGCAGGTCCGAGGGGGTCCCGAGCAGCCGCGAGAGCGCCTGCGCGACCTGGCCCGCGTTCAAGGGCGCGTCGAGCATCAACGTGGCGCCCGCACGGACGGCCTGCTGAAACACGGACGTCGCTGACGACGACGAGTAAGCGACGATGGGCGTGGACTCGAGGCGGCCGGCGAGCAGCGTGAGCGTCTGGAGGCAGCGCATCATCGGCTCCTCCACGGCCACGAACACGATGTCGGGCTCATGCTCGACCGCGAGCCTGGGCGCGTTCAAGTTGTGTGCAGACGACGCGATGATCTCGAGCCGGTGGGAGGCGAGCACTGCCTCGGTGTGTGCACGCGACTTTGGATTGTCGTCAATAACGACCGCTGACCTCGGCATGCCTCTGCTCCTCCCGCGCCCTGGTCTCGGACTCTCTTCTATGAGTACGGCAGGAGAGGGAGGCTCCGGCACCCTTCCGTTCCCTCGTTCGAACCCGTGTCGTCGGGTCGTTCACCGAACTGCGACCTGCTGTCCACCCAATAGCCACCGGGGTGCGTGTCCTCCGGGGGCTCAGCCCACCGCTATGGGCCGGCGTTCGTACTTCTTCGCTGGCGTGAGGACGATCGGCTCGAGATCCGGCGCGTGGAAGGAGGCGATCTGCCGATCCTCGGGCGCGAGGCCGTAGAGAGTGGTGCGCTGCATCGGCTTTCGGCCGACCGCCCGAATGATCTCCTCCATCCGCTCCGGGGGGAGCTCCTGGCCGAAGGCGGCGCCGGCGGCGCGGGAGATGCTCTCGTTCATGAGGGTGCCGCCCATGTCGTTGGCGCCGGCGTTGAGGGCCGCCTTCGCACCCTCGGCGCCCATCTTCACCCACGAGACCTGGATGTTCGTGATGTGCGGGTGAAGCGCCAGGCGGGCAACCGCGTGCATCAGGATCGCCTCGCGGAAGGTCGGCCCGGGGCGGGCATTCCCCTTGAGGTAGATGGGCGCCTCCATGTGCACGAATGGCAGCGGCACGAATTCCGTGATGCCGCCGGTGCGCTTCTGTAGGTCGCGCAGGCGGATCAGGTGCCGCGCCCAGTTCCGCGGGCCGTCGATGTGTCCGTACATGATCGTCGAGGTCGTGCGGAAGCCGGCTTCGTGCGCATCTTCGACCACGCGCAGCCATTCGTCCGTGCTCAGCTTGTCGGGGCAGAGCGTGCGGCGTACGTCGTCGTCCAGGACTTCCGCGGCCGTGCCCGGGAGTGTTCCCAGCCCGGCATCCTTGAGCTGGCGGAGGAACTGCGGCACGGTGACGCCCGTTGTCTCGGCGCCCTGGGCGACTTCGAGCGGAGAGAAGGCGTGGACGTGCATGCCCGGGAGCGCGTCCTTCACGGCCCGGAGGATCTCGAGGTACTTCGTGCCTGTGTACTCCGGGTGGATGCCACCCTGCATGCAGACCTCGGTGGCGCCGCGGTCCCACGCCTCGCGCACGCGGCGGACCACCTCGTCGAGCCCGAGGTCGTAGGGCGTGCCGCGCAAGGACTCGCTCAGCTTTCCCTTCGCGAAGGCGCAGAACTGGCACTTGAAGTAGCAGATGTTGGTGTAGTTGATGTTGCGATTGACCACGTAGCTCACGGTTTCGGCATTCGTCCGCTTCCGGAGGTCGTCACCTGCGGCGCAGATGGCGTGATAGTCGTCGCCCCGCGCCAGGAAGAGGCGCACGAGGTCGGCTTCGCCGAGCTCGTCTCCAGCGGCCGCCCGTTCGAGGATGGATGCAACCTCGGGTGTCGCCGTGAGTATCCCTGGCGCCCGAGGGATGAACTCGGGAGGGATGGTGTGGTCCGCGTCGCCCGGGGACCATTCCTCGACGCGCGCGAAGCCGTCCGCATCGATCGCCCTGATCGTTGGCGTACGCAGCGGCTCATCGAGCCAGCGCTCACGGTCGAGGGCGTAGGCCGGATAGATCGCGAGCCGCTCTGTGAGCACCTTGCCGCACTCCTCGGTGCGAGCGCGCAGGTTCTCCAGGTGCGGCCAGGGCGCCTCTGGGTTCACATGATCGGGCGTGACAGGCGAGACACCGCCCCAGTCGTTCAGTCCGGCGGCGACGAGCTTGGGGTACTCGTCGTAGCTGAGGTTCGGGGGGGCCTGGATGTTCATCTCCGCGCCGAACACGATGCGCGCCACGGCGATGGTCCAGAGGAGGTCGTCGAGGTCGGGCTCCGGCCAGCCGGCCATGAGGGTGTCGGGCTTGGCGCGGAAATTCTGGACGATGATCTCCTGGATGTGCCCGAACTCGTCGTGGAGGTCGCGCAGGGCCAAGAGCGCCTCGATGCGCTCGTGGCGGTCCTCGCCGATGCCGATGAGGATTCCGGAGGTGAAGGGCACCTGGAGCTCGCCTGCCAGGCGGATGGTCTCCAGCCGGACGGAGGGGCGCTTGTCGGGCGAGCCGTAGTGGACGCCGCCCTTCTCGCAGAGCCGCTCGGAGCCGCTCTCCAGCATGATCCCCTGCGACACCGAAACCTGGCGTAGGGCGGCAATCTCTTCACGAGTCATCACGCCGGGATTCGCGTGCGGGAGGAGCCCGGTCTCGTCGAGCACGAGCTTCGCCATGGCCGTGAGGTATTCGATCGTGGTTGCGTAGCCCATCTCCTCGAGCTCGCGTTTCGCGACCTTGTAGCGTAGCTCCGGTTTGTCGCCGAGGGTGAAGAGGGCCTCGTGGCAGCCGGCCGCCGCGCCCGCTCGGGCGATGTCCAGGACCTCCTCGGGCCGCAGGTAGGCGCGCTGCCCCGGGCGGGGCGGCTTCGCGAAGGTGCAGTAGTGGCAGACGTCCCGGCAGAGCTGCGTGAGCGGGATGAACACCTTGCGGGAGTACGAAATCACGTTCCGGTGCCCCCGATCGCGCAGCTCGCTCGCAGTCGAGAGGAGGGGTGCAAGGTCGGTCTCGCCCGCGAGGGCTAGGGACTCCGAGTGCGTGGGCACCAGCCCGTCGAGGGCGCGCGCGAGCGTGCGTTCGGTTGTCGGGAGCATGGGCGGACCTCCAGTGGCGCGCGAATCGTGGGCCACAGCACGCGCGTGCCTCTAGCGGGCGTAGCGTGCGCGGGTTAATGGTAGTATCTTCGTAGTTGCTTGTATAACCCAAGTCGGTTGCACTTAGCAACGTACAACACATGCAGACATCACGACGCGCCATCCGTTGTCCCGTCGCATCCACGCTCGACCTGGTGGGCGACCGCTGGACGCTGCTCCTCGTGCGGGACCTGCTGCGCGGCAACTCGCGCTTCAGCGAGCTCGCCCGCTCCGTAGAGGGCGTGACCACCACCATGCTCTCCGACCGACTCAAGCGGCTCGAGGCGGAGGGGATTGTCGAGCGGCAGATCTACAGCGACTACCCGCCGCGGGCCGAATACGTGCTCACGGCCAAGGGCCACGCCCTCGGGGTGGTCGTCGGGGCGCTCTCCACCTGGGGCCAGCAGTACAGCGAACACGACCTGGTGCTCGTCGACAGCGAGTGTGGTCACGGGGTGAAGGTCGTCTACCACTGCCCCACCTGCGACCGCGAAGCGCCCCGCAACCGCATCCGCATCGTCGACGCCTGATCCGTCCTGCGTTTGCCGCGAATCCGGCGCGACGGATACACTAATCGTTCCGACCCAAACCGTAACAACAACCGGAGCGCTTCCTTGCACGTCATCGGACTGACCGGTGGGATCGCCAGCGGCAAGTCGACTGTGGCCCAGTTTTTCCGTGATCGCGGGATCCCCGTGATCGATGCGGACGTGCTTGGCCATCGCACCTACGAGCCCGGCACGGACACCTTCGCGGCCGTGGCCGCGGCGTTCGGGCCGGACATCGTCGCGCAGGACGGCACTATCGACCGCCGCGCGCTTGGGGGGAAGGTGTTCGGCAAGCCGAACGAACTGAAGCGCCTCACGGACATCGTCTGGCCCGGTATCCGGCGGCTGGCGAACGAGGATCTCTCGGAGCTGGAGACGGCGGGGAACAACCTGGCGGTGCTCGAGGCCGCGGTGCTGTTCGAGGCCGGCTGGGAAGACCTCTGCACCGAACTGTGGGTCGTGGTCGGGGAGCCCGAGATCGCTGTGAAGCGGCTGGCTGAGCGCAACGGCCTCGACCCTGAGGCGGCCAGGGCGCGCATCGCCTCGCAGCTATCGAATGCCGAACGCACGGCGCGGGCGGACATCGTGATCGAAAACAACGGCTCGTTGGCGGACCTTGAACGCCGCATCAGCGAGTCGTGGGATGCACTACAAACGCGGCTGCGCACGGCAGCCGGGAGGTAATGGGATTGGCTGACAACGCTAACGGGCGCTCATCGACGGTCCACGCGGCCGAGGAGTACACGGTCCACGACGAGCCGTACTACATCCCCATCGCCGACGAAATCGAGCTGTTCGAGATGGCGTACGAGCAGCGCATTCCCGTGCTGCTGAAGGGGCCGACCGGCTGCGGCAAGACGCGCTTTGTCGAGTACATGGCCTACCGGCTCGCCCAGCCAGTGCGCAGGGTTTCGGAACGCACGGGTGAGGAAGCCGACCACCGCATGCCGCTCATCACCGTCGCCTGCCACGAAGACCTGACCGCGAGCGACCTCGTCGGCCGGTACCTGCTCGACACCGACGGCACGCGCTGGGTCGACGGCCCGCTCACGCGGGCCGTGAAGGTCGGTGCGATCTGCTACCTGGACGAGGTGGTCGAGGCGCGCAAGGACACCACAGTCCTCATCCACCCGCTCACCGACTACCGCCGGCTGCTCCCCGTGGAGAAGCTGGGCCAGGTTGTGGAGGCTGCCGACGGCTTCCTGCTCGTTATCTCCTACAACCCGGGCTACCAGAGCGCGCTCAAGGACCTCAAGCACTCGACCCGCCAGCGATTCATCTCGATCGAATTCGACTACCCGCCGCGCGAGCGCGAGACCGAGATCATCATCCACGAGGCGGGCTGCGACCAGGCCACGGCGAACGATCTCGCCAAGCTCGGCGAGAAGATCCGCAACCTGAAGGAGCACGGCCTGGGCGAGGGCGTCAGCACTCGTCTGCTCATCTACGCGGGCCGGCTCATCGCCAAGGGCATTGCGCCCCGGCGCGCCTGCCAGGTCTCGGTCACCTGGTCGCTCACGGACGACCTCGAGGTGCAGCGTTCGATCGAAGAGGTCGTCACCTCCATATTCGAGTAGCCCAGCACCGTCGCTCACTGTGTGTCCGACGTCACACCCCGGGCGTCACCCTATGTTAGAGTGCGTCCCCACTGGGGAATGAAGGGTCGGCTATGTCGGATCCCAATTCGATGGACAGCGAACGTGAATCGTTTGAGCGGATGTGGGATCCAAGCAGCCGCGTCAACACCGCCATCCATCATGTCCTCACCGGCGAAGATCCGCGGTTGCGGAAGGGCCGGCGGTTTCGGGAGATGCTTCCCGGCCGTGATCGCTGCAAGAACTGTCGTGCGCCCTTCGACGGTCCCGCCGGCTGGCTGATGCGATTCCGGGGTCGCGGGCAGTACGATCGGAACCCGAAGTTCTGCAACTTCTGACTACACAACCTGAGTGAGCGCCCGGGTGGCGCCATCATCGAGCTCTCCTTCCTATTCGTGGACGTGCGTGGCTCCACCAGCCTCGCAGAGGGCATGGATCCCGCGCGCTTCGCACAGCTGATGAACGCGTTTTACGCGACCGCAACGAGGGCATTGATCCGCAGCGGAGCCTTCATCGACAAGTTCGTTGGTGACGAGGTGATGGTCGTCTATCTGCCCGTCTTCTGCGGGGAGAACCACGCCAAGGCGGCGATCGAGGGAGCGCGCGAGCTACTGCTGGCTACGTCGTCCGCGGGGCAGCAGTCGCTGCCGGTGGGGATTGGCGTTAATTCAGGCACCTGTTACTTCGGCACTGTCGCGGGTACGGACGGCACACTGGCGGACTTCACTGCACTGGGCGACCCGGTCAACGTTGCGGCCAGGCTGGCGGGGGCGGCTGCCGCCGGCGAGGCGCTTATCAGCGAGGCGACGCGGGCGGCATCGGGCATGGACATCCCGGGGTGCGAACGTCGGAGCCTCGCCCTCAAGGGGAAGAGCGAGCCTACCGAAGTGCATTGCATGCGGGCCGACGATGCGCCTCTGCTCGCGCGAAGTGCCGTGGCTCCGCGATGATGGGTACGTGACTCTCGCACCTGCTGGCGCAGCGCCCTGATGCGCATCGGTATCGTCTCGGACATCCACTGCAACATCCAGGGCCTCGAGGAGGCTCTCGTCCGCATGGGCGAGATCGACCAACTGTGGTGTGCGGGCGACTCGGTGTTCCAGTTCCGCTGGTCGAACGAGGTCGTCGAGTTGCTGAGGGAACGCGGCGCGCGCGTAGTCCTCGGCAACCACGAGGAGACGATCCTCAGCCCGGAGGGAGTGCGCGCCATCGGCAATCCGAAAGTCCGGCCGGAGCTCGTGGAGTGGCTGCGAGCGCAGCCCTACCGTATCGAGGACGTGATCGACGGCAAGAGAGTGGTGATGACGCACGGGAGCCCCTGGGAGCCCTGGAAGGAGTACATCTACCCACACGAATCGATGTGGTCCAGGGCGGCGACGCTTGACTGTGACGTGCTCATCGTAGGCCACACGCATTACAAGATGGCGCGGCGGTTCGGGAAGGTGCTCGTCATAAACCCGGGCTCCACGGGCGACCCACGGGACCACCGGAATGACTTCCAGCTGAGCTGCGCGGTTTGGGACACGACAACCGATGAGGTCATCTTTTACGATTACAAGGATCCGACGCGTAACTTCGTGTCTTCTTCGGGGCAGATGTGAACCATAAGGACCACCTGCGGCAGAGCCATTCGCGTCGCGAACGCCCGAGGGGTGTCGCGTGACGGTGGTCGGCGAGCTGATCGCTCGCAACCGCGAACGCCTGTCCGGCTTCCCGGCGCCCCTCGAACAGCACTTCGAGGCGGCCCTTCGCGCCCTCTCGCCGGAGCTGACGCCCACGCAGCTCCAAATGTGGAGCGAAACGGGGGTCGAGCTGACGGGCCTCAGCCTGCGCTCCTGGGAGGCCGCACTCGAGTACTTCAAAGCTGCCCAGGAGTTCGGTGACGCCGTCACATGGGAGGCGCTGGAGACGGTCGGGCGGGAGGCCGTGTCCATGGCCTCCGACTCCTCGCCGCTGGCCGTGTCGTTCCTGCGGTCTTCGCCGGCCGCGATGAAGCTCATCGGCCCGGCGCACATGCGCCAGTGGGCCGACCTTGGCCGGCGCCTGTACAAAGGCAACTGGAAGAGCTCGTCGCTCGCCTCGCAGTTCTTCGACGCCGCGCCGGCTGTGTTCCAGTCGCTGCGCATCGGCCAGGCGTCGCGACTCGTACTCTTCGTGGACGAGCTGTCGCGCCACAGCTACGAGCTCGCGGCCGCGTGCCTGGGCTCGGCTCCGGACGTGCTGAAGCGGCTGCCTGAGGACGATCGGCTCCCGTTCCTGACGTTCGCGGTCGAGCTGGCGCAGTCAAGTTGGGCGGATTCGCGCCTCTACTTCGAACGTGGCGCCGTCCTTATCGAGAAGGTGCACTCGCCCTTGCGGGAGCGATACCTGCTGCTCGCCGCGCAGGTCGCCCGAGGACATAATCGCTCGGCCTTCCAGTACTTCGAGGAGGCGGCCAACGCCCTCGCGGAGCTCGAACCGGACGACCACCACAAGGTGATCGAGCTGGCCGAGCAACTTGCGCCATACTCGCCCTACGCGGCCATGGACTTCGTGAGCAGCGTGCCGCACGTCCTCAACCGCATCCGCGTGGACGAACTGGAGCCCTGGCAACAGGCCGGCCTGAAGATCCTGCAGAGCAGCCACGACGGCGGCGAGGCCTACTTCCGCCTCCAGTCCACGCGCGGCGAGGACATCCTCGAGACGCTCTCCGCCCGCGTTGAACTGAACAAAATCGGTGAGATCCTGCGGCTCTACTGTAAGGCGCTCACGGGACGCAACGTGAGCGTCCAATCGACCTCCGCCCTCGCCGAGAAGGGCATCGGCTGGGTCGATGAGCATCGCGCGAGCACCGAAGGCAGCACGATCTTCCTGCCCGACCTCATGGAGAAGTACCACCTCAAAGAGGACAACTTCGCCGCGTTCAAGGTATTCGCGACCCACCAGGCGGCGCACATCGAGTTCGGAAGCTTCAACTTCGCCTGGGAGCGGCCCGGGAATGTCTTCCCCTCACAGCGTGGCCAGGTGGCGAACCCTGAGGGCCACCCGGTCACGGACGTGGAACGCTTCTTCGACCTCTTCCCGGACCGCAAGCTGGCGAGCGACCTCTACACAATCGCTGAGGATTGCCGCATCGATGCCGCGATCAAGCGCGAATACGGCGGCATCCGCCGCACGCTCCGCACCATGCAGGGCGAAGAACTGGGGCACCGCCCCGACGTGAAGACCCTCCCATTGCGCGAGGCCTTCGTCGAGAACCTGGTGCGCGCGAGCCTCGATAGCCCCGACGCGGTCCGATACCCCCGTGACCGTGCCGAGGAGATGTCGCTCGCGCTCGGCATCCTGCAAGAGCTGGGCAAGGCCGAGGCGCTCGTCGAGGACACTGCCGAAGCGACGCTCCGCTTGTACCAGTCGGCCATCGCCATCCCAAATATCCGGCAGGACATGGAAGAGGGCGAGTGGGACTCGGTCGAGCCGATGGAAGGCGCGGCCTCGATGGGCGGCGAAGGCGGCGAACTGGGTGGCGAAGGGGGCCAGGCCCAACTCGGCGACGTCGGTGAAGGCGACGAGGGCTACAACAGCCCGCAGGAGGTCGACTTCCGCGGCGACTTCAAGCCGGAGCTGGTGCAACTCCTCATGAAGCTGCGTGAGGATGCGCAGACCGGCGAGGCCGGCCAGATGTCGCCCCAGCAGCTCACGCCTGAACAGCTCGCGGAACTACTCGCGAAGAGCGCCGAGATCGACCTCGACGCGATGATGGAAGGCGACCTCGATGCCACGACCGGGCAGTTCCTCTCGAACCTGATGAAGGAAGCCGGCACGCCCACCAGCGACAAAGACCAGAAGGGCGACCCCACCAGCGACAACAGCACCGGCGAAGGCGAGGACGAGGCACCCCTCGCCCCCATCATCACGACCTACTACTACGACGAGTGGGACTTCCGCGCGCAGGACTACAAGCCGCGCTGGTGCGCCGTGAAAGAGCAGAAGCTCGAACAGGGCGACGAGAACTTCTACGAGAACGCGCTCAGGGAGCATGCCGGCCTCGTGGCCCAGACACGCAAGCAGTTCGAGCTGATGAAGCCTGAGCTGTTCCGCAAGCTCAAGCGGCTGCCCGAGGGCGAGGACATCGAGCTGGACGCCGCCATCGAGTGGATGGTGGAGAAGCGCGCCGGCGCCAGCCCAAGCGACAAGATTTACTGGCGCCGCAACAAGATCGAGCGGGACGTCGCCGTCGCGTTCCTGATCGATATGTCCGCGAGCACGGACGAGGAGATCAACAAGCGCGAGAAGAAGTACGACGACGATGACTACGACGATGACCCGCGCAAGTACCTGAGCTGGTGGGTCTCAAAGCGGCGCCAGGAGCTGACGAGCCCGCCCAAGCGCATCATCGACCTCGAGAAGGAGTCGACAGTGCTGTTGATGACGGCGCTGGAGACCATCGGCGATCAGTACGGCATCTACGGCTTCTCAGGCTATGGCCGCGACAACGTCGAGTTCTTCGTGATCAAGGACTTCGACGAACACCTGGACACGCCCATCAAGAAACGGCTCGACAAGATCGCGCCAATCCGCTCGACGCGGATGGGGCCGGCGATCCGGCACGCGACTCATAAGCTCATGCTGACGGACGCGAAGGTCCGCATTCTCTTCCTGCTGAGCGACGGCCGCCCCCAGGACCACGGGTATGGCCGCGACCGCACCGAGAAGGAATACGCCATCCACGACACCAAGCAGGCGCTCAACGAGGCCAAGCGCGAAGGCATCACCCCCTTCGCCCTCACGGTCGACCGCGCCGGGCACGATTACCTGAAGACGATGTGCGAGGACATGGGCTACGAGGTCGTAGCAGACATCGAGGCGCTCCCGAGCCGCCTCCCTACGCTCTACCGGCGGCTGACCGAATAGCGAGCGTCGCGTTCACCCTGTGGGTTGCAGTCTGCTACCCTGTCACAAGTTTGCGCGGGAGGACGTTGTGGCGCTGCGGCTCTATTCGACCATTGGGAATGAAGTCCGCGACTTCAAAACGGTGAATCCCGGCCAGGTGAAGATGTACGTCTGCGGGGTCACCCCTTACGACGTCACCCACCTCGGCCACGCATTCTCCTACGTCCAGTTCGATACGCTCCGGCGCTACCTGACGTCCCTCGGCTTCGACGTGAAGTACGTCCAGAACGTCACCGACATCGATGACGACATGATCATGGTGTCGAAGCGCCAGGGCGGGCGGCCCATTCCGGAGATCCGGGATGAGAACGACGCGATCTTCCGGAACGACCTGGACAGGCTGAACGTCCTCCGCCCCAGCGCATATCCGTTCGCGACCGACCACATCCCGCAAATCATCGAGACCACGCAGCGTCTCATCGACAACGGGTGCGCCTACGAGGTGGATGGCGACGTCTTCTTCGAGGCGGCGAAGTTCGAGGGCTACGGCAAGCTCAACGGCACTACCGTCGCCGAGCTCGCAAAGCGTGAGAATCCGGAGTCGAAGCGGGAATGGAAGAAGCGCGGCGCGCTCGACTTCCTCCTCTGGCAGCAGGTCGAGCCGGGAGACCCCTCCTGGGAGAGCCCATGGGGCGCGGGACGGCCGGGATGGAGCATCGAGTGCACCGCGATGTCTTGTGAGCACCTCGGGCCGCAGATTGACATCCACGGCGGCGGCAGCGACCTCCGCTTCCCCCACCACGAGAACGAGATCGCGCAAGCAGAGTGCGCCTATGGGGTAGACCCCTTCTGCTCATTCTGGATGCACAACGGCATGCTCCAGCTCGACGGCGTGAAGATGAGCAAGTCCCTCGGCAACCTGGTTCTCGCCCGCAACCTGATGAAGGAGTTCGAGCCGGACCATCTGCGCCTCTACCTCCTCAGCCACCACTACCGTGTGGACGCGGACTACCGCTCGACAGCCCTCCCCGCGCTGGCCGCGCGTTATGGCCGGCTCAAGACAGCCGCCAGCGGCGAGGTAGCGGGCAGTCAGGCCGGCGCCGGCGCCGGTCTCGTCGCTGCCTTCCGGGACGCCATGGACGACGACTTCGATGCCCCGGCAGCGCTGGACGTGCTCGACGCGGCCGCGGAGCGGGTACTGGCTGGCGCGGCGGCGCCGGGTGAGCAGCAAGCGCTTCGTGAGAGCCTCGCGACCCTCGGCTTCGCCTTCGCGGGTGCGAGGGGCCCTGCCACCGGGCACATGGAGCCGACTCTCTAACGGCGGTAGCTCCGTGCCGGGGTGCGAGCCTCCGCGGCTCCGATCACGCCCGCGTCCGCCAGCTCGGCCAGACGCCCCTCCGGGATGCCAATGGACCGCAATACCTCCGACGTCTGTGCTCCCAGCTCGGGTGCCGGGTCGCTTACCTTCCCGGGGGTCTCGCTGAGCTGGATGTGCAGCCCCACCACCTTCTGCTTTCCGAAGCGCGGATGGTCCTGTTCGACGATGTAATCGTTCGCTCGCGCCTGTTCGTCCGTCGCCAGTGCCGCGTAGTCCTGCACGACGGAGGCCGGGACATCCCGCTCCCGCAACCGCTCGATCCAGTGTGCCGCCGTGTTCGAGCGGAAGGCATCCTCAATCAGCGGCTCGAGCACAGCGCGGTTCTGGTAGCGCCCGAACCCGCGGGCGAAGCGTTCGTCGTCCGTGAGGTGGTCGAGGCCGAGGGCTTGTGTGAGACGCGGCCAGAACTTCTGGTCGATGCAGACGATCATGATCCAGCGGCCGTCGCTGCACTCGAAGTGCCCCACCACGGGCGCGGCGCGGAACTCCCGCTCGTGCTCCCAGCCGAAGTGCATGGCGTGGAGGATCTCCGGCGCCTGGAGGGCGATCTGCGTGCCCAGCAGCGAGCACTCCACCTTCTGCCCGATGCCCGTCCGCTCGCGCACGAAGAGCGCCGTCATGATGCCGAAGGCGAGGTTCATCGCCCCCGACTGGTCGGCGACACCCGGATAGGGCACCTCGGGCCGGTGCCCTGGCCCGCCGCCTGAGTGCTGCGCGTAGCCGGAGTACGCCTGGGCTATCTGGTCGAAGGAAGGATAGGCGGCGAGCGGCCCCCGCGTCCCCCAGCCGGTCGCCTGCGCATAGATGATGCCGGCGTTCCGGGCCTGGAACTGGCCATACCCCAGTCCCCACGCATCCATCGTCCCGGGACGGAAGTTCTCGACGACGACGTCGCAGGTGGCCCCGAGCGCGAGCGCCAGCTCCTGGCCGCGCTGGTCGCGCAGGTCGATGCAGACGGACTTCTTGCCCCGGTCGAGGGCTTCGAAGAAGGCCGTGAACCCGTCTGGTTCGCGCCACATCCGCCGGCCGAAGTCGCCGCCGGTGGGCTCTTCCACTTTGATCACCTCGGCGCCCATGTCGGCCAGCATGACGGTGGCGAACGGCCCTTGTTGATAGCGGGTGAAGTCGAGGACGCGTATGCCTTCGAGCGGAGTAGTCATGTGCGAAGTCTACGCCGGAAGGGTTGCCACGGGTGACAGCTTCGTGCATCGCGGGGTGCTTTGAGCGCCTGTTCAGTGCGCGTTCACCTGATTGTCACCGTTGTAACCTTCGCTGGCCTCCAGAAGACGCCGAAGGCCGCCGGGGTCGTCGACGGTCGCGACTTCGAATCCACCGCCCCGCGAACGCCTTGCGTGACGAGCCCGTTCGGCCTGTCACTTTCCACCCCGGATCGGGTCCAGATCGCGAGAAATTGAGTCCAAACCGGCCGGTGGACGCCGTTCACCCGTTCACGGACTCGGCCGAACGTCGATATTTCAGATGACATGGCAGCACGCGCTTCCCCCATCGGAACGGTGCAGGCGTTCATCGCGTTGATGTTCGGCCTCGGCGCCGTTGCGTTCACCTCGTCGTTCGCCACCCCGATCGACGACTGGGCGGGCATCTTCCTGATCGTGGGCATGACCGCCTTGAGTGAATGGCTGAGCGTCCGGCTCTACTTCGACGGGCGAGTGTCGGTTGGGTTCGTGATCCTTGTCTTTAGCGTGCTGAGCTTCGGGGCGCCGGGGGCGGCGCTGGTAGCAACCACCACAGCGATCTCGGTGTTCGCGTTCTCCGAGCGCTCCCGCCAGAAGCTGGTCTTTAACTTCGGGCAGCACAACGCGGCGGCGCTCGCCGCGGCCGCCGTCGCCAGCATCAGCGGGTTGAAGGCCGCCGAGTCGGATGTGTTCATGGCGCTCGGGGCGGGCGCGCTGGTGGCTGTTGTGCTGTTCACCATCACGAGCGTTGCCGTTTCCATGGTGATGTCGCTCTCCACAGGCCGTGGCCTTGTCGCCGTGTACAACGCGAACTTCTCCTGGTTGTTCCCTCACTACGCCGCGCTGGGGTTGGTCGGAGGCGGGATCGCGCTGGCCTACGAGCGCCTGGGACTGGCCGGCGTCATAGTTCTCTCGCTTCCGCTGCTGCTGAGCCGGTATTCGATCAAACAGGTGCTCGATAAGACGCGCGACAACGTGCTTCGCCTCGAACGTTCGAACGAACAGTTGCAGAGCTCATACATCGAGATCCGGAACATGTCTGACGAACTGGAACAGGCGTACACAGGCACGCTCGAGTCGCTTGTGGCGGCGCTCGATGTACGCGACCAGGAGACGCGCGGGCACTCCTCGCGAGTGGCGACGCACTCGCTCGATCTTGCCCAGATGCTTGGCTTCAAGGACGAGCACGAGCTCGCGACCATCTACCGCGGCGCGCTCATGCACGACGTCGGCAAGATCGGGGTCCCTGACGCCATCCTCCTGAAACCCGACAAGCTCACCGAAGAAGAGTGGGAGTTCATGCGGCGCCACCCCGCCATGGGGTACCGGATCCTCGCCCAGGTCCCGTACTTGCGCCCCACGGCGAAGATCGTTCTTGCTCACCATGAGCGCTGGGATGGCGATGGGTACCCTCGGCGCTTGAAGGCCGAGGACATCCCGCTGGGCGCGAGGATCTTCGCTATTTGTGACACCTACGACGCTATTATTTCGGATCGGCCCTACCGCCAGGGACAATCACCTGACGCGGCGATGCAAGAAATACTACGATGTGCCGGTACGCAGTTCGATCCAAGGGTCGTCGAGGCCTTCGAAACTGCGTTCCCACGGTGGCGGGAAGAACAGACCGGGGCAAACGTCCGGCCGCTCTACCTGCCTGCGTGGAAGCGGAGGGACGATGCGACAGGAAGAGCGGCGAGCTAAGACGCTGAATGCGCTGGCGATCGCAGCGAAGGGGGCATTCGCGCGCGGCGGCTATGCCGAGACCTCCCTCGATCGGATCGCGGCGGACGCGGGCGTCTCGAAGGGCGCCGTGTATGCCTATTACCCGACGAAGCTCGACCTCTTCCTTGCGGTCACGGACGAGGTGCTGGAGGACGCGCGCCGCCGCGTTGGGCGCGTCTCCCGGGCGGTGGCCCAGGGCGAAGCCTCGCATCGTGCCGCCCGGCGCTACCTCGGCATCGCGGACGACAACGAGCACGTGGCGCTCATGGCTGAGGTGTGGAGGATGTCCGGGTTGGAGGAGGCAGTGCGCGAGCGGCTCGACGCGTTCCGGCACGAGCGCCGCGCGGATCTCGGGGCGAAAGCGGTGGACGCCGGCAGCACTGCCCGGCGAGCCCTGAGCGAAGCGGATGTGGTCGCGAAGCTGATCGACGCGGAGACCCTGGACCATCGCCTCGGCCTTGCCGCGAACGCCTGACCGATCCCGCGATCGCGACACAAACGAAGAGAGGCGCCATGAGCGCCTCTCCCGTGATTCTCCCCGTCAGCTTGAACTCGGCCAGCGGTGGGTGATCTGGAGCCGGCCGAGGGACGGTGTGTGGAAGAGCGGGCCTGCAGCGGCCCGCCCTCCCGTTCTTGGGGTTGCCGTTTACCAGCTGATATTGCGCATGAGCAGGCCCCCGCAGGTCCGGCGGCGCCACGAGTGACGCCTGGTCGCAGCGGTGCCACGGAAGCCCGGGACACCACCCGCTTCACACCGGCCGAAAATCGACCGGCTGGTATGTAATAAGGGCGGTGACGGAATGGTGTCAAGTAGGTGACAGGCGAATTAGGGGATCTTCCCTATGGATCAGGCTCATCAACAGGCGTCGGAGCCAGCCTCACAACCAGCCCCAAAAGAGGTACTACACCGTCTGCTCGAATCTGGAACGCCTCCTCCTATAGGGGAATTCCCTTACGGATCGGGCTCACAGTGAGCTGATCAGGTGGAATGTGAAGTTCCTTCGAATCTCAACGCGTGGCCACGTCCGCGCCGTCGAACTCTTCGCGCCGGTGAATGCTCAAACCGAGCTGTTGAGCCTCGATCACTGTCTCGACGATTTCCCGGTCATCCTCGCCGGGATCCTCTCCCATCCAGGCGCTGAGCACGATCTCGGCGACCTCGTTCGCGCCGATCTCCCGCTCCTGCCGGTGCATGTCCTGGGTGTTCGCCTCGAGGTTGGCGATCCGTCGTTCTCGGACGATGGCATCGGTGAGCCGCTGGAGTGCGCGCCGCGCCGTAAGCGGGTCCAGTTGAGGGAAGCGGTACGAGGACAGCCGCTGGTATCGCTCCACCAGCGGGTCGAGGTCGCCCGGCCCCGGCGGGTCGTTGGAGAGCCACCGCCGGAAGACCTCCCGGGCCACAGCATCGGAGATGAGTGTCGCCGGGAAGGCGCGAACCTCCGCCCGTAGTCCGGGGTGCTTGAAGAGCAGCACGAGGAAATAGTCCTCCTGCGTCAGCTCGTCGCGGGGTACGAAGTCGCCGGAACGCCGGGGCGGAGGAGCAATCCCGAGGCGCACCGCCTGGAAGACATCGCGTTCATCGAGGCCAAGGTGCCGCGCCATGCGCTGCACATAAGTCGCGCGCTCGATGGGGTCGCTCACGGTGAGGAGGATCGGCTTGAGGCGCTGCACGAGACGGCGAGCATCGAGCGCGGACTCGTTCGGGGCGGCGGCGGCCCGTTCCAGCAGGAAGGATACGAAGGGCGTGGCGCCGTCGATTGCCTGCTTCCAGCCGTCCGGGTCGTCCCGTGCGATTTCGTCCGGGTCATACCCGGCAGGAAGCGGCGCGACTCGCAGGTCGAGGTCGGAGCCGCGTGTGATCGCCTGGGCCGTACGTGCGCTACGAGCGGCCGACTCCGGCGAGTCGAAGCCGAGGAAGAGACCCCCCGCGCGCTCGGTGGCGGCAAGGCCGGCAGCGTCGGGGTCCATCGCGAGGACAACGCGCTTCGCATGGCGCTTGAGCAGGGCCACGTGGTGTTCGGTCAGCGATGTGCCCATCGTGGCGACAACGTTCTGGAAGCCGGCCTGCCAGGGGCCGATGACGTCCATGTAGCCTTCGACCACCACCGCCACGCCCGCCTCCCGGATTGGTTTCGCCGCGAGGTCCAGACCGAAGAGCGTGCGCCCCTTGTCGAACAGGTCGGTCTGCGGGGAGTTGAGGTACTTGGGCTCTTCGCCCTGGAGTCCCCTCCCGCCCATCCCGACGAAGATCCCCCGCTCATCGGTGATGGGGATGATGACGCGCCCGCGGAAGCGGTCGTAGGGCGCCCCCCCGCTATCCGGCTCGACAAGCAAGCCGGCGCCGATCATGTCGCTCTCGCCATACCCGCGGCTGGCGAGGTAGTCCCGCAGCACTCGCCACTCATTCGGCGCCCAGCCGAGGCGAAAGGCCTCCACCGCTTCCGGCTTGAGCCCGCGCTTCTCATACAGATAGGCACGCGCCTCCTCGCCGCCGGGCTCGCGAAGGCAACGCTGGTAGAAGTCCACGGCCGCGGAGACTACGGCGGCCAGCTTGTCGGTGCGGGTCCGTCGCTGGCTCGACTCGGCCGACAGCTCGACACCGGCCTCGGCGGCGAGTTGGCGCAGCGCATCGCGAAAGTCAAGATTCTCCCGCTTCTGCACGAACGAGAAGAGATCACCGCCCTCGCCGCAGCTCCCGAAGCACCGCCACGTGCCCTTGTCCGGAAACACGTAGAAGGAGGGCGTCTTCTCCGAGTGGAATGGACATAAGGCCTTGAAGTTGCGGCCTGATTTCTGGAGCCGGGTGAACCGCCCAATGAAGTCCACCGGGTCGATTTTCGACTTGATCTCCGCCACCACATCCAGCGCCATATGCCCGATTCTAGGTCGCGAAGCGCGACAGGTATCGTCGCGACAAACACCTGAACCAGCGCGGCAGACTTACGTCACGGCACGTCGATGTCGACGGCGCTCACCTGCACGCCGTTGACGAGGACCCGGATCTTCGCCGCGCCGGCCGAGGGCTTCGCGAACGAGAAGTTGGCGCTCTGCCCATTGGCGAGGGCGACCGTCGTGCTCTGTTCGGTCGCACTCCCACCGCTCTCGACGCGGACCAGGACGGTGCTGGACTTCAGTTCACCGCCGTCGTTGCGGATGGTGACGTTCATCGTTGCGCCCTCGTAGCTCGGCGCTAGGACGATCAGGTTGGGAGACTCGACCGCCGGCGTCAGCAGGAACGTCGCGGAATTGTTGTCTTCGTTCGACTCCTTGATCGCGTTCCCCGGGTCGACGGTAACGCGGACAGTCGACCCGGCGTCGCTGACCGGCGGGTCGAGCTCGAAGTCCACCGTCACCGAGCCACTGGCGGGGATGTTCACGTCCACCACCACTTGCGGCGCCACAACGCCCACTTCACTGACACCGACGACGAGCGCGCCGGAGTAGGGGCTGCTGGCGAGGTTCTGCACGGTGATCCGCAGCGTGTCGCCCCCATCGATGAGGAGAGCGTTCGTGGGCACAAAGTCGGGTGCGTTGGGGTTGGTGGTTGGAGATGCGGTGACGCTGGGCGTGGCCGTTTCCACCGGAGTTGGCGGCGGCGGCGTCGGTGTCGGGTCTTTGACCGGGACGAGCGAGAGTGAGTCGAACGGGTTGATGGCCTCACGGCGCACCCAGCCGTCGTCGTCGGCGAGTAACAACCACGACGAGTCGCGCGTCTTGCCGATAATAGTTACCTCTTCGCCTGCATTGAGCGTGCGGATCACGGGGAAGCTTTCGCCCGGGCCCCGCCGGATGCTCGCGGTGCCGACGACGCGGCCTTTGATCTCCACAGGCTTGTCGCCCACCGACTGGATGGCGATCACGGTCTGCTTGTCCGAGTCCCTGGTCGCCCCGGAGATTGAAGTGACGCGGACGAACACCGAGTACTCGCCCACCCGGTCGAAGGTGTGATGGAGCACGGCGGAGTACACGTTGTCGGCGTCAGGCGCGCTGGCGGTCACGAGGTCGACCGACCGATCGGCGACGAAGAGCTCGAACTGGCTGATCTCCTCGTTCGAGGTCGCGCGGACCACGAAGTCCGCCGGCTCGGCGATCTGGACGCGTTCGTTGTTTGGGGGCTCATCGATGAGCACGTTGAAGCCGGCGGCGACGGACGGATCGTCGCCATTGCCCCCGAACAGGGAGAAGAGGAGGAAGATCAGGCCGCCGCCGATGAGCGCGGCGAGGCCGATGAAGATGTAGAAGGCTGGCTGCCGGGCGGGGCTGTCGTCGTAGTAGTGGTCGCGCTCGTAGTCTTCCTCGTATTCGCTCTCGTACTCGTCATAATCCTCAGAGTACGTTTCGTCAGGATCCCGCGTAGGCACGGCGGCGCGGGCTGGCTGAGTCCACGCCGAGCCCGCTCCGATGTATTCCGGCTGTTGTGAGGGTCCGGAGGGAGAGGGAGCCGGGGGGTAGTTTTCGCCGATTACCGGCTCGTCGGGCGGGTAGGACCCGTAACGATCACTCATGAAGAGGCCTGTCAGCCTGCCACCTGAACCCGATTATCAGTTCGTGATCTAGTGCGGGCAACAAACGGCGCATGGGGCCTTTCCCTGATCTATGAGTTGTGCGGGGCGATGCTCCGGTGCCGGGGCGCTCAGAACGACCACCCGTCAGCGTCCTCGCAGCCCAGTTCCCGGGCGAGCCGGATAGCGAAACGGTCCGTCATCCCACTGACGTAGTCCGCTGCACGGCGCTCGACGAGGTCGTCCGGGAGCGACCAGTCGGGCGAGATGGCTTCGGGGTGTTTCACGAAGTGCTCGAAGAGGAACAGCACGACGCGTTTGCCGCGCTCTGCTTCGCTGCGTGTGGAGTCGTAAAAGTACACGCGCTGGAACATGAACTCCCGCAGCTCGTTGGCGGCCCGCCCCACGTCTTCGCTGAAGCGGATCACTGGCCCCGGGTCTGATGATTCGCCGGAAGCGGCCCAGGACGCTTCGATGATGTCGCAGATCATTGCGTTCAGGCGCTCGCCGTGTGATCGCCCCAGCAGCCGGCGGGACGAGTCAGGCAGCTCGCGCTCGGCAATCAGCCCCCCGCGGATTGCGTCGAGGATGTCGTGGTTGACGTAGGCGACGGCGTCGGCGGCCTTCACCACCTGGCCCTCCAGTGTCACCGGGACGCCCCAACCCTCTGCGAAGATGTCTTCGCGTGCCTTGCTCGACTTGCCCACGGCATCCAGCGTCTCGAAGGCCAAGTTCAGCCCGGCTCCCCGATGCTCGAGCGTCTCCAGGACTCGGACCGACTGGTAGTTGTGCCGGAATCCCTCGGGCAGGCACTCGGCGAGCGCTTCCTCGCCCGCGTGACCAAAGGGGCCATGGCCGATGTCGTGGCCCAACGCGGCCGCCTCCGCAAGGTCCTCATTGAGGTTTAATGCGCGGGTGATGGTGCGCGCCACCTGGGCGACTTCGAGCGTGTGGGTGAGCCGCGTGACGAAGTGGTCTCCCGTCGGTGCGATGAAGACCTGCGTCTTGTGCTTCAACCGCCGGAAGGCCTTGGTGTGGAGGATGCGGTCACGGTCGCGCTGGTAGAGGGTGCGCACTGGCGAGTCCGGCTCGGGGATGCGCCTCCCGCGGCTCGTGGAGGTCCTCGCAGCGTGAGGGCTGAGCCGCTCCTCAGCCTCCTCGAGCCGGCGCCGGACGACGTGAAGGTCCATCCTCGTGATTCTAAGCGCGGGCCCCGACGGGGGAAGTCGCAGGCGTTAACGAGGAGCCCTTCACAGTCCGTTGGAAGACGTTTCCTAAGAGTTCCCTATCCCGGCCCCGGCGTCCGCCGTCGTGTGAAGTGGCTCATCACCGGGCGGTAGGGGCTCTGGAACTATGGGCGTGTCGAGGCGCCCAACCCACCGCAACCGGCGCCCGGCAGAGGAGACCCACCCCCATGTACATCCAGGTGCTGACTTTCCGCCTGAGCAAAGACCATTCCGGCCCCGAGACACTCGCGTTCCGCCGCACTACCACCCCTCGGTCTCGCTGAGTTCGATGGGTTTGTGTCCGTAACTCCTGGCTCTACCGTGGAGCCCGGCACCGTGAGCTGGATGGTCGTGTGGCGCGACTGGCGGGCCGTCGAGGCCTTCCGTCACTCCGAGCTCTACGCCCGCATGCAGATGAACCACAGCTTCGACGAGGTCGATGACCGCGCCTTCGGCGTGGATACCGGCAACACAACGGTCGGCCGGCTCAGCGAATTGCTGGCGGTCGCGTGATGGGTCGGGGGCCGCGCGTCCGCCGGCTAACGCCGGCGGCTCCATGGGGCCTCGCCGTCCATGTCGCCTCCGCTACTTGGGCGCCTTGCCCAGCTTTGACTCGGCGTTCGCGATGATCTCGCGTGTCTGGTCGATCATGTCCGGGCTCACGCTGACGGATGTGCAGCCCCACTCCACCAGCTTCTCCGTCAGTTCCGGATAGACGCTCGGCGCCTGCCCGCAGATGCCGACCGTGATCCCCCGCCGGCGTGCGACGGAAATGGCGGTGTGGATGGCGGTCATCACCGCCTCGTTCCGCTCATCGAATGTCTCCGCCAGCATCTCGGAGTCGCGGTCGATGCCGAGGATGAGCTGCGTGAGGTCGTTCGAACCGATAGAGATGCCGTCGATCCCGACGTCGATGAATTTGTCGAGGATGATGACGTTCGAGGGCACCTCGACCATCATCCAGAGCTTGAAGTCCTCGCCGCGGATGAGCCCCTGCTCCGCCAGGAGTTGTTTCACACCCTTCAGCTCTCCCGGTGTGCGTACAAACGGCACCATCACGTACAGGTTGCGGTGCTCGCGGCGGACGGCCTTGATAGCTTCGATCTCCAGGTGGAAGACGTCGGGCTCTTTGATGTAACGGCTGGCGCCACGGAACCCGATCATCGGGTTCTCCTCGCTTGGCTCGAACTTCTCACCCCCGCGCAGGTTCGCGTACTCGTTCGTCTTGAAGTCGGTGAGGCGATAGACCACCGGGCGTGGCGCAAAGCTCCGGCAGAACTCGGAAATGCCCGCCGCGAGCTGGCGCGTGTACTCCTCCGGGCACCCCTCCTCGATAAAGGTGCGGGGGTGAACGCCGATCTGCGCGACGATGAACTCCGCTCGCAGCAGGCCCACACCGTCGACATGGCGCCCGGCGATTTGCTCGGCCAGCTCGGGCTCGGCCAGGTTCACATATAGTTTTGTCGTTGTCCTTAGGGTCGCCGCGCGGGAATAGCGCTCCTTCTGGCGTTCAGCCCAGGCGAGCCGCGCCTCCGCACGGCCGTCGTACACGGCGCCCTTCGAGCCATCCACCGTCACCTCGCGGCCCACTTCGAGTGCGGTCGTCGCCTCCCCGACTCCCACGACGCAGGGGATGCCCAGCTCGCGGCTGACAATGGCCGCGTGGCAGGTGCGCCCGCCGCGCTCGGTCACGATCGCGGATGCGCGCTTCATCGCGGGCACGAAGTCGGGCGTGGTCATCGCTGCCACGAGCACGTCGCCCTTCTGCACGATGTCAATGTCTCGCGGGTCGTGGACGATCCTCACCCCGCCCACGCCCACGCCGGGAGACGCGGGCTGGCCGGAGAGGAGAATGGGCGCCGTTTCGGCGTCGCCTTCGTCGTCATCCTCGTGTGAGCTGCGCATCGTCGTCACGGGGCGAGCCTGCGTCAGGTAGAACTTGCCACCCTCGTAGGCCCACTCGATGTCCTGGTGGGTTCCGTAGTGTTCCTCGACGTTGCGTCCGATGCGTGCGAGCTCGCGGATCTCGGCCGTGGTGAGCTTCGCTGCCGTAGCAAGCGGCTCCTCCACCGGCTGCCAGGAGTTCGCACCTTCGTGCGCTCCGTTCGACGACTCCGACCGGGCGAACATGCGGTGCTGCGGAGTCACGGTGGTCTCGAGGACCTGCAGCGACTCCTTCTGCACCATGTACAGGTCGGGGGAAATCTCGCCGGAGACGATGCCCTCGCCGAGCCCGTAGACCGCTTCGATGGTGATCTTAGAGGCGTCGGACGTCACCGGTTCGACTGTGAACATCACGCCCGACTTCTCCGACTGCACCATCCGTTGGACCGGGACCGCCAGACCGACCTTGATGTGATCGTAGCCGGCTTCCTCGCGATAAAAGATCGCGCGGCCCTCGAAGAGCGACGCCCAGCAGGCCTGGACGGCCCGTACCACGTTGTCAGCGCCGGCGACGTTGAGGTAGGTGCTCTGCTGGCCGGCGAAGCTCGCCTCCGGCAGGTCCTCCGCCGTGGCGGAGCTGCGCACAGCGACCGCGCCCTCGCCGAGCTCGCGGTACGCCTCCCGTATCTCCTCCGCGATGTGCCCGGGCATCGGGGCTTCCATGAAACGCGCGCGGATGCGCTCAGCGCGGTCGTTGAGCGTGCGCGAATCGTGCACGTCCAGGCCGAACAGATCTTTCTGGATGAGCGGTTCGAGGCCGTTGATCCGGAGGAAGCGGAAATACGTGTCCGCCGTGACAACGAATCCAGGGGGGACAGGGATGCCAGCGCGAGTAAGCTCGCCCAGGTTGGCGCCCTTGCCACCGACGAGTCCCAAGTCCTCCTTGCCGACCTCGGAGAACCACACGACCGACCGGGTGGTGCTAATCACGAAATGAATACCTCCGGCTATCCAACATAGTGAGGGTCAATAGCTCGGTGGGCCGGATTATACCCACCCGAACGCAGAATGCCCCGCTTATTACGGCAACTGAAATACGTTTGCGAGTCATTCGACAGTGACCGTCTTTGCCAGGTTCCGGGGCTGGTCCACGTCGCAGCCGCGCTGCACCGCGACGTAGTACGACAGGAGCTGCATCGGGATGGTGGCGGCGATCGGCTCCATCAATTCGGACACCTCGGGGATCTCGATAATGTGGTCGGCCAGGCGAGCGATCTCCTCGTCGCCCTCGGTCACCACGCAGATGACTTCTCCCGCACGCGCCTGCACCTGCTCGATGTTCGAGATCATCTTGGAGCGCAGCGCGTGCTTCGTAGCGATGGCGACGGTGGGGAACGAACGGTCGATCAGGGCGATGGGCCCGTGCTTCATCTCGCCGGCGGCGTAGCCCTCGGCATGGATGTAGCTGATCTCCTTCATTTTGAGCGCGCCTTCCATCGCCACAGGAAACGCGAGCCCGCGGCCGAGGAAGAGGAAGTGCTGCGCCTCTGCGAACCGGGCGGCGAGCTTGCGGTAGCGGGGCGCCTCCGCCAGCACCTTCGCCACTGCATCGGGGATGCGCGTGAGGTCCTGGATGCGCGCGGCCACCTCTGCCGGCCCCAAGCAGTGGCGCGCTTCCCCTAGCTTGAGGGCCAGTGCGTACAGTGCCCCCATGGCGGCCACGAAACACTTCGTGCTAGCCACTCCCCGCTCCAGGCCCGCCCGAGTGTACACGGTGCCATCGGCCACGCGGGCCGTCTGTGCGCCCTCGGTGTTGCAGATCGTGACCTGCAGCGCGCCCTTCTCCCGCGCCACCGCCATGGCCTCGAGCACGTCCACCGTCTCGCCCGACTGGCTCACGGACACCACCAGAGTGCGGCTGTCGAGCACGGGGTTGCGGTAGCGGAACTCGCTCGCGTTGTCGACCTCCGCGGCCACGCCCGCCAGCTCCTCGAAGTAACGCCGGCCGACCATAGCCGCGTGCAGGCTCGTGCCCATCCCGAGGAGGACCACGCGGTCGATCTCGGCGAGGCGGGCGTCTGCAGCCTCGAGGTGGTCGAGGTGCAGTTCGGCGGGCTGGAGCGTGACGAGCGAACGGATGGTGTCGGAGAGGGCCTCCGGCTGCTCCATGATCTCCTTGAGCATGAAGTGCTGATACTGGCCCTTCATCGCGCTCACAGGGTCGATGGGCACCGTCTTGCAGAGGAGATCGACAGGCTCACCCGAGGCGTCGACCACCTGCACGCCGCTAGCCTCCATGCGTGCGAACTGCCGGTCGGCGAGGAAGGAGACGCGTTGCGTATGGGGCAGGATGGCCGCGAGGTCGCTGGCCAGCAACATCTCCCCGGCGCCATGGCCGACGACCACGCCACCTGCGTTCCCGAGCCGGGCAGCCACGATCACGCCGGGTTCCTTCGTGCTCATCGCCACGATCGCCTGCGAGCCCTGCAGCCGCGCCGCGGTCTGGCGGAGGGCGTCGAGCAGCCCGGCGCCGCCGGTCACCTCGTCCTCCATCAAGTGCGCGATCGTCTCGGTATCCGTCTCGCTGTGGAACGTGTGGCCCCGCTTCTGCAGGTCACTGCGGAGCTCGGCGTAGTTCTCCACGATGCCGTTGTGGATGACCACGATCTCGCCGTTGCAGCTGAGGTGAGGATGGGCGTTCTGGTCGCTGGGTTTGCCGTGCGTGGCCCAGCGCGTGTGGCCGATGCCTGTGCTGCCCACCAGCGGATCGGATGAGGCGAGCGCCGACTCGAGGTTGACGATCTTGCCCTGGCGCTTGGTCACGACTAGCGGATGGTCCTCCCCGTTGGGGGAGAGCACGCAGATGCCCGCGGAGTCGTAGCCGCGGTACTCGAGGTCGTGCAGGGCGCGAAGGAGGATGGGGGCAGCGGGTTTCTCACCCGCGTAGCCGACGATACCGCACAACTTGATTGCTCCTGTTTCCGAGGCCCTTCCGGGGAAGGACGTAGTGGAGCACGCGTGCACACGGCAGCCACGCATGGCCTGTGGACTCCGTGTGTCGTCGGAGAGCGAAGGGGGTGCGAATCCCTGGCACCTGGCGCACCTTTGTCAGCCGGTTACCCGTGCTGGTTTGTGTGTGCGTCCTAACGGCTGTGCCGGCCGGGGGGCCACCCGCCGAGTGGTTCGATACTGCCCCCGCCTCGTCATCCTTCCGAGGAAGGACCTGGCGCTAGATTGTTGGCTCTCGCTGCGTGCTGTGGTTGGCTTGCGTTCGCGACATCACCTCACGGTTCGGTGCGTCCAGTCTTACCCGTTCGTGCCTGCGTGGTCAATCCGCGGAATGGGCAGATGCGAGGGAGTCGCTAGCTCTCAGCCCGGGAGATGCCCGCGAAACCGAGAAAGTCGTCTTCCCACTCGAGGACAGCGGCTATCAGCGCCGGGTCCAGTTCATACGGCGCAGTGCTGATGCCACGCACCTGGAACTCGTCCGCGAGGAGTTGCGCCACCTCCGGGAGGGGCCGCTTGTGGATGGCCAGCTCCCGCTCGGTTATCAGGATGAGCTCCACCAATTCGCCGGAGAGATGGAAGCCCTCTTCCCCCAACTGCTCCCAGATCCAGCTCGCGCATTCGTCGAACAGTTCGCCGCTGAGGCGGCCCTCGCCAGCCATCGTCATGCTTTCGAGGCTAACGGCAGGGGCGCGAAGACGAAAGGCTCAGGCGTGACGCCCTCTATGAGTCACTTCATACTCACTAAATGAGTAAGCGTCTCCAGGTTGTCCTCCCGGACGACGAGTATCGTGCGGTGATCGACGCAGCGCGACGCCAGGGGAAGCCGGTCAGCGCCGTCGTCCGTGAAAGCCTCCGCCGCACTCTGGCCGACGGCTCGGATTCGGACCCCGACCAGAGAATCGCTGCCGTTCTCAGGTTCGCTCGGTTCGCCGGGCCAACGGGAGACATCCACGAACTTCTCGGCGACATCGAGCGCGGTCGCGGCCTCGCATGATGTTCGTCGACTCGAACGTCCCCATGTACCTGGTGGGCGCCGAGCACCCGAACAAACAGCGCGTGATCGAGCTGGTTCCGCAGCTCCTGTCGGCTCGCGAGCGGCTGGTCACGAGCGCTGAAACCTTCCAGGATATCCTGCATCGCTACGTGGCGCTGGGCGATCGCCGGCACCTGGACGCTGCCTACGAGGCGCTCGAGGCAATGGTCTCAGGTGTCTCCGAGGTCACGAAGGAGGATGTGGACTCGGCACGCGCGGCGTCCGCAACGTATCCCGAGCTGTCCTCTCGTGACTGTCTGCACGTGGCGGTGATGCGCCGCATCGGGTGTTCGAGAATCTGGAGCTACGACACTGGCTTCGCCGCGGTTGCCGCGATCCAGCGGATCGAGTGAAAGACTCGCGCAAGTAGGTGGGCCTTGAGAAACTGTCCGCACGGGGCGTAGGGTGACGCCGTATGGCATCAATCTGGGTGGAGAGCCTCGGTCGCAGCTTCGAGCAGGCCCTGGATATGTTGGCCGCGGCGGTGCGGGACTGCACGGACGAGTTGTGGGAAACGCCCATGTGGCAGGTTCCCGCCCTGGGCCCTGATCACCAGTTCCTCGGCTCGGACTGGAAACCCGTTACCGACCCCGAACAGCGCAGCACCCTGGCCCAGCGATGGGTCGAGCGACGGTCGACTCCGTGGAGCGTGGCGTGGCACGCGCTGGAAGTGTTCGACTACGACCTGAGCGGCGAGCTCGGCCCGTGGGCGCCGCCGCCTCCGTTCTCCGGGCACCCGCACTGGCGCGATCTTCCGAGCTTGCCCGCGGTCTGGTCGCGATCCGAGAGCCTCGGTTACATCGACTACTGCCGTCAGCGGGTGGGCGACACGCTCGCGGGCATGACGGAGGAGAAGGCGGTCAGACCGCTGCCGCCGACTCACCGGTACGGCGGCCAGCCGCACGCCTGGCTTATCACGGACCTCGTGCGGCACACGACCGAGCACGGGTCGCAGATCCGGCAATTCATCACTGCCGCCGGGATCGCGCCGCCCGACAAACAATAGAAAGTTGGCTCCCCGACGAGGACTCGAACCTCGAACATTCCGGTTAACAGCCGGACGCTCTACCATTGAGCTATCGGGGACCGTCTTTAATCTTCGACAAACCAGTGCGAACGTTCAAGGCGCCACGTGCCACTCCGGGGGATGGTCAGGGACCCGAGTGGCAACCTCTGGCAGATCGCGACCTACAAGGCGCCGGTCGCCACCCGGCATCTGCTTAGAACATTGTCGTGCCGGGCTCGAGGCCCATCAGTACGCGCCCGGCCGAGATGTACCGCTGAGGGCTCACGACGATGTGTTGCGCGGCGGTGTGGACGTCCCGAAAAGCGCGCTCAATCGGGCTGCCGGCGAAAATGGCATTCGTCCCAAGCGCCCGATGCAGGCTGTCGACGACCTCCACCGCTGCATCTACGGTCTGCAGGATGGCGATATGGTAGGCAGCGCGCGCATCGTCAGGGGCGTTCCCGGCCCCGTCCGCAAGGTGGAGAACGTCCTCCCACGCCCATGTGAGATGGGCGCGTGCCGCGTCCAGCAGCCCGCGGCATCGAGCCACCAGTTCCTGTGCCTGCTCCGTGTCCCGGAGCACCACGGAGCGGATGGGCTGCAGCTTTTTCTCGCCCGCCAGCTCGATGAACGCCTCTAACGCCCCCAGGGCGATTCCCAGCGAGATAGGCGGCATGATCGCGAAGTACCCATAGGAGTACCGGTAAAGGAGCTGTGGCAGTGGCCGGAACGCCGGGATGCCGGCGAACGTCATCGCCTGGGGCAACACCAGCCCCGCCAGGTCGAGGTCCAGGCTGCTTGTCGCGCGGAGTCCGAGCGTGTCCCAGGAGCCCACGATCGGGACAGTGCCGGCGGGCATGATCCCGGCAACCGTGGCCGGCCCGCGCTCCGTCATGCGGGGGCGGTCGCCATCCATGACGATGGCCCCGACGATGTACCAGTCGGCGTGGAGACAGCCGCTGGCGAAGTTGTAGGTACTCTCGAATGCCCACCCCCCTTCCACCTCCCGCGCCTTCGCCATCGGCACGGCACCTCCGACGATCAGCGGGTCGGGGCCGGATTCGAACACGCGCTCCAGGGCCTCCTGGCTTGCTCGCGGCAGCATGATAGCGGCATTGCCCGCGGCGAGCGTCGCCACCCAGCCCGTGGAACCGTCCATGGACGACAGCTCCTCGGCGACGGCCAGGATCTCGCGCGGCGAAAGCTCGTCGCCACCCAGCGCCCTGGGGACCGCCATCCGATAGACGCCCGCTTCGCGGAGTGCCTCCACCACCGCGGGCGCAAGGCGGGTCTCCCGTTCCTGCGCGGTGGCCTCATCCCGGATAAGGCTGCGCAGCGCGCGGACGCGTTCGAGTGTCGGTGGGGGGGCTGGATGCGACACGCGCCGCCTCCTCGTGTTTTCGTCGCGGCATCGTAACCCAACCCGTTCGCGGCCGTTCCTCGTGGCTGCACCGCGGTGAATCTTGCATGTCGGGGAGGCGGAAGAAGTTTTTTCGCTGCGTGTCGATCCGGGTGTCTGGTGTTCGACGTGAAGGTAGAGCCCGGTCACGCCAGCCTCGAGGAGATGGATGCCGGAGCACACAAGGAGTCAGGACAATGCGCAGTCACACCCTCACCACCAGCATCTACGAAAAGCTCTCTACCTCCGGCAAGCTGCTCTGGGGCATCCAGGGCGCTTTTGCAGCTCTCTTCCTCGTCGCCGGTGTCATGAAGCTCGTCACGCCGACCGCCACCCTCGACGAGCAGTCAGCGCTCCCGGTCCTCTTCATGCGGTTCATCGGACTGTGCGAAGCGCTCGGCGGCATCGGCCTCGTCCTCCCCGGCGTTCTGCGCATCCGCGTCGGCCTCGTGCCCCTGGCTGCCGCCGGACTCGCCATCATCATGGCCGGCGCGACGGTGGTAACCGCAGTTGATATCGGCGTTGCCCCGGCGGTCATGCCCTTCGTCATCGGCGCCCTCTGTGTCTTCGTTGCCGTCAGCCGGTCGCGTGCCACGGTCACCCAGGCCCTGGCCGAGCGCCACCTGCTTCAGCCGGCCAGTTAGCCGGGACTGCGCGAGCCGCCCCGCTCTCGTTCCCTCACGGGGGTGGGGCGGCCCTTTTCACCACGCACCCAAACCGCAGCTCCGGCAACCGCCGGAGCTGTTGCGTGCGGGCAGCGGGCGAAGTATGCGCCGGGGATCCACCACGACGCCAGGACCGATCCCAGGTGGTCGGGCCAGGTCGTCGCCGCCAGTCGCAAGCTAGGAAGAGAACAAAGTTTCTCCACAAAGGCTCGGCAGGTATGTCGATCCTGGGCTCTCCCATTCGACGAGTATGTAGGGGCAAGCCGGTTACGCCGCTTCCAGGCTCCCGGCAAAGACCTCACACGACAAACCAGAAGGAGGACTCAACATGCGTTACATGGTGATCATCAAGGCGAACAAGGACTCTGAAGCCGGGAAGCTCCCGAGCATGGAGTTGCTCAACGAGATGGGCAAATTCAACGCCGAACTCGTGGAGAAGGGCATCATGGTCGACGGCGGCGGGCTTCGGTCCAGCGCCGAGGGCAAGCGGGTGGTCTTCGACGACGAGAAGCGGAGCGTCGTGGACGGACCGTTCGCGGAAACGAAGGAGCTCATCGCGGGCTATTGGATCCTGGAGCTCCCCTCCATCGAGGAGGCCGTGGAGTGGGTGAAGCGCGTCCCGAACACCGACGGCGGACACAGCGAGATCGAGATCCGGCGGTTGGGCGAACTCTCGGACTTCGAGGAGTACATGACCCCGGAGATGCAGGAGCAGGAGCGAGCGCTCGGTGAGCGGCTCGCCGAGCAGCAGCAGCGGCCCACGGCCTTCGGCCAGTAGACGAGGGAGGGGTGCGACGTGCGTTTCATGATCATCCGGAAGGCGGACAAGGAGACCGAGGCGGGTGTGTTGCCGAGCGAGCAACTGCTGGCCGACATGCTGAAGTACAACGAAGAGCTCGTGAAAGCGGGGGTGATGCTCGCCGGCGAAGGCCTGCAGCCCACCTCGAAAGGCGCTCGCGTCAAGTTCTCCGGCGGCAAGCCAACCGTCGTCGACGGGCCGTTCGCCGAGGCCAAGGAGCTGATCGCGGGCTTCACCCTCATTGACGTTCGCTCCCGCGAGGAGGCGATCGAGTGGGTGAAGCGCTGGCCGGCGAGTGACGGAAACGGCGAGGTCGAGATCGAGATCCGCCAGGTGTTCGAGGCCGACGACTTCGGCCAGGAGTTCACACCGGCCCTCCGCGAACAGGAGGACCGCCTGCGCGCCCAGGCGGCTGCCAAGGCGAGCCGCTGAAGCTCTCAGCGGTTCGGGCACGACCATCAACGACCGGGCCGTGGACCTAGCGCGGCCCACAAAAGTGACAGGAGAACCAAAATGCGATTCATAGGACTGTTGAAAGCCGACGCCGATTCCGAAGCCGGCGCTCCTCCCGATGCGGAGCTCATCTCCCGCATGGGTGACTTCATCGAAGAAGTGACGAAGGCGGGCGTACTGCTCGCCGCCGACGGGCTCCACCCGAGTTCCAGGGGCACCCGCGTCAAGCTGGCCGACGGCCAGGTGACCGTTACGGACGGGCCTTTCGCGGAGTCGAAGGAGCTTGTCGCCTCGTACGCTATCTTCGATGTGAAGTCGATGGACGAAGCCGTGCATTGGACAACCAGGTTCCTCAAGGTCCTCGGGAGCGGTGAGTGCGAGATCCGGCCGATCTTCGAGGCGACGGACTTCGACACTGATGTCTTCGTTCCCGAGGAAAGGGAGCGGGAGGCTGCCACCCGCGAGCGGATGGCTCAGAACGCCGCGCGCTAGAGCGCGCGCAGCAGAGCTGGGGCCAGGCGTCGGTACCTTCCACGCGCCTGGCCCCAGTCGTGACCAGAACGGCCCACGGGCCGACGGAGGAGGCAACAAAACATGAAGTTCCGCGCAACACTGCTCCTCGGCGGCAAGACCGCGACCGGCATCGAGGTGCCGCCCGAATTGGTGGCGGCACTCGGCCCGAGCAAGAAGCCCGCCGTCCAGGTCACCATCCGCGAGTACACCTATCCCAGCACCATCGCGACGATGGGCGGGAAGTTCATGCTTCCCGTCAGCGCCGAGGTCCGCCAGGCGGCGGGCATCGCGGCTGGCGAGGAGGTGGATGTGGACATCGAGCTGGACACCAAGCCCCGCGAGGTGACGGTCCCCGCCGACTTCTCCGAGGCGCTTGGGCGTGATGACGGCGCTCGAGCGTTCTTCGACGGCCTGTCGTACAGCAACAAGCGGCGCTTTGTCCTCGGGATAGAGGATGCGAAGACCCCCGAGACGCGCTCGCGGCGCGTCGTCGCGGCGGTGGCAAAGCTGCGAGAGGGCCGCGTGTAGTTGCATCTTCGCCCGCAGGTCTTGCCGGGGCGGCCCGAAGATGGTGCGATCGGTGGCGTTGACTGCCGCCGATACCAACCTGGCGATCGATGCCGTCTGGCGCATCGAGGCCCCGAAGCTCATCGCGAGCCTCGCACGCATGGTGCGCGATATCGGTGTCGCCGAGGACCTGGCGCAGGATGCCCTGGTCGCGGCCCTCGAGCAGTGGCCGTCGTCGGGCGTGCCCCGCAACCCGGGCGCGTGGCTCATGGCGACAGCGAAGCACCGGGCTATCGACCAGTTCCGCCGAAACAAGCGGCTCCAAAAGAAGCACGCGGAGCTCGGCCGGGAGCTCGAGACCGAGGAAGAGGGCGTCGAGCCGGAGGTCGTCGCGGCGCTGGACGATGACATCGGCGACGACCTTCTCCGCCTCGTGTTCACGGCCTGCCACCCGGTGCTCTCGACAGAGTCCCGCGTTGCACTCACGCTCAGGGTGCTCGGCGGGTTAACGACGGAGGAAATCGCGCGAGCCTTCCTCGTCCCAGAACCGACTGTCGCGCAGCGCATCGTGCGCGCGAAGCGGACGCTCGCGAAGGAGCAGATCCCGTTCGAAGTCCCGAGCGGTCCGGAGCTGGCGCCGCGACTTTCGTCTGTGCTGGAGGTCATCTACCTCATCTTCAACGAGGGCTATTCGGCGACCGCCGGCGACGACTGGATGCGGCCCGGCCTTTGCGCCGACGCATTGCGCCTCGGGCGCATCGTGTCGGAACTCTCTCCGCATGAGCCGGAGGTCCACGGGCTGGTGGCGCTCATGGAGATCCAGGCGTCGCGGTCGCGGGCGCGCATCGGGCCTTCGGGCGAGCCTATCCTGTTGCTCGATCAGAACCGGGCGCGGTGGGATCAGCTCCTCATTCGGCGCGGCCTGGCTGCCTTGGCGCGAGCCGAGAGCCTCGGAGACGATCGAGGGCCTTACGCCCTCCAGGCAGCGATCGCGGCCTGTCATGCGCGAGCGCGCACGCCAGAGGACACGGACTGGGCCCGCATGGCGGACCTCTACGCGGAGCTTGCCGAGCTCGCCCCTTCGCCCGTGGTGGAGCTGAACCGCGCCGTGGCCGTCGCGATGGCGTTCGGTCCAGCAGCCGGCCTTGAGATGGTCGATGGGCTGCTCTCCGAGCCGCTGCTCGAGAACTACCACCTGTTGCCGAGCGTCCGCGGCGACTTCCTCCATAAGCTCGAGCGGTTCGAGGAGGCGCGCGCGGAGTTCGAGCGAGCAGCGAGCCTCACCCGGAATGCCCGGGAGCGCGACCTGCTCCTCAAGCGGGCCGCGGAGAGCACCGCCGAGACGGCCGCGCGAACGCCGGCGTGACCTGATTTCGTCCGCCGACGCGGCTCAGTTCCCGGGCGGCTCCTTCATCCACTGGACCAATTGAATCACCACCCCGTTCGGGTCGGTGACCTGGAAGTAGCGCTCACCCCAGGATTCGGTCTCGATGGGGGTTGTGACGGGCACGCCCTCGTCCTGGACGCGCGCGTACTCGGCATCGATATCGTCCACCACGAAAACCAGGAGCAGCCCGGCCGCGTTTGTGTGGCGAATTGCCTCTGGCTTGAACGTGGCGAGACCGGTGCGGAGGAAGATCACGTTGAATCCCGCATCGGGACGCGACAGGGAGACGAAGCCGGCGGCGCTCATCTCCTCGACGAAGCCGAAGTGCGTGGAGAGGAAGATCGACGATGCCGTGGGGTCGGGCACGTTCAACGAGACGGCAGACGCGGTGATATTCAGGACGACCTCCAACGCCATCGTCCTGGCGTTCTTCGAAGGCTACAGCACGGGCGGGAACGGGATTGGCTGCATGACTCGGACTTGCCAAAGTGGGAGGCGCATGAGGGATCTCTACCCGGAAATCGAGCCGTATGACCAGGGGATGCTGGATGTGGGCGACGGCCAGCTTGTTTATTGGGAGGTCTGCGGGAACCCCAACGGCAAGCCAACCGTCGTCCTCCATGGTGGCCCGGGCTCCGGATGCACCCCGGGCATGCGCCGCTACTTCGATCCCGCGGTCTACCGCGTCGTTTTGTTCGACCAGCGCGGCTCCGGGCGGAGCACGCCGCACGCCAGCGACCCGAGCACCGACCTCTCCACCAACACCACCGAGCACGTCCTGGCAGACATTGAGCGGTTACGGGAGCACCTCGGGATCGAACGGTGGCTAGTCTATGGCGGCTCATGGGGTGTGACGCTGGGGCTCGCCTACGCCGAACGATTCCCTGAGCGGGTGACCGAGATGGTGCTCGTGAGCGCGGCGCTGACCCGGCCGGCGGACATCGAGTGGCTGTACCGCGGTGTGGGGCGGCTATTCCCCCAGCAATGGGAGCGCTTTCGCGCGGGTGTACCGGACGCCGAGCGGGACGGCGACCTCGTCGCCGCGTACCACCGGCTCCTGGAGTCCCCGGACGCCGCTGTCCGGGAAAAAGCCGCTCGGGATTGGTGCGACTGGGAGGAGGCCGTCGTGTCCTCGAGCCCGGGATACCGGCCGAACCCACGGTACGAGCGGCCGGAATTCCGGATGGCGTTTGCGCGCATCGTCACGCACTACTTCAGCAAGAATGCCTGGCTCGAGGACGGGGCCCTGTTGCGCGAAGCCGGCCGCTTGGCGGGCATCCCCGGCATCATGATCCACGGCCGACTCGACCTCGGCAGCCCGCTCGGGACTGCATGGGAGTTGCGTCAAGCGTGGCCCCACAGCGAGCTCGTGATCGTGGACGCCGCCGGTCACGACACTCGCGATGCTGGCATGGCACCTGCCATCGTGGCGGCGCTCGACCGTTTCGCCACGCAGTGAGCCTGGATCAGTCGTCGCCGCGGCTGACGAGCGTCACGAGCCGCGCACCTCTCCCCGCTCGACGTATCCCGCCATGACCTCGTGCATGCGCGCGAGCCGCGCCGGTGACAATCCCCCAGTGACGATTCCCATGTCGGGTGACTCCCTTCAATTCCCCCGCACTCGCTCGTAACGGAGGAACACGACGCCGCGGTCGAACTGACGGGACTCGATGAGACGCAGATCGAAGTGCTTGCCCAGCGGCATGAACATTGGCTTGCCCCCACCGAGGAGCAGCGGATAGAGCGCCAGGTGGTACTCATCGATCAGGTCGTGCGCCATGAACGTCGCGGCCAGGCTGGCTCCGCCAAGCGAGATGTCCCCGCCGGGCTGGTCCTTCATCGCCCGGATCTCCTCGGGCACCACTTCGCGGATAAGGGTCACGCCCTCGTCAACGTCCCGAAGTGTCCTCGAAAAGACCACCTTCGCCTTGCTTCGCCAGATGGCGGCGTACTCCACCATCGCCGGCGTGGACGCGGGGTCCTTGTGGGCGGTGGGCCAGAAGCCGGCCATGAGCTCCCACATCCCGCGGCCATAGAGATGTGTGTCGATGCCGTCTTCCAACTTGTTGAGGTGGTAATGCATCTCCTCGTCCGGTGAAGCCCATGCCGGGTCGCCGTTGGGTGACTCGATGTATCCGTCGAGGGACACGCTGAAGAAGTAGAGGATCTTTCGCACGGGACTTCCTCCGTGGGCCACCAGGGACACACGCCGGGGCTTGCGGACCTGCCTCACTTCTTGTGGGCGGCTATGTCCTCTTTGACGCGCGCCTTCACGAGCTTCTTCACCAGCCCCAGCGGGATGGGCTTCTCGGGCGTGAAGCGGATCGTCGAGTCCGAGCTCCGAAATGGCGCCAACTCCTCCTTGTACGTCTCCATCACCCGGTCGCTGACGCCGTAGAGGGCGCAATGCCGTTTGGCGGCGCCGAAGTAGATGAGCGCACCCTGGAGCTTGAACGTTGGAATCTGGTAACTGATGACCTCCGTGGCTTCGGGCGCGGCCGCCCTGATCGCTTCGCGGACCTTCTGGAGGGCGTCGCGCTGGTCGGCGGGCAGTGCCGCGAGATACTCGTCGATGTTCGCCGGGGTGGTCATTGGAGCGTCTCCAGGTACGCGTCGAGCCGGTTGTAGCCGATGTTCGCGCCTTCTTCCATGCCCGACTCAATCATCCCGTCGCGGTCCTCCTTGGAGTCGAATGCCGTGAGGCTCGTGAGGATGGTCCTGCCGTCCCGCTCCTCGAAGGTGAGAGTCTCGACGGAGACGTGACCGGGGAGGCCTTCGTACTCGAAGGTGTAGACGAGCTTTTCGGGAGGGACGATTTCGCGATACTCGCCGTGGAAGCCGAACTCTTCGCCCTCCTCGTTGCGCTCAACGAATCGCCAGGCACCACCTGGTCTGAAGTCGACCTCGCACACGGAGAGCGAGTTGATACCCCACCAGTTCCTGAGGTGCTCCGGCTTCGAATGGGCTTCGAAGACGAGTTCACGGGGCGCGTCGAACTCTCGGACTCCGGCGATCTCGAGGTCGGAGGGGAGGGTGATGCTGAGTGAGTTATTCCTGATCTGAGGCATGCGTGCTCCCCTTTGATTGCAGGCCGCGCAGGTAGTCATCCAGGCGACCGTATCGCTGTTCCCAGTGCTGGCGGTAGTCCTCCACCCAATCATCCACGGCTCGCAGAGGCGCCGCCTCCAGCCGGCAGGGACGCCATTGCGCTTCGCGACCGCGGCTGATGAGTCCCGCACGTTCCAGCACTTTGAGATGCTTGGACACCGCCGGGAGGCTGATCTTGAAGGGCGCCGCCAGTTCGGTGACGGACGCGTCTCCCGCCGACAGGCGCGCGAGGATGGCCCGTCTCGTTGGGTCCGCGAGGGCGGAGAACGTGCTGCTGAGCTGATCGACGGGCATTTGCTCGATTCAACCAGGAGGTTAATTAACCTTCTGGATAAATATAGCACCAGCGACGCCCGGCGCGTCAAGGGGTCGGGCTGGTCCATCTGGGCCTGAGTGGCCGCACGCGAACAGGCCCGAAAGATCACGCGCACCGCGCCGGAAAAGGTGGTCTCGGCGCGTGGTCGCTGAGGCGGGGCGCGCTCACTCTCGGATATGGCTCTGTTAGTTCCTTGTTAGTGAGTGGTAAGGGCGTTGATCGGAAGCGCGCCCAGAACTCCGTGACAGTGAAAGTCAATCCCCTGTGCTTTCTGGAAGGAGGTGGCGCTGTGCTTGTGGGGTCCCGGTTCGCGCTTTTCACGTTCCTGGTGGCCGTTGCGGCGCTTGCGCTGTGACGCCCCGGACGTTGGAACGTTGCTGAGCCGAGGGCGGGTTTTCGCAAATACATAACGCCGGCTGCGGCTGGCTCAAGCGCCCGGGAATCGTCCCGGGCGAGGAGGGAATGGAGGAGCTATGACGCTCGCGTACTACGGAAAATCTCGGAGGCGCCAAAGTTGGCTTCTGCTCGGCGCCGTGCTGGCGCTGATCGCCGGCATGGTGCTCGCGGTATCGGCTGGCCAGCGCGCGTTCGCCGACCACGACGGTGCTCACCTGCACCCCGACCACGTCGGCGCCACGGCGCCGGGGTTCCAGACGGAAGGCGACTGCGGACCGTTCGAGGGTGACTTCGACTGGGCGTTCCACTTCGTTTTCCAGGGCTCCAGCACGGATTTCGTTACTATCGATGCCACGTTCACTGGCGGTGGCCAAGTCCACGAAGTGGTCGACGGCAAGCACGCGTGGGTGTACGTGAACTCGGACAACGGCGCCGTCACGCTGACCGGCGCCAGCGCCACCACCGTTCACAACGGCGGCAACCAGGAACTCGACACGACCTTCAACCTCAGCCACATCTGCGCGGGTGAGGGCGACGCCGAGCAGTTCAACGTCGTCGTCACCAAATTCGTCGATGGCAACCTCGCGACCGAGGGTACCTTCGACCTGACGGCGACATGGGATGCGGCCAACCGCATGGACACCGGTGGTCCCTTCCAGCTCACCGCGGACGAAACGTATTCCGAGTCGAGCCCGCTCTTCGATGCTGGCTACGACTACTCCATCGTTGAGAACGGGATCGATGGCGACTGCGACGACGAGGGCGACGTCTACCGGCTCCTTGGCTATTCGGTGAACGGCGGAATCATCGGACCGACGGCTAGCATCGTCGACGGCCAGGCCAATGGCACCATCGTTGTCCACAACGAGACGTGCGATCAGCCCGAAGGCCCGTTCAACGTCACAGTCAACAAGTGGATCGACGGCGCGTTGGCCACCGAAGGTTCATTCGATCTGACCGCCACCTGGACGGCCGCGAATCTCAACGGGGGCGTTGAGACCTCCGGCGACTTCATGCTGAACAGCGGCAACGGTTGGACGGCTGTCACCTCGGACATGGACACCGGCTACGACTACACCGCGGTCGAGAACGACATCGACGATATCTGCGAGGGCGAAGACGTTTATCGGCTCGTGGGCTACTCGCTGGACGGCGGGGCGGTCCAGGCTACCCCGATTGAGATCGTCGGCGGCATTGCGGACCACACGATCACGGTACACAACGCACTCTGCGATGTGGACGAAGGCCCCTTTAACGTCACGGTGAACAAGTGGATCGATGGCGCGTTGGCCACCGAAGGTTCATTCGATCTGACCGCCACCTGGACGGCCGCGAATCTCAACGGGGGCGTTGAGACCTCCGGCGACTTCATGCTGAACAGCGGCAACGGTTGGACGGCTGTCACCTCGGACATGGACACCGGCTACGACTACACCGCCGTCGAGAACGACATCGACGATACCTGCGATCTGGGCGACGAGTACATGCTCGTCGGTTACTCGCTTGACGGTGGCGCCGTGCAGGCCGAGCCAATCGAGATCGTTGGCGGAACGGCAGACCATACGATCACCGTCCACAACGCCCTCTGCCCGATCACCTCTGGCACCAGCACCGTGATCCTCGAGAAGGAAGCGGGGGGCCTCGCTGGCTCCACCGCCACCTTCAGCACCACAGGCCTCCTCGATCAGGGCTTCGACGCCATCCTCGAGGATGACGGCGCCTTCACGCTCGACGACGACGCCGCCACAGTCGGCGTCGGCAACACCATCTCGTTCGTCGGCCTCGAGGGCGGCGCGGGCAACGACTTCACCATCACCGAAGATGAGATCACGGGCTGGAGCCTCACGGGCCTCAGCTGCAGCGAAGAGACTGCCGCGGATCTGACCGGCCAGGTCGTCGTCGACGACGTTGCGGGCTCGCTGAGCTTCGACCTCGATGCCAGCGCCGGTCTCGTCGTCACCTGCGTTTTCACGAACACGCAGAACCCGGTCGCAGGTACCAGTGACGTCACCATCGTGAAGGATGCCGGCGACCTCCCGAACTCTACGACCTCGTTCACCGTGGTCGGCCTGCCGGGCTCGGCTGACTTTGACCTCGACGATGACTCCCTGACTGGGTCCGTGGATGACTCAATGTTCTTCCCCGGCCTGTCGGACGTCAGCTTCACCATCACGGAGGGTGAGGCTGCCGGCTGGAGCCTCGAGGACATTGTCTGCACCGAAGCTGGTAGCGCGGACCTCGAGGGCGTCGCGACCATCAGCCTGGGCGACCGCAACGTGTCCTTCGACATTGGTGCGGACGCCGGCCTGAGCATCACCTGCACGTTCACCAACCAGCAGGCATCGACCGGGGAGACCCCCACAGCCACGCCGACCGACGAAACGCCCACGGCGACGCCAACGGACGAAACTCCGACGGCGACGCCCACCGACGAAACGCCCACGGAGACGTCCACCACCGGTGGCGCCACGCCGGTGACGAGCACCGCCGAAGGCGTCATCGAAGAGTCCGCCGTGGCCGGAGCGACCCCCATCGCGCCGAGCACGGGCACTGGCACGAGCGCCGCTGAGCGAAGCGCGACGCTTGGGCTCGTCATTGCCGGCCTGGTTGCGATGACCGCCGGCACCACCCTCTTCGCCATCCGCCGTCGCGCGTAACCACACGCAACGGGGAGACCAACCGGCCCCGGCCCTTCTTCGGAAGGGTCGGGGCTTCTGCTTGTGACGCACGGCGGCGGCTTCACCCTGCCTCAACCCGGCGGTAGGCGCGCATACGGCCCCGGCGTCTCTGTTACCGGCCTGTTAGTACGCGTGGGCAGCTTTGATCAGCGGGGTTCAGGCCCTGTCTGACAGTGGAAGTAGTCTCGGGTGCTGCCCGAAAGGAGGTACGCAGTGCTTGTCGGGTCCCGGTTCGCGCTTTTCACGTTCTTGCTGGCGGTAGCGGCGATTGCGCTCTAACGCCGGCGGGTGAAACGCAGCCGAGCCGAGGGCGGGCCTCTCAGGTAATCACAACAGGCAACGCCGGCGAGGGGGCCGGCCGATGTGCCCGGGTTCGCCCGGGGCCAGAGGAAACGGAGGAACTATGACCCTCGCACTACATGGAAAGTCCAAGAGGCGAGTAAGCTTACTCGGCTTTTTAGCCGTGCTTGCCGTGCTGGGCGCGATGTTGCTAGCCGCGTCCCAGACCGATCGATTCGCGTCTGCCCAGGAAGAGGAAGACCAGGTCACCCTTTGCCATAGCACCGGCAGCCACACCAACCCGTACGTCACCATCACCGTCGACGCCAGCGCGGCAGACGGCGGGGACGACCCACCCAATGACCACTCCCATCACACGGGCCCTATCTGGTTCGAAGGAATCACCGAGGACTGGGGAGACATTATTCCAGCGCACCACGACTTTCCCGGTCTGAACAATGGCGCTGAGGGCACTGCCATCCTTGAGAACGACTGCCAAATCCCGGACGAGCCCACTGTCACCCCGACGACACCCGTCACGGAGACCGGCAGCATCACCGTCGCCAAGGACGCCGGGGAAGACACGACCACGCTCTTCGACTTCACCTTCAACGGCGCCCCCTTCGATCTCATGGGTGGCGAAAGCCAGCTCTTCGATGACCTGGACGCCGCCGCGTATACTATCGTCGAACTGGCTGAGCCCGGCTTCTCGTTGACTGACACGACATGCGTCGGGGCAGCCAGCTGGAACGAAACCGCGACAGGAGCGGTGGTCAACCTCGCCGCCGGTGAGGATGTCACCTGCACCGTCACCAACACCGAGAACCCCGTCCTTGCCACGAGTAATGTGACGATCGTGAAGGACGCCGGCGGCGCGGCGAACGCGACCTTCGCCTTCACCGTGACTGGCCTTGGGGGCCTCACCGACTTCGTCCTTGACGATGACCCCGCCACCGGCGGAGTCAGCAACTCCATGCTCATCCCCGGCCTCTCCGACGACACCTTCACCGTCGCCGAGGGCGCGACCGCGGGCTGGGAGCTCGTCAACATCGTCTGTACCGAAGGCGAGGACGCGGACCTGACAGGCATCGCCGGAATCAGCCTCGGCGGCGGGAGTGTGGCATTCGACATTCCCACGGAAGCCGGCCTGGACATCACCTGCACGTTCTTCAATGAGCCGGTAACGACACCAACGGTCACCCCGGAGACGCCGACGGTAACCCCGGAGACGCCGACTGTAACCCCGGAGACGCCGACTGTAACCCCGGAGACGCCGACTGCAACTCCGGAGACACCCACGGTGACCCCAACCGACGAAACGCCCACGACCGCCGGCGCCACGCCGGTCACCAGCACGGCCGAAGGCGTCATCGAAGAGTCCGCCGTGGCCGGAGCGACCCCCATCGCGCCGAGCACGGGTACCGGAACGAGCGCCGCTGAGCGTACCGCGACGCTTGGGCTCGTCATTGCCGGCCTGGTTGCCATGACCGCCGGCGCCACCCTCTTCGCCATCCGCCGCCGCGTCTAAGGGCGTGCGCTAGCGGACCATCCAGGGCCCCCGTGCTTCGGAAAGTACGGGGGCCTTTCCCTGTCCACCGATATCCGGGTTGCCCGCAGCGACGGTGCCCGGCGATCATTGAGGGACAGCAAAAGCGGCCGTGCCCGCCTGAAGGAGTTCCCCTAACTCATGAAGTGCCCCACCGACAATACCGAGCTCAGCATTAGCGACCGCCAGGGTGTGGAGATTGACTTCTGCCCACAGTGCCGCGGAGTCTGGCTGGACCGCGGAGAGCTCGACAAGATTCTCGAACGAGCGAACGGCGGCGACGGCGGACGCGGGCGTGGGCGCGACCGAGATGACCGCAACGACGACGATGATGACGATGAAGGTGGCATCGGCGGCTTGATTGGGCGGCTCTTCAACTTTTAGGGCGAGCGGCGATGAATCTCAGCGATCGGGGCAGATGACCCCGCTCGTAGTCGCACCCGGACTGCGAGGTGTAGAGCCCTTGTTCGATGCGGCGTGCAACAGGTGCGCTGGCTGCCGAGCAGGGATTCGAACCCCGACCGTAGGTCCAAAGCCGCGCTCTGGAAGGAGGGGCCCTTCGTGCCCGGCCCGAACTCCGCCCGCCAACCGCCAAACATTCCTCTCGTAGTCGAGTCCCGTGGTCGCCTCCACTGGGAAGCAACCAGAGGGCTATCCCCGAGTGGGCTGGGCCAAGTTCGGGTCGGCCGGATCGTGGCTACCTCGCACAGCTCACGCCACCCGTTTTAAGTCCGTCCCGATGCCCTTGAAGTCTGAGAGCTACCTCGGGCTGGGTGGACGCAACAGGAGACGACCGCTACGACCACCTCACTGAGATAAGGCAAGTTCGAAGCGATCGAGATTCATCACCTTGTCCCACGCAGCCACGAAGTCACGCACGAACTTCTCCTTCGCGTCGTCACATGCGTAGACCTCCGCGAGGGCTCGGAGCTGGGAGTTCGAACCGAAGACGAGGTCGACGGAGGTCCCGCTCCACTTGAGCTCGCCCGTGGCGCGATCGCGACCCTCGTACAGGTTCGCAGTCGAGCCCGATGGCTTCCACTCTGTGCTCATGTCGAGCAGGTTCACGAAGAAGTCGTTGGTCAGCGTCTCGGGCTGATCGGTGAAGACGCCGTGTTGGGCTTGCCCGAAGTTTGCGTTGAGGGCCCGCATGCCGCCGATGAGAACCGTCATCTCGGGAGCAGTCAGCGTTAACAGGTTGGCCCGATCCAGCAGCAGGGTCTCCGGCGAAAGCTCCGCCCCGGCTCGGAGGTAGCTGCGGAATCCGTCGGCGATCGGTTCGAGCACGGCGAACGATTCCACGTCGGATTGCTCCTGCGAGGCGTCCGTGCGCCCCGGGCTGAACGGGACAGTGATCTCATGCCCCGCATTCTTCGCCGCCTGCTCGACGGCGGCGCAGCCGCCCAGAACGATCACGTCGGAGAGCGAGACTCTCCTCCCGCCAGGCTGCGAGCTGTTGAACTCCGCCTGGATCCGCTCCAGTACCCCCAGCACGTTCCTCAGTTCGGCCGGATTGTTTACTTCCCAATCCTTTTGCGGCGCGAGGCGGATTCGTGCGCCGTTGGCCCCGCCACGCTTGTCGGTGTCGCGGAAGCTCGCCGCCGACGCCCAGGCGGCGGCGACCAGCTGGGAGATCGACACGCCCGATGCGAGGATCTTGCCTTTGAGGGCACCGATGTCCTCCTCCCCGACTAGCTCATGATCGACCTCGGGAACGGGGTCTTGCCACAGCTGCGGCTCCGGAACCCACGGGCCGAGGTAGCGCGAGACGGGACCCATGTCGCGATGCAGCAGCTTGTACCACGCCTTGGCGAACGCTTCTGCGAGCTGGTCCGGATTCTCGTGGAAGCGCTTCGAGATCGGCGCGTAGATTGGATCCATCTTCAGCGAGAGGTCCGTCGTCAGCATCATGGGAGCATGCCTCTTCGACGGATCATGAGCATCCGGCACCGTGCCCCGAGCCTCGGGGTTTGTGGGGGCCCACTGTTTCGCACCGGCAGGGCTGGTCGTCAGCTCATAGTCGTAGTTGAACAGGTTGTCGAGGAACCCGTTGTCCCACTTCGTCGGCTCGTTGGTCCATGCGCCCTCCAGCCCGCTGGTGACCGAGTCGGTGCCCTTGCCGCTGCCGAACGTGTTCTTCCAGCCGAAGCCTTGCTCCTCGAGGGGGGCAGCCTCGGGTTCCGCACCGATGTGCTCCGCAGGGCCTGCACCATGGGTCTTGCCGAACGTGTGACCGCCGACGATGAGCGCGACCGTCTCCTCGTCATTCATGGCCATGCGGCGGAACGTTTCACGAATGTCCCTGCCGGCGGCGAGCGGATCCGGGTTAGCGGCGGGCCCCTCCGGATTCACATAGATCAGGCCCATTTGAACCGCGCCAAAAGGCCCCTGGAGCTGCCGGTCCCCGGCGTAGCGCTCATCTCCAAGCCACGTGTCCTCAGGACCCCAGAAGATCTCGTCGGGCTCCCATATGTCCTCTCGCCCGAAACCGAATCCGAAGGTCTTGAACCCCATCGATTCCATGGCACAGTTGCCGGCGAAGACAAGCAGGTCAGCCCAGGAGATCTTCCGGCCATACTTCTGCTTGATCGGCCAGAGCAACCGGCGCGCCTTGTCGAGGTTCGCGTTGT
>JBBDMZ010000059.1:0-53381 GCA_040877955.1 Dehalococcoidia bacterium | reverse complement strand
CCCCGCCCCCCCCCCCCCCGGCAGCGGGAGCTGCATCGTCTTCTCGTCGACCGTTGGCACACGACCCTCTTCGAGTGCGATGACGGCCTCCTTCAGGGACTCGATGTCCGTGAAGGGTCGATAGACGGATGCGAAGCGGATGTAGGCGATGTGGTCGGTCTTGCGAAGGGCATCCATGGTCACTTCGCCGACGAAGTTGGAGTCGACCTCGGCGCGGCCGTCGGCCATAACGCGGGCCTCGATGTCGGCGACCATGAGCTCTAGCTGGGCGACGGAGACCTCGCGCTTGGAGCAGGCTTTGCGCAGCCCGGCGAGGAGCTTCTCGCGGTTCCAGTCCTCGCGGCGGCCGTCCTTCTTGATGACCTGCACGGTGGAAAGTTGCACCGTCTCGGTGGTGGTGAAGCGCTCGCCGCAGGCGGTGCATTGGCGCCGGCGGCGGATGCCGTCGTCATTCGCCCGGGAATCGGTGACCTTCGAGTCGCGGAAGTGGCAGTAAGGGCAGCGCACTCGCCATAATTCCTTTAAGTAGATAAACACCTTAGCAGTTACGCTATGGGAGCAGGCGGAGAATACCCCTACATCTGGGGGTCGTCAAGACTCCAGCTACTATATCTAGTGTAGCACTTACGTCGCCTACTGAATCTGCGCGAGCCGCACATGGGATGGAATGTTTATACAGATTGCAATGCGCATACAGGTCAGGCCGAGGAGGGGAAAGGCGGTGGCGCCTGGCGAGCTGACATAACAACATGGATCGAGCAGCGACCTAACTTCCTCTCCAGTCGTTGCACGGGGCGGGCGTAGTCCCCACGTCCGCCCCACCTCTTTTTATTCACGATTCGCAAATTTACGATTCACGATTCGGCGGGTGCGCCTGGCATGACCGTTTGCTGGCGTCGTGTTAGGTAGGTGTGCGGTCCTTGGAGCCAGTCGGCCCGATCGTGCATGCTGCGCGCGAGCGAAGGAGGCGCCCATGTGGTGGGAAGACTTGCTCTGGGGATTCTGGAACGGGCTGACCGCCTGGATCGTGCTCATCGCCCACGTGTTCGACTGGTGGGAGCGGTACCCGTTCTACAACGTCGAGAGAAGCGGGAACTGGTACGACTTCGGCTTCCTCATCGGCGCCGGGTCGCCGTTCCTTGGCGCGGGTGGCGCGGGATCGAGGGGACGCGGGCGGCGGTAGCACGAGGCTTGTCTCCTCTCCCGTCGGGGACGCGGCTAGTCTCGGCTGATCGCGCCCATGGACTGGCGGAACTGCAATGCCGGGGGATCAGATGTCTCGGGAACGGCGAGATGGAGGCTCCCGACATATTGGAGCCCGGACCAGACATCAATTCGTAGCTGGCCTGCCGGTGGCGAGCCAAGGAAGGCGCCAGTCTGAAAGTTCCCATGAGCGTAGGGTGGCTCGGGCCAGTTGAAGCTCGTGACAGGCGCACCGTCGAAAAAGACGAACGCCTCTAGCGTACGAAGAGGTGTGGGCGAGACCGTGAAGCGGCCAAATACGGGCTTGCCGGCGACCACCGCATTCGGCCCGCCGGGGCAGTCCTCGCTGCTGCTGCAAAAGGCCACTCCGCTTAGCTCGTAGCTCACAGGCGGTATCGCCTTGGAGGTGAACGTGCACGCAAGCTCGACGCAGTAGCTGTGAAGCGCCTGCAGCCAGTCGGGCGTGATCCGTGGTGACTTGTTCTGAAAGTCGTTGCCCTGGGACACGACGCCGATCAGGTACGCCGGGTGAGATGGGTCCCCGAACGTGTGAATACCGGACCCGCTTTGCCCGAAGAAAACATCGAGCAGGTCGTAGAGGTAGAAATCGTCTACCCAGTACTCGTGTGTTTGAGTCGTCCACATCGAACCGTCGTTCTTGTCTCCCGGATAGCCGGCCGTCGCGAGGCCGACGGGCGAGCCCAGGAAGCTGTCCGGAGCAGCGGCGACAAGGGGATACGGAGCGAGCGCGTTCCCGAAGCCGCCCGAGTCCAGGCCGATGATGGCGAGATCAAACTCGCCGGGATCCTGCGCCTCGGCGAAGCCCTCGGGAACGATGAAGCGGGTGCCGAACTCGACCCCGTACGGTGCAACCAACTCGGGCTGGGCGCCAGGAATGACAAGGACGCTACCTGACCACTCCTGGAGCACGTCGTCATACAGGCAGTGGGCAGCCGTCAGGACGGCATCCCCGCTGAGCAGCGTTCCCGAACAGGTGTGCGTGAAGTTGTCGAGCTCGTCGTAGACGAGCAGATACGCCACTGTCCGCCTGGCGCTCGCGGTCGTGTCGGGCACCGCCGTCCGGGTGTCCGGGGGGAAGATGGTGGTGGCCGTGACGCCTCCCGCCCGCCATGCGTCCGCGTTTCGCTGGGCGTTCGCGCCAGCCGTGAGATGATGAAGTTCGGACTCGAAGGGGGTGGCAGTCTCGGCTTCTGCCGGGTTGGGGCCTCCGGCCACGACCAACAGCGCGCAGACAACGGCGCCCACACTTATCGCGCGACTCATCGCACATCCCATCTGCGCGTACCGGCGTTCCGGATCGACACGAGCGAGCGGCTCCTTGCCAGTCTGACGGTCGCGGCCAAGCCGTGTTACGGCTTGAGGCCCAAGGCGTCAGCAAAGTGGCGCGTGGGGACGGGCATCCCGAAGGCCAACACTGTGCCGGAGCAGCATAGGGGCCTGGTTCCGTCATGAGATTCTGCATGGCTACTTGCCGTTTCCCGAAGCTGCTGCCACCGCGGCGGGCACAGCCTGCCCGAACGGGCGACGCCTGGTGTCGCGTGGGCGAGTAGGCTGGATGCGTGACAGAACATCGTGATGGGCGCCTCGAACGGCGCAAAGCGAGACCTCTGCGGCCTGCGTGGCCGACGATCCGGCGGGTTCTCGCATTCCACCGCGGGCACATGGGCACGGTCAGCGCCCTCCTCGCCGTCATCCTCGTCGCGGCCGTCCTTGGCCTCGGGCCGCCGCTAATGATGCAGCGCATCATCGACGACGCCATCCTCCCGGGCGACAACTCCCTCCTCAACCTGCTCGTCCTCGCGATGGTCGGCCTGGTGGCGGCTTCCGCGCTGGCGGGCGTAGCGCAGACGTTCCTCAGCAACGCCGTCGGCCAGAGCGTCATGTTCGACCTCCGCTCGCGGCTCTACCGGCACCTCTCGGGCATGTCCCTGCGCTGGTTCACGTCGAACCGCACGGGCGAGGTGCTCTCTCGCGTGAGCAACGACGTCGGCGCCGTGCAAGGCGTGCTCAGCGACACCCTCGGCGGGGTGGTCGGCAACGTCGCCACGGTGATCGTGACCTTCAGCGTGATGCTGTACTGGGACTGGCGCCTGGCGCTGTTCTCGGTCGCCTTTCTCCCGCTATTCATCTGGCCGGCGCGCAAGGTCGGCAACATCCAGCGCGAGCTCATGGGCGAGTCCCAGGAGAAGCTCGCGAACCTCAACAGCCACATGCAGGAGACGCTCTCCGTGAGCGGGGCGCTCCTTGTGAAGACTTTCGGGCGCCAGGAGTCCGAGGCAGCGAAGTTCGACGAGACGGCCGCACGCATCAAGGCCCTCAACATCCGCCGCGCGATGGTGGGGCGCTGGTTCGGCCTGTCGATGGGGCTGTTCGGGTCGCTCGCGCCGGTGGTGGTCTATTGGTATGGCGGCCACCAGGTGATCGGCGGCGACGCCAGCCTCGGTACCCTCGTCGCCTTCGCGACGCTGCTCGGGCGGCTCTTCGGGCCTGTTTCGTCGCTGCTGAGCGTGAATGTGCTACTGCTCAGCTCGCTCGCCCTGTTCGAGCGTCTGTTCGACTTCCTCGACCTCGAGCAGGAAATCGCCGACAAGGAGGACGCCCTCGACCTCAAGCAGGTGCGCGGCGACCTCGCCTTCGAGGACGTGAGCTTCAGCTACGGCAACGGCATCCCCACACTGGCGAACATCTCGTTCGAGGCGCCCGCGGGCAGCTTCGTCGCCCTCGTGGGCCACTCCGGCGCAGGCAAGACGACGACAGCCTACCTGGTGCCGCGCCTCTACGACGTGAATGCCGGCCGCATCACCGTCGACGGCCACGACATCCGTGACCTCACCCTGGAGTCGCTCGGCGCCGCCATCGGCATGGTGAACCAGGAGCCGTTCCTCTTCCATACCTCCATCCGCGACAACCTCCGCTACGCGCGCGAGGACGCCACCGACGCGGAGGTCGAGGATGCGGCCCGCGCGGCCAACATCCACGACTTCATCGCGGGCCTGCCCTACGGGTACGACACGATCGTGGGTGAGCGCGGCTACCGGCTCTCCGGCGGCGAGAAACAACGCGTCGCGATCGCCCGCGCCATCCTCAAGGACCCCGCGATCCTCATCCTCGACGAGGCCACCTCCAGCGTCGACAGCCTCACGGAGCGCGCCATCCAGGGCGGCATCGAGCACCTCACGCGCGGCCGCACCGTGTTGGCGATCGCCCACCGCCTCTCGACCGTGCGCAAGGCCGACCTCATCGTCGTGCTCGAATCAGGCCGTATCGTCGAGTCCGGCACGCACGAGGCGTTGCTGGCGCGGCGCGGGGTCTACGCTGAGCTGTACCAGTACCAGTTCGCCGAGGAAGCCACGGCCTCCGCCGCGGGGTAGGCCCTCACCCCCCGGCCCCCTCTCCCGACTTCGCGGGAGAGGGGGAGCCGAGCCTCGTTGCCAGACTCTTCGACGCGGTCATGCGGTAGGCGGTCGTGAGGGCGTCGCTGATGGCGTCCCAGTCGATCGGCTCCACGTCCAGGTCGAGCCCGACCCAGCCGTGTTGGGCCATGTAGGGCGGGGTGAAGTAACGGACGGGGTCGGCCGCGACGAGCTCCTGGAGGAGGCCGCGAGGGGCCTTGTACGTGATGGCGACGCGGCCGTCGCCGTGGTGGTCGACGGTGTAGTAGCAGAACTTCTTGCCACGCACTTCAAGGGCGTAGTGCTGGCCCGTGCGCGTAGTTGCCTTCGCTTCAGGCAAGATCACGACGATGTCGAGGATGCGTTCGAGGCGCGGGTCTGGCATCAACCGCTCCTCAGGGTGAGCCCGTGCTCACGGCGGGTGCGGGCGTTGTCCTCGATCAACCTCCATGTCCGCATCTTCCCGCCCTCCACTTCCGCGAGCCAGATGAGCGTGATCTGCTCCTCTTCCTCGTCCGGCAGTCCAAGGTGGGAGCCGGTCGTGTGGCCAAGGATGCCTACGGTGTCACCCGTGACCTTCATCCGGTGCGGGTGAATAAGGTACTCCGGGTACGCAGTCGCGTAGCCGCGCCAGCCGTCGATCCCGCCCTGTGGAGCAGTGTCGAAGACGACCAGGGAGAAGTCCGGCGCCATCAGCGTGGCGAGGCGGTCGACATCGCCGTTGTTGATGGCGTCGATGAACGAGATGGCCACCGCCAGCGGGTGCTTCGTGTGGTGCGGCATTGCCTCGACTCTACTCCCGCTCACAGGCCGCCGCGCGCAGCGCCCATGCGGTCAACTGACTCGCGTCGGCCAGAATCTCGTCCGGGACGCGGAAGTTGCGGTCCACCGTCTTTGGGCCGCGCGGGCGGTTCGGCGGCTGGAACGCGGGCATCCCGCGGTCGAGGTAGTCGGGACGCGACGCGGCATCTGTCCGGAACCAGGCGTGGCCGCCGTTGATGATGCCGAAGTAGCGGTCGCCGAGCCAGAGGCCGTATCCGCCGAACATCGCGCGCACCCGCAGCCCGAGCGGTTCGAGCGCGGCGAGGAGCTGGTCGCGGAGCTCGGCGTCGGTCACCGCCAAAGTCTAACGACTGCTCACGCGTTACACTGGCGCGACGGAGGCTCGGACCCGACATGGCTGACGATGAGAGGCCGAATCGGCTCGAGGTGGCTCGGCGCCACCTCCAACGTGTACTCGCTGCGTGGGACGAGCCAACTGACTGGGACGACCTCTCGCTCTACGGATTCTACTGCCTGGAAGCTGCGATCATGGCCGCGAGTGACTTCTTGGGCTGGGATACGAAGGCGCAACATACCGACAAAGCCCGGGCAGCACGACGACTACACGATGAGCGTGGGCTCCCGGATGTGGAAGACCTATTGGGTGAGATGAACCAGGCTCGTAAGGCAACGGCATACGGGGACATGGAGATTCCCGAGCTACATGCCGAAGATGTTGCATCGGAGATAGAGGCATTCGTGGAAGCTGTGGCCCACTTGATTGAGGCACGCGAATGAGCACACGAGGTCGCGAAACCGCGGCCGTAGTTGGCCGCTCACCGAGGTTGCGTTGGCGAACCGATGAGGCCGCGGCGTGGTTCGCCCGACAGATGGCCGTGTGGATTGCCGACGCCCATGTGCTCGCCGTCGTCGCAGTGGGCTCCGCGGTAAGGGATGTGCCGAACCCATCGGACGCCGACTTCGTCATCATTTGGGATGGCGGGCGTCCAAAGTCGGGCCATCCACCCGTTGAGATCGACCTGCGATTTTACGAGTGTTCGAGGGCTGAGGCGCTAATAGCCGGCGGAAACGACTACCTTCAATGGGCGGTGAGGCTCGGCGAGCCTGTCCATGAGAAGCGGGGATTCTGGACGCAATTCGCTCGCAGTTGGATTCGCGCCGCGCCGTGGCCCGATCCGGCTGACGCTGACAAGAGGGCAGAGCGCGCCGAACGCTACGAGCGCGATCTCGCAGCAGCCGGGGACCAGGACGCAGCCGCCGAGCAACGGATCTCAGGCCTCACCCACCGCGCGAGAGGGCGACTCTTGAGAGCAGGAGTGTTTCCCGCCTCTCGTCCCGAACTGCCAATGCAGCTCAAGGAGATCGGCGAGCCGATCCTGGCGGAAGAACTCGAACGGGCTCTGGGTGAGCGCTTGGCCTGACACGCCCGCGGGCTACAGTGCGAGGCTCACGGGGTTCTCCAGGATGCCCTGGATCTCCTTGATGAAGCGCGCGCCTTCGGCGCCGTCGGTGACGCGGTGGTCCGCACTCAACGCCACCTTCATCACCTGGCGGACGACCACCTGGTCGTCGCGGACGGCGGGCTGGGGCATGACGCTGCCGACGCCGAGGATGGCCGCCTGGGGCGGGTTGATGATGCCGATGAGGGTCTCCACACCGTAGGCGCCGAGGTTCGTGATCGTGAACGTGCCCTCGCTGTATTCGTCGGCGGTGAGGCGGCCGTTCTTGGCGCGCTCGATCAGGTCCTTCGACTCCATGGCGATGTGGCCGAGGCTCTTGTGGCCCACATCCAGGATGGCGGGCGCGATGAGGCCTTCGTCGAGCGCGATGCCGATGTCGATGTTGATGTGGGCGTGCATCTGCAGGCCCTGGTCCGTGAAGGCCGCGTTGAACTTGGGGTGACGCTCGATTGCGATGGCGCAGGCCTTCACGACGAGGTCGTTCACGCTGATGCGCTGCTCCTCGCTGGCGGCCTCGTTCAGCTGCTTGCGGAACGCCATGGCGTCGGTCATGTCGATGTCGAGGGTGAGGTAATAGTGGGGCGCGGTCTGCTTCGACGAGGACATTCGGCGCGCGATCGCCTGGCGCATTCGCGAGAGAACCTCCACGCGGTCCTCGGCCCCGAGGGTGGGTGGTGGGGCCGCTGGCCGAGCCGCCGGTGCTTGAGTAGTTTGCGCCGCGGCGGCGGGTTGAGGAGCTTGAGCGGGCGCGGCCGCCGCTACTGTTGGGCCTGTCTTGAGGGCGGTCTCCACGTCGCGGCGGAGGATGCGGCCGTCGGGGCCGCTGCCCTTGAGGTTGCGAACGTCGAGTCCCGACTCGCTCGCGATACGACGTGCGACGGGCGAGATCCGAATGCGACCACCGGCTTCGACCGGCTCCGCGCCGCGGCCGTTGGGGCCCGGCTCGATGCGCTCGTGCAGGCGCTCGGCTTCCGGTGCGGGAGCAGGAGCGACCTCGGGATTCACTTCCCTGGGGGCCTCCACCTGGGCTCCCACGCCGACGGCGGCTGGCTGGGGCTGCTCGACCTGGCGGCGGGGCGGCGTCTCCGCGGGTGGCTTCCGTTCGCCCTCTGCGGGCACCTCTCCGGCGGCCCCGAGGATGGCGATGACCTCCCCCACGGGCACGGTCTCGCCTTCGTCCACGACGTGCTTCAGCATGGTCCCGGACTCGAACGCCTCGAGCTCCACGGTCGCCTTGTCCGTCTCGATCTCGGCGAGGACCTCGCCGCGCTGCACCTCGTCGCCTACCTGCTTGAGCCACTTCACAACGGTGCCCTCGGTCATGTCGGCGCCCATCTGGGGCATGGTCACATCACTGGCCATGAACGAACTCCTCTGGGCTACATCATTGCGAGGACGGCTTCGATGACGTCCTCTTCGGAGGGAAGCGCGGCAAATTCGAGGTTCCGATTGTAGGGCATCGGTACGTCCTTCCCGGACACCCGCGCCACGGGAGCGTCCAGGTAATCGAACGCCTGCTCCATGAGGATGGCGGCCAGCTCGCCGGCGAACCCGCCGAACTTCCAGTCGTCTTCGACGACAACCGCGCGGTTCGTCTTCTTGACGGAGTTCACGAGCGTCTCCGTATCGAGCGGGCGGAGGGTGCGGAGGTCGATCACCTCGGCGCTGAGCTGCTCCTGATCCTCGAGCATCTGCGCCGCGCGCACGGCCTGGTGCACGGATCCGCCGTAGCCGACGATGGTGACGTCGCTGCCCTCGCGGAGGATGTTGGCCTTGCCGAAGGGGACCAGGTGGTCCGGGTCGTCGGGGACCTCGCCCTTCAGGCCGTAGATCGCGGAGTGTTCGATGAAGACGATCGGGTTGTCGTCCCGGAACGCCTGCTTGAGGAGGCCCTTGGCGTCGCTCGGGTTCGATGGAGCCACGACCTTGAGGCCGGGGAAATGAGCGTAGAGGCCCTCGAGGCTGTGGCTGTGGGTGGCGCCGAGCTGGCTGCCCGCGCCGCTCGCCATGCGCAGCACCAGCGGCACTGAGATCTGACCGTTGGACATGTGGTGCAGCTTCGAAGCGCTGTTGATGATCTGGTCGAACGCCACGAACGAGAAGTTGATCGTCATGATCTCGACCATGGGACGGAGGCCACCCATGGCCGCGCCCACGCCCGCGCCGACGATCGCCGACTCGGAGATGGGCGTATCGCGCACGCGGTCCTCGCCGAACTCCTCCACGAGCCCCTTCGTCACGGAGTACGAGCCCCCATAAGCCGCGATGTCCTCGCCCATGAGAAAGACGCGCTCGTCGCGGATCATCTCTTCACGGAGCGCCTCGCGCAGGGCGTCGCGCATGCGCATCTCAACCACGAGCGGGCTCCTTGTAGATGTGGTCCATGAGCGTGCTGATTTCAGGCTGGGGGCTCTCTTCGGCGAAGTCGATCGCCTGCTGCACGTCGTTCTCGACGCGCTCCTCGAGCTCCTTGATGCGCGCGTCGTCCACGAGACCGCGCTCGCGCATGTACTCCTTGAAGAACTCGATGGCGTCGCGCTTGCGGTGCTCTTCGATCTCCTTCTTGTCGCGGTACAGCTCGGGGTCGGACATGGAGTGGCCGCGGTAACGGTAGGTCATCGCTTCGATGAAGTAGGGGCCCTTGCCGGCGCGGAGGTGCTCCACCGCCTTGCGCGTCTCCGTATGGACTTCGAGGACGTCCATGCCGTTGATGCGGACGCTCGGGATCTTGTAGGCCGCCGCGATCTTGTAGATGTCGTTGGCGATGGATTCGTGCAGGGGGACTCCCATCCCGTAGCCATTGTTCTCGCAGAACCAGAGCACGGGCAGGTTCCACAGCGCCGCCAGGTTCAGGGACTCATGGAATTCGCCCTCGCCCGTGGCGCCGTCGCCGAAGATGCACATCACCAGCGCGTCGCTCTTCTTCATCTGGTTCGAAAGTCCGAGGCCGACTGCCAGGGGCATGTGGCCGCCCACGATCGCGTAGCCACCCATGAAGTTCCGGGAGAAATCCATGATGTGCATGGAACCGCCGCGCCCGCCGTTCGTGCCGCCCACCTTGCCGAACAGCTCGGCCATGATGCGGTTGGGCTCGATGCCGCGGGCGATCGCGTGCCCATGGTCGCGGTAGTGCGTGATGACCTGGTCGCGCTCTTCGAGGGCGTGGATGGCGCCCACGGCGCATGCCTCCTGGCCCGTGTAGAGGTGGAGGAATCCGCGCACCTTGCCCTTCGTGTACATCTCGCCCGTGCGCTCTTCGAACCGGCGCATGAGCATCATCTGGTAGAGGAACAGGCCCAACTGCTCCTCGCCCAGGTCGGCTCCCACCGCGGTCGCTTCTTTCGTCGTCACGATGCAGTCACTCCCTGGCGCGCGGGCCGCTTGCGCGCTATGTGGATGGCCTCGCCGTCGACGGCCAGCGCCGCCTCCTTGATCGCTTCGGCGAGCGTCGGGTGGGCGTGGACGGCGAACCCGACCTCGATCGTCGTCGCTTCGAGGAGGGCCACCATCGTGGCCTCGCCCAGGAGGTCATTTACATCGTGGCCGATCATGTGGATGCCCAGCACCTGCCCGGTCTTCTCATCGGCCACGACCTTTACGAACCCTTCGTTGTCGGCAACCGCCGTCGCCTTGCCGAGTGCCGTGAAGGGGAAGCGGCCCGTCTTCACGGAAAAGCCAGCCTCCTTCGCCTGCTTCTCCGTGTAGCCGACGGAGCCGACGTTGGGCTGACAGAAGGTCGCGCGCGGCATCTGGATGTAGTCGAGCGCGGGCACCTGCTTGCCAGCGATGTGCTCGGCGGCGATGACGCCCTGCTGCATCGCCACATGGGCGAGCATGAGCTTGCCAGTGACGTCGCCGATCGCGAACACGCTCGGGACGTTGGTCCGCATGTTGTCGTCGATGGTCACGAAGCCGCGTTCCAAGGCAACGCCCGCGGCCTCCAAGTTGAGCCCCTCCGTATTGGGCACGAAGCCGATGGCGACCAGCACAAGGTCGGCCTCGAGCTGCTGCTGGCCCTCATCACCGGAGACCGACACGGTGGCCTTGCCGTCCTTCACGGTCACGCCCTCGACCTTCGTCTTGACGAGGCAGCGGAGTCCGCGGCCTTCGAAGGAGCGTTTGAGGGCGCGGCCCACGTCCTGGTCTTCGAGGGGGACGAGCGTGTCGAGCAGCTCGACCACGGTGACCTCGGAGCCGTAGCTCGCCCAGACGTGCGCGAGCTCCACGCCCACCGGCCCCGCGCCAATGACGACCACCCGCGGCGGCGCCGTGCGCAGTTCCAGCGCCTCACGTGAGGTGATGACGACCTTGCCGTCCACCTCCACGCCGGGGAGCTGCCGGGACCACGCACCCGTGGCGATGATGACGTTCTTCGCCGCGTAGTCCTTCCCGTCACAGGTGACGGTGTTCGGGTCCTTGAGGCTGGCGGCGCCATGGACCGTCTCCACGCCGTTATCGCTCAGAAGCCCCTCCACGCCGCGCACGACCTTGTCCACGACGGCCCGGCTGCGATCGATCGCGGCGCCGAGGTCGAACGAGACATCCTTGGCCGCGATACCCCACTTCTCCGCGTCGCGCACGTAGTTCACGATGTCCGCGTTCTTGAGGATGGCCTTGGAGGGGATGCAGCCCCAGTTGAGGCAGAGGCCCCCCACGCGGTCGCGTTCGAACACAACCGCTTTGAGGCCGAGCTGGGCGGCGCGAATGGCGGCGACATAGCCGCCGGGGCCCGCGCCGATGACGGCAACGTCGTAATCAGTCATAGCCGCCTCCTAGACTACCATAGGCGGAGTCTCTAGCTGTTCGATAGTCCCTATACGAGCTATCGGCGCGCCCGAGCAAGGCGCGCAGACCCAGTATGGCGGATTGCGGGGCGTGTTATGAATCCGGACAGTTGGGTCAACCCGCGAGCGAGTAGCGGGCGATCTCGGAGGCGGGCATGAAGTACCGCGGGTGGGTCTTGCGCAATTGCTCTTCGGACCGTGCGAACAGGACAACGACTTCCTCGTCCGAAGACTTCAGGCGTTCCCGCTGACTCAGCGCCTCGAGCGCCTCCCGCGCGTCGTCGAACCGTGTGATGACGCTCTTCTCGGCGACCTTGTCAAACTCAATCAGGAAGGCTGTCATGGTGTGCTCCGACCAGCAGTGTAACGGATTCGCGATGGAACGACTCAAACGACGCCGCGACGAGCCTGTCAAGTCCGTCCGCGTCGCGTTCCGCCGAGAGCCGCGATTCGCGCGCCTGGAGAATGAGGTCATCCAGTTCGGCCGCATGCTCCGACAATTCGCCGAGTGCCACGAGGATAGACTCAGGACCGCCGCCGTACTTCAGGCGAATGTCAAAGCCGCGGGCCACGGACTCCGAGAGGTTGGCCCACATATTCTGCGGCATTGTGCGCACCTGGATCTCCACGGACTTGCCGTCTTCCAAGGTCGTAATGACGTGTACCGCGCGGTACCCGAACTGGGAGGCGGTGCGGTAGTCGCGTACGCGAGCGCCCGGGAACGCCGCTTGGATTTGATCCAGCGCAGCCTGCTGCTCCAGGAGACTGGCAACACGGATCCGGCACCCTGCAATGTCTGCGATTCGGCTCAGGCGGCCCGGTTGACGGCGCAGTTTCTCTATGACGCTCTCGAGATGCTTGAGTCTGCTCGAGGGCTCTATCCCCGTGATCTCTTCGACTTGCGTCGCGACTTCGGCCAGCGGGCCGTAGTGACTGTCTCGGTACTCGTCATAGATTGCGAGGTCCGCGTCGCGGGGCGCCTCGGGCCTTCTGAGCCGGTCGCCAACCTTGTCCAACTGATTTTTCGAGAGTGCCACGCATACGAGCATGCCATCCCCGTGCGCTTCGCACACCGCCAGGTTCTGGCGAGCTCGAACTCGTCCACCCGGCGTCCCTGGTTCGTAGCGAAAGGGGCCGCTCACCTTCTTGAGCTGGATCCAGCGGAAATGCAAAGCCCCCGTCGAGGCGGGGGCTTCACAAATTCTTCGGCTTCGGTGACTGGAGAGAGGTAGGGAGACGAGTCGGGGGAAGCCGGTTTACGGGGCACTGAACAGCGACGTGAGAAAGGCAAGGGCGGGGCCAGCCGCCATTTGCCTCGTGGGCGTCGCTGCCATGAAGCGCCCAGCACGAAGGCGTTCCGGGGTGTTCGCAGCAGGCCGTTCACGCTGGGCGTAACGCCCAGAGCGGATGTGAACAGCAACGAGAGCGGGGGAACTTGTCTGCGTCACCTCGTGGCTCCTTCATGAACCACTCTAGGCGCCTCGTGTGAACCCAAGCCGCACGCTCTGTAAACCCAATGCAAAATCGCTCGCGCGTGAGTGGAGAACCGGTTGACGACCCGTGACTGGAACGTCGCCCTTAAGAAGCTAGCGGCGCGCGACCAGATCCTGCGCCGCCGGCCGCGTCGCGGCCGGGAACGCCCCGGGGGTGATCGGCGCGAAGTCGTGCGCGAACACACCCTCGGCGCCCGGTGCGGTCCAGACGTGCAGGTTCCAGGCGGTCGTCTTCAAGAACACCCCCGCAACACACTCGGCTGCGCTGGCCTTCACGCTCACCTGCGCTCCGGCCGTGAAGCAGAGGTTCTCGTGCCGGTGCCAGACATCGAGCGGCCCGAAGAGCGACGGCGGAGTCTCGCTCGCGACCTCGCTGCTGAACATGGCGCCAACGAGCCGCCAGCTGCCGTCCATGCGCTTCGAGTAGAGGAGGATTTCGGGCTCCTCGGGGCTCATGATCTTGCCGTCCGAGTTGTAGCGGCCGTTGATGAAGTGCGCGGCGATGCCGGGGAGGTCGGGCGTGATCTGGCCGTAGCCGTCAGCCATGGCCTGGTTGATATCCTCCCACTTCGCGGTGGCCACCTTCACGCGTGCGTAGAACTCGGACGCGCCCTGCAGGTGTTCGGGCGTGAGTGGGATCTCGGTGCCGTGGGTGTGGGCGTTACCTTCGCCCATGCTGCCAGTGTCGGCCGCTGCCACGGCGGCGTGGTCATGATCGCCTGTCGCCTCGGCGTTGTGGTGGGCGATCAGGAAGCGCGCGACGGTGGGGTCGAGCGTGCTCGCGTCGAGGTGTTCGTGGCCGTCTGCGTGCACCATAGCGTCGCCGTGTGCATGGCCAGAGTTGTCCTCCGCGAGCGAGGCAAGCCAGATCGCGCCGGCCGCTCCCAGTGCGACACAAGGCAACGTGCCCGCCCGGAGCATCGTGGCGACAGTGCCGGTCCCGCCGAGGCTGCGCTCCTGTGCCCACAGGAAGGCCACGCCGAGCAGCGACGCGGTCGTGATGCCCAGGCCCGCGATGATGAGCGCGTGGCTCGGATTCCCGAGCGTGAAGATGCCCTCGCGCGCGGCGAGGGTGCTGTCCTTTGCGTGCATATAGGCGTCCCAGCCGAGCCCGGCCAGGTGAAGGACCACGCCGAAAGCCGCGGCGGCCCAGAGCAACCGGTAATTCATGACTCGCCCCCTGCCCCTGTATACGCTCCCTGAATCCTATTCGGATAGCGAGAGGATTTCCAGTAGTTCTTTACGTGATATCGGCGTTGAAACGACCTTCCTACGCCGTATCACCTTCAAGCTCACGGTCTTCGCCGGTGCGACGGTCCACGAAACGCAACCCGATGCTCACTGCCACGATGAGCACGCCCAGGAACGACACGATCAGGAAGTTGCGCCGCGGGACGGAGAGCACCTCGGTGACGATGTCCTGGACGTCGTTCACGAAAGGATCGTCGCCGCCGGCCTGGCGCGTGATCAGCGAGAGCATCAGGCAGAGGGCGAGGCCCGCGAGCCCGCCGAGCAGTACGCCGATGCCCAGGGCCCGCAAGCGCCTGTCCTCCCGGTATGCGAGGACGACAGCCACCCCCAGCGCCGCGCTGATCAGCAGGAAGACGACCGTGGCGGTCGTGGCCTTGTTCGATGCGTCCTCCGTGAGCCGATCGCTCACGCGGCGGACCACGCCCTGCGCCGAGAAGATGCCGTCGTCCTGGTTTCCCGTCGTGGCGAAGGCGCTCATGCCTTCCTCGTAGACCACCCGCGCGGACCGAGCCCGTAGCAGGCCCGCGAGCGCGGGCGCGTCCATCGTCGTCACCTCTTCGGAGGTGAGCGGGATATCGAGCGGGAAACCGGGCACCGTGAAGGTCTGGTCGTCGGCGGAACTGTTGGCGAGGGTCTTCAGGCTCTCGTGCTGCGACTGGACGAGCTGGTCGGTGTCGGTGAGAGCGTCGATTGATGCTTCGAGGACGGGCAGGGCGGAATCTTCCTGGCTCACCTGGCGGCCGCTCAGCGCTCCCACGAACAACGCGATCGACAGAGCCAGCGCGGCCACCAACAGCCCCCGGAAGAACGACCCGGCGGCAACGGAGGGCTCCGCGTAGAGCCGCTCACGTTCGGCGAACTCGGGCCTGGCTGGCCTCGATGCGGGGTCGAATCTGGCCATTCGCGTGCTACTCGATGCGGACGACGATGGTGCCCGCGATGCGGTCGTGCAACGCGCGCCGATGCCGGTCGAAGGCCGCCCAGATGAAGCCCAGGGAGGCCAGCAGGAAGGCGAACGCGACCGATGCGGCAGCCCCGCCCGTGGAGTCGCGGAAGGCGTATGCGCCCAGGCCGCCGAGCGCGATCACGAGTACGTATGCGAGCAGTCCGATGAGCCGCGCGATCGAGCCCAGCACGCCGAGCCTCCGCCCATCCGAGCGGAGGACCATGATCTGCATCACGGCCATGCCGATTGTCTGTCCCTTCCATGCGAACCCGATGAAGAAGTAGAGCAGGATGGCCGGTGCGATCGCGCCGACGCACCCCCAGAAGATGTTGATCGCCGTCACGGACGGGTCGACGCGTTCGAAGTCGCTGGAGATGAGCACCACGATCGCGCCCGCGGTCACGAGCAACGAGGAGATGATGATCATGACGAAGAGATCGAGCGCGGCGCCCGCGACGCGCGACTCGAAGGAAGCGTAACGGACCCGGGGGGCAGGGCGGGCGGGGCGTCCCGCACCGGCGGCGGCTGCGCTGCTGAGGGCCATCTGCGGCCAATCATACCCTCGCGGAGGCAAGGGGACAGGCAAGCGAGCATTGACACTTCGTTGCATGTCGAACGGCTACTCTGGGAGAGATGAGCATGCCCCGCTACCAGGCAGCGGCGCCCGCGGTGGAGCTCCAGCCCTGGCGGCCGTCCACCTGGGGAATGCTTGTGGTCGGCGCGCTGCTGGCAGGCGTGCTCCTCGGTGCGGCGATCGCCCAGTTCATGTTCCAGGGGTCATTCTCGAAGTACGAGTACCACCTCTGGCGCTGGGAGGCGAACACCCTCCTCGACAACCTCTTCGCGCGCGCCAGCATCGGCCCGGACCCGAACCAGACGCAGGGGGAGTCAGCCGTGCGCGAGTATTTCGCGCTCACGAGCCAGATCCGCGCGCAGATCGAAGGCCCGGCCCCGGACGCCGCCCTCGTTGACGCCCTCGCCAACGAGCGATCAGCCTATGAGAACGACGTGGAGCGACTTGTCGAGCGCTACATCGATGAGGCTCTGCGCGACACCGACCTCGAGCGATCGCTGCCGCTGTTCGCGAGCGCCGAGTTGCTCTGGCCGCCGGTCGACTTTGAGCTCACCAGCCCCCCGCGCCTGCTCGTGCGCTCACCGCGGGACCGCATCGAACGCGTGGGCGACACCCTCCTCAAGAACGACCTCTCACTCGCGGACATTGAGGAGATCGAGAGCGACACGACCGATGAGGACAGCGTGAGCGTGGTCGTGAACATCGGCGGGATCGCGGCCTACCCCGCGATCGTCCGCGACGACCGCTCCTACGCCTCGCTGGTGGAGACGGCATCGCACGAGTGGGTGCACCACTACCTCGCGTTCTACCCGCTCGGCATGAAGTGGGGCGACGGCGGCGATTCCGAGACCCTGAACGAAACGACCGCGAACATCGCCGGCCGTGAGATCGCGAACCTCGTCCACGCGCGCCATCCCATCGACCTGCCGGAGGACGCGGATGGCCGCGCACCCCCTGCTCCGCCCGCGACCGTGAACTTCAACGAGGAGATGCGCGCGCTCAGGCTCGAGGTGGACCGCCTTCTCGCCGAAGCGAAGGTGGCGGAAGCCGAACAGGCGATGGAGTCCAAGCGCCAGTTCTTGGCCGAGAACGGCATCGTCATCCGCAAGATCAACCAGGCTTACTTCGCCTTCTACGGCACCTACGGCGCCTCGCCCCAGTCCAGCAACCCCATCGGCCCCAAGATCGAGCGGGTCTGGGAGCTGACGCAGGACGTCGGCGTCTTCCTCACCCTCATGCGCGAAATCGAGGACATAGACGAGCTGGACGAGTTGCTGGCCGCGTTGGAGGGCTGAGCCGGTGACGGGTGATTTACCGCGGAGGCGCGGAACTCCGAGCCCCGACCGCGAGGGAGGGCGCAATGCGGGCGCCCCCTCAACAGGCCCCTAACCGTGGGATGCCGCCAACCACTCCCGCCACGAGAACACCCACTGCCGCTGCGCCTCCGTATCCGGCACTCGTAGTCCCCGAGCCGCCTCCACACGAGTCCACGCCTCATCCGGTTCCACCCCGACCGCGACCAACAGGCTCGCGACGATCAGCGGCGAGCGCCCGACGCCCATCCGGCAGTGCGCGGCGATGGTGCGTCCGGTGGCCAGGTCATCGCGCAATGCGAGGAGGGACGTACCCACTGCTCCGAGCCGCGGCACGCCAAAGTCGCCGATCGCCAGACGTACGAACCGGAGCCCGGCCGCCTCGGCCAGTACCGGCTCGTTCGTCAGCTCAAGCTCCGTCTCCTCGTCCTCTGTCAGCGCTGAGACAAGCACGTCCGCGCCCCCGTTTCGGAGCGCCGCGAGGTCGTCGGCCAGCCAGTCGCCTCCGCGCGGACGCGGGCACACCGCCAGTCGGCCGGGTGCGGGGCAATCAATCCACCAGGGTGTCATGTGAGAACAGTCGGCCTCGTCTCGACAGCACCAAGCACTTAGCACTGAGCACTCGGGGCGGAGCTACGGGGAGGGGAGAGGTTGGCTGGGGACGGAGGAGTCGAACCCCCACGTACAGATCCAGAATCTGCTGTCCTACCATTAGACGAGTCCCCAGCGAGGGCGTTTAGCGTATCACGGGCCCTGAGAGTGGCTCCACCCCCTATGAGCGTCAGCGGCCTAACGGCCGCCGTACTGAACGCGCCCGGGGCGGCGGTGGATCGGTACAGCGGCTGTTAAGCCGCTGCCGGCGAACCAGCCGGTGTCGTGTCTCGGCAGGCACCCATCGGTCGATCGGTACAGCGGCTGTTAAGCCGCTGCTGACGCGGCGGTGGCGGATCGACGCGCGGCTATCGTCACCCCAGATGTTCCGCGCGGGCGCGGGCCGTGCGGAGCCGCTGGAGCGAACGTTCGCGACCGAGGAGGGCCATCGAGTCGAACAGGGGAATGCCCTGCGCGCGACCCTCGACGGCGACGTAAAGCACGGACACGAACTTACGCAGCTTCATCTCCAGCGGATCCTCCATCGCGCGGATGGCGGCCTCGATGGCCGGCGTCTCCCATGCCCCCTCGCCTACCCCGTCGAGGTTCAGCAGCGCGGTGTCGACAACTTTGAGGGCGAGGTCCCCGTCGCTACCGATCTTCTCCGCGAGCGCCTCGGGCATGTACTCAGGAGCCTCGAAGCCGAAGAGGAACTCCACCATTGGAGGGATCTCGCTCAGCAGCGCCACACGCTCGCGCAGCAGCGGCGCGACGGACGCGACGATCTCCGGGTCGATGGGACGCGGGATGTGTGCCGGGAGCGCCCGGTCGCACCACTCGGCGATGGTCTCCCGCCAGCGCTCTTCGGGCATCTCCCGGATGTAGTGCCCGTTCAGGTAGTCCAACCGTTGGAGGTCGAACACCGCCGGGTTCGGTACCACGCGCTCGAGCGAGAAGTTCGCCGCCAGGTCATCGAGCGTGATGAGCGAGGTCTTGTCGTCCAGCGACCACCCGAGGAACGCGAGGAAGTTGACCATCGCCTCCGGGAGGTAGCCCTTGTCCCGGTAGTCGAGGGTGGAGACGTCGCCTGACCGTTTCGAGAGCTTCTTACCGTCCGCCCCGAGGATGAGCGGCAGGTGGACCCACTGTGGGGGCTCCCACCCGAGCGCCGCGTAGAGCTGGATGTGCTTGGGCGCGCTCGAAATCCACTCGTCTCCGCGGATCGCGTGCGTGATCTCCATCTCGGTGTCGTCCACGACCACGGCAAGGTGGTAGGTGGGGTAGCCGTCCGACTTCAGCAGGACGAAGTCGTCCTGGAGCGCGTTCTGAAACGCGACTCGCCCGCGGACGAGGTCGTCGAGAACCGTCTCGCCTTCGCGCCGCATCTTGAAGCGCACCACGAAGCGTTCCGACTTCGCCCGGCGGATCGACTCCTCGGCCGCGATGTCGCGGCAGAGGCCGTCGTAGCCGGGGGGCTTCTTCGCGGCCGTCTGGGCCGCGCGGAGCTTGTCGAGCCGCTCCGAGGTGCAGAAGCAGCGGTAGGCTGCGCCTTCGTCGATGAGGTTTTGCGCGGTCTTCTGGTAGAGCGGCAGCCGCTGCGACTGGACATACGGCTCGTGCGGGCCGCCGATGCCTGGCCCCTCGTCCCAGTCGAGCCCCAGCCAATGGATGCTGTCGTAGATCGCCTGCACTGACGTTTCGACCAGCCGGTTGCGATCGGTATCCTCGATGCGCAACAAGAACTGGCCGCCATTCGCGCGCGCCATCGCCCAACTGAAGAGGGCCGCGCGGATGTTGCCGACGTGCGGGTCCCCGGTGGGGCTGGGGGCGTAACGGGTACGGACGGTCATTCCATTGCCGATTGTGGATTGTCGACGGTCGATTCGCGGACAGGCGGTGTCGCGATTGTGTAGGGCAAGGCTACTTTGTCGGCGCTCATGGTGCGAACCTCGGCGCGCATGTCCGCCGGCAGGGGCGCGGTCACGGTGAGGGTGCCCCCGGCGGGGTGCGGCACCTTGATCCGCCAGGCGTGGAGCATCTGGCGGCCGTCGCCTTCCTTGCCGTACACGCGGTCGTAGCGCACGGGCGCGCCAATCGCCTTTAGGTGCACGCGAATCTGGTGCGTGCGGCCGGTCTCGGGGCGCACCTCGAGGAAGGCGTTGTCGCGGGCGATGGCGAGCACCTGGAAGCTCGTGCGCGACTCGCGGCCCTGCTTCGCGATTGTCATGCGCGTGCGGTCTCCAGGGTGACGGGCGATGGCGGCTTCGATGACCGCGCGCTGGTTGCGGGGGATCCCGTCCGTAACGGCCAGGTACGTTTTCTCCGTCTCACGCGCTTCGAACGCGCGGCTCACCTTCCATTGCGCCTCTGGTGTCTTCGCCAGCAGCAGCACGCCCGAGGTGTCCTTGTCGAGCCGGTGGACGATGCCTGGTCGCTCGGCATCGAATGCAGGCGCGAGCTCCGGGTAGCGCGCGAGGAACCAATTCGCGACTGACGGTCCGGTGTCGCCCGGGGCGCCATGCACGGCGACACCCGGGGGCTTGTCGATCACGAGCAGGTCGTCGTCCTCATAGATGATCGGGAGCCTCAGGTTCGAGGTGGCGACGACGTGCGGGGTCTCGGGGATCGCAACCTGGATGTGCGCCCCCGTGTCCACCTGGCCTGACTTCCGCACGGGCAGGCCATCGACGTGCACGTGGCCCGCGTCGATGAGCCTCTGCACGCGTGCGCGGCTAAGGTCCGGGTAGGCAGCAGCGATGACGGCGTCGACACGGCCGCTCTCGACCGCTACGAGCTCGCGGACTTCTCCGCTTCCGTCTCTTTGAAGATCGCCCATAGCAGACATAACACGCCAATCGTGATGGCCGAGTCCGCGACGTTGAACGCCGGGAAGTTCGGCACCTTGATGAAGTCGACCACCCTGCCCTCGGCCAGGCGGTCGATGAGGTTACCCACGGCGCCACCCAGCATGAGTGCGAGCCCGATGCGCATGAGCGGGTGTGCGAACCCGGGATTGAACAGGTACACGAGGATGAACGCCATCCCCACGACACTGGTGATTGCGAGCAGCGGGCCCGCACCCTGGAAGAAGCCGAAGGCCGCCCCGCTGTTTGTGATGTGCACGATCTTCACGAGCCACCCGTCGGAGGGCCAGGCGTCGCCCCGGTCCAGGTTCGCGCGGATGACCCACTTGCTCAGCTGGTCGAGCGCGATCACCACCAGGGCGAGCAGCAGGAGCAAGGCGTCGCCGCGGCCAAGCGCGAGCCGGCTTTGTTCCCGTGGCGCCGGCCCGCGGGCCGAGGCGTCTTCCATGCCACCATCCTAACAGCGGAGGGAGAAATGGTCGGGTCGGCGTCCGGCCTACCGGCCGGAGTACTGCTCGACCCGTCCGCGGCCCGCGATCCGTCAGTACTCCCGCCCTTGGGCGGAGGTTCGGCGCATGACTACACGTCCAGGACGAACGTGAATGGTCGGGTCGGCGTCCGGCCTACCGGCCGGAGTACTGCTCGACCCGTCCGCGGCCCGCGATCCGTCAGTACTCCCGCCCTTGGGCGGAGGTTCGGGGCGTGACTACACGTCCAGGACTAAATGGTCGGATAGCGTCCGGCCTGCCGGCCGGAGTACTGCTCGACCGGTCCGCGGCCGCGATCCGTCAGTACTCCCGCCGGTAGGCGGGAGCTCGAGTCCGGGCTATGCGTCCAGGACGAACGTGAACACGCCTTCCTTGCCGTCCGAGCCGTCCTTGTAGTCGGCGACCAGGCACTCCTCGCGGTAGATCCCGTCCTGCTGGTTGCGCGCCTCGCCGGGAAAGTAGAGCTGGGTGGTGAGGATGGAGCCGTTCGGCGGCTGTACGTTCACATGGATGTGGCGGGTGCGCCCCGGGTAGAGGCCCGGGACGACGGTCTCGAGGCGGTAGTGGCCGTCTGCGTCCGTGAACTGGTGGCCGCGCAGCGTGTAGCCCGCGTTGTCGTAGTCGCCCGCGTCGTCGCACTGCCAGAAGTCCACGAGGGCCTGCGCGATCGGCTGGCACCCGGTCGACACCACCGACCCTACGAGCAGCAGCTTCGTCCCCGCCATGCCCGATTCGAAGAGCACCGTGCGCTCCGGCGAGTCCGGGGTGAAGAATGGCCCCTCGGTCTGCGCGGGCGTGGGGTCATCGCCGTCGGCGCACACAGGCGTGGGCGCGAGGGCTGCCGTCGTGGGACTGGCCGCCGCAGAGCTGGTGGAGGTGCTCGCTGGTGTCTGTCCGCCGGCAGCCGTCGGCACCGCCGGTGTGGACGTGGCGCTCGAGTCGCCACCGTCGCCGCCGCCGCAAGCGGCGCCCAGGAGGAACGGGATGGGGATCGCCAGGCCGCCCACGAGGATGCGGCGCCGGCTTATGAAACGGGGAACATGGAGAGTCATCTGCTGGTCCTTTTGCGAGCCTCACCAGAACGGTGGCAGGCGCTCAGTCATCAGCGGGTAAGGTCGTGCGGCGTGACTAGAGCGAGATGAGACGCGGCATGACCTTTTCCGTGAAGAGCACGAAGCTTTCGTGGCTAAGCGGCGCGCACATCAGGTAGTCCACGCTCGCCTCCTCGCGTAGCCGCAGCACCTCATCCACGACACGCTCGGGCGATCCGTGAATGACCACGTCCCGCACGTAGCGCTCCACGGGGTCGTCCTGGGGCGCCCGGTCGATGCCGGAATTCGACTGCTTGCCCCTCGGTGAGGCGTAGGAACCGACCGTCCACGCCGCCCCCTGCCGTGCGACCTCCTTCGCCTCCGCGTCGGTCGGCGCTACCGCCAGCAGTCTCGCCACCGGGATCGTGCGGCCCTCTTCCGAGTGTCCGTGGCGGGCGAGCGACTCGCGGTACAACTGGCGCTTGCGCCCGATCTCCGCGTGGGAGGCGTGCGGGTCCATGAGGATGGTGTGGCCGCGGGCGCCCGCCCGTTCGATCGACTCGTGCGAGGTGGCGGCCACCCAGACGGGCGGGCTCGGCTTCTGCAACGGCTTGGGCAGCACGTCGATGTTGTCGAAGTCCCAGTACTTGCCGTGGAAGGTGAGGCGCTCATCGCGCCACGCTTCCCGGACGATGTCGACTGCCTCGAGGAAGCGCTCGGCGCTCTCCTCCGGAGCGACCCCGAACGCGCGGAATTCCGTGGGGTCGAATCCACGGCCAGCGCCCCAGTTCACCCTTCCGCCGGAGAGCACGTCGAGTAACGCGATCTCCTCCGCCAGCCGCAGGGGGTGGTAGAACGCGGCCAGCGAGACGGCCGTCCCGATGCGCAGGTTCTTCGTGCGCGCGGCCACGTGCGTACCCATGACGTTGATCGAGGGGCACACGCTGTAGGTGCTGAAGTGGTGCTCCGCCAGCCACACGGCGTCGTAGCCGCCCTCGTCCATGACCGCGATGCGCTCCATCGCCCGCGCATAGACCGTCTCCAGCGGGATCCGCCGCGACCACGAGAAGAACTGCAGCACGCCGAACTGCATGGCCGCACGATATCAGAGCCGCGACCGCAAGGGAGTGGTGCGATGGTGCTCCGGCGACCTCGTGCTGGAGCACGACTGCACGCTCGCTGACGCGTCGCGCTGGGACTCGACTGTGCCCTACGGACGCGCCTCGTAATAGGCGTTGATTGGCGACGGGAGGTCGACGCGTTGAAAGCTCGTGAAGCCGGCGCCCAGCACCAGGTCTCGCATCGTCGGCTCCGGCAACCCGAGAGTGCCGTATCCCGCCCCGCCGGGCTCGGAGAGCGCCGACTGCAGGCATCCAAACAGCGAGTTCGCGTAGAAGCGTGCCGAGAGGGGGTTGTCCGCCAGGTTTTCTTCGAAGCTTGCCCGCCCGTCGATGTCCGCGATGAACCAGACGCCATCGTCGGCGAGCGCTGCCCGGATTGCGCGGGCGACGTCGTGCGGGCGGGTCATGTCGTGCATGCAGTCGAACGTGGTCACGAGTCCCAGGCTCTGATCGTCCGGGAGCAATTCGTCCGGCACCACGTGGAACGAGACGTTCGTCAGTCCAGCCGCCGCCGCGTTCCCCTTCGCCCGCGCGATGGCGTTGCGGGAGCTGTCGTAGCCGTGGAACTCCGAGCGAGGGAACGCGCGGCCCATCTCGACCAGCGCGATCCCCGCGCCGCAGCCCACATCGGCGGCTCGCATGCCTTGCTCCAGCCGCGGGACGAGCCCATCGACCGCCGGAAGCGCGCGCTGCACGAGCACCTGCTCGTACCAGTTGCGGAAGCCCGCCTCCATCCATTCGATGCCCTCCTGGCCGCGCATGTCCCAGCCGTAGCCGATGCCGGTCGCAAAGGAGTCCTTCACGTGCGGCCACAACGCAACCCGCGAGGGCAGGTGCATGAACGGCCAGATCAGGCTCGCGATGTTCCGTTCGTCCGCCAGCAACGACGCGACCTCGGGCCCGAGACGGAACGCATCGTCGCCCTCGTAGTCGAGCAGGCCCCCCGTGGCCGCCGACCGCAGCCATTCCAGCACGACGCGCTCGCTCATCTCGAGCTGGGCCGCCAGGTCCGACGAGGTGCGAGCCTGTCCGTCGCCGAGCGCCCGGAACAGGCCGAGGTCGACGCCGAGCCAGATCACGCCCGACTGCAGCATGCCGGTCGCGTATCCGCCGATGATCTGCTGCTTTTCCTTCAAAACCTCGCGGTCGATTGAGCGCGTGGGAGCGGTCATGTGATGCCTCCAGTCCGGGCATCATGCGCAACCGTCAGACCCGGTACAAGCCGGGGTCGAGGAACGGGCGCAGCCAGCGCCGCAAGGTCAGGCCATCGGGGAACCACGTCGTGTGGCGCTGCCCGTACGACCAGACCAGGAGGCGCTCGTTCAGCATGAAGACTGGGAAGCGTTCCTCGAACCCGGGCACCGCCGGGTGCACGGCCCGGTAGCTCGCCACGAACGGCCGCTGCTCGCCCACGTTCCGGTATTGGTAGTGCGCGATCGAGCGGCACAGGTCCGCCTCGGGGTGCCCCACCTCGGCGGTCATCCAGTCGACCACGCCTGCGACTGTCCACCCGCCATCGCTCTGGTCGAGAACGGCATTGTTCTCGGAGTAGTCCAGGTGGATGACGGTCGGCGTGAAGTCGTCCTCGAACGCCCGCAGCCGCTCGTCCACGAAGGACCGCACCCAGGCCACGTCCTGCGGTGGAGTTGCGGCGGAGGCGGCCACGCTCTCAGCGAGCAATCGCTCGATGTTCGAGCGCATGTACTCCCCGTAGTTCCCGCCGATAGGCCGCAGGCCGCGTATGCGCCGGTCGTACGTGGCGGGCTCGCTCGCCGTCACGGTGTGCAGGGCGGCCAGCGCCGCCCCGAGCGTGGCCGCCTGCGCGTATCGGTCTTCGATCGTGAACTCATTGCCCGCCTCCGGCACCATCGAGATCCCCGCCGCGCGAGGCATGATCGCCCAGTTCCAACCGAAGATCTCGTCGCTCTCCTCGATCAGGTATGGCCACGGCACGGGCGGCCCCGTCCCGCTCTCGTGCACGAGCTGCGAGAACAGTTGCTCTTTCTGGAACTGCCAGTCGTAGTTGCCCTCGGGGTCCCAGTGGGGCGCGCCGCGGAAGACGAACTCGCCCGCGGTAGTCGTGAGCATGATGTTCTGGCCGAAGAGGCCACCGAGTGCAGGCTCCGCCGAGACCAGCCGCCCGAGCCCGAACACGTCGAGCGCGGCCTGCAACTGCTCATCCGAGATCACTCCGAGGCGTTCTGAGTACTTCCGGCTCGCCATGCCTGCTCCCCTGGTCGCGTCGACGGCATCAACAACACCGTCACTTGCGTTTTCGTCGTGGCGGCCGCGCAGGGCCATGCTTGATCGTCTTCAGCCCTCGCCCGCTCAGGCCCATCCGCCGCTTCTTCGTGGCGAGCTTCTTGTCGCGACGCTCCCATCGCTGGGGCATGGTTAGCGCCCTCCGCTCAGTCCGTGAGCAGCTTCACGAGCTCTTTGGTGGCGTCCGCCGCGGCGACCACGCGCTGGCGCTCGTCGTCCGTGAGTGGGAGTTCGAAGGTCTTCTGGATGCCGCCTTCGCCCAACTGGCAAACCGTCCCCGAGAAAACGTCCTTGATGCCGTACTCGCCCTGGTGGTAGACCGAGCACGGCATCAGACGGCGCTGGTCCAGCAACACCGCCTCCGCCATCGCGATGGTTGCGGCGGAGGGCGCGTAGTAGGCGCTGCCCGTCTTGTAGAGCTCGCCGATCTCCGCGCCTCCGCGCATTGTGCGAGCCACGACCTCCTGGACGCGGTTGGCGGGGAGGAGGTCCGTGAGTGGCACGCCACCGATGCGTGTCTGTGAGACGACGGGGACCATCGTCGTGTCCGTGTGGCCGCCGATCACGTACCCGTGCACGTCCCGAGGCGACACGCCCACCGCGTCCGCCACGAAGTAACGGTAGCGGGCGCTGTCGAGCATGCCGCCCTGGCCGATGATGCGTTCGCGCGGAAAGCCGCTCGCCTTCATGGCCACGTGGCACATCGCGTCCATCGGGTTCGCGAAGATGATGATGACCGCGTTCGGCGAGGCCTTGGCTGCATCCGCGACCTTCGCGCGCACGATCGCGGCATTGCTGTTGAGCAGCTCCTCCCGCGTCATGCCCGGCTTGCGGGGCGCGCCCGCCGTGCAGATGACCACGTCCGAGCCCTTCGTTTCGTCCCAGCCGTCGGTGGCGCTGAGGCGGCTGCTGAATCCCTCCCAGGCAGATGCCTGCATCTCGTCGAGCGCCTTGCCGAAGTGCATCGTGCCGGCGAACTGGGGGTCGTCTTGCAGGACGACGTCGCAGATATCGCGCTCGATGAGACGCTGAGCCATGGCGCCACCGGTCATCCCGGCGCCGATGATCGTGACCTTTTTGCGGGGCATGAAGACTCCTGTAGGGAGGGAATGGAATGGCCCGAGCGTACCATGGCGGGCCTTTACGGGGCCTTCCCGGGAGGAGGCACAGGCTACGCACATGAAGCCCCTTCGGGTGCTGCTTGCGGGCTGTGCGTTGCTCACCGGGGCAGCCTGTGCCGGCGACGATGATGACGACGACACGAGCGCCGGCGAGACTGCCTCGGCGGCCGGTGCGGCGACGACCGTCGCTGCTGACCCGTATGCCTCGCCCGTCCCCGAGACGACGGCGACCACCACCTCGACCGCGCGCCCACGCGCCTCCACGTACGTGCCGTCCGAGATCGCGCTGCCGACCGCGAACGCCTTCCCCCACAGCATCGCGATCGACCCCGAGGGGCGCATCTGGTTCACCGAGTTGCAGGCGAACAAGCTCGGCATGTACGACCCGGTGGCGAAGTCGTTCAAGGAGTGGCCCATCCCAACGGCAGGCTCCCGCCCGCACGGCATCGGCGCCGCCAGCGACGGCATCATCTGGGTGACCGAGATCGGCGCACACAAGATCGCGCGCTTCGATCCAGCGACCGAGGAGTTCACCGAGTACCCACTGCGCAGCGGCAGTGGCCCGCACACGATCGTCTTCGACGAAGGTGGGCGCGTCTGGTTCACCGAGCAGGCCGGCGACCGCGTCGGCGTGATCGACCCCGCCACCGGCGCGCTCACCGAGTACGACGTGCCGACGAAGCGGTCCAGCCCGTACGGCATCACCGTCGCAGGCGACGGTCGCGTCTGGTTCGCCGAGCTGAGCGGGCACAAGATCGGTGTCGTCGACCCTGCGTCGGGGACCGTGACCGAGTACTCGCCGCCGACCGCGGGGAACGGCGCCCGGCGCATCGACTTCGACCCCCTGAGCGGCCTGCTCTGGATCACGCTCCACAACGTGAGCAAGATGGCCAGCTTCGACCCCGCGACCGAGGCGTTCGTCGAATACGACATCCCCACGGCGAACTCGCAGCCCTACGCGATCGACGCCGACGGCGAGGGCTCCGTCTGGTTTGGGGAGTTCCGGGGCAACAAGCTCGGGCGCATCGACACGCTCACGGGCGAGATGGTGGAGTACGCCATCCCGTCGTCGCGGGCCGGGTGCCGCACCGTCATGGTCGCGGCCGATGGCGTGGTCTGGTGCCCGGAGTCGGGCACGTCGAAGCTGCTGCGCATGGACCCCGGCGAGTAGTACTTCATGAAGCCGGGCGACTGATCGCCGCGGGACAAGGAGAAGAAACACAAAGGTACAAAGGCACAAAGAGAACCTATCCGAAGGAAGTCTTTGTTCCTCTGTCCCTTTGTGTTTCTCAAAACGCCGCCCTCACCCATCATGTCGATTGCATGGTCACGAAACCTGACCTCAAGCGGCTCGCGGGCAAGGTGGCGCTCGTGACTGGCGCCTCGCGCGGCGTAGGCGCGCGCACCGCCACGCTCCTGGGCGAGGCGAAAGCGCACGTCGCCATCAACTACCGCGACAAGCTCAAGCGCGCCGAGGAGGTCGCCGCCGAAGTGCGCGCGCTCGGTGCTAAGGCGCTGGTGGTGAAGGCCGACATCACGAACGCGGACGAGACGCGGCTCATGTTCGCCGCAATCAAGGCGGCGTTCGGGCGCCTCGACATCCTCGTCCTCAACGCCAGCGGCGGGCTCGAGAAGGACGCGGACCCCGGTTACGCGATGCGCCTCAATCGCGACGCCCAGGCTCGGACACTGGACCAGGCGCTCGGACTCATGCCCGAGGGCAGCCGCGTCGTGTTCGTCACCAGCCACCTCGCCCACTTCCACGGCCAGCAGCCCGTCCCCGACGTGTACGAGCCGGTCGCCGCCAGCAAACGCGCCGGCGAAGATGCCCTCCGCGCCCGCATCCCCGACCTCACCGCCCGCGGAGTCTCCCTCGTCGTGGTCAGCGGCGACCTCATCGACGGCACGACCACCCCCAAGCTCATGGACCGCAAGATGCCCGGACTCATTGCCTACCGCCGCAACGCCGTCGGCCACCTCCCCACCATCGACGACTTCGCCCGCGCGATCGTCGGCTCCGCGGCCGACGCCTCCCTCGCCACCGGCGATACCGTCTACGTCGGCAGTACGTCGTAGTTGCGGCCCTCCGTGGCCGCGGGCTCAACCACCAGCGTCCCGCACAGCCCTCGACCCTCGCCGCCAACACCACATTCCGTCATTCACAACATCGGGTAGGACAACTCGAACCCGAACACCGCATCATGTGGCCGGCATGAGCAGCGGCAGCACGCGCGCCCGGGTCGAGGACCTCACCGACACGCAGCGCCGTGTCCTCGACCTCATCGCCCAGGGCAAGACCAACCACGAGATCGGCCAGGCGCTCGGCATCACCCTCGACGGCGCCAAGTACCACGTCACGGAGATCCTCAACAAGCTCGGCGTCGACTCCCGCGAGGAAGCGGCGGCTCTCGTAGCGCCGGAGCGGGGCGTGCGCAGCTTTGTGCAGCGAGTCGCGTCGCGGCGCGTCGTGGCGGCCGCCGCGGCTGTCGGCGCCATTGCGGTCGGACTCGCCCTTGTCCTGGCGTTCCTGTCCGACGGCGAGGAGGCCGGCCCCGTGCCCGCGATCCAGGCCGCTTTCCTCGCGGGTGAGTTCGACCCCGAGGGCGTCGATCGGACGAAGCAGATTGTCGTGGTGGATGGCGACGGGAACACGCGCGATCTAGGGAAGCCCGCCGAGTACGCGGCCATCGAGTGGTCTCCAGACGGCCGGAAGTTGCTCGCGTTGGCCCTTGATGGCGAGACGCTCGTGTTCCACGTGTTCGACGTCACGAACGGCGATTCCCACTCATGGGACTCCCCGGAGCTTCCCCAGGGATGGCGGTGGTCACCCGACAGCGCTGCCCTCGGTCTCTATCTGCAACCGTTCGACCTGCAGACCCAGGACAAATTTGGGGAAGTGTGGATCGTGGAGCCCGACGGCGCGCCTATCGCCCGCGCGGACCTCCTACGGACGAGCGATGAAGCCACGTTACGGCCACCCGGACTGTTGTGGTCGGAGGACTCGCAGTGGCTGGCGGGGATACACGGTCGTGACATGGTCGCCCTGAGCACCTCCGGCGACTCGCGCGTCGTGCCGCTCCCCGACGACTTCGGCGCCGGCCACGCTCTACCACTCGACTGGACCGCCCACGGTCTGCGGATCATGAACGGCACCCGTCTCCGGGAAGGTGGAGCTGCCTGGCTCCTCCCGGCGCTCGACGGCGACTGGGTCCCAGCAGACCCGCTGGACCTCGAGGTCGACTTCGCGGTGGTCCAGTCTGTAGAAGCCGAGTTCGCGCCCGCGTATAGCCTCGCCGTTTCGCGCCTGACGGCCGATGGCGGCGGCCGTGCGTACGCGTTCACTGAACCGCGCACCGCTCCGGATTACGGGCCTCCGCGGGTCGACTTCGTTGTTATCCGCGCGCCCGGCATCGACGCCCGCATCGAAGCGCCGCCCGACGTCTACGAGTTTCCGGACGTGCGGATGTCCGTGGTGCTGGCTCCATGAGCAGCGGCAGCACGCGCGCCCGTATCGATGACCTGACCGACACGCAGCGGCGTGTGCTCGACCTCATCGCCGCGGGAAAGACCAACCACGAAATCGGCCAGGCCCTCGGCATCACCCTCGACGGCGCCAAGTACCACGTCACCGAGATCCTCAACAAGCTCGGCGTCGACTCCCGCGAGGAAGCGGCGGCGCTGCTGCAACCGGAGACCGCACCGTCGCGCTGGAGGCGGCTGGCGCCCCGGTCGACGCTGCGGAGGGTGGCCTTCGTAGGCGGTGCGGTGGCAGCCCTTGGCCTGGCAGTTGTCCTGTTCGCAGCCCTCCTTGCGAAGGGCGACGACTCGGAGGACGTGCCCCACATCCAGGCGGCCTTCCTCGTTGGCGACGACCCGAAGGAGCGCAGCATCGTCATCGTGGACGGCGACGGCGAACGCACTGACGTGGGCGAGCCGGGCACCTACGTCCTGTTGGAGTGGTCACCAGACGGCCGGCGGCTCGCGGCGCTCGAGCTCGACAGGGAGCGGATCGATGAAACAGGCGGCATGGTCCTCCACGTGCTCACGCCAGGAGTTGGCGTCGAGGAGCCGTGGGACATCGGGAGCCACACTTCGATCTTCCATTCGATGGCGTGGTCACCCGATGGCGAATACCTGGCCGCGCTGTTCAACGATGGCGTGTCCATTTTCGAGCCCGATGGGGGCGAGGTGGCCACAGCGTCGCTGCTGGGCGAGGAGAGTGGGTCCTTCATCGGCGATAGCGTCGCCTGGGCACCCGACTCTAAACGCGCGGCGGCCGCCAATCGGGCGACCATGGTGGTGTTGGAGACAAGCGGCGCGAGCCGGTCGTTCGCCACTCCACCGGTCGGTGAGGCTGGTCTGCTCACCCTGCTCGCCTGGCCCGACCCTCAGACGGCGAGGATCGCCACCTTCGAGGGCACACAACTGTTGCCCGTTGGCTGGGAGGCCGACGTGACGGGAGGCGACATCCAGTGGGTGAAGACAGGCAGCGATGTCGACCCATTCGCTCCGGTCGACGAGGCGCTCGACGCTGCCGCCCGGGCCGCGGAAGCGACGGCGCAGAGCGAACTTGTCACCCTGCTGGCACTCGGCAACGAGCGGTTCAGCTTCGTCTTCAGTGAGGAGCGCACCATGCAGGGACAGCGCCTCACCGCCGTGGTCGTGAAGGACGGCGAGGACTACATCCCGCTCCAGGTCCCGGACAACGCGTGGTTCTTCTCCACCTACCGGGCGCACGTGGCCGTGGTTGTCGTCGACTCCCGCTAGCGCTCCGCGAGGGACTGGTAGAAGGCCGCGCCGAGGGCGCCGCCGCGGACGTCGCCGACGGTGGTGCTGGCCATGCGGTTCATCACGTAGGACCAGCTCGCGCGGGCGTCGAGGTCGGCGATGGCGAGCGAGCCGCCGGCGCCGCCGTGACCAAAGGTGCGCGGGTTCGGGCTGATGGGCAGGTCCTTCGACGCCAGCATGAAGCCTGCGCCCCATCGCATCGGCTGCAGGAGCACAAGGTCCGGCCGGTAGCACTGCTCGGCGATCGCCTTCTCCACAGTGGCCTCGCTCATGAGGCGCACACCGTCCACCTCGCCCCCACAGGCGAGCGCCGACATGATGCGCGCGCAGGAGCGGGCGTTGGCGTGGCCGTTCGCGGCGGGGATCTCGGCCGCGCGCCAGGCCCGGTCATTCGCCTCGTTGAGTTGGAAGGGCGGGTTGACCATGATCTTGTTCATGAGGGCGTCCGCGGGCATGTCGGCGAATGACTGCGCCGGTGCGATCACCTCGCCGCAGCGCGCATCCTCTTCCGGGCCGAAGCCGCAGAGGAAGTCAGCGCCAAGCGGGCCTGCGATCTCCTCGCGCAGGAACGTGCCGAAGCTCTTGCCCGTGACGCGCCGCACGAGCTCGCCGCCGAGCTGGCCGAAGGTGATCGCGTGGTAGCCGTTCGCGGTGCCCGGCTCCCACCACGGGGTCTCGGCTGCCAGCGCTTCCGCGACCGCGTCCCAGTCGTACCAGTTCTCGAGCGGCCGGTTCGTGATACCGGGGATCCCCGCCTGGTGGCTCAGGAGCTGCCCGACCGTGATGTCCGCCTTGCCGTTCTGCGCGAACTCCGGCCAGTAGTGCGCGACCTTCTGCCCGTAGTCCAGCACTCCCCTGTCCACGAGCATGGCGCAGGCGGTGGCGACCGTGGCCTTCGTCGTGGAGAAGACGTTGACGAGCGTGTCCTTCTGCCACGGCAGCGTGCCCGCGATGTCGCGCGTGCCCGCCCAGATGTCGACGACCGGCTCGCCCTCGACAGTCGCCGCGAAGGACGCCCCCGCCTCCTGGCCGGATTCGAAGTTCGCAGCGAAGGCCTCGCGTACAGGCTCGAACCCCGGTGCAACAGTGCCGTGAATCTCGACGGTCGCGGTGGTCATGGTGCGCCTCCTGCTGATGGTGTGAGGCGGGAGTATAAACCCAGCAGAGCGGTAGCCGTCGACCTCCGTGTCGACGGGTTTTAACCTGCTGCGCCGCGTAGCGCTCGGTGAAGGTCGCCCCAATGCGAAGCGGTGCCCCGAGCGAAGCGATGGGGCTACTCCCGGCGCCGACGAGGCGCCCGCCGCACGGAGGGCGCGCGGTAGTCTTCGCGCTCGCGCATCCTCGCCGCTTCGTCCCACACCCGCCAACGCGGGACCGAGCGGATGTCCTCCTCCGTCATGTCGTCTGGGAGTTCGCCGGGCTGGACGGGCTGCGCGACCTCCGACTCCCACTTCGGGATGCAGCACTCGGCGTGGAGCTCGATCCATGTGACGACGGCTCCCAGCCCGATCCACGGCTTCGTCTCGCGCACGATGAAGATGCGGCAGGCCATCATCCGCAGGGCCTTCTCTACCTCGAGCGATTCGATGCCGAGGCGCTCGGCGATCTCGCGTTCCTCGTACCCGGCGGCGAAAAGCCGCGCGCACTCCATGGTCTCGATGGACCAGTCGAGGATGTGCCGCGAACGGATGAGCTCGTGACGGTTCGCGGGGGTATCGGGGAGATCGTTCCATTCCATGCCGCGATTCTAGCCCTGCCGCGGGAGCATCGATGACTACCTTGCCTTCGAAGCGGACGAGTCGAGGACCGGCAGTTGCGGGCGGGCAGGGCGGGTATACTCTCGACATGAAGCTCGCCATCACGATGTACCGCGACGAAGAAGGCTGGTTCGTCGTCGATTGCCCGGCGATACCCGGCTGTGCCAGCCAGGGCCGCACCGAGGACGAAGCGCTGACGAATATCCGCGAGGCGGTCCAGTTGTGCCTCGAAGCGCGCCGGGATGCCGGGCTGCCGCTGACCATCGACTTGCGCGAGATCGAGGTTCCGGCCATTGCCTAGAGTCCCGCGTATCTCGGGCACTCAAGCTGTCAGGGCGTTCGAGAAGGCGGGTTGGGTTGCCTCCAGGCAAAGCGGAAGCCACGCAGTGCTGCTCAAGGAAGGGTCCATCCTCTCGCTGTCTATCCCGCTCCATCGCGAGCTTGGTCCCGGACTACTTCGTGACTAGATCAGGAAGTCCGGTTTAAGCGTGGACGAGTTCATCGCGCTGCTTTAAGGCCGCGCTCGCTCTTCCTCGCGCAGCGCCGCCTCCAGCGGGCCGCGGAGATCGGCCTTGAGGCCCGCGCGGCGCCAGCGGTCGCGCCATTTCGCCTCGATCTCGCCCATCACACCCAGCGCGGCGCGGACGACCTCACGGCCTTCGTCCGTGAGGCGCACGAGCCGCGCGCGGCCGTCCGAGGGGTCGGGGACGCGCTCGACGTAGCCCCGGCGCTCCAGTTCCTGCACGAGCTCACCCATCGACTGGTGGGTGAGCCCCGCGCGCTTGGCGAGCACGGTGAGGCGCGTGCCTTCTGGATCCAGGTTCTCGAACACGGTGTGGTAGGGCGGCGGCGTGGAGGGGTAGCCGGCGGCGTCGAGGCGGTCCGTGATCTCGTCGGCCATGAGCTGACCCGTCCGCCGGAGAAGCGAGATCAGGGTCACGACGCGTTGCTGCTCGGCCAAGGTAAACCTCTTGCATATCGGCAGGAAGCCTGCATAAACTAGGCAGGAAGCCTGCGGATATGACGCAGCCTACACCGCACACAAACTCCAATCAAGGAAGGCCCCGATGAGCACGAACTCCACCGCCGTTGCCAACGACCGCGAAGTCGTCTGGTCCGCCATCCAGGCGAACTCGTACTGCACGCTCGCGACCAGCTCCAACAACCGTCCCCACGCCGCCGGCATCCTCTATGAGGTGATCGGGCGCGACATCTTCGTCACCGCCTTCGACGACAGCAGGAAGGCGCGCAACGTGGCCGAGAATCCGCACGTGGCCGTCGCGATTCCAGTGGTCGAATACCCGGAGGCGCCGCCGTTCTCCATCCAGTTCCAGGGCCGCGGCGAGATCCTGCCCCAGGACCACCCGGAGGTCGTCCGCCTCCTGGGCGAGGGCCGCCTGCAGACCATCGCCGGCCACGGTGTCCTCGACGACCCACGGACCATCTTCATCCGCATCACGCCCGGCAAGCGCGCAAACGTCTACGGCGTCGGTATCCCCCTCGATGAGCTGATGGCGAACCCGTCCGCCGCCATTAGGAGCGTGGAGCTGTAGTCGCGGAGGGCGCGGACACACTCGGTCGCCAAGGGCGAATCCAGGCGCTGGACCCGCGTCTGGGATGAGTAACAGATCCGTTTAGGTTCCCAGGCCGCGTCGGGACCGAACTGTTTACGAGCATATGCGCATTTCCCTATACTGGTAGCGATAACTCGACGGGGAGTAAGGGGCATGCCACAGGATCCAATTCGAGAATATCAGGAGGCGAGAAAGGAGTTCGCCGCGGCGAAGGCTAAGGCCGACGAATTCGTGACGGTCATCGTTGAGGCAGGCCACAACCTCAGGGAGTGGCCCTGGGTCGGAGTCGCGAATCTGCCGAACGCCAACTTCCCGTCCGGGTCGAAGCACTACATCGATGCCAAGAAGTGGCCCTCGATTGTGGATCCGACGGAGGTGCTTCAGGCGGCACACGCCGCCGAGTACCGCCTCCGACAAGCCTGGAGCAGCATACCCTCCACGGATCGCGAAGGTTTGCAGCCGCCGCCACGGCTCCGGGAACGATAGGCAGGCCTGCATCAACGGAACGGCGCGGCTTCGCCTCCGTTCCGTCCCCGGTTTCTATCGAATAGATGAAGACTGGATGTCGAACACACTGGAACAGTTGATCGCCCAAGCTCTCGAGACGCCAACCGTTGTCTTGATGAGGAAGCTCCTTCACCGAATGACTCGCACGGGGCAGCGTGCCGAAACGGCTCTGGTTGACTTCAAGCAAGACTTCGATGGGCAGACGCGAGCTTGGTGCACGTTGCTTGCGGAGGGGGCCGCCCTCACAAATTCGGGTGGGGGACTCCTGGTCTACGGGGTGCGGGACGATGGAACTCGAGTAGGTCTGGAGAGGTCGCTGTCTAGGGACCTAGACGCAGCGAAGATCAATGACCGATTGTCGCGCTATGTCACTGGTATCCAGTTCAACGTCAGTAACTTCGAAATGAAGTATTACAAGCAGCTATTTCTGTTTCTGTTCTTCCGCTCAGTCCCTGGACTAGTTGTCTTCGACAAGGATGGCAATTACACCGACGGCGGTCAGACCAAAGTCGCCTTCAACGCTGGTGTGATTTACGTTCGACGTGGGACTAAGAAGACAGCCGCCACGCAGGCGGATATCAACGCGATTGTGAGGCGACTTGCTGAGAACCAGGCCCGCGAGTTTCTCGCGCGCGTCGAGCGAGTCGCCAGTCTACCGCTCGGAGCCGAGATCATCGGAACAGTTCCGAACGGGCTGGGACAGGGTGTCTTGTTGACAGGCCCGGGCCAGGGCATTCCGGTGCACGTCTCGGAGGCTGAAGGATCCGTGCCAGTTTCCTTGGTTGAGGTGTTGGATCCCGATCGTCCCTACTCATCGCTGACCGCGCAGGTTACGCAACACCTTCGACAGTGGAAGCAGGAGGATCCGCAATACCGAATCCCCAAGTCCACTCTTGCTCTCTGGCTTGCTCGCCGCCATGAGCATGAGTGGACTGCGGAGGAATGCGAGTTGGCGCTCCTCTCCGGCCTCAAGAACCGCAGCTTCCCTAACTTCTGGGCCCGCAACCTACCTCGCGCGCGGCTCTTGCGTGTCGTCCGGCGGCTAATTTCGGACTTTCCCTACCCCGAGCGGGAAGCCTTGCCTTATCTCATCTGCGCCCAGCTCTGGAGCGACCGGGTAGATATGTTTGCCGAGATGGAGCAAGGACGCGATCTCAGTTGGGGCGTTCCCACGAAGTGGACTCTCAAGAAGCTGGCAGACATGACCGAGGCGCAGTTCTTCAGCAGCCGGGGGCCGACGGGCGACGACCGGCCGCGCCGCCTTACTCCGTGGCACGACGCCGTTGAAGCTACGCGGCGCCAGTGACCGCCTAACGCCGCCCTCCCCTACACTCGATCCGTGGACCAATCGCGCATCCGCAACTTCTGCATCATCGCGCACATCGACCACGGGAAGTCGACGCTGGCCGACCGGTTGCTCGAGCGCACGGGGACGGTGAGCCAGCGCGGGCTGGCGGTCAGCGCACCAGCGCCACGTTCTCCGGATCGGTTGGCGCCGGCCCGAGGTCTCGGGACGTGCCTGCGTCGACGTCGATTTCGATGAGCCTGCCTTTGGTGGTGACCGCCACGAGCGTGTTCGGGCCGGAGGCCACCATCGATCGCCCGATGTCGAACCCGGGCAACTCCCGCTCGATCGTCCCGTCGACCATGTTGAAGACGGCAAGGCCTTCCGGGTACTGGTCGTAGTACCGGGTGATGTAGCCGACGACGAGCCTGCCCCCGCCTATCTCGGCAAAGATGGGCCACCGTGGCTGCTTCCCTGTCGGGATCGCCGCACGGTTGATCTCCGCCTCGCCAGGCCGCGTCCAGACAAAGGACCCCTGCGACATCAGGGAGCCCGACCAGCCGTTGTCAGCTGATGCCGAGAGGATGGCGCCGGCGCGGTTCCGGTTCGTGACGGGGTCCGTCTGGAACCTGGCGGATGGCGCCACTCCCGTACCCGCGAGGGCGTCGTACCGGAACGTGTGCATTTCGCCCGTCACGCAGGTCACCGTGAAGCCGTCGGCACCGAACGGCAGGATGATTCGTCCGCCGCAGTGACGCGGCAACTCAAACCACCATTCCACTGGCTCTGCGGCATCCAACTGGACGATACGGATCCCGTCTCGGGCGCACGATGGCCCGTCGCCCCCGCCCCGACACTCAGGTAGTTCTGTTCGCATGGTGGTGGTCGCGATAGCGAAGAAGCTCTCGTCGCCGGAGAGCGCCTGCGCTGTGGCGACGTAGCCGTGGAAATTCGGCCGGTCAGGCACGGGGAGGCGTCGCTTGAGCACGAGCCCATTCGCGGTGTCGAGCACGTCGAGGACGTGCGTTACACCACTTTCCGTGTCTGTCATGTAGGACACCAACAGCTCGTCTCGAGTCCGCCGGAATGTGACCATTGGGTTGTACCCCGTCGCCGCTCGCGCCATCTCAGCCCCGGTCTGGGAATCGAGCAGCAGGACGGCTTTATCCGGTGTCTCGTAAACAACCACCGCGAATGTGGGCACGTGCGGTACCCGGTTCGTCCCCATCCGAGGCGGATCCGGAAGTGGAGTCTCGACAGCCGCTGGCGCCAGCGCCGGTTCGGGTGTTCCCTCCCGGTTGGCGAGGACTGCGATCACGGACACGGCGGCGATGCCTATCCCGGCCACCGCGCTGGCAACCACCATCCCTTTGAGACCTGGGACCACCGGTCCCAGCCAGCCCAGTGGGGTCCGTCGAGCGCGGTCCGGCTGCCACGATCGGAGCTCCGTGCGAGTCTCCGCGTTCGCCTTCGCGACCAGATTCGTGACGTGATATCGCACCGTGTTGATGCTCAGGCCCAACCGGATGGCGATCTCAGCGTTAGTGAGTCCAGTCCGGATCAACTCCAGCACACGCTCTTCAGCGGGAGTGACTACACCCGCATACGGAGGCCGCCCGCGACGCGCTTCCATACCGGGAGGATAGCCCTTCATGGGGCGATTTACCCCATCACCCTCACCGGCGCCGCCCAGCTGCCCTACACTCGATCCGTGGACTGATCGCGCATCCGCAACTTCTGCATCATCGCGCACGCACCGCCTTGCCTGCTGGAGCCGCCGTTGGCCTCACTGACAGCGGTGGGCGGCGCGCATCTTGACAGCAGACGAGTTGCTGTCATGATGCAACAATGCGCACTACAGTAACCCTTGACCCCGATGTGGCGGAGCAACTCAAAGCCCATGCACGGCGGCGCGACCTGTCGTTCAAGGAGGCGCTCAACAGCGCGGTTCGGGCCGGCCTCGCAGCCGAGCGCGGTGAACGCCGGCCGTACCGGACTCCATCTCGTCCAATGCACCTGCGCCCCGGCATTGATTTGACCAAAGCGCTGCAATTGGCGGCGGCACTCGAGGACGAGGAGATCATTCGCAAGATGGAGATGCGCAAGTAGCGCGGAGCTTGTGAGAATCCCCGACGCCAACATCCTGCTTTACGCGATCGATGACACCTCGGCACACCACGAGGCAGCCCGTGCATGGCTGGACGAGTCGCTGTCAGGGGACGAGCCCGTTGGTTTCGCCTGGGTCGTGCTGATTGCCTTCCTGAGGCTCTCGACGCGCGCGCCGGTCTTTGGGTCGCCTCTTCAACCTTCAGACGCGTTCGACATCGTCGAGGGATGGCTACGCCAACCGCCGGCGCTGATCCTCCATCCGACCGACCGTCATGCCGCGATTGTTCGGGGGCTGGTCGAGCCAGTTGGTGTCGCCGGAAACCTCATCAATGATGCGCATCTTGCAGCGCTCGCTATTGAGCACGGAGGCGAAGTCGTCTCTGCGGATACCGACTTCGCGCGCTTCCGTGGGCTCCGGTGGAGCAATCTGCTGGCGTAGCCCGACCCGCCACGCCTAACCCTCGGCTCCCCTGCACTCGATCCGTGGACCAGAGCCGCATCCGCAACTTCTGCATCATCGCGCACATCGACCACGGGAAGTCGACGCTGGCGGACCGGTTGCGCAGCGCCGCTATAATCTCGGTATGAAGCTCGCCATCACGATGTACCGTGACGAGGACGGATGGTTCGTCGTGGACTGCCCGGCAATCCCGGGATGTGCCAGTCAGGGGCGCACCGAGGAAGAGGCACTGGCGAACATCCGCGAGGCCATCCCGCTGTGCCTCGAAGCCCGCCGGGAGGCGGGGCTCCCGCTCACGATCGATCTTCGGGAAATCGAGGTCCCGCTCATTGCCTAAGGTGCCCCGGATTTCTGGGACGCAGGCCGTCAAGGCGTTCGAGAAAGCCGGCTGGCGGAACGCGCGTCAGAGTGGTAGTCACGTCGTGCTGATTAAGGAAGGTTCGGCTCTGTCGCTCTCCATCCCCTTGCATCGCGAGCTAGGCCCCGGTCTGCTTCGGGACCAGATCGGGAAGTCGGGACTGAGCGTCGACGAGTTCATCGCCTTGCTGTGACAGCCCACGCCTAACGCCGCCCTCCCCTACACTCGATCCGTGGACCAGAGCCGCATCCGCAACTTTTGCATCATCGCGCACATCGACCATGGCAAGTCGACGCTGGCCGACCGGTTGCTCGAGCGCACGGGCACGGTCTCGCAGCGCGAGATGGCGGAGCAGTTGCTCGACACCATGGACCTGGAGCGCGAGAAGGGCATCACGATCAAGGCCGCGGCCGCACGCCTCGCATATCGCGCGAAAGATGGCCAGGAGTACGAGTACAACCTCATCGACACGCCCGGCCACGTGGATTTCGCCTACGAAGTGAGTCGCAGCCTGGCGGCCTGCGAGGGCGCGCTGCTCGTGGTGGATGCCTCCCAGGGCATCGAGGCGCAGACACTGGCGAACGTCTACCTGGCGATGAACCAGGACCTCAAGCTCATCCCCGTGCTCAACAAGATCGACCTCCCCCACGCCGAGCCCGAGCGGGTCGCGCACGAGCTGGAGCGCGTCATCGGCTTCGACCAGGACGAGATCATCCTCGCCAGCGCGAAGGAGGGCACCGGGGTCGACGAGATCCTGGAGGCCATCGCCGCGCGCATCCCGCCGCCCAAGGGCGAGCCCGAAGCGCCGCTCAAGGCGCTCATCTTCGACTCCAAGTACGACTCCTTTAAGGGAGTGGTCGCGCACGTCCGCGTCTTCCAGGGCGCGCTGGCGGGGCGATCACGCCTCCGCCTGATGCAGACGGAGATCGACTTCGAGCCGCTGGAGTACGGCATCTTCAGCCCCCAGATGCGCCCGCTGCCCGCGCTCGGTTGCGGCGAAGTGGGGTACGTCGCCACCGGCCTGAAGGACGTGGCCGACTGCCGCGTGGGCGACACGATCACCACCCAGGTGCACCCCTCGCCGGAAGCGTGGCCAGGGTATCGGCAGGCGAAGCCGATGGTGTTCGCCGGCATCTACCCGACGGACTCGGACCAGTACCAGGAGCTGCGCGAGGCGCTCTCGAAGCTCAGCCTGAACGACGCCTCACTGGTGTACGAACCGGAGTCGTCGGCGGCGCTGGGGTTCGGGTTCCGCTGCGGGTTCCTCGGATTGCTTCACCTCGAGATCGTGGGCGAGCGGCTGGAGCGCGAGTACGGCCTCAGCCTGCTCACCACGGCCCCGAGCGTGGAGTACCAGGTCACCACCACCACCGGCGACGAGGTGCTCGTCGACAACCCCGCCGACCTGCCGGACCCCTCGAAGATCGAGCAAATCCGCGAGCCGTGGGCAAAGATCGACGTCATCACGCCCAGCCGCTTCATCGGCCAGGTCATGGAGCTGGTGACGACGCGTCGCGGCCAGTTCCTGCGCATGGAGTACCTGGAGCCGGAGAGCGAGCTCGCCCCAGGCGAGGCGCGCGTCCTACTCGAGTACGACATCCCCATGGCCGAGATCCTGGTCGACTTCTACGACAACCTGAAGGGATCGACGAGCGGCTACGCCAGCCTCGACTACCACCTCTCCGAATACCGCGCGGCGAACCTGGTGAAGGTGGACATCCTCGTCAACGCGGTGGCGGTGGATGCGCTCTCGCTGATCACGCACAGCGCCAACGCCACGCGGGAGGGCCGCGTGCTGGTGAGCAAGCTGAAGGACCTCATCCCCCGGCAGATGTTCGAGGTGCCGATCCAGGCCGCCGTTGGTGGACGCATCATCTCGCGTGAGACGATCCGGGCGATGCGCAAGAACGTGCTCGCCAAGTGCTACGGCGGCGATATCACGCGCAAGCGCAAGCTGCTGGAGAAGCAGGCCGAGGGCAAGAAGAAGATGAAGCGCGTGGGCAACGTCGAAATCCCGCAAGAAGCCTTCATGGCGGTACTGCGCCTGCGGGACTGACTCTCTCACGTGGACCGGATGTGGATGCTATGATGGAAGTCGTTCCACATAGGAGTCCACATGAAGGTCATCCAGGTCCCCATGGACGAAAAGCTCCTTAAGGAGCTTGACGATGCTGCCGCGTGCGAGGGCAAGGCTCGCTCTGTCCTCGTGCGGGATGCCGTCGCGCGAATGCTTCGGAAACGGAAGTTTGCGGAGATGGAGCGGAGGGAGATCGAGTCGTACCAGCGAGAACCCCAGGACATCAGTGAGATCGAGGAGTGGCTCGAGGTCCAGGACTGGGGCGACGAATATGAAGCAGGGTGAGATCCGGTGGTGCCAATTCCCCGGTCCGGACCGGATGCGGCCCGCCGTTGTCTTGACACGTGACAGCGTGATCCCGGCGCTTGGCGCCATCACAGTCGCACCGCTCACCACCAAGCTGCGCGACCTCGACTCCCGTGTGAGACTCGGGGAGTCAGACGGACTCCGCGGGCTGTCCGACGTAAACCTGCACAACCTCCAAACGCTTTCGAAGCCTCGAATCGGTGCCTTGATGGCAACCCTCTCAGGGGCCCGCATGCGCGAAGTCAGCGCAGCGATAGCCTTCGCGCTCGGGTTCGACCGCTACGAAGAGGACTGACCCGACAAGCACCGTCTCGCTCGGTAGAATGCGCGGACGAGAACCCGCACGCAGAGGGGAGAGAGCACTGTGGCAACACCGCGAGAGAAGGAAATCGGCCTGCCCGTGACCGAGCGCTACGCGCCGCCCGCGCGCATTCGTGAGGGCGCGCTCATCAAGAGCTTCGACGAATGGCAGCGCATGTACGACCGCAGCATCAACGACCCCGACGGGTTCTGGGGTGACCTCGCGCGCGAGCAGATCGACTGGATCGCACCCTTCGGCCGCGTGAAGCAGGACAACTTCGCCACAGGGGAGATCCGCTGGTTCGAGGGCGGCAAGCTCAACGTCGCCGCCAACTGCCTCGACCGCCACCTCGACACGCTCGGCGACAAGGCCGCCCTCGTCTGGGAGGGCGATGAGCCCGGTGAAAACCGCAGCGTCACCTACCGCCAGCTCTACGAGGAGTCGTGCCGCCTGGCCAACGAGTTGAAGGCTCGCGGCATCAAGAAGGGCGACCGCATCGCCATCTACATGGGCATGGTGCCTGAATTGGCGGCGGCGATGCTCGCCTGCGCGCGTATCGGCGCTATCCACTCAGTTATCTTCGGCGGCTTCAGCCCGCGCTCCATCCGCGACCGCGTGGAGGATTCGACCTGCCGTGCCATCATTACCCAGGACGAGGGCCGCCGCGGCGGGCGCGCCGTCCCACTGAAGCTGAACGTCGACGAAGCCCTCGAAGCGCCCGGCCATACGATCGAGTTCACGCTCGTCTACAAGCGCTCCGAAAATGCTGTCCCCATGACGGCCGGCCGCGACTTCTGGTGGCACGAGACCGTCGCAAAGCAACCCGTCGACTGCCCGGCCGAGCCGATGGACTCGGAGGACCCGCTCTTCATCCTCTACACCTCAGGTTCGACGGGGAAGCCGAAGGGCGTGCTCCATACCCAGGCCGGCTACCTCCTGCACACGGCGGTGAGCCACCGCTACGTGTTCGACCTGCACGCCGACGACATCTACTGCTGCGCGGCGGACGTCGGATGGATCACGGGCCACAGCTACATCGTCTACGGCCCCCTCGCCAACGGCGCGACGAGCGTCATGTTCGAGTCGATCCCGAGTTACCCCGACGCCGGGCGCTACTGGGATATGGTCGACCGCCTGGGCATCACCATCCTCTACACCGCGCCCACCGCCATCCGTGCGCTTATGCGTGAGGGCGACGAGCCGGTGAAGCGCTACAGCCGCAAGAGCCTGCGCATCCTCGGCACGGTGGGCGAGCCCATCAACCCGGAGGCCTGGCGCTGGTACTACCGCGTCGTCGGCGAGGAAAACTGCGCGGTCGTCGACACCTACTGGCAGACCGAGACCGGCGGCCATGTCATCACGGGCTTCCCCGGCGCGATCGACATGAAGCCGGGCTCCGGATCGCTCCCATTCTGGGGAGTGAAGGCGAGCGTCGTGTCCGAGGAGGGAACAGTCCTCGAAGGCAACGACGTCACCGGCCGCCTCTGCTTCGACACCTCGTGGCCGGGCATGATGCGCACCGTCTACGGGGACCACGAGCGCTTCCTCCAGACCTACTTCGCTCTGTACCCCGGCCGGTATTTCACCGGCGACGGCTGCCACCGCGACAAGGATGGCTACTACTGGATCACCGGCCGCGTGGACGACGTGCTCAACGTGGCAGGGCACCGCATCGGCACGGCCGAGATCGAGGGTGCGCTGGTGGGTCACCCGGATTGCGCCGAAGCGGCCGTGGTGGGCTTCCCGCACGACGTGAAGGGCACGGGCATCTACGCCTACGTGCTCCTGAATGCGGGCGTGAAGGGCTCCCCGGAGCTCGAGCGATCACTCAAGGACGCCGTCCGCAAGGACATCAGCCCCATCGCCACGCCCGACAAGCTGCAGTTCGTCGATGGTCTGCCAAAGACGCGCTCGGGCAAGATCATGCGCCGCATCCTCCGCAAGATCGCCGAAGGCGAGCCCGAAAACGTCGGCGACGTCACCACCCTCGCCGACCCCGCCGTCGTCGAGGACATCATCACGGGCGCGGAGCTGGTCAAGTAACGGCCGTTGGGCGGGCCGGTGACCTTGTTCGTCCTCGAAGCGCCTCGTCACAAGACCGCAAGCAGTGACGGGCGCACGCCGCCGGTCGTATCTTGACTCCGGAACATAGATGGCCGGTCGAGACGAACGAACCAATGAGTCGTTCAGGCGTCGGATGTGGGGTGACGCGTTCGCCGAACTGTCCGCGGCGCATCGCGCAGGGCAGTTGGAGGCCGAAGATCTCGAGAACCTCGCCATCGCGGCGTACATGGTCGGAAGAGATGATGATTGCGAGGACGCGTGGGTCGGTGCGCACCGCGCGCGTGTGAGCCGCGGCGAAGCGGATCGCGCCGCCCGCTGTGCCTTCTTGCACGCTCTCGGGCTGTTCTTTCGCGGCGACGTATCGCCTGCGACGGGTTGGGTCGCCCGTGGGGGCCGGCTCCTGGAAGACGGCGGAGGCGACTGTGTGGAACAGGCCTGGTCGCTGATGCTCACGGCGCTCCCCGTGCTGTTCGAGGGCGAGGGCGAGGCGGCGTATCCGAGCTTCGCGCAGGCCGGCGAGATCGCCACGCACTTCCGTGACTCCGACGCGGCGGCGTTCGCGCGGCTCGGCCGCGGATACGCGCTGATCTTGCAGGGACACCTAGCCGAGGGGGTGACGCTGCTCGACGAGGCGATGGTCGCCGTTACAGCAGACGAAGTGGCGCCGATGATCGCCGGCATCATCTATTGCCAGGTCATCGCACTGTGCCAGGCGATGTTCGATGTTCGCCGCGCGAGAGAGTGGACGCATGCACTCACGCGCTGGTGCGATGCACAGCCCGGACTCGTGCCGTTCCGAGGGAACTGTCTCGTGCACCGTTGCGAGATCTTCCAGCTCCAGGGAGCGTGGACGGGTGCCCTCGATGCGGCGCGGCATGCGTGCGAGCGACTCGCCGGCCCGCCCGCATGGGACACGCTGGGCTCCGCATACTACCAGCTTGCGGAAATCCAGCGGCTGCGCGGCGAGCTGGTGGCTGCAGAGGCGTCGTACCGCCAGGCCAGTCTGGCGGGACGCGACCCCGAGCCGGGCATGTCGTTGCTCTGCCTCGCTCAAGGTCGTATCGATCTCGCCCTACCCGCGATCCGGCGCGCGTTGGAGGAGTCGCACGATGACTTGACACGGTCGCGCCTGCTCCCCGCGTGTGTCGATGTGATGCTTCAGGCGAATGACGTGGTGGCCGCGCGGGCGGCGGCCGATGAGCTCGTCGCAATCGCCGGTCAGTTGGACGCCGTATACCTGCAGGCGCTTGGCGCTTATGCGTCCGGCGCCGTTTTCCTCGCGGAAGGGGATCCACGGGCAGCGCTGACAAGGCTCCGTGCGGCACATCGCACAATGAGCGCTCTGGAGGCGCCGCATCATGTGGCACTCGTCCGCCTGCTCATCGGAGTCGCCTGCCGCGAGCTCGGGGATGGTGCCAGCGCTCAGCGCGAGTTCGACGCCGCTCGTGCGGCGCTTGAGGGCCTGGGCGCCGGACCCGACCTCCAGCGCCTCGCTCGGATGGCCGGCCCGGTGCCGGGCGCAGGGCCACTCAGCCCCCGCGAGCGTGAGGTGCTGGCGCTCGTAGCGGCCGGCAAGACTAATCGAGCGATCGCGGATCAGCTCTTCATCAGCGAGAAGACGGTTGCGCGACACATGAGCAACATGTTCACCAAGTTGGGGCTTTCCTCCCGATCCGAGGCCACTGCATACGCCTATACGCACGGCCTCGCGCCGTAGCCCGAGTACACAGAATTACCCACTCCCTGCGCCGTGGAATTGGGTATTTTCTTCGAAGCTGGGCTCCCCGAGTCGCCTCTACCGTTACACGCGGCACACACCTACTCACCGTATGGAGGAGAGACGATGGCTACGAGTCAGGGCGAGCTCAGGGCGGAGGAACACGCGGCCCCGCCGGAGGCGTGGGGCGCCATCGCGGAGGGCTACGACCGATACGTGGCTCCGCAGGAGGTCGAGCTGGCCAACGAGGCATTACGCCTGGTCGCGCTCAAGTCCGGCGACCGCTTTCTCGACGTCGCAGCTGGGACGGGCGGCCTCAGCCTGCCGGCGGCGCGCCTGGGAGCGGAGGTGATCGCCACGGACTGGTCGCCAGAGATGATCGAACGGTTTGGGGCACGCGTCCGCGAGGAAGGCCTCGCCCGCGCCGAGGGGCGCGTAATGGACTGTCATGCCCTCGATTTCCCGGACGACAGCTTCGACGTCACCGGATCGCAGTTCGGCGTGATGCTCGTCCCCGACCAGGCGCGGGCGCTCCGGGAGATGGTTCGGGTGACAAGGCCGGGTGGGCGGGTGCTCGTCATCGCCTACGGCTCACCACACGAGCTCGAGTTCCTCCAGTTCTTCCTTGGCGCGTTCAAGGCCGTAGCCCCCGAGTTCCCCGGCATCCCGGACGATCCGCCGCCACTCGAGTTCCAGGTATCCGACCCGGGGGTCTTGCGTCAGCGGCTCACCGACGCGGGATTGAAAGACGTTCGAGTCGAGCGCACCGCGGAGCGGCCAACCTTCGCCTCCGGGCAGGAGATGTGGGACTGGGTCGTCTACGGGAACCCGATCGCTGGCACGTTGCTCGCAGACCTCAGCGAGGACCAGCAAGCGCGACTGCGCCAGGTGATCGACGGCATGCTCCGTGAGCGCGCCGGAGCCGACGGGGGAGCGGTCCTCACCAACGCCGTCCACATCGGCATTGGGACGAAGTAAGCGCCCGCCGAAGTCCAGCGGTGGTGGCTATCCTCTGTGCCTCTATGACCCGGGTTTGACACTCCCCGGCCGGGCGGACACGATCCGGGGACTTTGGAAGCTGCAATCGCGAAGTACCTCGCCCGGCGCCTCGAGGGCGGGCCGGATGTGACCGTAACCAATCTGTCCCGCATCCCCGGGGGCGCGTCGCGCGAGACGTGGATGTTCGACGCCGCGTGGCATACGAACGGCTCCGCGCCCTCGACCGGGGCCTTCGTGTTGCGCAAGGACCCGCCCGCCAGCCTCGTCGAGAGCGACCGGGAGGTCGAGTACGCCTTCTACTCCGCCTACGAGGGCACGGACGTGCCCGTGCCCCGCATGCGCTGGCTGGAGCAGGACACGTCGCACCTCGGCGCGCCCTTCTTCATCATGGACCGCATCCTCGACTGCGACGCCAACACGCGCCGTATCCTCGAGCCGGACTACGCCGAGGCAATGCCCCTCCTGGGCCGGCGCCTCTACGAGATCCTCGGCGCCATTCACCGCCTCCGCTGGGAGGAGTCGCCCATCGCGAAGGTCGTGCCCGCGCCGCCCGCGGTCGACGAATGCTGGAGCCGCGAAGTCGACTACTGGGAGGACATGATCAACCGCCACGAGATCAGCCCCCAGCCCATCGCCCGCGCCGCCATCCGCTGGCTGCGCGCGAACCCGCCGTCACCCGCTCACCACGTGTCAGTGGTCCACGGCGACTACCGCGTGGGCAACTTCCTCTACACGAAGCAGGGCATCCACGGCATCGTCGACTGGGAGATGGCGCACCTCGGAGACCCGCTCGAGGATATCGCCTGGTCGTTCATGGAGGCGTGGGAATGGGCTCGGGATGGCAAGAAGGGCGGCATCATCGATGCTGAGGACGCGATCAAGACGTACGAACGGGCAGCCGGCTTCAACGTCGACCGCGAGGCACTCCACTGGTGGGAGGTCTTCAGCGGCGTCAAGGCGCAGGGGATCTGGGTCACGGGCACCGACTCCTACCAGAAGGGTCAGACGAACGAGCTCATCCTCCCGATGACGAGCTACTGGCTGCACAACTTCCAGGATCAGATCATTCTGCGGACCATGGGGAGGGACGCATGAAGCCGGACGTGCCCCGCGTGCTCAACGGGATCGCGATGACGCTCGCCACCGACATCATGCGCGAGGTGCAGACGCCATTCGGCCAAAACGCGATCTCGCACGCGGCCGGCCTCCTGATGATGATCGGGCAGGAGTTCGACCGCGCCGCCGCCCGCCTTGTCGAGGAGAACGCGGCAATCCTCGCGATCCTGGCCCGCGCTCAGTCGGCCATGGAAGACATCGGGCTGCAGGACCGGATCACCCGTGAGCTGGGCGAAATCCCCGGCCAAGACCTACGCGTCTCCGCCCTCCAGGCCGAGAACGACCGGCTGCGCGCCTTGCTCATCGACGTACATACCGCCGTAGAAGGGATGCCCGGCGCCGAAGCCGAGGCTCTCGACCGCCTCATCTGGGACGAGCTTCGGGAGTCGACAAGGCGCCGTCACCTTGCTCTGATGCGATAGTGCCCTCGCCCCCCAGCCCCCTCTCCCCGCTGCCCGCGGAGAGGGGGAGTGACGTTGCCCCTAAGGTGGAGCTTGTGTTGAAGGAACGGGTTCGGGACGCGCTGGCCGCGTACACGCCGGAAGGGATCGAAGCGGATCCTGCTGTCGCGGCTGCTGCGGTCTTGCTGCTTATCTTCGAGCACGAGGGCAGGCCGCACGTCATCTTCCAGAAGCGGACGGACCACGTCCGCGACCACAAGGGCCAGATCAGCTTCCCCGGCGGCGCATCCGATCCAGGCGACACTGACCTCCTGTACACGGCCCTCCGCGAGACGCACGAGGAGATCGGCGTCGCGCCGGAGCACGTGGATGTTCTCGGCCAGCTCGACGACATGATCACCGTCTCGAACTTCCGCGTGACGCCATTCGTGGGCTGGTTGAGCCACTACCCATACCAGTGGCGGTTCAGCGACGAGGAGGTCGCCTACCTGCTCGAGGTGCCCCTCGACCACCTGCGCGACCCCGCCACGCTTGTCCCCGACCGGCGCTTCATCAATGGGCGCGAGTACGTCTTCCAGTCGTACGAGTTCGGCCCCGACCTCATCTGGGGCGCGACCGCGCGCATGCTCGGCAACTTCCTCGACATCCTGCGGTCGGTGGAGGAATAGCTACCCGGCGGCGACGATCTTGTCGACCTTCGCGAGCACGTCGTTCATCGCATCTCGCGGACTGAAGTCCACGTACTGCGTGTCCTCGTCAACCCAGACCACGTGGCCTGGTTCCATCCAGAACAGGTCCCCGGCTTTCGCGACCTCGGTCTTGCTCCCGTAACCGATGTTCAGCGCGCCGCTCACCACGTAACCCCAATGCGGAACCGGGCAGGAACCGCCCTCGAGCTGGCTGAGCACGGGCCGAAGGTCCGCTCCGGCCGGCACGGTCACGAACGCGCCCGCCATCTCGCCCAGGTCCGCTGCTTTCATCACGTCGCCCATAGCCGGGATCCCTTGTCGCATCTCGGATACAGAAATCTTCATGTTGTTCCTCCATTGCTCGACCACTGATTGGGGAACGGAGACTCGGACAAGTCCGCTTCGCCGTCAAGAGGCGTGAGTCACACTTCGCGCGTGCCGGTACTTGCCGCTGCCGCGAGACTCCCTGAACCCGTACCATCGCCTCATGCCCATCCCTCGCACCCTCGTCTCCCTGCTCGCCGAGTTGCCCGGCGCGGAGCTCGTGCGTGGGGACGAAGACGCCGCCATCACGGGCATCGAGCACGACTCACGGCTGGCCACCGAGGGCACGCTCTTCGTCGCCATTCCGGGGTTCCAGGTGGACGGGCACACGTTTCTGCCGCAGGTGGCCGCAGCGGGCGCCGGCGCCGTCATCGTGCAGCGTGACCACCGCGCCGCCTGGGAGCATCTCGGGGGCGACATCACCGTCGTCGCGGTCGACGAGACACGGCCCGCGCTTTCGAGCGCGGCTGCCTGGTATTACAGCCACCCAGCGCGTCAGCTCGTGACCGTCGGAATCACCGGCACCGACGGCAAGACGACCGCCTCGTACTTCGTCACCAGCATCCTCGAAGCCGCCGACGCGAAGGTGGGGCGCCTGGGGACCGTGGACGTCTACATGCCCGGGGAGAGCGGCTACATGGGCGGCCGTATGACCACCCCCGAGGCGAACGAGGTGCAGCGCATCCTCCGCCGCATGGTCGACGCCGGCTGCGACTTCGCCATCGTGGAGTCCACCAGTCACGGCCTCGCGCTGCACCGCCTCGACCACGTCGAGTACGACATCGCCGGGTTCACCAACGTCAGCGGCGACCACCTCGACTTCCACAAGACGTTCGAGGCCTACCGCGACGCCAAGGGAGAGCTCTTCTCGATGCTCGACCGCTCAGCGGACAAGGGGGTCGCGAAGACCGCCATCGTTAACGCGGACGACCCGTCGGCGAACTACATGGCGGGCCGGACCACAGACGCCCAGGTCCTGCGCTACGGAATGGAGTCTCGCGACGCCGAGGTTCTCGCCCGAAACGTTCACCTGCGCCCCGACGGGAGCGGCTTCCGGCTGATCACCCCAAGGGGGACGGCCGAGGCGGAGGTGCGACTGCCGGCGCTCTTCAACGTCGCGAACGCCCTGTGCGCCGCCAGCATCGGGCTCGCAGCGGGCGTGGAGGTCGCCGAAATCGCGCATGGGCTCGCGGCGTGCGAAGGCGTGCCCGGTCGCATGGAGCGCATCGATGCCGGCCAGCCGTTCGAGGTGATCGTCGACTACGCGCACACCGGCGACGCCGTCCGCAAGGTGCTCGAAGTGCTACGCGACGTCTCACGGGGCAGGCTCATCATCGTCGTCGGCGCCGCTGGCGAGCGCGACCCGGGGCGCCGGTTCGGCGTTGGCCGCGCAGCGGCGGCCGGCGCGGACTTCGCCATCTTCACGAATGAGGACCCTCGCAGCGAGGATCCCGCCGCCATCGTCGCCGAGATCGGCCGCCACGCCGAGGGTGCGGGCAAGACGCGGGGGACCGACTTCATCGAGATCGAGGATCGCCGCGAGGCAATCCGCGAGGCGCTGACGCGCGCGCAGGCGAACGACATCGTGGTGATCGCGGGCAAGGGCCACGAGCAATCAATCATCTACGGCAGCGAGCCACGGCCCTGGGACGACCGCCTGGTCGCCCGCGAAGAGCTCGCGAACCTCGGCTTCACCGCGGGTTGAACCGCGGAGACGCAGAGAGCGGAGTCTTGTCTCAAAGGATCTCAGCGGTCTCCGTATCACTCAGCGTTCGGGAGGCCACCGAGTTCCTCTTATGAATCTCCGCGCTCTCGGCGCCTCCGCGGTGAAACAGAACGTTCAGAGCCGGATAAGTGCCCGTCTGCCACTGTTTGGCCCGGAAGATCGGCCGTTCGTATACTGCGAATAGAGTCCCGGAACTCCTCTCCGGCATCCGTCCGATTACCCGAGGTTGAACCCATTGGCCAAGCGAAAGCGCCGCGACCAACAGCATTTGCGGCAAGAGACCACCCGCCGGAAGTCCTACAGCGTGGGCAGCACCGCGCCCAACGAGGTCTACAAGCCCGGCTTCCCGATGAGCATGTTTGGGAACGTGAAGATCTTCGCGGCGATCGGCGTCGTGATCGTCGGCATCTTCATCATCACGGCCATCTGGACGAACCCCGGCCGCCAGAACGCCACCGCGCCGGACTTCACGCCCACGGCCACTGGCTCCCCCACGCAGTCGGCCACAGCCAGCACCACCGCCTCGCCATCGGCCACGCCGCTGACGTTCACGGCCGCCGAGGACGTCATCGACGAGACCTTGAACAACTACACCGCGACCGTGAAGACGAACAAGGGCGACTTCACGATCACACTGTTCGCGGATCAGGCGCCGAATACCGTCAACAGCTTCGTCTTCCTGGCACAGAAGGGCTACTTCGACGGAGTCCTCATTCACCGCGCGATCAAGGACTTCGTCATCCAGGGCGGCGACCCGACGGGCACGGGCTCCGGCCCAGGCCCGGGGTACACCACGAATGATGAAACGAGCGAGCTGCGCAATACGCGCGCGACCGTCTCGATGGCCAAGGCCGGCAGCACCAAGTTCTTCGGCAGTCAGTTCTTCGTGAATCTCAAGCACAACGAGGGCCTCGACTTCGACGGCGACGGCTCGAACCAGTTCTACCCGTTCGGCGAGGTCACCAGCGGCATGAATGTCGTGGATGACATCGCTGCCGTCCCCGTCAACAACCCGCGGGATGGCCGCCCCATCGAGGACGTGACCATCACAACCATCGAGATCACCGAGACGCCGAAGTCCTGACAACCCGCCGCCGTCCGAACCAGAGGCCCGGTACATCCCGGGCCTTCTTCGTCGAGCGCTCAGGGTGGGAGAAGCTCACGGACGACGTCCATGATGAAGCCCGCGCCGAGTACCCCGATGCCGGCGATGGTCGCGAAGATCACCACCGCGTCGATGCTGCGCCGTCCCCTCGCGTTCCCAGTAGACATCCTTGAGCTGGAGCCAGAGCGCAAACTCGTCCAGCGTCAGGGCCGCTCCGATCCCGTAGAGCACGGCGAACGGCGCTCTCTGTCCCGGGTCGGTGGCGGCGAGCACGTACCCCACGACGAGCAGCAGGATGATGCCGGGCACGAGGTGGTGCAGGTGCGAGTCGCCGTGTGACAGGTTCCGGACGAAGGGGAGTGGCCCCCCGCGGCGGATGCTGTGCGTGATCGCCCGCGTGGCACCGAATGTGACGAGGAAGCTCAGGAGGATGAGGAGGTGCGGCTCAAGGCCCGGCTCGTCGATCCGTAGCCGGTAGATCTCGGCCAGCCGGTCGAGACTCACGGGCTGCGCCTCGTCTGCATCCTCTCAGCTTAGGGAGGCCGGGCGGAGCGCTGGAGTGTGGCGACGCACGCCCGGGGCTATTCGTCCTCGGCGAGGGGCTCCGGCGGGCCGATGAGGCCGTGCTTCGCGGAGTAGCGCTCGACCAACACGATCATCAGCAGGAATGGGAAGAACGCCGCGAAGGCCACGCCCGCCAGCAGCCACTCGGGGATGATCGCCAGCAGGATCGCGCACGCCGCCGTGAACCCCATCCCGATGATGGACACGATGCGCCCCGCGACCACCCACGGCGTGATTGGCGGATTCACGTTCACCCGCCCATGATCATCGCCCCACTCATGTGGGTCTAGCTCGCCGACAGCGGGCGGCGGGCTACCGCCCGCCGTACTGAACCGGTGGCACAGGGCCGATCCGGGCGCCGTGCCGGAGGAGCAGTCGGTACAGCGGGCGTTAGCCCGCTGCTCAGGGTCGTTGACCCCCCACACCCGCCCCCCAAGAAATCCCCCCCCCCCCACC
>JBBDMZ010000058.1:50346-55603 GCA_040877955.1 Dehalococcoidia bacterium | reverse complement strand
AAGGTCCGCCGCAACAACCTCTACTACCTCCGCGGCCTCACCGGCAAAGCCGCCCGCATCAAAGAACGCCGCATCGTCTAATCTTCGCCGCTCCCTCACGGACGCCCTTGTGGCGCAGGCCGTGCAAGGTTGACACTGCAAGCGCTTATTCAAGGTTGTGTCGCGAGCCTGAATAAGGCGGCCCAGTGTTGACGGCTGTCGGGTCCGGCCCCGTCCCAGTTAGTTTGCTTCGAGCGAACAAAGTTGTACGCTCCCAAGACGCTCACGTCCGCGTGAGGGTCGGGGGATCACGTGAACGTCGCACCAGGGCAGACACTCGGGGAGTCGCTCGACAACCGCCAGAAGTGGCTGCTCCTCGGCAGCCTCATGATCTCCCTCTTCGTGGGCGCCCTGGATCAGACGGTTGTCACCACCGCCACCCCCCGCATCCTCGCGGACCTCGGCGGCTTCGGGCTGCTCTCCTGGCTCTTCACGAGCTACATGCTCGCGTCCACGGTCGTTATCCCGCTCATCGGGAAGCTCGGCGACATGTTCGGCCGGAAGCTGTTCCTCATCGGTGGCATCGCACTCTTCATGGTCGCTTCCGCCCTCTGCGGCGCAGCGCCGTCGATCGAGGCGCTCATCGTCTTTCGGGCGATCCAGGGCCTCGGTGGCGGCATGATCTTCGCCTCGGTCTTCGCCACCCTGGGCGACATCTTCTCCCCGATGGAGCGCGGCAAGTACATCGGCCTCTTTACGGGCACGTTCAGTCTCGCTTCCATCATCGGCCCCGCATTCGGCGGCTTCCTCACGGACACCCTGAGCTGGCGCTGGGTGTTCTTCATCAACATCCCCGTGGGCCTCGTTGCCATTCCCGCCATCTGGTTCAACCTGCCGTCGCGCGACGTCCATACACGCCCGAAGATCGACTTTCTCGGCGCCACCTGGCTCTCGGCCGCCTCCGTCCTGGCGCTGCTTGCGCTTGTCTGGGCAGGGGACAAGTACGCCTGGGCTTCCACGGAGATCGCCGGCCTCCTGGTCTCCGCCGCCGTGTTCGTCGCCCTCTTCATCTGGCAAGAGACGCGCCATCCGGAGCCGATCCTGCCGCTCCACCTCTTCAGCAACCGCATCTTCCTGATGTCCAACCTGATCGTGTTTACGTTCGGCGCGGGCGTATTCGGCGCCTTCTCGTACCTCGGGCTCTACCTCCAGACGGCGATGGATGCGAGCGCCACCACCTCCGGTGTGATCTCCATGCCCCAATCGATGGGCGTGCTTTTCGCCAGCACGATCAGCGGCTGGTTCATCTCACGCCTCGGCCGTTACCGCTACCAGACGATCGTCGGCGCAGCCCTGATCGCCATCGCGATCGCTGGCCTCACCACCCTCAAGCCGGACACGCCGCTCTGGCACATCAGCGCGATCATGGTCGTTCTGGGCCTTGGCTTCGGGCTCGTCCTGCCCACCATGTCCCTCGTTGTCCAGAACGCCGTCCCCTACCAGTACCTCGGTGTCGCAAGCTCGTCCAGCCAGTTCTTCCGCCAGATCGGCAGCGTGCTTGGCATCGCCGTGTTCGGCGCCATCCTTGCGAACTCGTTCACCGCGAAGTTCGAGAACCAGTTCAGCGCAGACGACCAGGCGGCGGTCGGCCCCGCCATTACCGAGCAGTTCAAGGACCCCACTTTCCGTCTCAACGAACGCGAGTACCCGGGGGTCGAACAACAGGTGCTGGCTCTCCCGGGCGGCGCGGACATCCTCGGTCGCTCCACCGACGCCCAGAACGACGCCATGACCTTCGCCGTGCGGCGCATCCATCTCGCTGCTCTCGCCTGCGCCCTGCTCTGCCTGCTCTTCACCATCATCATGAAAGAAGTGCCCCTGCGGCGGACGGTCGGCACCCCGGCGGTTCCGCCTGCTGGAGTGCCCCAGCAGGCTCCGACCGGCGACGGTTTGCCATCGCTGGAGAAGTCCCCGCCCGCGGCTGGTCCGGCCGGCGGCCAGTAACGCGAACGCACCCCGGTGGGGTGCGCCAGCGTCCTGGTTCCCGGGTTCCGAGCTACTGGACCACGATCTGCCCTGACATGCTCTGCCCATGCACGCCACATATGTAGGAGAACGTCCCCGCGCTTGCGAACGTGAACTTGAATGTCCCGGTCGTCTGCTGGGGTGAATTCACAGCGGCGCCCGCGAACGTGCCTACGACTGAATGCGGGTTGCTGCCGGCCCACTGCCACGTCACCTCGCTCCCGACGGTGACGGTCCGGCTCTCCGGTGCGAAGGCGTTGTCCTCAACACGGATGGTCGTTGCGCCAGGCTGCGCGGTGGTCGCTGTGGGCTGCGCGGCGGTGGTGGCCGTGGGCTGCGCGGTGGTGGCCGTGGGTTGCGCGGCCGCGGTGGTAGTGGTCGCCGCAGGCGAGCTCGCCGCGGTCGTCGCGGCTGTCGTGGGGTCGTCGTCATCGTCATCGTCGTCGCCGCAGGCGCTCATGGTGCCCCCGAGCAGCGCCAGCGCCCCGAGGGGCGCGAGGTATCGTGCCTTCCTCAGTCCAGAGAATCGAATCAAGTGCTTTCTCCTCTGTGTGGTCGGGCCGGCGGCTGCCGATCCCGCCCTCCATTCATACGGGGCGGAGATACTCGTTGTATGTGCAATGACCTTCAGAGAGGTTAAGGCGAGGTGAGGTTTGGGATTGGAGGGAGACTACTCGACCGACGCGATGACGGGGTAAAGCGGCTGCCCGCCGTCCACGGATTCGATTTCGATCCCCGGGTAGCAGGCCGCCACCGCCGTCGCGAGCTCCGCGAGCTGGCCGGGGGCGAGGTCCCGCCCTCCGTAGAGCGTGACCAGCGACCCGTCCGCCGTCCCCGCCGCTTCCAGTCCCGCCATGAGCACGGCCTCGATGGACGGAGAGCTTGCCACGAGCCGGTCATCCACCAGCGCGATCGCCTCACCGCCCCGCGCTTCCACGCCGTCAGCCGAGCGCGTGGCCGCCGCGATCGTCACTTCCACCGTCCGTACGGTCGTCCGCGCCGCATCCATTGCGGCCACGTTCGTGGCGGCGTTCTCATCCGGGTCGAACGCGAGCGCGGCCGCCACACCCTGCGGCAACGTCTCGGTGGGGACCACGTGAATGGTCGAACGCGCGAGCCCGGCTGCCTGCTGGGCCGCGAGGATCACGTTCTTGTGGTTCGCCAGGACCACCACGTCCGCCTTGCCCAGCCGGTCGGCGGCCGCGGCAATCTCCCCGGCGGGCGGCTTCACCACCTCTCCCAGCGGCGAAACCGCAACTCCCAGGCTTTCGAAGACGGCGTCAAATCCCGCTCCTTGGCTCATTGCCACCACGCCCAGTCCCACGCCGGCGCCCGTTCCCGTGGCGCCGAACCGCACGTTCTGTGCGGACATGTCCTCCACCTTCGCGCGCGAGACGCGCCCGAGCGCGGCTGCCGCCTCCATCAGCCGGTGAGGGTCGTCCGAATGGGTGTGTACGCGCACCGCTTCCTCGTCGCCAACCACGACGACGGACCGGTTCCCGCCACCACCCGCCAGGGCGCGTACCTGCTCGGGATCGAGCGGTCCGGCTGTCGCCTCCACGACGAACTCCGTGCAGAACCCGAACTCTTCGCGCTCATGGTCAGGCCGCGCGGAAATGGGGCGCTCCGGCACCCGCGGAACCGGAGCCGCCTGGCCGGTAATCGCGGCAAGCAGCCCCCGCAGGATGACACAGATGCCCTCGCCGCCGGCGTCGGTCACACCGGCCTCGGCCAGCTGCGGGAGCTCCTCGGGGGTGCGCGCCTCGGCCTCCTCGGCGGCCGCGATGGCGTCCCGAAGCGTAGACGCGCACGGAGAGCCCTCGCCCGCCTTCGGGAGCCCCGCCACCGCGCGCTCTGCACCGGCGCCGGCCTCGCGCAGTACCGTCAGCATCGTGCCCTCCACGGGCTTGCTCACCGCCCGGTAGGCGGCCTCCGAGGCCGCCACCAGGCCCTTCGCGAGCGCGGCGGCGTCGAATTGCGGAGGCCCGCCCACGCCGGTCGCGAATCCACGTAGCGCCTGCGAGAGGATCACGCCTGAGTTGCCTCGCGCACCGTAGAGCGCGCCCTTTGCGAGTGCGCTCAGCACCGCATCGATCGTTGCCGGTGACGGCGCCAACCCGGCCGTCTCCACCGCCTCACGCAGGGTAGCAGCCATGTTCGAGCCCGTGTCGCCGTCCGGCACGGGGTAGACGTTGATCGCGTCCACGGCGTTCGCGGACTCGCGCAGGTGCGCGGACGCGGAGCGGAAGGCGTCGCGCAGCCCCTTCCCGTCGAGCAGTGCAAGGTCGGGGGCAACGCCGCTCACGGGACGGTCCAGGTTTGGTCGTTAGCGGGGGTGCGTGCTACCATCGGGAGACCCCGATTCTCGCATGTAAGGAACTAAGAGCGCATGGCCAGTGGCGCTTGTGACGTTTGCGCAAAGGTAACCCGATTCGGTCGGCACATCCGGCACCAGCACTCCGGTCGCTGGATGCTGAAGGCGCCGAAGAAGAGCCGCACGTTCAAGCCGAACGTGCAGAAGCAGCGCGTGTTCGTGAACGGCGACTGGTTCCGGCTCAACATCTGCACCCGCTGCCTCCGTACCCTCTCCAAGAGCGTCTCGTAACCGGGGACGCCCGCCCGCATCGCTCTCAAGCCCGCCACCGGCGGGCTTTTCGTTGCGCTCGCCCTCCGCGGCACGAAATGAAGCGGGAAGCGTAAAGTGACCGATCCGCTTACACGCTGGTACGTCGCAACCCCAACAACGCCGGGAACCCGTCCGGGTGGAGCTGCCACCCGCGATCCAGCACATCCTGAGGTCTCATCCACACCGACTCGTACGCCCTCCCGCCCTCTTCGGCGGGGAGGGTATCGTGCTCGTACGGCCACGACTCCGCGAAGCGGCCCTCGAACACATACACGATCTCATGCCCCGGCTCTCCCTCGTACACGAAGATGTTCTCCAGTACGCCCAGCAAGCGCGCGTCCACGAGCGTGAGCCCGTACTCCTCCCGGATCTCACGCCGCACGGCCTCCTCCGCGCGCTCCCCGAACTCGATGCCGCCGCCTGGCGTCCTTGCGAAGTGCTCCTGCTTCAGGCTGTCGAAGCCGGTGTCCAACAAGAGTTGGTCACCCCGCCGGATGACGGCGAGCGCGATTGGCCGAATGCGGGGAGTCCTGGTCACAGCGGCTCAGGCGTACGCGTATGTTGGCTCGGGGATGTCCGCGCCGCGCTCGTACTCGGTCTCGATCCACAGCGTGCGGATCTCATTCA
>JBBDMZ010000058.1:0-50246 GCA_040877955.1 Dehalococcoidia bacterium | reverse complement strand
ATGTCCGCGCCGCGCTCGTACTCGGTCTCGATCCACAGCGTGCGGATCTCATTCACCGCGGCAACCAGTTCGTCGAGCGTCTCGATCTGTGTCATGCAGCCTGGAAGGTCCGGGAAGATGATGAAGTAGCCGCCCTCCTCCTGCGCAACCACCTTGAATGAGTATTCGGCCTGCAGGTACTCGGTGAGAGGCTTGCGCGTGTGTGTGGTCACTGTGAGATCCCCAATCGCTTGCAGACTTCCGCGACGTACGCCCGCTTCACGCGACGTCGTGCCAACGAGACTATGATGGGCCGTTCGCCGGATTTCGTGAAGCTGATGTGGCTGCCTTTCTGCCGCGCCTGCTCCCAGCCGTGGCCTTCGAGCACGCGCCTCACGTCGTTGAAGTCGGCCTCCACCGGATTCGCCAGCAGCCGCGCCGTCGACCGTTCGAGCGCTGTCACGCTCCACTCGCCGCCGCCCGCAGCGCCGCCAGGTTCTCCGCCACACCGCCCTCTGCGTTGAACACGGACGACCCGCAGACCAGCACGTCCGCGCCTGCCGCCACGCACGCGGCCACGTTGCCCACCTTCACGCCCCCGTCGATCTCGATCTCCGCCGTGTAACCCCGCTCGTTGAGTAGCCTCCGGACGGCGCGCACCTTCTCCAATTGCCCTGGGATCATCTGCTGGCCGCCCCAACCGGGGTTGATGGTCATGACCATTAACTGGTCTGCGTCCCCCAGCGACTCCTCGATAGCGGCGATGGGTGTGCCCGGGTTCAGGCAGACGCCAGCCTTCGCACCCAGCTTCCGGATCGCGTCCAGCGTGCGGTTGATGTGGGGCGAGACCTCGATGTGAACGTTGATGATCTGCGCTGCCTCCGCGTACGCCTCGATGTGGCGCTCCGGCTCCACGATCATGAGGTGGACGTCGAAGGGCAGGCCGGTCACCTTGCGCAGCGCCTCCACCACCTGGTGGCCGAACGTGATGTTCGGGACGAAGCGGCCGTCCATGACGTCCAGGTGGAGCAGGTCCGCCCCTCCCACCTCCGCCGCCCGCACCTCGTCCGCCAGCCGGCCGAAGTCCGCGGTCAGGATGGAGGGCGCAAGCTTGATCGACGCCATGGCCGCATTCTACCCCGCATGGCGGTCGTGGTTATACTCTCCGGTGTAGGCGAATAAGCAATTATGCCCGTCCGCGTCGTCACCGATTCCACCTGCGACCTCCCGCGTGAGATCGTGCAGGACCTCGAGATCACCGTCGTCCCGCTGACCGTGGCCTTCGGTGACGAAGCCTTCCGCGACGGCGTGGACATCGCCGCCCCCGCCTTCTACGAACGGCTGATCCAGGCGAAAGAGCTGCCCCGCACCAGCCAGCCTTCGACCGAGACGTTCCGCGATGCCTATCTCCAAGTCGCGGACGATGCGAACGAGGTGGTGTCGATCCATGTGTCCTCCCGCCTCTCGGGCACCATCAACGCGGCCTCGATCGCGCGTGAGGAGCTGTCGCACCAGCTCCACATCGACATCATCGACTCCTACAACGTCAGCCTCGGGCTCGGCGCCGTAGTGGTGGAAGCGGCCGATGCCGCGCGTGCCGGGGCCAGCATGGAGGAGGTCGGCCGCGTCGCGCGGGGCGCGATGAACCGCGTGAAGTGGTACGCCTTCCTCGACACCCTCGAATACCTGCAGCGTGGCGGACGCATCGGCCGGGCGCGCGCCCTCGCCGGTTCCATCCTCAGCATCAAGCCGATCCTGCACGCCGAGGACGGCGAAATCGCTCCCTTCGAACGTATCCGTACGCGCGGCAGGGCCGTCGAGCGCCTGTACGATCTGGCCATGGAGGACGCCATGGTGAAGCGGCTGTACGTCGCCTCTGCCGACAACGACGACGAAGCGGAAGCGTTCGTCGAACGTCTGCGCCCGCGCATGCCCCACACCGACTTCGTCGTCGCCCAGTTCGGGCCCGTCATCGGCGTGTACACCGGGCCGAACGCGCTCGGTTTCTGCATGGTGCGCCGGGAGCCCTGATGGCCGCCGCACTCTCCGACACCGCCCGCCTCCGCCGCGTCTTCGAGATCGAGCTCGGGCGCGGCTGTGACAACGGCGCCGTCATCGGCGGACTGGACCGCATGTTCATCCAGATGGCCGAGGACGCCGTCCTTTCCCCGCGCCACCCCCTGCAGGCCCGCATCCACTCGCTCCCGCCCGCCGGCTACCGCTCCCTGCCGCCCGAGGAGCGCGAGTCCTGGCTCCGCACCACCATCCGTGCCCTCAGCGAGGCCCCGGCACCGCCGCCGCCCGTCATCGATTTCACCCAAAGAAGGCGCGACTCCGAGCCCCGACCGCCATCAGAGCCGCGACTGACAAGGAGCGGGTGGGAGCCCACACCCGCGAATGTGCCACCAGCCCGCGACCCCGTCCCCACCACCACCTCCCTCGACCTCAAATCCCCCCTCACGCGCCTCCCCGCCATCGGGAAGGCCGCCGCCACGAAGTTCGAAAAGCTCGGTGTCGAGACTGCCGGCGACGCCGTCACCCTCTTCCCCCGGCGCTTCAACGACTTCACCGACGTCCGCCGCATCGCCGACCTCAACCCCTCGAGCACGCCTCAGACCGTGATCGCAACCGTCTTCTCCATCCGCGAGATGCGCTTCGGCAAACGCGTCCGGGGCGCCGAGGCCGTGCTCCAGGATGGCAGCGGATCGCTCCGCGTCGCCTGGTTCAACATGCCGTACATCGCCCGCCAGGTTGCCGACGGCCAGCGCCTCGTGCTCTCCGGCAAGGTGCGCTCCTGGCGCGGGCGCCTGCAGATGGACAACCCCGAGTGGGAGCACGCCGATGAGGACGACGTCGCCGCCGGACGCCTCGTGCCTGTGTATCCGGCCACCCAGGGCCTTACCCAGCGCACGATCCGCCGCGCCGTGAAGGCCGCCGTCGATGGTCTGGCCGCGCGCCTCCCGGACCCCGTGCCCGCGTGGCTGCGGGAGGAGTTGCGCCTTTCGCCGATGGGCGACGCCATCCGCACCTACCACTACCCGCCGTCGTTCCTCGAGGCCGAAGAAGCGCGCCGCCGCCTCGCCATCGGCGAGTTCCTCGCGATCCAGGCGGCCGTCCTCATGCGGCGCGCCGAGTGGCAGCAGGGCAACGACGCCCCCTCCCTCACCCTCGACGGCCGGCTGGAGCCGTTCCTTCGTTCGCTCCCGTTCCCGCTCACGCGCGCGCAGCGGGGTTCGCTAGACGACATCCTCGAGGACATCCGCGGTCCCCACCCCATGCTCCGCCTCCTCCAGGGCGATGTCGGCAGCGGCAAGACGGTGGTCGCGTTCGCTGCGTTGCTCGCGGCCGTGCAGTCTGGCTACCAGGCCGCCCTCATGGCCCCCACCGAGATTCTCGCTGAGCAGCACTATCGCTCGCTCATGACGTTCTTCGGCGGCGGCGAGCTCACCGCCCTCGACGGGATGTTCCAGCCCGAGTGGCTCGGCCGCCCGGTGCGCGCACTCCTCCTCACCGGCTCGCTCACCGCGGCCCAGAAGGTTCAGATTCGCAGCGACGCCGCCCACGGTGGCGCGGACATCGTCATCGGCACACACGCTCTCCTCGAGCCGGACGTGGTCATGCCACGCCTCGGCCTCGCGGTCGTCGACGAACAGCACCGCTTCGGCGTCCTGCAGCGCGCGAAGCTTCGCCAGAAGGGTGTGAACCCGCACCTCCTGGTCATGACCGCGACGCCCATCCCCCGCACGCTCGCCCTCACCGTCTACGGCGACCTGGAGGTCTCGACCATCGACGAGATGCCGCCGGGCCGGAAGCCGGTGAGCACCGTGTGGGTGCAGCCCCACGAGCGCGAGGACGCCTACCAGTTCATCCGCGAGCACCTCGACGCCGGCGAGCAGGCGTTCATCATCTGTCCCCTCGTCGAGGAATCGGAGGTCCTGGACGTCCGCTCGGCGGAGGAGGAGTTCGAGCGTCTGCGTACGGGCCCGCTTCGGGACTACGACCTCAACCTGCTCCACGGGCGCATGGTCGGCCGCCAGAAGGACGAGATCATGGACCGCTTCACGAAGGGTGGCGCCCAGGTGCTTGTCTCCACCAGCGTGATCGAGGTGGGCATCGATGTCCCGAACGCGACGGTCATCGTGATCGAAGGGGCCGAGCGCTTCGGGCTGAGCCAGCTCCACCAGTTCCGTGGCCGCGTCGGCCGCTCACCAATCCAGAGCTACTGCATGCTCTTCTCGAGCGAGGAAGACCCCGGCCCCGACGCCCGCGAGCGCCTCGAAGCCATGGTCGAGACCACCGACGGCTTCAAGCTGGCCGAGGTCGATCTGGAGATGCGCGGCGAGGGCGAGGCCTGGGGCCGCGTCCAGAGCGGCGCCAACTCGATGCTCCGCGTCGCCCGCCTCACCGATCGGGACCTCCTCCTCCAGGCCCGCGAGATGGCGCGCAAGGTGCTCGCCCGCGATCCCATGCTCCAGAAGCCCGAGCACCGCGCCCTCGCCGCCACCGTCAAACCCTTCCTCGAGAAGGCTACGGAGGCGAACTGACGGCTGCAGGCGCGACCGCATGGCCGCACCCAATGGCTGCGTAATGTATTACTTTAGTTGGAAACGGACGCACCTACCATACGCCATCAACTCGTCAATGCGGGAGCGAAACTAACGACGTAGATTCGGTTGGGTCCCGCTGGTGACGCTGCGTTCTTCCTTGCGTGAAGTCGAGTACATTCTTTCGAAGAAGCACCTGTCAGGATATGCAAAGAGTCAACCGACTGCATGAGAGACACACACTATGGAAGCTAACGAGGTGCGGAAAATTGTCGAAGAGTGGGCCGCCGGAGTTCGCGCGCAAGATATCGACGCTGTCTTGAAGCGCCACTCAACAGACCTACTCATGTTCGACGTCGTGGGACCAGTCCACCTGGAGGGCCTGGACGCCTACCGCAACACGTGGGCTGAGCAGTTCTTTCCCTGGCACGGCGGGACCGGCCGCTTCGATCTCGTCGACCTCAAGGTGTCCGCGGGAGCCGATGTGGCCTTCGCTACCGCACTGCTTGAGTGTGCGGGAACTGAGGATGGGCAGAGGGTAGCGTTTACCTTGCGGCTGACGATCGGTCTGGAGAAGCGCGACGGAGAATGGATCGTGGTCCACGAGCACCACTCGCAACCACTGGACTTTGACACTGCCCGCATCGGGCGTGCCATAGCTACCGCGTGACACGTCCCGTCCGCGGCTTCGATCTTGATACCCTGTCGATGCGACGGGAGTTGACGGCACCATCAATCTCCTGGAGTCGCCCAGGTTAGTGCGCCGCGTCCCGCTCCGCCGCCAGCAGTCGCTCCAACCCCCCCGACAACCGCACCTCGTAGGGCTCCACAGATTCACCGATCGTCCGCAACCGCGCCGGCAGCCCCGCGACCGCCGCCGCCCGCCGCGCCCGGGCCACATCCAGCGCCTCGTGCCCCCGCACCCGGCGCCCACCGTGCATCACTGGCTCGAGCAACATGCGTCCTTCGCACTTCTCTCCGTCGACCGCGATGATGTCGTGCTCCGCGACTCCATCGCGCTCGACCCGCCACACCTGCTTGCGGCCGGGCAGGGTGACCTTGCCCTCGGAGAGCTTCATCTTCGGCCCGCTCGCGTCCTCCACGAGCTTGTAGACGCTGCTCAGCGAGGACGCGTCCTCGCTCGTGCCCAACCGCGTGCCCACACCGAACGCGTCGATGGGCGCACCGTCCGCCAGCAATTCCGAGATGCGGTACTCGTCCAGGTCACCGGACGCGAAGATCTGCACGTCCGCGCAACCCGCGGCGTCCAGGACGTGCCGCACCTCCTTCGCCAGCGCACCGAGGTCGCCCGAGTCGAGGCGTACCGCCTGCACCCGGCCGCCGCGCGCGCGCACTTCGTTCGCGACTACGGCCGCCTTGCGCGCTCCCTCCGCCGTGTCGTAGGTGTCGATAAGCAGCACGGCGCTCTCGGGGAAGTCGCTTGCATACGCCCTGAAGGCGTCGATCTCGTGCTCGAAGGAGAGCACGTACGAGTGCGCCATCGTCCCGCTCAGGGGCAGGCCGTAGACCTGCCCCGCGAGCACGTTCGACGTGCCCGCCGCGCCCCCGATCCAGGCCGCCTTCGCCGCCCGCAGGGCCGCATCCGCTCCGTGGTCGCGCCGCGGCGAGAAGTCGATGTACGGCCGGCCCGAGCAGGCTAGCGTCACCCGGGCGGCCTTGGACGCCACCATCGTCTGGTAGGTCATGCAGTTCAGCAGGAACGTCTCCACCACTTGCGCTTCGATCAGCGGCGCGGTCACCCGCAGCAGCGGCTCCTGCCCGAACGCCACCTCACCCTCCGGTATCGCCCAGGCGTCGCCCGTGAACCGGAACCGGGCGAGGTACTCCAGGAACGGCTCCTGGAACATTGCCAGTGACCGCAAGTACGAAATCGCCTCGCCCGTGAAGCGCACCCGCTCGAGGTAGTCGAGCGCCTCTTCGACGCCGCAGACCACGAGGAAGTTCCGCTCCTCCGGCAACCGTCGTACGAACAGGTCGAACGTTGCGGGTCCGGCCAGGCCCTGCGCCAGGTAGCTCGCGGCCATGGTCAGCTCATAGAGGTCGGTGAGCATGGCGGCGTTGTCGTCGACGACCCAGGCCACGGCTACACGATCTCCACGCCCGCGGCCCGCATCGCCTCGAAGGCCCGCTCGTCGTCCCCCGGCTGCAAGTTCACCGCCCGCACGCCTTCCGCGATCACGGCCGCATCGAATCCCAGCCGTCTCGCGTCTAGCGCGGTGTCCTTGACGCAGTAGTCCGTCGCAATCCCGACGATGACCACGCGCTGCACACCCTGCCCCTCGAGCCACGACCCCAACCGCGTCGCCTCGGGTTCGCCGCTCTCGGGGTCGCGCACGGTGAAGCCGGAGTAGCCGTCCTCCCCCTCCGTCCCCTTGCGGATGACCTCGCCGGCGACCTCCAGCCCGGAGATGAACGCCGCGCCCCACGTGTCGCGGACGCAGTGAACCGGCCAGATGCCGCCGTCCTTTTCGAAGTGCGGCGTCGCAGGCGGATGCCAGTCCTGTGTGTATGCGACGTGGGCGCTCGCGGCCAGCGCCCGTTCCACTTCCCGGTTCGCGATCTCGACGACCTCCTCGCCCCCGGCGACGTAGAGGCTGCCGTCCGGGTGCCCGAAGTCGTTCTGCACATCCACGACCAGGAGCGCCGTGCTGGGGTCGTACCTCACCATGCGCCGAGCGTACACGTCCCGCCCGACCGTCGCATGGCCGGTCGACCCTTGCGGGGCACGTCCCCACAATGCGGCGATGGCGCGCCCTCGCTCTGGCTATCGCTGCTCCGAGTGCGGCTGGCAGACGGCCGCATACGTCGGCCGTTGCGGCGAGTGCCAGGGCTGGAACACCCTCGAACAGGTATTCGCGGCTGCCCGCAACGGTCCGGCCTCTCGCGCCACGCGCATCTCGGCAGCCGCCCCCGCGAAGACACTCCTGCTCGCTGATGTCCCCGACAGCGACGGCGCCCGCCTGATCACCGGCATCGCGGAGCTCGACAGCGTGCTCGGCGGCGGGCTGGTACCGGGGTCGCTCGTGCTTGCCGGGGGAGAGCCCGGCATCGGCAAATCCACGCTCGTCCTCCAGGCCTGCGCGCAGCTCGCGGCCGCCGGGCAGCGCGTTGCCTACGTCTGCGGCGAGGAGTCCCCCCGCCAGGTGCGCATGCGCGCAACGCGTCTCGGCCTCGATCAGGCGCCCATCATCCTCATCCCGGAGACGAACCTCGAGTCCGCGCTCGCCGCGGCCGAGGCTGGCGGCGCGACCGTCGTCGCCATCGACTCGATCCAGTCTGTCTATGTCGAGGGCCTCGACAGCCGCGTCGGGGGCCCCGCGCAGCTCGCCGAAGCGGGGACGCGTCTTGTGACCTGGGCGAAGGGCAACAGCATCGCGACCATCCTCACGGGACACGTCACGAAGGGCGGTGAGATTGCCGGCCCGCGCCTCCTGGAGCACCTCGTAGACGTGGTGCTTTATTTCGAGAACGCCGAGTCCGGCGCGCTGCGCATCCTTCGCGCCGTGAAGAACCGCTTCGGGGCGACGGATGAGGTGGGCGTCTTCGAAATGACCGGCGAAGGCCTCCGCAGCGTCGAGAACCCGAGCGCCGCCTTCCTCGACGCCGTCGACCGCACCGCCTCCGGCTGCGCCGCGACGGCCACAATTGAGGGATCGCGGCCGCTGGTCGTCGAGATCCAGGCGCTGGCGGTGCCGTCGTTCCTGGCTACGCCGCGGCGCATCGCCTCGGGCATCGAGACCTCGCGGCTCCACCTCCTGCTCGCCGTCCTCGCACGCCGGGGTGGCCTCAACGCCGGCAACCTGGATGTCGTGGCCACGGTCTCAGGTGGCCTCCGCCTGCGCGACCCGGCCACTGACCTGGCGGTCGCCATGGCGCTCGCGTCGGCGGTCAAAGACCGCGCGCTCGACCCCGCGACCGGCTTCGTCGGTGAGGTCGCGCTTTCCGGAGCCATCCGGCCCGTGGGTCAGCCTGCTCGCCGCCTCGCCGAGCTCGCCCGGCTCGGCTTCCAGCGCGCCCTCGTCCCCACTGGCACCCCGGCTGTGCCCGGCATCACGAACATCGAAGCGGCCACCCTCCGGGACGCGCTGGCGCACGCGCTGCCCGGATCCAGATCCAACGAGTCCGCTGCCCAGACCGACTAACCCCGGCCCCCAGCCCCTAGCCCGTAGCCTCTAGCCTCTCCTACGTCTGCCTATACGCCCGGTGACGCATGATGATGCTCTGCAGCAACCCCAGCGAGAAGAACAGGCTCACGAGCGAACTGCCGCCCTGGCTCACGAATGGCAGCGGGATGCCCGTCACCGGGAAGAGGCTCAGGTTCACCGCGATATTGATGAACGCCTGCATCAGAATCAGCACCACTATCCCGACCGCCACCAGCTGGCCCGCCGTGTCGCCCGCGATCTGAGCGGCGCGTATTCCGCGCATCAAGAGCAGTATGAATAGGGCGAACAATCCCATGCACCCGACGAACCCCAACTCCTCGCCCAGCACGCTGAAAATGAAGTCCTTCGTCGGGACGCGAAGGTAGCCAAGCTGGGTCTGCTTGCCTTCGCCCAGGCCGGGCCCGATCAGCCCGCCGGAGCCCACGGCGATCTTCGACTGGTTGACGTTGTAGCCTTCGTCGAGGGCCCGGCCCTCGCTCGTGGAGTCGATCAGCACCGAGACGCGCTCGATCTGGTAGTCCGCGATGGCGAACGTCCAGACGAAGGGCAGCAGCGCCAGCCCGACTGCGCCCATCACAACCAGGTGGCTGCGGCTGACGCCCGCAACGAGCACCACGCCCAGCCAGATGCACATGAAGACGATCGCCGTGCCGAGGTCGGGCTCGACGAAGATGAGGAACGCCGGGGGTATTACGATCGCCAGTGAGAGGGCGAGCGTGCGCAGGTCGCGCGCGTCGCCCCCGTGGTTGCTGAAGAACGTGGCGAGCGCCAGCACAGTTGCAATCTTCGCGAACTCGGAAGGCTGCACCTGCACCGGTCCAAGGTCGAACCAGCGCCGTGAACCGTACGCGGCGTCACCGATCAGCAGGATCCCAATCAGCGAGACAATCCCGATAGCGTAGAGCGGCCACGCGTAATGGATGAAGTAGTGGTAGTCGATGCGCGACACGATAAACATGCCCACGATTCCTATGAAGGCGAACACCATCTGCTTCATCACGGGGTTCGCGAAGCTCACCAATGGGCCTTCGTACTCTTCCTGCGATCCGCTGTTGATGAGCAACAACCCGAGGACGACAAGCCCTATTGCGGCGAGCAGCATGATGTAGTCGAAGCGGTCCCAGCCGCGCCACAGCACCTGCGATTCGCGCCGCCACGTCGTCGCTGTCATGGCGCGATGTTCTCCGCGTAGTAATCGAAGATCTTCGCCGCGGCGGGGGCTGCCTTGTCGCCGCCGACCCCAAGATCGAAGTAGACCGTGACCACGATCTGCGGGTTGTCGAACGGGTAGTAGCCGGTGAACCAGGCGTGCTGACGGGTGATGCCGCCCGCGTCGTAGTCCTTGAACTCCGCCGTGCCCGTCTTCCCGGCGATGTCCAGGCCCGGCACGCCCGCCCTCAGGCCCGCGCCGTAAATCACCGAACGGTGCATGCCCTCGCGAACTACTGCCAGGTGCTCGGGGTCGACGTCCACCTTCTTCGTGGACGTCTCGATGCGGTGTACCAGGCTGCCGGACGGGCTCAGGATCTCGTTGACGATGTGGGGAGTAACGAGTGTGCCGCCGTTCGCCACGGCCGCCGTCATGCGCGCAATCTGAAGCGGCGTCGCCAGCACGTCGCCCTGCCCGATGCCCATGAAGCAGGTGTCCGCGTAGAACCAGTCCTCGCCGATGGCGCGCTTCTTCCATTCGGGGCTCGGGATGAGGCCCGGGTTCTCCCCGCCGATGTCGATGCCCGTCAGCTCGTCGAACCCGAACTCCCGGGCATAGTTGCCCAGGATGACCGCGTCGTCGTATGTCGCCCCGCTCTTGTTGGAGAGGCCCCGCGTCTCGCCGAGGATGCCGCAGGACGACCGGAACATGTAGATGTTCGAGGACCAGGCGATGCCATCGTAGAGGTTGATGTATCCGTGGTCCTTCCAGTCCACCAGCGGATAGAGCTCGTCATTCTCTCCCTTGACGCTCAGGACCTTGGGGGCGAATTGGCCCGTCTCCGGGGTGATGATGCCCTCCTGAAGTGCTGCCGATGCTGTCACCAGCTTGAACGTCGACCCCGGTGCGGCGGGATTGATCGCCCAATTCAGGAACGGCTTTCGTGAGTCGTTGTTGAGCCGTTCAATCGCCGCGGTGTTCTCATCAGACGGATTCACGAAAATGTTGTTATCGTACGTCGGGATAGTGACCATCGAAAGAAGCTCACCGGTGTTCACGTCCATGACAACAGCCGCGGCCACTTTCGCGTCGCCCGTGGCGTCAATCAGCGAATCCTGCAGCAACTCCGCGACAAAGTTCTGCAGGTTCGCGTCGATCGCGAGCTTCAACGTGCTTCCCGGCTCGGCGTCCTTCGTCTCGAGGATCTCGATGAGCGCCCCGTGCGCGTCCTGCTCGTTGGCGCTGACCCCCACCGTCCCCCTCAGGTCGCTCTCGTAGCGCGCCTCGAGGCCCGAGATCCCGATGGGCTCGTTCAGCAGGTAGCCCTCATCCTGCAGTTGCTCCCAGTCCTCGGGGGTCATGTCGCCGATGTAGCCGACGATGTGGCTGAACGCCTCGCCGCCGATGTACCGGCGCCCGGGTTCGATCGCGAGTGAGACCCCCGGCATGTCGACGCTGGCTTCCTCGATCGTGAGCGCCTGGTCCTTGGAGAGGTACTTTCTGATGGTGAGTGGCTGGTCGCCGCGCCCGTCCTCGATCGCCGCGCGCACCATTTCCTGGATCTGGAGTGCGGGGACCTCCGTCATCTCCGGCCGGGCGAGCGCGAGGTAGATGGCGTAACGCGTGGCCTCCCCCTCCGGCAGCAGGTCTGGGATGACCTGGACCGAGTAGACCGGAACGTTCTCCACGAGGGGCACGCCGTTGCGGTCCACCATCAGCCCGCGCGGCGGGAGGATGTTGGTCTGCGCGATGTGGTTGTTGACTGAACGCTGGCGGTAACCCTCGCCGTCGACAATCTGCATGTCCACCAGGCGGAGGGTGAGAATCGCAAAGAGCGCGATGACCGCGATCTTGAGGACGCCAAGGTGGCCGTGAGGCCGGTTTCGGCTCGTGCCGCCGGGCCGGAAGCCCCCATCCAGCAAGCTCATATGGCGTAGCGTCCCTGGCGCAGCGTGAAGGTGTCGGCGCCCCGGCCAATCATGCGGATGGGGAGGTACATCGCGGTAAACGCGAGGATGTCGAGCACCATGCCCGGCGCCCACAGCTCCCGCACGAACGGGGCGAACGCGAAGTCCGCGCCCTGGACGATGGCCGCCCCGGCCAACAGCGACCGAGCCCACACACCGCAGAGCACCACCAGGCCGCAGAGCTGCATGTAGCGGGGGAATGGCACCCGCGCCTCTTCCAACATCACGCCCAGTGGCAGCACGGGGAGGTACGCGAGGATCAGGAGCCCCGGCGACCGGTCGCCCGCGAACCCCACGGCGAGGGCGCAGAAGGGCACTGCCAGCATCGCAGCTCGCGGCCCGGCTGTGAGCGCCAGCAGGACCACCGTCAAGAGGCCGAATTCGACCACAGCGCCCCGAAGCGGGAAGAGCGGGGCGACCGTCACCTGCGCGACGCTCGCCATCACCACGAGCAGCATCCCGGCGATCAGCTTCATTCGTCGAGCTCCAGCCGCTGCGGGAGGAAGTCGGTGCGCACAAACACCGTCTGCGCGGTCGACCCGCGCACACCCGGCTCCACGGTCACCTTCCGGAACAGGTCCTGGCTGTTGCCCGAGACGTCGCTCACTTCACCGATAACGAGCCCCTCCGGGTAGTTGCCGCCGAGGCCCGACGTCACGATGATGTCGCCCACCTTCAGGTCGCCCTGGGCGAGGTCGAAGGTCAGCCCCCGCCCGGGTGTGCCCTTCAGGATGCCGTCCGCATTCGACTCCACCGCCTTCGCGTTCACGCGGCTCTGCGTGTCGGTAACCAGTCGCACGAAGGAGAGGTCGTCCAGCGCCTTGGTGACCGTCCCCACCAGCGTGCCCTGGGCAGAGAGCACCACCATCCCGTTGCGCACGCCGTCATTCGTTCCCTTGTCGATGCGAATGACGGCAACGAAGGGCGAGATGTCGCGCGTAACCACGTTCGCCGCCAGGCGCTCGCTCGACTCGTCCTGGCTGACGCCGAGGGCGACCTCGAGCTCCTGCAGGCGCTGTGTGTCCTGCTCCAACTCGGCCACGCGATTGCGCAAGTCCTCGTTCTCGATGCGCAGACGGTCGTTAGAATCCTGCAGCTCGTCGATGTCACCGGCGCCGGAGAGGATGTCCGCGGCCGGCTCGAAGATGCCCAGAGTCAGCGATTCGAGCGGCCCGGTGGCGCGGAGGAAGAGTCCCTGGAAGGGGTTGAGGACGCCCACCTGGCCCGCGATGCCAAGGAACATCGCGAGGGCCAGCATGGCCGCTATCCACCACGTGTACCTCGAATAGATCAGCATAGGCCGTCCGTGGGGTGCCCGCCGATGCTATCGGCCCCGGCCCCGAGAGGCCAGTTGCGATTGCACCTTCGACAGCAGGTACTGCTCTTCGAGCACTTCGCCCGCGCCTCGCACCACGCAGAGCAGCGGGTCTTCGGCGACGTAGACGGGGAACCGTGTCTCCTGGCTCAGGCGCCGGTCGAGCCCCCGCAACAACGCACCGCCGCCCGCCAGGGCGATGCCGTGCGCCATCAGGTCGCTCACCAGCTCCGGCGGCGTCACTTCGATCGACGACCGCACCGCCTCCACGATCGCACTGATGGAGCCGGCGAGCGCGTCGCGGATTTCGACGGTGCTCACCTCGACCGATTTCGGCAGCCCGGTGGCGAGGTCGCGCCCGCGGATCTCGATCGACTCTTCGGGGTCGAGAGGCGCCGCCGACCCGGCCATCTTCTTGATCTCCTCGGCCGTCCGCTCGCCGATGAGCAGGTTATGCACCTGCCGCGCGTAGGCCATGATGTCCTGGTCCATCTCATCGCCCGCGACGCGGATGGAGGTGCTCACGACCATGCCCCCGAGCGAGATGACGGCCACCTCCGTGGTGCCACCGCCGATGTCCACGATCATGCAGCCGGCCGCCTCGATCACCGGCAGGCCCGCGCCGATGGCGGCCGCCATGGGCTCTTCGATCAGGTAGCAGCTGCGCGCACCGGCGTTCAGCGCGGCGTCGTGAACGGCTCGTTTCTCCACCTCGGTCACGCCGCTGGGGATGCCTACGACTACGCGCGGCTGCGCCCAGAAGCCGCGGTCGTGCACCGCCTTGATGAAGTAGCTGAGCATCTTCTCGGTGACCTCGAAGTCCGAGATCACGCCGTCCCGCAGGGGGCGCACGGCGACGATGTTGGCGGGCGTGCGGCCGACCATGCGCTTGGCCTCCGCGCCGATCGCGAGGATCTTCTTGGTTATCCGGTCGATGGCGACGACGGAGGGTTCGTCGATGACGATGCCCCGTCCACGCACCATAACGAGGGTGTTGGCGGTGCCCAGGTCGATCGCGATGTCATGCGAAAGAAACCCGAAGAGGCTCGCGAGCGGGTTGTAGAGGGCCAAGTCCGGCACCACCGGGGAGATGGGTAGCCGGCGCATCGATGATGCGCGCGGAAGCTCAGTATACCCCGCCATATACTGCGCGCGACTGTCATGCGCTTGTTGCTTACAGATCCGTTGCAACTGTTTCTATATCGACAAGTAACGGATGGCTCACGTTCCGTTCGGACATAACGAGAACACACCCGAAAAATCCTCGGCCCAGGGTCGCCGAAGGCGCCGGACCGCGAGCGTTAAGAAGTCGCTGCCTCGGGGCCTCGTTCAAACAACGCCGCGAACTGTTCCTCGTCGATCGTCTTCACGCCAAGCTTCTCCGCTTTGGCCAGTTTCGACCCCGCTTCCGCGCCCACGACGAGGTAGTCCGTCCCCTTCGTCACCGCGCTCCCCACCTTCCCGCCGAGCGCCCGGATGCGGTCCTCCGCCTCGTTGCGGGACATGGTCTCCAACCGCCCGGTGACCAGGATCGTGAGCCCGTCGAGCTGGTCGCCCTCCTTCGGCTCCTCGATCATCGTGGGCTGCACGCCCGCCGCCAGGAGGCGCCCCACCACGTCCCGGTTCGCATCACGGCTGACCCATTCGGCGATGCCCGTGGCGACGATCGGGCCGATGCCCGCGACCTCTTGCAGGCTCTCGCCCGTCACCTCCAGCAGCCCTTCGAGGCTGCGCACATGCTCCGCGAGGAGCCGGGCTGTCTCGTAACCGACGTGCCGGATGCCCAGCGCGAAGAGCACGTTGCTCAGCGGCCGCTCCCTGCTCTTCTCGATGCCGTCGACGAGCTTCTGCGCGCTCTTCGTGCCCATGCGGTCGAGCGCCGCGAGCTGCTCGACCGTCAGGCGGTAGACGTCGGCGATGTCCTTCACGAGGCCCTCTTTGAACAGCACCCAGGCCATGCGCTCGCCCATGCCCTCGATGTCCATTGCCCCGCGTGAGGCGAAGTGCTCGAGCAGCCGGATCTGCTGCGCGGGACACTGCGTGTTGGGGCAGTACACCACCGCCTGGTCCGGGTCCCGGGTCACCGGCGTGTCGCAGGAGGGACACCGCTCGGGCATCGTGAACTCCTGCTCCTTGCCCGTCCGCAGGCTCACGACAGGCGCGACCACCTGGGGGATAACCTCGCCGGCGCGCTGCACGATCACGGTGTCGCCGATGCGGATGTCCTTCCGGCGGATGTCGTTCTCGTTGTGGAGGGTGGCCATCTTCACGGTGACGCCGCCGATGATGACGGGCTCCAGCTCGGCGAACGGGTTGAGTGCCCCGGTACGGCCCACGTTCACGAGGATGTTGCGCAGCTTCGTCGTCCGCTGCTGTGGCGGGAACTTGAACGCCGTCGCCCAGCGCGGCTCTCTGCCGACTGCCCCCAGCCGCTCCCAGTCGCGGGTGTCGTCGATCTTCAGGACCACGCCGTCGATGTCGTAGTCGAGGCGTTCGCGTACCTCGTCCCACCAGGTGATGCGCTCGTGCGCGCCAACGATGTCGTCGTGCCGGCGCGACTCGGGGTTCGTGCGAAAGCCCATCTCGCCCAGCCACGCGAGGATCTCGTGCTGCTTCGTGGGCGCCGCGCCCTCTCGCCACCCGAGCTGATAGATGAAGATCGAGAGTGGCCGCGCCGCCGTCACCCGCGGGTCGAGTTGGCGCACTGAGCCTGCCGCCGAGTTACGCGGATTCGCATAGAGCGCCTCGCCGCGCTCCGCCCGCTCCGCGTTCATCTGCTCGAAGCCGCTCTTGGTCATGTAGACCTCGCCGCGCACTTCGAATCGCTCGGGCGCCTTTCCCTTCACGGAAAGCGGGACTGTCTTGAGGGTGCGCAGGTTGGCGGTGATGTTCTCGCCGCGCATGCCGTCACCGCGCGTGGCTCCCTGCGCGAATTTGCCGCCCTCGTACACCAGCGCCACCGCGAGGCCGTCGATCTTCGGTTCCGTCACGAGGTCGAAGTCGTCGCGGCCCAGCCGGTCGGAGGCACGCTTGTGCCAGGCGCGCAGCTCGTCCTCCGCGAAGCAGTTCGAGAGGCTGAGCATGGGATAACGATGCTCGACCACTCCGAAGGCTGGGAGTGGAGCGCCCCCGACCCGCTGCGTCGGCGAATCGGGCGTGATCAGCTCCGGATACTTCGCCTCGATCGCCTTCAACTCGTTCATGAGCTGGTCGTACTCGGCGTCCGCGATTTCGGGGCTGTCGAGCACGTGGTAGCGGTAGTTGTGGTAGTTCAGCTGCGAGCGAAGCTCCTCGCTCCGCAGCCGCGCTTCGTACTGGTCTTTCGGGACGGGCATGAATGGAAGTATACGAAGAACCGTGGCCCGCTAGAGGGGCCACTCCGTCCTCATTCCTCGGGCCTGATACACTGACTCTTCCATGACGTATCGCGTGCTTGTGGTTGATTACGACGCCGGGAACATGCGCAGCGTCGTGCGTGCCCTGTCGCACATCGGCGCCGAGCCCGTCGTCTCCGCCGACCCGGAGGACGTACTCGAGGCGCGCGCCGTTGTGCTGCCAGGCGTCGGCGCCGCCGCCGACTGCATGCAAAAACTTCGCGAACGGGGTCTGATCGAGCCGCTGCGGGAGTACGTGCGGTCTGGCCGTCCGTTGCTCGGGGTCTGCATGGGATTGCACGCACTGCTCGAAACCTCGGACGAGAACGACGGGACCGAGTGCCTGGGCATCCTCCCCGCGAGCGCCCACCGCTTCCCGTACGAGGCGGGGCGGAAGGTGCCGCACATGGGCTGGAACACGGTCCGCTGGCTGCGCGATCACCCGGTGGTCGAAGGTATCCCGTCGGACAGCTACTTCTATTTCGTGCACAGCTACTACCCGGCCACGGCCGACGCGGCCCTTGCCCTGGGCGAGACCGAGTACGGCATCACCTTCCCCAGCGTGCTCGCGCGCGACAATATCGTGGCCACGCAGTTCCACCCGGAAAAGAGCGGCGAGGACGGCCTCGCCATCTACCGCAACTTCGTCGCGTGGGCGCAATCGGACGCCTTCGCGCCAGCCGCTTCGGCCCTCGCGTGACCTTCGAAGTCATTCCCGCGATCGACCTCCGTGGCGGACGCTGCGTGCGCCTCTTCCAGGGTGACTACGACCGCGAGACCCGCTACTCCGACGACCCCGTTGCGGTGGCGCGCCGCTGGGAAGCGCTCGGCGCTCCCCGCCTGCACGTCGTGGACCTCGATGGCGCAAGAGACGGCTCCCCGGCGAACCAGCAGGTCATGCGCGACATCTGCGCGGCCGTCGCCATCCCGGTCGAGGTTTCCGGCGGTATCCGCGATCTCCCCGGCATCGACGCGGCCTTCGCGTACGGAGCGGAGCGCGTCCAGCTCGGCAGCGCCGCCATCCGCGACCCGGAGCTTGTCGCCGAGGCCTGCCAGCGCTACCCGTCGCAGGTCTGCGTCTCCATCGATGCCCGTGACGGCGAGGTGTACACCGATGGCTGGCGCGTTGGCACCGGCCGCAGCGTCGAGAGCGTGGCCGCCGAGATGGTGGAGCTGGGCGTCCCGCGCCTCATGTTCACCGACATCGGCCGCGACGCGACGCTCACCGAGCCCAACTTCGACGCCCTGGCGCACCTCGTCACCCTGCTCCCGGTGCCCATCGTCGCCTCCGGCGGCGTCGCCGAGGCTTCGCACCTCGTCCGGCTCGCCGCCATCGGCTGCGAGGGCGCCATTGTCGGCAAGGCCCTCTATGAAGGGCGCGTGGACCTCGTGGATGCGCTCCGCGCCGTGGCTGATGAGCACAGTTAACGGCGGCTCCCCGTGCCCTGCCGGATCACGCCGCCCGCAACCTCGGCATCCGCGATCTCGAGTAGCGCTCGCACCTCGGCGGGCATGCGGTGCGGGACCTCAACGCCGAGGGCTCCGAGGGCCCGGTGGAGCGTTTCGACGGCGTCACAGTGCTCCCTGATCACGCGCAGCGCCTCCGCGCCGTCGATGGCATGCCCGAACTGCGGCCAGTCGGCGAGGAGCTCCGGTTCGGGCGGCCGGTTCTGGTCGAAGGCGTCCTGGCTGCGGAGGGTGCGCCCGTGCGCGAGGCGCCACAGCTGCTCGCGGGCCTGCGACAGCAAGCTCTCCTGTTGCACGGCCCGCCGCGTCCAACCGCGTCCCGCATACTTGACCGCGATCGGCGCCATCGCCCAGAAGAACTCGAGCGCCTTCCTGGCGTGCTCCCGCGCCTCCTCGGCCGGGAGCGCCGGCGGATTCGCCGCGATCGGAATGGGCTGCTTCTCGAACAGCAGTCGCGAGGCTCGCGGCCGCACGGCGGCGCTCGCTGGCCCGACGTTCCAGTCGATATGCACGGGTCCGGGGTACACCACCAGCCAGAACCGCCCGTCCGGGATCGTGTCGGAAGGGAAGTTCGCCTGCACTAGCAGGACCTCGCCCGCCAGCGCGAACAACGGCATAGGGTCGCTGCGGATCGCCTCCATCTCGCCATCTCGAACGGCGAGGCAGAAGTCGAAGTCACTCCACTCGTCATCCTCCCCTCGGCCATGCGCCCCGGAGAGCCACGCAGCGACGCCACGCTCGTCCGCCTCCAGCCGCTCCACCAACGCCGCGAACATCCGATCGCGCGCCGCGCTGTACTCCAGCAGCGTTGGCATTTCCCCACCCATAGCTGGCGAATCATACCCGGAGCGGCCTCCGACTCTACGCAGGCGCGTGCAGAGGCAGAGTCCGTACGCGGGTGAGGGGGAATCGACTGCGCCGCTCACTGACCGCACAATCGATCTGTGCTCACTCGCCGCATCATCCCTTGTTTCGATGTCGACCGTGGCCGCGTGGTCAAGGGCATCTCGTTCGTCGAGCTGCGCGACGCCGGCGACCCCGTTGAGCTGGCCCGCATCTACGAGCAGGAGGGAGCGGACGAGCTCGTGTTCCTCGACATCACCGCCTCCTCCGACGACCGCAGCACCGTCTACGACATGGTTGCCGCCACCGCGGAACAGGTCTTCATCCCCTTCACGGTCGGCGGCGGCATCCGCAGCCCCCTCGATATGAAAATCATGCTCGAGTTGGGCGCGGAGAAGGTGAGCATCAACACCTCCGCCATCCAGAACCCGGACCTCATCAACGAGGGGGCGTACCGCTTCGGATCGCAGTGCATCGTCGTAGCCATCGACGCACGCAAGGGCGAAGACGGATGGGAGGTCTTCACGCACGGCGGCCGTAACCCCACGGGGATGGACGCGGTCGAATGGGCGAAGGAGGCCGTCAGTCGAGGCGCGGGAGAGCTCCTTGTGACCAGCATGAACACCGACGGCCACCGCAAGGGCTACGACATTCCCATGCTGCGCGCGATCAGCGAGGCCGTGCCTGTGCCTGTCATCGCCTCGGGGGGCGCCGGCGGCCCCGAGCACATGGTCGAGGCGCTCACGGAAGGCAAGGCCGACGCGGTCCTCGCCGCGAGCATCTTCCACTTCGGCACCTACTCGATCGGCGAGGTGAAGGCCCACCTCGCCGCCGCGGGCATCCCCGTCCGCCCCCCCGCCCCCCGGCCCCCTCTCCACGAGCCCGTGGAGAGGGGGATTACGGCGGGAGGATAGCCATGGGCGAGGAGACCACGATCACGTTCGACGCCGGCGGCCTCATACCCGCTGTCGTCCAGCACGCTGAGACAGGCGAAGTGCTCATGCTCGGCTGGATGAGCCGCGAGTCCATCGCCGAGACCTACCGCACGCGCAAGGTCACCTTCTGGAGCCGCTCACGCGACGAGCTCTGGGAGAAGGGCGCCACCAGCGGCAACTACCTCAACCTCGTGAGCATCGCCAAGAACTGCGAGGCAAACTCGTTCCTCGTGAAGGCTCTCCCCGATGGCCCCACCTGCCACACCGGCAACCCATCGTGCTACTACCGCGATTTCGACCCCGCTGCCGACCTCCCGCCCGACTGACTACTGCCCCGGGCGGACGTCGAACCCGAGGATTCGAAAGTCCCGGTCGAAACTAAAGACGTAGTCCACGTTTCGCTCGCGCGCTACCACCGCAGATGTGCAATCGGTGAATGAGAGAACCTGATCGTGATACTGCTGGAAGATTTTCCAGCCCCGGTCGTGGTGACCAGCATCGATCCAGTCCAGCAGCACTGCTCCTGACTGGAGGTCCCGCTCGAGGTTGCGGTGGAAATCGACCGCAGCGCGACGACTTCCGCGGTAGGTGAGCCACGTGATCGTCTCACTGACCACGTAGTTCGACGTGACCAAACGCGTGCCCCGCGGGAGCGATTGCGAGAACGCGCGGGCGGCGACATGGCGTTCGTCACGCGGGTGAGCAAGTCCTATCCAGGCTCCCGTGTCAACGAAGATCAGGCTCACAGAGGCCCGCCGGGCTGCCCGTAGAGATCTCGCTTGAATGTCGTGGAACCGTTCCTGGGAAGGTTTGGCTCGTCGATGCATCCAATCACGTGCAGCTCCGCAAGCGCGGGCGCGTCGTAGGTGGCGGGCTCCTCCGCGAGGTACGCACCCATTGCCTCCCGGATGATCGCTGCTTCGGATACCCCGCGGTCCCGTGCAAGTCGCTTTATCGCCCGTTCCTGGTCATCGTCGAGATAGATCTGTTTTCGTTTCATGGTGTATACACCATACACCACCTGCGCATTGGGCGGCATTGGCTATGCTCGGGTCAATGCCCCCGCTTCGCGAGATCCGCCACCAGGCCGCCGTCGTCCGCGACCACCACATCCTCCTCATCCATGCCCGCGATCAGCGCGAGGACTCGTTCTGGCTCCTGCCTGGTGGCGGAAGCGAGGGCAGTGAAACTGGCGAGGAGTGCGTCTGCCGCGAAGTCCGCGAGGAAACGCACCTCGATGTCACGGTCGTCCGCACACTCCTCGATGAGGTCGTCCCACCCAACGACCTCTACCACCGCGTGCGCACCTACCTGTGCTCGGCGAACCCAGAGGCCATAGCTTCACCCGGGGAGGAGCCTGAGGAGTACTTCACAGCCACCATCCTCGAGGCGCGTTGGTTCGACCTGCGCAGCTTCGACGCCTGGCCAGAGAAAGCTCTCTCCAACCCGCGCACCATGGATTGGAGCCGGAAGGTGCGGACGGCGCTCGAATACGAGACCGAACTCGCCTCAACCTGACCCTCGCCAAGGGCCGGCCGGAACGCGCTCGCGGCTCGCCTACGCCTTGCCGTCTCCTCACCCTCTGGTAGCATCCGCTGACGCTCTGACCGAGACCGCACGATGTCTCGACCTCCCAGCAAGTTGACTCCCAAGAGGTGCCGAATGACGACCATCGAACGCCCCGCGCCGCGCTACGCCAACTGGCGCGATGAATACAAGTCCCGCCAGAAGTCGATCGGCGAGGCCATGGCCCTCATCAAGGAGGGTGATCTCGTCGCCGTCCCCATCCTCGCGCCCGGGGTGCTCACGGCCGCCCTCCTCGAGCGGTCCAGGCAGCTCGGCCGCATCGATCTGCGCTTCCTCGCCCCCCGCGAAGCGCCGCTTTTCGCCCCGGACGGACCGAAGGGCGAGAAGGAGATCGAGATCTTCATCGGCGACGGCATGCGCCCCGCTCATGACGCCAGGATAGCGACCTACCTGCCCAACACGTTCATGCTCGGCATGAAGGCGTTCGATGCCGGCCGTGATGAGGCCCGCATCCCGGACATCGTCCTCACGTCCGTGAGCGAGCCGAATGAGGCCGGGTACGTACACTTCGGCCCGCACATGTGGAACAAGAAGTCTTACGCCCGCCGCGCAAAGCACACAATCGCCGTCACCGACCCCAACCTTGCACTCGTCTTCGGCGATGTCTGGATGCACGTGAGCGAGATCGGCACGTTCATTACCGACGCCGTCAAGCCCGTGGACATCCCCGCCGTGCGACACCGCGTGGAGACGCTCTCCCCTGAAGAGAATCGGGCTGAGCTGCTCAGGATCCTGGAGATCGCCACCCCCGACCAGATTGCGCTCGTCGAGGATGCCTTCCACGCACTCCCCCCGAGCCTCTTGCAGCAGGCGCTTGGCGCCTCGGAGGTGGACGCGGCCACGCAGGCCATCGCGGACAACATCCGACCCCTCATTCGCGATGGCGACACCATCCAGGTGGGCGTCGGGCAGCCCAGCTCGCTCATGTTCAAAGCTGGCGCGTTCGATGATGCGAAGCACCTCGGCCTCCACACCGAGCTCGGTTCGCCGGGGCTGGCGAAGCTGTGGGAGCGCGGCATCCTCGATGGCACCCGCAAGAGCCTCCACAAGGGGAAGGCCGTGGCCGTGGCCTGGTCCGGCTGCGATGGAGAGGACCTCAAGATCATCGCCGGCAACCCCGCGTTCGAGCTGTATGACCCCGACTACCTGCTCAACCCGCTGCTCATGGGCCAGAACCACAACATGACATCGATCAACAGTGCCATCGCCGTCGACCTCATCGGCCAGATTGCGAGCGAGGACCGCTTCGGTGGCCACATGGTCAACGGCACTGGGGGTCAGCCCGACACGCACATCTCCGCCATGCTCTCGAAGGGCGGCCGCGCGATCACGGTCATGCGTTCGACGGCTCTGGAGGGGTCGCTCTCGAAGGTGGTGGCGAAGCACGAGGCGGGCACCATGATCACGATCCCGCGCTACCTCGCCGACACCATCGTGACCGAGCACGGTGTTGCCCGGCTGATGGACAAGAATCACCGCCAGCGGGCGGAGGAGCTCACCAGCATCGCCCATCCAGACTTCCGCGCCGAGCTCCGTCGGGAGGCCGAGGAGCTCTGGGGCTCGATCTAGGACCGCGCGGGTTTGGCGATTGGGTAAACCTCACTCGCCGGGAACTGTCATGGTTCTGGCGAAAACTTGGCATAAGTGGGTTTCGGCTAGAGGCTCCGGGGGGTTAACCTACAAGCGTATGCAGGCATCATGGCAGGGATCCGGCGCTCCTGCGGGCGTCGATTCCACTTCCGTGCTCGCGCGACTCAATCGCTCTAACGTTCTTGCCGGGGTTCAGGTCGCGCTACTCCTGGTGATGACCGCCAGCCTGGCGACTCGCCTCTGGGTCGACATCTGGTTCGCCGTAGGACTCATCGCGATTACCTGCCTCGCATGGGCGCCGGAGTTCGCGCAGCGCCGTGCCCGCCGCTGGTGGTTCGTCTACGTCGTCGGCATCTTCATCTACACCGTCCTTCGCTCGTTTGCCGACGAGACCGCCATTCCCGTTCGGACTGATTACGTCATCGAAGCGGACCAGGCGGTCTTCTCCGGGACGGATCCTGTGCTCTGGCTCCAGCGCGAGCTCTTTCAGCCCTGGCGTGTGGACGAGGTCGATGTCTTCGCGGTGGGCGTGCACTGGTCCTTCTTCATCGCGCCCCACGCGGCGGCGGTCGGCATCTTCCTCTGGCGCCGCGATCTCTTCCCGCGCTACACGGCCGCGCTCGTCGGCACGATGTACGTCGCGCTCATCCTCTTCTTCCTGGTACCCACGGCGCCTCCATGGCTCGCGGGCAGCACAGGTGATTTGCCCGGTGCGTATCGCGTGATGGACTTCGTCGGCGGCCAGGTCGACGGCGAAGCCTACCGCAACGTCTACTCATCGCTCGGCGAGCCCAACTCGGTGGCCGCTATGCCTTCGCTCCACATGGGCGTCACCTTCCTGCTGTTCCTGTGGGCGTTCGACCACTTCCGGCCGCTCTCGGCCCTCCTCCTTCTCTACTCGCTGATCATGGGCCTCTCGCTCATGTACCTCGCCGAGCACTACCTGCTCGACCTCGTGGTTGGGTCCGCCTGTGCGGCACTCTGCTACCACGCGGCGAAACGGTGGGTTCCGGTCTATGAAAACTGGCGGCCGCGTTCGCGCCTCTCCGCGCCAATGCGCTGACCGCGCTACGCGGCACACAGCTTGCTGACCGCGGCGAGCACCCGCTCACCCTCGCAGGGCTTGACCAGGAAGTCCTTCGCGCCGCTCTTCACCGCCTCCAGCACGACCTGCTGTTGCCCGAGTGCGGGTGACCATCGCCACCCTGGCATTCGGGTCATGGGCGCGGATCTCCTTCAGCGCGGTCAGGCCGTCCATCTCCGGCATGGTGATGTCCATCAGCACGGCGTCCGGGTGGCTGACCTTGTACTTGGCCACGGCATCGATGCCGTTCTCGGCCTGGATCACTGTGTAACCCGCCTCGGACAGGATCTTCGACATGCGCATTCGCATGAAAGCCGCGTCATCAACAACAAGGATGGTTGGCACCGGAGTCTCCTAGGCCGCTTCACCCGCTCCCGCGTGAGCTGCTCCTCTATGGATTCGGCAGTTAGGCCATCGATCTTGAACGCGGACACCTTGCCCGGGCGGTTCGGACTGGTCGCTGCGAGCGGTCACGGCAACTGAATGATGAACTCGGTGCCGGCGCCGGGCGTGCTCTTCACGTCGATGCGCCCGTTCAGTCGCTCGATGTTGTTCCGCACGATGTCCATTCCCACGCCCCGTCCGGAAACGTCCGAGATGGTCGTGGCCGTCGAGAGGCCGGGGAAGAAGATGTATCGCAACACGGCGTCGTCGGAAGCGGCCTCAGCCGCCGCCCGGTCCACCAGGCCCGAAAGGATCGCCTTTGCGCGCAGTGTGCCCACGTCGATGCCCTTGCCGTCGTCCTTCACAGAGATGCATGTGCCTGCGCGATCAATCCAGGCGCTGACCTGAATGCTGCCCGTGGGGCGCTTTCCTGTGGCGCGGCGCTGCTCCGGGGTCTCGATGCCGTGCCCCACCGCATTCCGCACGATGTGTACGAGGGGCGCCGAAAGCTCCTCCACCACCGCCCGGTCCAGCTCCAGGTCCTCGCCACTCGTGGCGAGCTGGACGCTCTTCCCGCACTGGGCGGCCACATCGCGGACTACCCGCGGCAGCCGTGTAAGGATCGACTGCAACGGCACCATGCGGCTCCGACGCATCTCCTCCTCCATCTGGGCCGTGGCCTTCGTGAGGCGGAGTGCGGTCGCCTCCAGCGTCGCCGTCAGCCCCAGGAGCGCCTGGTCCGTCACGGCGGCTCCAAGCTGCTCGCTGACCTCCTGCAACTGTTTCCCGTCCGTCACAAGCTCGGACACCCAACGCATGAGGCCGTCGAGCCGTTCCACGTCGATGCGGACGGATCGCGACGGCTTCGGAGGGCCGGGATTGGGGCGCTCCGCCACGAGTGTCGAGGCACCCTGCCTCTGGCGGGCGTAGTCCCCTCCCCCGGGAGGAGTCCGCGCCGCCTCTGCGAGCTCGTCGCTGCCCAGTGCCTGGACGCTCGCCGATGCGACGTCGGGCACCGCCGCTAGAGCCGCCCACAGATGCTCGCGCGCCGCGGTGGTCAGCAGGATGGCGGCCAGCGCGCGCTGGCCGGCGCCCGACTCGATCGTGGCCCGGTCGGGCCAGAGCCCGGCCACCGTCCCCAGCGCGTCCAGCTCCTGGAGCGCCTGGTAGCAACGGATCGCGGGAAGCGGGCAGTCCCCGTGGACGGCGACCTCGACGAGGTACGCACTCCGGCCCTGTTCCAACGCCGCCCTCGCCTCCGCCAGGCGTTCGCCCGACAGGGTGTAAGCGGGCCGGCCTGCCGCTGGAGCCCGGCCATCACCTGCTCCGGCGAGGTCCGGATCGTCGTCGACGGTCGCCAGTAACGCTGCCTCCAGCGCAGAGGTCTCGATCCCCGAGTCAACCGCGGTCACGACCTCCCCGGCGAGCTGCCGCAGCGCATCTACCCCTGCGAGCAGGGCGTCGACGACTGTCGCCGTAGGTGACGCGCGACCCTGGCGCACCGCGTCGAGCACCGTCTCCATGGCGTGCGTGAGGCTCGCCATCTTCGTGTGCCCGATGGTGGCGGAGGCGCCCTTCAAGGTGTGCGCGGCCCGGAAGATCTGTTGCACGAGCTCCGGGTCCGGCGCTCCCTCGAGTTGCACGAGCGCGCGGTCCAACAGCTCAATCTGCTCGTCCGTCTCCTCGCAGAACAGCTTCAGTTCTTCGTCGTCGAGTTCGAAGCGCAGCGTGTGTCTCACGGGCCCTGGCGCCGTACGGAACGCCCCGGCCGGGGCACTGCGCCGGGTCGCTGTGGCTCTCGCCAGACGCTACGGCCGGGCAGCAACCGCCCGGCATCGGTCGAACCCCGCGAAGGAATCGGGAAACGCCCTCATGAGTGACGAACATAGGGCGGCCCGGTTACAGACCTAGGGAAGGCACGGATGTCATGCCGATAACCCCAATGAGAGTGTGACTGACGCCGGGGTGCCTTCCCCACCGGGAGTTGCGTGGCCGCCGAAAATGCCCTCCTCAGCCAGCGGGAGATAGACGCCCTCCTCACCGCCGACCTGCAGCAGGTCGAGCCGGACGATGCCGTTGTGCTTGCCGCCTCCGCCCGCAAAGACGCCGCTCAGAAGGTCAAGCTCTACGACTTCCGCCATCCGGAGAAGCTCTCCAAGGAGCAGATCCGCGGGCTCCAGATCATCCAGCAGGGCGTCGCCGGGGCCATCGCACAGTCGTTCTCCGGGCGCCTTCGCGCGCCCGTCGAAGCGCGCCTGAGCGCCCTCGAGCGGGGCATCTACGAGGAGTACGTCAACCAGATCGGCTCCCAGGCGATCGTCGTGGTTATCGACATGAATCCGCTCCAGGGCTACGCGGTGGCCGCCTTCGGCCTGGACGTGGCCTTCGGCATCATCGACCGCCTCCTCGGGGGAAAGAGCAAGCGCACCGTCCGCGTCCCCGAGCGTGACCTCACAGACATTGAGCTCTCGCTCATCCGGCACATCGGCATGGACATCGCCCGCTCGCTCGTCGAGCCATGGATGCGGGTCGCGGAGCTCGTCCCGGACGTGACCGAGCTGGGGCTCGGCCCGCAGGTGATGCACGCAGTCCCACCATCCGAGTTCGTCATCACGGCCTGGTACGAGATCCGCTTTGCCGAGCAGACCGGCGGCATCTCGCTCTGCTTCCCGCTCACCGTCCTCGAGCAGATTCTCCCCCGGCTCAGCGGCCAAACGCTCTTCGAGAACCGGCCGGGCCGGGGCAGCGGCGCCGATGTCCGGGTCAACGACGACCAGCTCCTGCCGATGCGAGTCCCCATTCGCGCCATCCTCGGCGACGCCCGGGTCGATGCCGGCGACCTCGCGAATCTCACCAGGGGCGATGTCATCGTGCTCGACAAGGACGCGCGTGACCCGCTGCGCATCCGCGTGGGCAACCAGGAGCGCTTCGCAGGCATCGCCGGCACCCGGGGCCGCCGCCTCGCCCTCCAGCTCACCGCCCACGTTGACGACGATGGATGGGTGAAGCCGTTCCCCCAGCCGGCCGAGGACGCGGAGCCATGAGCGCGAATACGCCCCTGCGATCCGTCCTCATGGCGGCTGAGATTCGCGACGATGGCGCCGGCTTCCGTCGCGTCATGTACAAGATCGAGGACGGCAAAGGGGTGATGTCGAGCTCCACCGTGCTCATCTCCCAGGACGCCTTCCGGAAGCTGCAGTCGCAGCTCGGGCGCGCGCGCTTCCGGGCGATCGACCGTGCCCTGCTCGTGAAGAAGTGGGCTCTCTTCGAGATCATGCTTCGCCTCGAAGACTCGGACCTCCTCCCCGCCACCATCACGATCACCGCGCGTGACCTCGACGACCTCGGCGCCTACGCCTCGGACCTCGGGCGCCGCATCGTGGCCAACGCCATCTAGCCCACTCCACGCCTAACACCAGCCAACCGCTGTCCCACGAGGAGACCCGCATGCTCGCCAAAGTGACCGTCGATGAGGCCGCCCGTGTGGTGGCCGCGGACGAGAGGCCGCCCCGCCTCGACCTCGTGGGCCCGTTCCTCGAGGCCGCAGCCCGCGTCATCAAGCAGGAGTGCGGCGAGACCGTGGGCAAGGGCCAGGTCCACCGCGTGCGGTCGCCCCAGACCACGAACGAAGTCAGCGCGATGATCGCCATCACCGGGAGCGTCGCCGGGCTCGTCATCTACTCCATGTCGCGGCCGGTTGCGCTCTCGATCGCCTCGAAGATGATCGGGGAGCCCCAGTCCGACTTCGACGAGCTCCCACAGAGCGCGATTGCGGAGCTGGCGAACATCATCACGGGTCAGGCAAGCATCGGGCTGGAGCGGAACGGCTTTCCCAGCATCATGTCCCCTCCGATCCTGCTGGTAGGGCAGGGAAGCTCGATCGCCACGTTCAATCTCACCCGCCTCGTCGTCCCCCTCGTGGTGGAGGCGGGCGAGTTCCTGGTCGACGTGGCCATCAAGGAAGCGTGAACACTGGCCTCGCCCGGGTGGTTCGTTCGATTACCCGGCGGTAGGATGATCGTGATGGCAACTCGTCAGCCCCGGCGCACGCGCAGGCGGAGCGCACCGGCCACATCGCTCCCGCGGCCCACTGGCGCCGAAGCAGGCACGGCCGCTGCCGGCGGGGCCACCCAATCGCGGCGCCAGGTCGGCCATCACCGCACGCACCACGTCACCACTGACTACAGGTATGTCCGGAAGGACCTGGTATCGATCGCGGTGATTGGCTCCATCGCCCTTGCATTCATCATCGCGATGGCCATCTACATCGGCGCCATCTAGCCTCGCTCACCTTGCCGTAGCATCGGTGCCGCGCGCGCACCCAAGCGGTTGGTGCTCCCGCCTCCGCCGTCCGAGCCAACACCTATCTGAGGTTCTGGTACGCCAGGTAAATGCCAATACCCACGGCGAGCAACCCGTACGCCGCCAGTTGCAACGGCAGGAACAAGAGCTGGATCGCCCACGCGATCAGGATCCCCACGCTCGCCAGCGTCACCACTGTCGGGCCGCGCTTCAGTCCTGTGGCGAAGTTCATCAGCTTCGTGAACACCCACGCCAGGCCCACACCGAGGAAGATCGACAGCAGCCCGAAGCTGAACGGCCGCAGGATGAATGCCCAGATCAGCCCCATCACCACACCGCCGATGAGCGCCGCGGCGATCGCCCGCACCATCTGCATCGAGCTCAGCGTGTAGATCGGGCTCCTCAGGATGCGTGCGCAGTCACGGCAGCGCGCTCCCACCGGGGATTGCACCAGGCACTTCGGGCAGATTGGCGTCTCGCACCGGCTGCACCGCAGGGCCGTCTCTACTCCCGGATCACGCGCGCATTGAACTACCTGGACCACCATCTCTACCTCTAATTCGATCGTACTTGGCCACGAGTAAAGGTGACGGCGACAGACTACCCGCCACTATCGCTGAGATCGACAAGGGCGAACGTGATCGTCCCCTCAGCGGCGAGCTGCCCGTCAACCGTCGCACGCACATGCCCTTTGCCGATCGGGCCGCGCAGCTTGTCGAGCGTGAACTCCAGCCGGAGCTGGTCGCCCGGCCGCACGGGCCGCCGGAAGCGCATGTTCTCAATGCCCGCGAACAGCGGCGACTTCGCCCCGCTCTCGACGCCCTTCAGCAGGCACACGGCCGCCGTCTGCGCCAGCGCCTCCACGATGAGCACGCCCGGCATGATCTTCTGCCCCGGGAAGTGGCCTTCGAAGAACCACTCGTTCGCGCTCACGTTCTTCACGGCCACCGCCGACCTGCCCTCGTCGATCTCGAGCACGCGGTCGATGAGCAGCATGGGATACCGATGGGGGATGATCGCCTCGATCTCGTCCGCCTCGATGGTCACACGCCCGCTCCTGTCCCGGTGCGTACCCCTGCACGCTCCAGGTAGGCGATGAACGCGTCGACCGCGGCATCCGGGAAGGGGATATCACCGATCGCCTTGTCGTCGGGGTTGCCAAGTCCGTGATAGTCGCTCCCGCCCGAAAGGGCGAGCCCGAGCCGCCGTCCGACATCCCGGTGCCGCTGAACCATCACCGGGTCATAGTGCTTGTAGTAGGTCTCGATCCCGTCCAGCCCCCACCCGGCGAGCTTCTCGACCACATCCGGCCAGTCCTCCCCGATGTAGATCGAGTGGGCCACGAACACTACCCCGCCATTCTCGTGGACGACCTTGATGGCGTCTTCGGGGTCGAGCTTCTCGCGGTTCACGTCAGCGGGCTTGCCGTTGCCGAGCCACAGGTCGAATGCCTCCTGGACGTTGGAAACGTAGCCCTTCTCCATAAGGGCGCGCGCCACGTGGGGCCGCCCGAGGGTCGCCTCGCCTGCAATCTCGAGGACCCGCTCCAGCTCGATGGGCATGCCGTTCGCCCGCAGGATGTCGACGATCTGCTGCGCACGACCGATTCGGCCCTCGCGCTGCCAGCTCAGGAACTCCTGCAGCGGCTTCGACTCGATGTCGATGCCGAATCCCAGCAGGTGTACGTCCGCCTTGCCGTAATCGGTGCTGAGCTCGATCCCGGGGATCAGCCGTAGCCCCAGTCGCTCGGCCGAGGCTTGGGCCTCTTCGTATCCGGCCGTCGTGTCGTGGTCGGTGAGCGCGAGCACGCGCACGCCGTTCGCGGCGGCCGTCTCCATCACCCACGCCGGTGTGTGGATGCCGTCGGAGGCGGTGCTGTGCAGGTGAAAGTCGCCTTTGGCCATCAGCACACCATCCGGTCGCAGCGAGCGATGCTCACCGCCCGCTTCGTGGCGGGGTCCGCCTCGATCACGAGCCCGTTGATCTGCACCGCGCCCTTGGCCGCCGGCAGGCGCGTGGGCATTTGCGAGAGGAACCGCGAGAGCACGGCCTCGATCTCGTCGCCGATGATGGAGTCGTGCGCGCCGCACATGCCGGCATCGGTGCAGTACGCCGTACCGCGAGGGAGCACGCGCGTGTCCGCCGTCGGCACGTGGGTGTGCGTCCCAACCACGGCCGTCACGCGGCCGTCGAGGTACCAGCCCATCGCGTTCTTCTCGCTCGTCGCCTCGGCGTGCAGGTCCACGAGTACGTACTGGCCGTCCGGGACGTTCGCCAGCGCCCCGTCGACGGCGCGGAACGGGTCGTCGTACTCCGCCGCCATGAACGTCCGTCCGATGAGGTTGATGAGCGTAAGCTCGCCGGCCGTCGCGATGCCGTGGCCCGGTGCGCCCGGCGGGTAGTTCAGTGGCCGCACGATGCCCGGCGTCTCGTTGAGGTACGGATACAGCTCCCGGTGCTGGAACGTGTGGTTCCCACCGCTGATCAGGTCTACGCCCGACTGGAAGAGCTCGTCGGCGTGCTGGGGCATGGTGCCGCGCCCCCCGGCGATGTTCTCGGCGTTCACCACGACATAATCGAGGGCAAGCTCACGCCGCAGTTCGGGCACGGAACGCACTACCGCGTCCTTGCCCGCGCTTCCCACGATGTCGCCCAGGAAGAGCAGCCTCACGGGGTTACCGCGCGTACTCAGTGGCACGCGTTTCGCGCACAACGGTGACCTTGATCTGGCCCGGATACTCCATCGTCTCCTCGATCTTCTGGCTCACGTCTCGCGCGATGCGCATCGCCTCGAGGTCGTCAACGTGCTCCGGCTTCACGATGATGCGCAACTCACGCCCCGCCTGGATGGCGAACGCCGACTCGACACCTTTCTGCTGACGGGCGATGCTTTCGAGCGTCTCGAGCCGCTTGACGTACGCCTCCAGCGACTCTCGCCGGGCTCCCGGTCGGCCGCCGCTGACCGCATCCGCCATCATCACGATGACGGCCTCCACGCTGGTGGGCTCGACCTCTTCGTGGTGGGCCTCGATGGCGTGAGCGATGGACTCCTTCACCCGGTATCGGCGGGCAAGCTCGGCGCCGATGCGCGCATGGGTGCCCTCCACCTCGTGGTCCACGGCCTTGCCGAGGTCGTGCAGGAACCCGCCCGCCCGCGCGACCTCCACGTCTGCGCCGATTTCGCGCGCGATCATGGCTGCAATGTGCGCCGTCTCCACGGAGTGTCGCATCACGTTCTGGCCGTAGCTCGTGCGATACCGGAGCCTCCCGAAGATCTTCAGGATCTCCGGGTGCAGGTTCAGCACGCCGGCCTCGACGGCAGCCGCCTCGGCAGCCTCCTGCATCGTCGCCTCCACGTCCCGCCGCGCACGGTTCACCGCCTCTTCGATGCGCGTCGGATGGATGCGCCCGTCCTGCACGAGGCTCGACAGCGCCGCCCGCGCCACTTCCCGCCGCACCGGGTCGAAGGCGCTGACCGTCACGGCGTCAGGCGTGTCGTCGATGATGAGGTCCACACCGGTCGCCGCTTCGATAGCGCGGATGTTGCGCCCTTCGCGGCCAATGATGCGGCCCTTCATCTCATCGCTGGGGATCTGCACCACTGAGACGGTGCTCTCCGCCGTCACCTCGGAGGTGTAGCGCTGGATGGCGGTGGCGAGGATCTTGCGCGCACGCTGACCCGCCGTCGCTTCCACTTCCTTTTCGATCTCGCGCACCCGCCGTGAGGCGTCGTCGCGAATTTCCACCTCGACGGCGGCCATGAGCTGCTCGCGCGCCTGCTCCCGGGTGAGGCTGCTGATGCGTTCGAATTCCTCCACCTGCCGCTGCCGGAGCGAGTCCGCCTCGGCGCGGATGGCGTCCACTTCCGCTTCCCTTGCGCGCACGACTTCGTCGCGGCGGTCGATGGTCTCGAGCTTGCGGTCGAGGTTTTCTTCCTTGGAGGACAAGCGCTGCTCGCTGCGGCCAAGCTCGTTCCGTCGTTCACGGATTTCGGCTTCCGCCGCGTTGCGAATCTGAAGCGCCTCCTCCTTTGCTTCGAGAATGGTCTCTTTTGTTTTCGACTCGGCCTCAGCGAGAACCCGGTTAGCTTGCTCCTCTGCCTGTTGCAGTGATGTCCCGGTCACCTGCCGCCGGGCGTAGAAGCCCACGGCGATGCCAACCGCCAAACCCGCGAGGCCGGCGATAATCGCTATCACCGCCGGCATTGAGAAACTCCAGGAACGTCATCGGGGAAGACATGCGTATCGTTCTCCGCCCGGCGCTTGGGCGCCGGTGCGTTCTTCCCGGATCGTACCCGTGCGAGCTACCGAGGGTCAAAGTTATGCGGTGGGACGGTCCCCCATCGCGTGGAGGGAACCAGATTCGGTCCTGCAACGTTCTGTCAGCAGCAGACTCTCGCGGAGGGGTGGGGAACATGTGGGTTCGGATCATGTGGTTCACGGCGGTCTTGCCAATGTGTCTTGCAGTCCTCGCCAGCTGCGGGGGCGGGGACAAGAACTCCACCAACACCCAGGGCGCCGACTCGCGCGACGACGGGGAGGATGCGAGCGGGTCCGGCCCAACTTCGACGGCGCCCACGCCCGAGATACTCTCTCGTTCGCGCGGCGGCCTCGCGACTTCGCCCGCGCAGGGGCAGCCCGGGCAGGTCACGCTGCCCTCGCTCCCCGGGATCACAGTGCGCCACACGATCCGTGAGCGCCTCCCTGCCGATGAGGCCTTCGCCATCGCGCTCTTCCTGCCGCGCACCGGTGTCAACGGCCGGCTCGCCGCCTCTGACGAGGCGACGCTTCGGGCCGCCCTCCTCGCCGCCGGTTTCTCGGGCGACGACATTGGCATCGAGGCCTCGCTCCAGTTCGGCCCGTTCACGCAGATCCGTGTGCGCATCCCGGTCACGGACGTCCCCGCGAGTGCGGAACGCGTGTTCAGCGCGATCACGAGTTCCGTGGGCGCGCCCGAGCAGCGGGGCGCCCAGTTCGCGCTCCGGGATTGCTCCACCAGCCTCCGCCCCGTCAGGGAAGCCGCCTTCGAGGCCGCCGAAGAGCGCGCCCGGGCCGTGGCAGCGGCAAGTTCGCTCACGCTCGGGGAGGTCTCCGCCGTCCTTGAGCTGCCAAGCGCGACCCCCTACGGCGGGCCAGTGGATGACCCCTGTGATCCCGCTGCGGCCCTCCAGTTCAAGGGCTATGGCGCGCTGCTCCCCGTGGATAGCGCGCCGGAGGTCCAGGTTGTGCTCGACGTGAGCGTGACCTATCAGCTCGCCACCGGCGGGACGGGCGAACGGGCTGGATCCCAGGGGATCGTGGCGGTCGGGGCTGGTTCGGTTACCGCGAAGGCCGATGAGGCGTACATCGTGGTGCTGACCGAGGCGGCCTCCGGACCAACTGGTCCCCGACCCATCGCTCAACGCGACCGGGACGACGTGTTGGAGCGGCTAAAGGCGCTGGGCGTGGCCGCGGAGGATGTCGAGTTCTACTCGCCTCAATTCGGTGGCCCGAACGTCGTGTCTGTGGAAACGGACGACCTGGCCAATCTCGCTGATCTCGGGGATGACGTCGCAGACGCGATCGAGGACGTCTTCGGCCGCAGCTATAACAACGGAGTCATCTTCTCGCACTCGAACTGCGAGGCAGCCCGCGACGAAGCGCGGAAGGAGGCCATCGAGGACGCCCGCGCACGCGGAGCCTCGCTCGCCGGGGCCGCCTCGCTCAAGCTCTCGGGGAGGGTCGACTCAGTCGCGGAGGCTCCCATCCAGTCCCCATACGGGCCAGCACCCATCGACCCGTGCGAGGAGGACCTCTCCGCGGTCGCGCTGGGGGGCTACGGCACGGCCGACATCAAGCCCTTCACTGCCGAGCCTGAGTTCACGGTGCGTTCGGTGCTGTCCGTCTCCTTCGAGGTGGAGTGACCTCAACGTAACTCGGTGCACGCGCCGACGCCACTGCAGGGCTCGCCGTGCTCGCCCGCGCCAGATCCGCGCTCCGGGCACCGGCCCGCGGGGATGCAGGCCTCGTCGGTCACGAGGTTGAGCTGTGCCTTCGCCTCGTCTTCGCTCTCCGGTCCGAAGCTGATGAGCACCCGCTGCAAAGACCGAATCTCCAGGTCGGCGATCCCGGCCACGCGCACGCCGTTCACGTAGAACTTGAAGGTCCCACCCTCGCCGTCGACCAGCGTCTGGCCGGTGTCCAGTTGGAGTGAAGGTACCTCCACGCCGATAAGCGTGGTGTCGTTCAGCTCGAAGTCGAGGGTTCGGAAGAAGGCGTCCCAACTAACGTGCTCTCGGTGCACATGAACCACCGTGTGCCGCGGATCGTGAATGTGGACGTTCGCGTCGAGCTGGTGGCTCTCATCGTGCGAGATGTACTTCTCCTGGCCGAAATCCCACGGTTCCCCATTGATGACGAGCGCGAAGTCCGCGTGCTCGTGGATGGGCTCCCCATAGATGCAACCAGGCTCTCCCGGCTGGCACACTACTGCGGCCTGGCCGCCGCCGCTCCCGGCGCCGTCACCGTCGCTGCTCATGGCACTCCCCACGGCGAAGGCCGCGCCGGCGAGCAGCAACATCAAGCCGACGATCGCCGCCCGGGCTACCCACACCCCGGAATACCACGGTACGCGCTCGGGGACATCGGTCAGGTCGTCGGCACTCTCCATCTGCAGCCCCTCCCACGGGCCTGCAGCCATCGTCGGGCACGCCGCACGTGCACCCAACGGCCGAACGGCCACGGATTGTGGCACCGGGTGGCGCGGTCTAAGGGTTCGCCTGCGCCTCGATCCCGCGGTCATCTGCCTGGTCGCTGTTGCCGCCGACCTCCGCCCACACAGTCCTCGCAGCATCCGCGGAGATGGAGTAGTCGAAGCCTCGCCGGCGCAGGAAGCCGCCTATCTTGGCCATGAACGTCTCGTAGTCGGCCATCGCGGAACCGCGTGCCCGCGACCTTGCGAGCGCCAGCGCAGTCTCCCGGTCGTCGATCCCGTCCGTGGCGAGGTCGACGGACTCGACGTCGATCCCGCGGCCGAGCAGCTCGTAACGCAACATCCGGCGCCCGCGCGGGGCCACGCGCTTCCTGTCCTCGACCCATGCCCGCGCGAACTTCTGGTCGTCCAGCAGGCCCGCCCGCCGCAGCCGCTCCAGCTCTTCCTCGATTACGGCCGGCTCGAACCCGCGCATCGCGAGCCTGGTGCGCATCTCTTTCTCCGCTCTCGGGCGGCTGGCGAGGAGGCGTAGCGCCGCTTCATGAGCGGTGACGCGAAGCTCCGCCGCATCGAGCGACTCCAGCAGTCCGTCCACGATGGACATGCCTTCCGTGATCCCCATCCGCTCGCACGCCTCGTCCATGAACGCGAATTCGCGGCCGTCGCTCAGGGACACCAGCCGTTGCCGGCCGCGGGCGATGCTTCGGATCTCGATGATCGTCGGTTGACTGGGAGGTTCGTCCATAGCGTCCTGGGTGTTACTGACCGCCCGCGAGCACCGGGTCGCGCTCTATTACCGCTGGCGCGGGCACGCTCACCGGGCGCACGACGGCCGCGGGGCCGCCGACGCCGGCTTCCTTGCGCACGTCTGCCTCGATCTGGTCGCGCAGGTCGGAGTTGTCGTCGAGGAACTGCTTGGCGTTCTCGCGGCCCTGGCCGATGCGCATGTCGCCGAAGCTGTAGAACGCGCCCGACTTGGCCAGCACTCCGTACTCCACGCCCAGGTCCACGATGTCGCCCGAACGGCTGATCCCGCGCGGCGGCTCGAACATGATGTCGAACTCCGCCACTCGGAAGGGAGCGGCGACCTTGTTCTTCACGATCTTCGCCTTTACGCGCCGGCCCACCACGTCGGTGTTCCTCTTGATCTGCTCCACCGGGCGGATGTCGATACGCACGGACGAATAGAACTTCAGCGCGCGACCGCCGGGGGTGACCTCGGGATTGCCGAAGACGACGCCTACCTTCTCGCGCAACTGGTTGATAAAGATGACGGCCGTGCTCGTCCGCGAGATCGTCGCCGTCAGCTTGCGCAGCGCCTGCGACATCAGCCGTGCCTGCAGGCCCATGTGCGAGTCGCCCATGTCCCCTTCGATCTCGGCGCGCGGCACCAGCGCAGCCACGGAGTCGATCACGATTGCGTCCACCGCGTTCGAGCGCACCAGCGCCTCGCAGATCTCGAGCGCCTGCTCGCCCGTGTCGGGCTGGCTGATGAGGAGGTTCTCAATCTGGATGCCGATGTCCCGCGCATACCCCGGGTCCATCGCGTGCTCGACGTCGATGTACGCCGCCGTGCCGCCCGCGCGTTGGGCCTCGGCCATCACGTGCATCGCGAGCGTGCTCTTGCCGGCGGATTCCGGGCCGAAGATCTCCGTCACCCGTCCGCGCGGGATCCCACCGATGCCGAGGGCGATGTCGAGGCCGAGCGAGCCCGTGGAGATGACCTCCACGGCCATCTTCGACGCAGCGTCGCCCAGCTTCATGACGGCGCCGCGCCCGAACTGCTTCTCGATCTGCCCCAGGGCCAGTTCCAGCGCTCGTGCGCGGTCGTTGTCGGTCATGCGTCACCCGCCAAACAAATGTTCACGGATCCTCATCATACCGGTTCGCAGCAAGATCTGGGTCAACTTGGCCGCGAGAGTGAAGGCCCGGACACGCCGATGCTACACCGTTGGGAACAGATGTTCTAGTACCTCCCACACCCTCTTGTCGCACGTGAGTGAACGGCCAGGGCGCTGAGGGCCACAACCAGGAGCCGGGCGCCCCCTCAGACGAGCGGCCCCCTGTGGCCCCGGTCCCCTCCGGCTCTCACTCGACGGTGATGGTACCTGTCATGTCGACGGGGTGGATGTCGCAGCGGAAGTCGTACGTGCCCGGGTCCGCTGGCGCCTTCCACGTGAGGGTCCCAACCTTCCCGGCGTTGACGATCTCAGGCCGGGAGACGACCGAGGCGTTCGAGTCGTAGCTGCCGCGCGAGTCGGCGATGCGCATGTTGTGCGGAACCTTGCCCTGGTTCTGCAGGTCGAACGCCACGGTGTTCCCGGCCTTCACCATGAGGCTGGACGGGTCGAAGAGGTTGTCCTTCATCGCCACGGTGATCGTGGCGTCCGGCTCCTCGGATCCGCTGTCGTCGGAGCCGTTCCCGTTGGCTGGCGGAGGCGTTGGCTCCATGTCGTGCCCACTAGAACCGGGCCGATCGCCCAGCGGGTTGAAGACGTCGAAGTTGTCAGCGCCCGTGGCTACGAGGGTCCCGACGGCGCCCTTGAGCAGGCGGCCAAGGGCGTGGTCCACGAGTTTGTAGTCCCCCGGCACATCCAGCTTGAAGTCGACCACCGTCGCACCACCGGGTGGCACGGTGATGGTCTGGACATCCTCCGCCGGAGGCACGCTCAGCGCCCCCCAGTCCCAGGCCCGGTCGAAGATCTCGCCGATGACGTGGAAGCTGGATGTCAGGTTCGGTCCCCCGTTAATGAAGTAGATGCGGATGCGGGCGCCAACTTCACCCTGTAGCGCGTTGTCGCCGATCAGCGCTTTCGTCCCGCCATTAAACAGGACATACGTGGGCCGTTCGTCGGTAAGCCTCGTCATGTCGAGTGCCTGGAGGCCGCTGTCGTTGGTGTCTCCCTCGGTGTACATGTCTCCCTGCGCGACGTAGAACTCCCGATCCACCCTCGGCATCCCGCCCGCGGGGTCCACGAGGATGCCGCCGTACATGCCGTTCGCGATGTGGTCCGAGACGACGCCTGCCGCGCAGTGGTAGACGTACAGGCCCGGCGCCGTCGCCTTGAAGGTGAAGCCGCCTGACTCACCGGCGTTCACCGTCGTCGCGCCCGCGCCGCCGCCGGGACCGGTCGCTGCATGGAGGTCGATGTTGTGGACGATCTCGCCACCGTTCGTGAGGTGAACCTCGACGGTGTCGCCGACGCGGACGCGAATCATTGGCCCGGGGACGGAGCCGTTGAAGGTCCAGGCCGTGTACGTCACACCGGGGGCGATCTCAACTTCCTTCTCGACGACTTCGAGGTGGACCACGACTTTCCCCGCGCTCCGTTCCACGCGCTCGGGGACCAGCGGGGGCGCAAGCAACTCCGCCTCGTAGACCTTCTCCTCCGGTTCGTTACATGCGAATCCCGCCAGCGCGAAGAGCATTGCCGCCGTTGCGGCCAATGGCCAACGGACAGTTCGCCCGAGTCCTGCCATGAGGCACCTCCCAAGTTCCAGGGTCGGACACCGCCGAACCTTCGCTACCAGCATGGCGTGTAATGCCGCACACGCAGCGGGCCGACCGGACTAGCTTAGCGGTCCAGACGGACCGGAATCGCACCCCGCCTGGCGGCGGCGCATACTACGGAAATGACGCGCGCCCCGGAGCCGTCAGCCCGGCACATCCGGTACGCAATCGGCCGCGCCCGGCGTCGCCCGTCCGAATTGCCCGCCATCACGCTGTGGTACCTCGTCATCGCCTGGACGCTCTTCCTTGTGGTAGCCGCTATCGACTTCACGAACCGTCGAGAGCTCGCCGACCCCTTTGGGTACTCGATAGGCGACCTCGGAGAGAACCTGCCACGCGCACTGGTGGTGCTCCCGGTCGCGACTTTCGTGAACGTGGGCGTGCTCCAGATTCTCTACGTCACCGCCATCCTCGCGGCCGTCAGCCCTCGCGCGGTGGCGCGCGACGGGCAGCTCCTCACCGCGGCGGTGTTCCTCGGCACGAGCATCGCGGCCGGCCTGGTGGCCGGGCTGGTGCTACACACCCTCGACGGCCGTGTTACGCATCCCATCCTGGATGAGGCCTGGGAGCGGAGCTGGAACGGCGGCAGCGCTGGCTGTTACGGGCTCATTGGCCTGCTGGCCGCTCGTTCACGCCGGCCGTGGCTCATGCTCGGCCTTGTCGGCGCCTGGGAGATCGGTCTCGTCGGCGCACACCTGCGCAGCTTCACGCCAGCGTTCCACGTCTCCGCCCTTCTCGCGGGCTTCGTGGCCGGCCGCTGGCTCTCGCGGCGGACGACACCGGACGCGGCCGCCACGACCGCGGTTCCCCTGGCCTGAGGCACACTCGCACGTGGCCCGCCTGACCGTCCGCGTCACACCCCGCGCTTCTACAGACCGCATCGGCGGCTTCGACGCCGAAGGCCGGCTCCGCGTGCGCGTCACCGCCCCGCCCGCCGACGGCGCCGCCAACGCCGCCGTGGCCAGGCTCCTTGCGAAGGCGCTGGGGCTGCCGGGTCGGGACGTGGTGCTCGTCACCGGCGCCACTTCCCGCGAAAAGGTGTTCGAGGTGCCGCTAGAAGACGATGACATTCGTTCTCGCCTCCGGAGCACCACGAGCCAATAGCCAATAGCTAACAGCGACCCGTAAGCTAGACGAACGCGGCGCGCCTGCCAGGCGCGTCGACTCCGTCTCTTGAGGATCCCTCATGCCTGCCCCGGATTTGGAAACCATCGTTTCGCTCGCGAAGCGCAGAGGCTTCGTCTTTCCCTCAGCCGAGATCTACGGCGGGTTCGCGAACGCCTACGACTACGGCCCGCTCGGCGTCGAGCTGAAGCGCAACATCCGCGAGGCCTGGTGGCGGAGCATGGTCCGTGAACGCGACGACATCGTCGGTGTCGACGCCGCCATGCTCACAAATCCAAAAGTCTGGGTGGCGAGCGGCCACGTCGCCAACTTCGGCGACCCCCTCGTCGACTGCAAGAAGTGCAAGCAACGCTTCCGCCTCGATCACATCGAGGAGGGCGACTACGGCCCCTTGAAGCGCGACGACGCGGGCAATATCGTTTGCCCGAACGACGGCGGCGAGCTCACCGAGCCGCGCCAGTTCAACCTCATGTTCAAGACCCAGGTCGGCGTCATCGAAGACCCATCGAACATCGCCTACCTCCCGCCGGAGACGGCGCAGGGCATCTTCACCAACTTCGACAACGTCATCCAATCGACTCGCCGCAAGCTGCCTCTCGGCATCGCGCAGTCGCGTGTCAGCTTCCGCAACGAGATCACGCCCGGCAAATTCATCTTCCGCACGCTCGAGTTCGAGCAGATGGAGATGGAGTACTTCGTCATGCCCCCAAAGGACCGCGACAACCCCGTGGAATACCTCGCGGTCTACCAGCAATGGCTCGATGAGCGCCTTCGCTGGTACCGGGAAGTCATCGGCATCGACGAATCACGCCTGCGCATCCGCCCGCATCGCCCGGACGAGCTGTCGCACTACAGCATCGGCACGGGCGACGTGGAGTACCTGTTTCCCTGGGGCTGGGGCGAGCTCGAAGGCATCGCCTGCCGCACCGACTACGACCTCACCGAGCACGCCAAGCACAGCGGCAAGCCCATCACGTATTTCGACGAGGAGAGCGGCCAGCACGTCGTGCCCTGGGTGGTGGAGCCAGCGGCCGGCCTCACGCGCACCCTCGCCGTGAGCATGCTCGAGGCCTACACCGAGGAGCCGGACGAGAAGGGCGAGAAGCGCACCGTCCTCAAGTTCCGGCCGAACATCGCGCCGATCAAGGTCGCCGTTCTCCCGCTCTCCAAGAACGAGGCCCTCCGCCCGACCGCCCGCAAGGTCTACGACCTCATCCGTCCCAACTGGATGACCCAGTACGACGAAACCCAGTCCATCGGCCGCCGCTACCGCCGCCAGGACGAGATCGGCACCCCCCTCTGCGTGACAGTCGACTTCCAGACGGTCGGCGAGGGTGGGGCGACGGGCGACGACGCCGTCACCATCCGCGAGCGCGACTCCCAATCCCAGGTCCGCATCCCGATCGCGGGCCTGGTCGATGCGCTGCGGGAACGCCTGCCCGGCTGCTAACCGGAACCCGCGGGATGGGCGCGCGAACCCCGACCCAACCCACCACGCCTCAATCCCAGCCGCGACCATCAGGAAGCGCAACGACTCCAGCGCTCACCACGGTCCCCCGACGCAACCCCTCGACGAGCCGCCGGTAGTCGAGGGTAGGGATTCTGCCTGCGGCCTCGGGCTTCACCACGGACGCCGGTAGTCGAGGGTAGGGATTCTGCCTGCGGCCGCGGAGGCCATGCCACACCCCAATCCCCCCAACGCCGCCCTCGCCGACACACGCAATCCCAGCCGCGACCATCAGGGAGCGCAACGGCAGCAGTCCAGCGACAGATACGTATTCGTCAGGTTCAGGCCAAAATTGCCGGTTGAGCGCTCGGCCTGCGCTCTGCCGCAAACCCCCGGCCTGTTCCCGGGTGGGCCGAGTGACTCCCCACCAGATGCAAGTACGCGGCGGGGACATCTCCGACACTCGGTGCTCCGGGTGCGGACTCAGCCCGCGAAGGCAGTAACTTCGGTCGCGACCCAACGGTCTCGCCGAAGAACTGCCTACGAATTGCCCGCCCGAGAAGTTCCGCCAGGAGCGATGGGACTGCATTCCCGAGCTGGCGTTGGGCAACGGAGAGACTTCCCAGAATCTCGACGGAGTCAGGGAACGTCTGTAGGCGCGCCAGCTCATGTCGAGCCATGCGACGATTGTCCCAATGGAACGGACCCACCGCCGGACCTGGCTGCGCTTGGACAGTCCACGAAGGCTTCTCCTTCGATAACTTCAACAGAAAGTTCCAAAAGTGGCGCCGCCAGCCGAAGAGAGGAAGGCCCCCACCTCTCTCGGTGTGCCACTGGTAGTTCCAGCCCTCTGGAATCGACGGAAGGAGATCTGCCCATCGTCCCTTTACTCGAAGATCATCCCTGGCGTCGTGGGGGAGGTCCCAAATTGCATCCCACGCCGTGCTCACCTCACCACCGCCAGACGGAAACGTAAAACCCTCTCCCGCACGCGACGCCACCAGAAAGAATCGCTCCCGCAGCTGAGGGACTCCATGGTCAGCAGCCTGAAGGACGGCGTAAGTCGCGTTGTACCTTGTTCCGTGCCGTTGGTTGATGCCATCCAGCCCGAGCAGCAGGAACTCCAATGCCTCGGACTTTCCCTTGTAGGCGAAGCCACGAACGTTCTCGAACAGGATGGCCTTTGGCAGCGTGCCTTCCACAACCGAGAGGTAGTCAACCAGCGTTTGAGCGCGTGGATCCTCAAGACGCTTGGAGTCGCCCCTCGCCCAGTAGCCAGACTTGGAGAACGGCTGGCATGGAGGTCCCCCGACGACCAGGTCGATCTCGCCAGGGAGCGCGCCAGCGTGGAACAACAAACGCTCCGGGGACACGGCGCCAAGTTCGCGGTTGATCACCACCCACTTCCGATTATGAACGAGGGTCGCGCAAACTTCGGAGTCTGAGTCAACACACACTTGCGTCTCGAACCCAGCGGCCTCAAGGCCGAAATCCATGCCTCCGGCGCCGGTGAAGAGGCTAATCGCACTTGGCCGCACAGCGCGCGTCATGAGACCACTCCGAGGAGGGCTGGCTCGGCGTCTTCCCAGAAATCATCGATAAGTTGTCCGCTCGCGATGCGACCGTGGCATGTCGTGTGCGGCACCAGCGCACGCGGGGGGCGAAACCGGAACTCCCAGGCTTCCGTCACTGGATGTAGGCACGCCGCCACAAGATCGAAGTCGGCCGGGCGGTAGTAACGAGAGCACGGATCGGCCTTGGCGGCTCGAGTCCGTTGAAAGTCGAGACGTGGGACGCCTTGTGACGTACGGGATCGCAGCACGTTCTTGCATTCGATCGTGAGGTCGTGTCCGCGAAAGCGCACAAGCACATCCGGCTTGCCGTCGGCTTCAATCCGCTGACAGGAAGTAACTCCGTCGACCGCGGTCAGCTTGGTCACCAGATGCTCCTCGGCCACCCAGCCGCGGACGGCCATTTTCAACCGAGGGGCTGTGGCGATGAGGTCGAGGACCTCCCGTGCTGTTAGCCCAAATTCCGTTTCCAGGATGTGTAAGGAGCCCGCCTCGATCGCTTGGATCACTTCACCTGGCCGATCCAGCGTGGTCTCCAAACCCCACTTCTCCGCCAGCAATTGGCGATGGCCCGGATCAAGTCCAACGGCACTCCTCTCGAACCGAACATATTCTAGGAATCGGCTTGCGGTTCCCCCGACTAGCACCTCTACACCGGGCCCGTCGTCCCCGGCGTGCCGCTGCCGCTCCCAGGAAGTCCACCCCTCCAGCTTAATTCGTTCCGCGTGATCGTCCTTGAATTCAACGCGGATGAACATCCGTGTGGGGTTGTGAAGCACGGGATCTACGCCCACAAAGAACCCGTCATCGATGTCGATGCCGACGAGGAGCGTGGTTAAGAGGTGATTTGGATCCTGATAGATGTCGTGGTAAGCGTTGTCTTTCTTGTCGCCATACTTGAGTTGGAAGCTGCGTTCGTTATCCGGGCGGTTTTTGGTGGGTGTGCGTGTGGCTCGAAACGCGTAGGCGAGGATTCCCAGCCGCTCGCCGTCGGGAGCCTCAGCAGTTATGACAAATGGGGCCTGCGTTGCGGGACCCACATAGAGGATCCGGCAACCGGCGTCCTCCAAAGCGCCCGTCATGAAATCGATGAGAGGCTGACGAGCTTTCGAACTTACGTCGTACGTTTGATAGGCCACGGCATCTCAGAACTTACGTTCTGGTTATACGTGACGCGGCGGCGACTTTCAACAGCCTCAAACACGCTGGATGCGACCGCCTGAAGCGGGTCATGCTCCCAGACGCGGATGATCAGCCAGCCTGTTGCGTGGGGCCCTGACGGCAGCTGGCGATCTCTCTCCCTGGTGCGCGCAAGCTTGGGGAGCCAGTAGTCTCGATTCACGCGTGGGACGGTCCCGTGGTCGGGACAGGAGTGCCAGAAGCAACCATCCATGAACACTGCCACATGTTCCCGAGGGAAGACCACATCAGCCACTGCACTCATTTCCCCGAAGTCGATCGACCGGTTCTTTCTGAACCGCAATCCAGCCCGGTGCAAATAGGAACGAAGTCGAGTCTCGGGCCGCGAGTCGACTTTGCGGTTGAGCCTCATTCGGGCCGTCACCGCTGCGCTGGACGGAACGGGGTAGGGCAGCCGTGGCATCTCGGGCATGATACGGGACGGGTCGCGCGAGGATCGTCCAACGCCCGACAGGGACCTCCGCCCCGCCCGTGCCACCCGCCCCTCCGACATCACCCCCCGCCCGTGCCACCCTGCCCCGCAAACTCCCACCGCGAGGCAACGTCATGGCCCAGCGCTCCACCGCACTCCGCGAACGCCCCGCCAACCTCGGCGTCGCGCCCGTCCCCGGCGTCCCGGGGCACGAACATACCCCGGAACATACTCGCGTTGCGGCCGAACATGCCGGTTCACACCTTCAACATGCCGAAAAAAGTTCGCGCGCCGCGGCGCCCTTCTGCGCGGCTACCACAGCGCAGGGCCGCCCCTGTCGCGCTCGCCCCCAGCTGGGCACGCGCGTCTGCATCTACCACGACCCCGGGTTCGCCAGCCAGCGGCACGAGCACGCACGGCAGGGCGGCATTGCATCCGGCGAAGCCCGCCGTACACCCCGTCCCCTCCTCGAGGCTCGCGCCGCCGCTCTCTCCGATCCGCTCAGCGTCCAGGTCCTGCTCGACGCCATGGTCCGCCTGGAGCTGCTCGGCAAGATGACCGACGCCCGCGGCAAGCGTCTCGCGCGACTCCTCTCACTCGCCGTCAGGAATGTCGGCCGCGACGGCCACGATTCGACCGCCTACGGCGTCCGCCGCAAGTCCGTCGATGCGGAGCTCTCCGGCCTTGTGCGGCAATACGAGGAAGAGGATCGAGTCCGCCACGTCGAGTCCATCGTGGCGGTCGGCGAGCGGCGCAGGGAGTTCCTCATAGCAGGTGGGCGCGCAGGTGGGTAGCCGAGCCGGCCCGACCGGGCCACCGGGGTGTGTGGCGGGTTTGGGTCGGGGTTCCGCGCCGCCGGTGGCGCCCCTACCCCTTCACGCCCTCGCGGCGGCAGGCGTCGCCGTACTCGGCGAGGGCCTTCACGAGGGGGTCGTTGGCGCCGAGGTCGAGGCGTTCCTTGTGGTGGCTGAGCGCCTGCCAGATGTGGGCGCTGGCTTCCTTGATGGCGGCCTCGTCGCCTTCGCGGCTCCGCTGGCCGTACTCCGAGATTGCCTTCACAAGCGGCTGGTTGGCACCCAGGTCGAGCGGGCCGAAGTGGTGGGTCAGGGCCTCGTAGACGTGCTCGCTCGCCTGCGCGACGGTCAGTGTGTCACTGCTCATTTGGCGTGGCTCCTCCCAAGTTCAATGCCCCGAGTGTACCAAGCACGAAACATGCCTGAAACACAATCTTTACCTTCGACCACCCTCTCTCACATGCTCTACGATTCGATCCACTCCCTCCGCCGAGGTTCGTCAATGGGCCGTGTGACCGTCCGTCCCTTCCAGCCGGAAGACCTTGCCGGCTGTGCCGAGCTCTTCTCCGCCCGCCACCGCAAGCACCGCTCGCGGCTGCCGATGCTCGCGCGGTCGTTCGAAGACCCCGCAGCCACTCGCGAGGTTTTGGACCGGGCGGCCGCCAACCGCCGCGTCACCAAGGTGGTGGCCGAACGGGATGGCAGTCTCGTCGGCTTCCTCTTCGGCGAGGAGCAGCTTTTCCCGCCCGACCACTTCGCCTCGCAATACATCCCTCCGCAGTCCGCCGATATCGGCGTCGACGCCCATGCCGTCGCCCTCGACGAAGACGTCACGGACGTGTACCGGGCCATGTACACGGTCCTCGCCGACGACTTCGCAGCGCATGGTCTGTTCACGCATCGCATCCACTTCGTCCCCGACGCGGAGGTGCAGGAGGCCTGGGTGACGCTCGGCTTCGGTCGCCACCTCGTCGCCGCCACGCGCGACACGGGGATACCGGTTGATGGGACCCGCGCCGCGGGCATCGAAGTCCACCAGGCTTCCGCCGAGGACATCGACGTGGTCATGTCACTCGCCGACTCGCTGAACGCCCACCACCTGCGCGCGCCCATCTTCTGGCCCATCCTGCCCGCGCCACAGCCCGCCGCCCGCGAGTACAACCTCGCCCACCTCGCGGACACCGAGACCAACCCTTACTTCGTCGGCTACCACGAGAACCGGCCCGTCGCCATGCAGACCTTCAACAAGCCGGGCTTCATCCCCTCCGTGGTCGAGCCCGAGAGCAACATCTACCTGTTCGAAGGCGTGGTGGAGGAGGACGTGCGCACCGGTGGCGTGGGCGCAGCGCTGCTCGACCGCACGATGGCCCACCTGCGCGACCGCGGCATTCGCTGGTGCACGCTTCACTTCGCCAGCGGCAATCCCCAGGGGGCGCCATTCTGGTTGAAGCACCAGTTCATCCCCGTCGAATACGAGATGGAGCGGCGCATCGACGAACGCGTCGCCTGGGCCAGGGGTTGAACGACGACTTCTACCGCGACGAAGTTCTGAGCGGGCGCGTCGCCGTGGAGACCGTCCGCGAAACCGGAAATGTCCTGGCATTCCGTCACACCCGTCCCCATTGGGCCGTCCACGTCGTGGTGATCCCGAGGCAACATGTCGTGTCGCTGACCGAACTTGGAGAGGCAACTGACGGCCTGCTAATGGAGTTGTTGGAGGTGGTGCGGGACGTAGCCTCGGAGGTTGCTTCCAAGCACGGCGGGGCGCACATCGTCACGAACGTGGGCAAGTACCAGGAGTCGAAGCATTTGCACTTTCACGTGGGGGCGGACTAGCCAGGCCAGTCTCGGGCAGGCACCGCGCTAGACGCAGAACGAGCGAGGGTCCGCTGCGACACTCGCTCGTTTGCGTTGCTGGTCGCTCGGCCTAGACGCCGGGCATCTTGCTCTTCCAGCTCCCCGAGGCGATCTCCTTGACGTCGTCCGGGTTCTGCCTGAAGTAGTCGGCAATCGTATCCACGACCTTGTTCGCCTGGTCCTGCTGAATACCGAGCTGGTTGGTCAACTGGTTGATGAGGTCCTGTCGCAAGTGCCTTCTCCTTGTCGTTCCAAACGGAGTTGGTCTGCCCGGGTCGCTCACAGCCATTCGAGTCGCGTCAGATGAGCGCGCCGGCCCATCGCCGCCAAGTCTCCCCGTCCCGCGTCACGGCACGATGTAAGCCCGCTTGCTGCAATTGTTCGCGGGCCGCTCCCCGTGGCGGGCGAGAGAGTTCCTTGAGGGAGGACGCCTCCGATTGCTACGCCACCCGGAGGTGGGCTCACCGCCCGAAGAGCTTGCCCAGCCCGCCCTTTTTCGTGACCGATGCGACCATCTCGTTCTGCGTTAGCTTCATGAGGTCGTCCGGGTGATCCTTGAGGAAGTCGAGCACCTTATCGACCACATCCTCCGCTTTCGCCTGGTCCAGATTCGCCTTCTCGACGAGCATCGCGACAATCTGATCCTTCATGTTCCCCTCCTGGTGAGCAGCGCAACTGTGCTGGGGACGGAGGCTACTCCTCCTCCTCCTCAACCCACAAGACGACGACGAAATCGCTGAGGGGGACGACTGTCGGCTAGCGCGCCAACGCCGGAGCGAACCGCTCCAGCAGGGCAGCGCCCGAATTCCCGTTTGCGTGCAGTTCGTCGCACAGCCGATCGAGCGAGCGCAGGACGGTCGCGGCCTCCTCGATGCTGATCGCACCCACCGCCAGGCCATCGGCCAGTTCATCGGCATCGTCCAGCCGGCACCGCTTCCCTTCCCACACCTCCATGTCGAGGTAACCGTCGCGCACAGTCCAGAGCGGCCCCTCCACGACGATGACCTCCATCTCGATGTACCAGTCGATTGGGTCGGGGACGTGCGGCAGGAAGTGGAGGCGGCTGATAGACCAGCCCTGCTCCGGCAGCAGCCAGCGTTCGTGGTAGTCGAACAGGTGGAAGTCCAGCGGGCGCGCGTAGTAGAGCGTGCTCCCGGCGACCTCGAGCCGGTCGAGGGGGTACCACTCGCCGTCGCGGTCGCAGACACGCCGTCCCTCCACGTCCACGACCGCCCCGCGGTGCCGCACCACTGGATTACCTCGCCGCCACTTTTTCGAACGCCGGGATAACCTCCGACGACCACGCCCCGAGGGCATCCCAATCGGCAGGGGGGCGGATAGCGATGTTGACCCGCGCGGCGCCCGCCTCGCCGAACCGGCCCACGAGGTCGATGGCCTGGTCGGGCAGGCCGATGACAGCGCCGCGCTTGCGCATGACCTCGGCAGCCGGGCCCCACGTCTCCTGGTACTGCTGCTCGGCCTTCGCGAGGTCCTTCGCGGTCGCGGCCATATGGAAGGTGAGGTTCACGTTCCGCTCGATGGTGGCAGGGTCCCGGCCCTCCTTTTCGCACCACTCGTCCAGCTTGCCGTTCAGCATCTTGAACTCATCTGGACCCGGGTACGGCGAGTTCCAACCGTCCGCGTGCCGTGCCGCGATGCGAAGCGTGCGCTTCTGGCCATTGCCGCCCACCCAGATGCGCGGACGTGCCTGCACGGGCTTCGGGTAGTTCGCCGCGTTTGTGAGCTGGTAATACTTCCCCTCGAAGTTCGAGCGGTCCTGCGTCGTCAGCATCCGCACGACCTGCACTCCCTCTTCGAGCATGTCCATGCGCTTGCCAATGGGCTCGAAGGGGATGCCGTACGCCTTGTACTCCATCTCGTGCCAGCCCGCGCCGAGTCCGATCTCGAGCCGCCCGCCACTCAGGTGGTCGATCGTGGTGAGCGCGTTCGCCAAGACGGCCGGGTGCCGGTAGTTCATCCCCAGCACGAGCACGCCGATGCGCACGTTCTTCGTCTCGCAGGCGATCGCGGCCATGCAGGTGGTGGCTTCGAAGCAGCTCCCGTTCCCGTCCACCGGCGGCGCCTCGTAGAAGTGGTCCCAGACGTCGACCCAGTCGAAGCCCGCCGTGTCCGCCCATGTCCACATGCGCCGCATCTCCTCCATGGAGATGTTCTGCTGTCCTATGTGCAGTCCGAACTTCATCGTCTTACTCCCATCCGTCCCTGCCGATGACGGTGTCCACCGGCAATCGTTTCGTTGGCCCGAACTTCCCCATCGGGTACCCGACCGGGATCATCGCGAACGTGGCGGCGTCCTCGGGGATGCCCAGCAGCCTGTCGATCTCGGCCTCGTGCGCGAAGTGCAGCGTCGTCAGCGTCGCGCCGAGGCCCTTCGCCCGGCACGCGAGCAAGATGTTCTGCACCGCCGGGTAGATGCTCGCGCCCAGTCCCCGGCTGCCCACGTCGTGCGTCAGACCTCGCCGCGACCGCTTCAGGCACGGGAAGATGATGACCGGCGCCTCGCCCACGTGGTCGCCCTGCCACCGCACCGCCTTCACAAGTGCCTCCCACTCCTCTTGCGTCTGATGTGGCAAGGGTTTCGTGTTGCCCGTTGCCAGGTAGTTGTCCACGGACTGCCGGTAGAGCTCGCCGATGCGCCGCCGCTTCTCCGCGTCTGTGACAACCACGAACCGCCACCCCTGCGAGTTGCTCCCGCTGGGGGCGTGCGTCGCGTACCGGATTACGTCCTCGATTTCCTCGCGCGGCACCGGGTCGGGCTTTAGCCGGCGCATTGCGCGCATCTCCGCCATCGCCTGGAATACGTCCATTCGTCGCGACCTCGTTTTGTCCTGACTGTGGAGCGAATCTACGGACGCGGGCACCGCGACGCAAACGCCCGGGTGTGGTGTCACTCGACTCCCCCTCTCCCGC